>CAYULA010000010.1:0-85943 GCA_964445525.1 uncultured Thermoplasmatales archaeon | reverse complement strand
CGAATGTCATCTCAAACTGATCCGGGGTTCAAATTACCTTCGGAACTACTGAACAGATGCTGTCAAGGATAATTTGAGATGACTTCATTTTTTTCAGAATCGGGAATGTCCATCCCCGGCCACTGTCAACCTTTTATGGTTGATATCTTTGGAAAATGGAATTATTTACTCCACATTTAATCCTTTTAGCTAATTAGCTAATAAGTATGAAAATGGGACCTCAAAGGTCCTCAAAAATAGAAGAAAAAATCAGTGTTCCTCTTCTTCAGCATGCTTCTTGTATTTTTCGACATCCATGAGCTTTTCAAGCTCGGACTCATCTGCAATCTTCATCTTGTAGATCCAGTTCTCGTAGCAGTTCTCGTTGAGCTGCTCGGGAGCATCCACAAGTTCATCGTTGATCTCCAGGACCTCCCCAGAGAGCGGGGAATAGATAGGTGTTGATGCCTTCACGGATTCAACGGCTCCCTCGGGCTCCAGCTCCTTGAACTGGGTTGCGGTCTCTCCGATCACGGGGGGCTCGAGATAAACGATGTCTGTAAGCTGATGTGTCGCATAGGCGGTGATGCCGACTATAGCTACATCGCCCTCTATCTTCGCCCATTCGTGGGTGGGGGTGTACTTGAGGTCCTCCGGGAACTCCAATCCTGATATGTCCGTCATTTGACTTCCTCCTTTTTCGATACTTGAAACAATGCAATCTATCTTAATCTTTCTTCAGGCCCTCGGGTTCACCACTTCGGCAGGAACGGTCTTGTTCCTTATCTGCACATCGAATGTGGAACCGTACTCCTTCATTTCGAGTGGCACATATCCCAGACCCATTCCTATCTTCTTCCCCGGGATCATGGTACCGGAAGTAACAATTCCCACCTTCTTCCCGTCTTTCAGAATGTCCATTCCGGTTCTGGGTATTCCCCTTCCCTTGAGATGGAAGGCCACGAACTTGGAAGGTATCCCCTCCTCCTTCTGTTTAACAAGAATCTCCTTTCCGACAAAATCATGATCCCATTTGACGACCCAGGCGACATTGGTCTCGAGAGAGGTCCTGTCGAAATCGAAATCCTGTCCCGAAAGAAGAAGTGCCTTCTCCAATCTCAGGGTGTCCCTTGCACCAAGGCCTATGGGTTTTATCCCGAACTCCTTGCCATGCTTGAACAGAGATTCCCAGACCGCCTTGGCATCCTCGTTTGGTATCATTAGCTCGAATCCGTCCTCTCCCGTGTATCCTGACCTCCATACCAGGAAGGTCTTGTCCAGGTCCTTGAAATACATGTAGTCGCAGTTGAAGAACTTCATGTCGCAGGGGTGTGTGGTTACTTTCTTCATGACCGCTTCCGCTTTTGGTCCCTGGACTGCAAGGATGGAATAGTAATCCGAGAGGTTCTCCATCACGGTTCCCTCCTTCCTGTATCTGTTGAAGTGCTCCCAGTCCAGATCAATTTTTGAAGCGTTGGGAACCGCGAAATAATGATCGTCGGACAATCTTGCGATGATCATATCATCCACTATCTGACCTTTCTCGTTCAGGAAATGAGTGTATTTCAGCTGCTTCATCCTCATTCCCTTGATATCCTGGGTCAGTATATGGTCCACGGTCTCCGTGGCGGTGTCGCCGAATATTCTGAAATTCCCCATATGGGAAACGTCGAAAACACCCACGCCCTCCCTCACGGTTACATGCTCATCTGTGATTGATGTATAATGGGTAGGGAGGTAGAATCCGAAGAAATCCACCATGGAACCTCCCATCTCTTCGTGGACATCAGCCAATGCCGTTTTTTTCACTGTCATGATAATATCTCCTTGTAAGTGTGAAGCCGCTTCAGCGATGCTCAAATCCATATTTTAATCTATGGTGGTTGTGACGTGATGTCCACTATCCGATGATTCAAGAGACATTATCCGATCCTACAAGGTTCCCCTTGCACTGCATGGGTAAAGGTTATCTAGTCCTCCCGTAATCCAGTGGCGCCTCGAACAGAGACAGGATGGTTATACATGCATTATCTACCCAATCATACTTCGGAAGGGGAAATGCTCAAACGGATGGGACTGAATTCCATCGATGACCTCTTCGATGACATTCCCGAAGGTCTTAGGATCGACGGATTGGACATTGCCCGTGGCAGATCAGAGGTCGAAGTGCTCAGAGATGTTGATAAAATGATGAAAAACTCCAGGGGTGCGGGGGACATGCTGATGTTTTTGGGAGGAGGTTTCTACGATCATTTCATTCCGACATCGGTTGACAACGTTGTTTCACGCTCCGAACTGTACACATCCTACACACCATATCAGCCCGAGATGTCCCAGGGAATTCTGCAGGCCATGTTCGAATACCAGTCAATGATGGCCGAACTGGTCGGACTGGATGTCGTCAACAGCTCCATGTACGATCTTCCCACCTCCATAGGAGAGGCCATCCTCATGGCCCACCGGGTCAACCACAAGGATGTTTTCCTCATCCCGGACATGATCACAAGGGACAAGCTGTGCGTTATCGAGAATTACACCAAAGGGTCCGGCATAGAGCTGAGAAAGATTCCCTTCAAGGATGGAAAGATGGATCTGGATGCCCTGAAATCTATGGCAAACGAGAATGTCTCAGGAGTGTACATAGAAAATCCCAACATGCTTGGAATATTCGATGAAGGGGCAATGAAGATCAAGGAGATGCTCGGACCCAGACAGCTCCTTGTTGTGGGAGTGAATCCCATGACCCTTTCATTGGCCAAGGGCCCCGGTCATTATGGAGCCGATATTGTGGTAGGAGACGCTCAACCTCTGGGTATCCATATGAGTTATGGTGGTCCTTCTGTTGGAATATTTGCCACCAGCATGAAGATGGTGAGGAAGATGCCCGGAAGGATAATCGGTGCAACAAAGGATTCGGAGGGAAGAAGGGCCTTTGCAATGACACTTTCCACCAGGGAGCAGCACATAAGGAGAGAAAGGGCGACATCCAACATCTGCACCAACGAAGCCCTGACATCGATAATGGCAGCCGCATACCTTGCATCACTTGGAAAAAGCGGCATGAAGGAACTTGGGACTCAGCTGGCATCAAGGGGAAGATATCTGGCAGGCAGGATAGACGAGCTGGAAGGTTTTCAAGCCCCAGCTTACGAAGGACATTTCTTCAACGAATTTCCAGTGAAGGTGGACAGGGATGTCTGTGATTTCCTGAACGCATGCGAGGAGAAGGGAGTCCTTGCCGGGATAAATGTCTCTGCGGAAAACGACAACCTCGAAAATATATTCACGGTAACCACCACCGAGATGCATACCAACGAGGATTATGAAAAACTGCTTGAAGTTCTCAAAGGAGCAAGGGAGGTGGTCCAGTGAAGCACGAGTTCAGACAGGCCAGATATGATGAGCCCCTGCTGATAGAGAAGGGAGCTCCGGGAAGAAAAGGTGCCGCCCTCCCACCATGGGATGAGTTGATGGATGTTAAGGACCTGCTTCCCGAAGGAATGGAAAGGGAGGACCTGAACCTTCCAGAGATTACCGAACCGGAACTGATCAGACATTATGTCAGACTCTCACAGATGAACTACGGTACAGATACCGGTATATACCCTCTGGGATCCTGTACGATGAAATACAATCCCAAGGTCAACGACAAGATCGCCTCTCACCCTACAATACAGAGAATGCATCCTCTGCAACCTGATGACACGACCCAGGGAATACTCAGGATGATGTACGAGCTGCAGGAGGACCTGGCCAGGATCGGAGGACTCGATGCCTGCACGCTACAGCCCGCTGCCGGAGCCCAGGGAGAGTTCACGGGCCTGCTTATCGCCAAGAAATATCACGAGTCCAGAGGAGATATGGACCGGGACGAGGTCATAATACCGGATTCCGCACACGGAACAAATCCCGCATCCGCGGTGATGGCGGGTTTCAAGGTTATCGAGATAAAATCCGCCGAGGACGGTACAGTGGATGTGGAGGCTCTGAAAGAAGCACTGTCCGAGAGGACTGCAGCATTCATGATAACCAATCCCTCAACGCTCGGAATATTCGAGAACAACATTTGCGACATACAGCAGGCCTGCCATGATGCAGGTGCTCTCCTCTACTATGACGGAGCGAATCTGAATGCTTTGATGGGAAAGGCGAGACCGGGAGATATGGGATTTGACATAATGCATTACAACCTGCACAAGACCTTTTCAACACCCCACGGCGGTGGAGGACCCGGAGCCGGTCCGGTGGCTGTCTGCGAGAAGCTTGCACCTTTCCTTCCGGTACCCATATTGGTCAGGAATGGAGACCTTTTCAAGCTCGAATTTGACAGACCGGATTCCATAGGAAAGGTCAAGGGATTCCACGGAAATACCGGGGTCCTTATCAGAGCCTGGGCCTTCATCAAGATCAACGGAGCAGAGGGCCTCAAAAGGGCCTCCGAGGTAGCTGTTCTCAATGCCTCCTATATCAGGTCAAGGATACAGGACGTATATCCGGTTCCTTTCAGGACCCCGGAGAAGAGGACAAAGCACGAGTTCGTGGCATCGGCCTCCTTCCTCAAAGATAACGGAGGATCGGCAAAGGACGTATCCAAGATGCTCGTTGACAGGGGCCTCCACCCACCGACGAATTACTTCCCCCTGATCGTTGACGAGGCCCTGATGATTGAACCCACCGAGAGCGAGACAATGGAGGAACTGGAAAAATTCTCGGATGCACTTCTCGAGATTGCAAAGGCCGGTGAAGATGACTTCGGATCGGCACCTGTGAACTCCACGGTGTCCAGAGTTGACGAGGTCCTCGCAGCCAAGAAGCTCATACTCAACTGGAACCAGTTCCCGGAGGAGGAATAACCTTCCATCTCCATTAACCTGTATATAAGAAAATTAATTAATCCATGATATATGGGGAGCCGTACCCACCAACCGGAGACGTGCTTCGATGACAGTGAACGAACCCAAGGAGATCATTGTAGTGGGCCTCGGTGCCAGCGGATTGTATGCTTCCAAGGCTGCACTCAACACGAACAGGAAAGCCCATGTAACCATAATCGAAAAGAGGGATTTCGATCAATTTTCTCCCTGCGGACTCCCTTTCGTTATTGAGGGTGTCGTGGAAGATTTCGAGGAGCTCAAACACACGGTCCCCGAGGTTAAGGGAAAGCTCGAAAAGCTCCTCCACCACGAGGTCCTGGACATCGATTCAGATAATAAGGTGCTGAAGGTCAAGAACCTATATTCAGGAGAGGAAAAGGACCTCGAGTATGATTCTTTGGTTCTTGCAAACGGAGCCAAACCGATCAATCTCCCCATTTCCGGTGCAAAGGAGCTTGTGGGAAAAGGCGTTCATTTCGTATCCAACCTGAAAGATTCGGCCCAGCTGTTAAAGGCGGCAAGGGAATCCGAATCCGGGAGGTCTGTGGTGGTAGGAGGAGGCGCAATCGGACTGGAGGTTGCCGTCGGACTGAAGGAGCTGGGACACGAGGTAGTAATCACCAAAAGGACAGAGCCTCCCCTCCCGAGAAACCTGGATCCGGTCATGGGAAAGCTGATCGTGGAAAAGCTCGAATCCATGGGAATGAAGGTCACCTTCGGGAAGGGTATTGACAGCATCAACGGAAAGGAAAAAGTGGAATCTGTCACAATCGCCGGGGAAGAAATACACTGCGACATTGTTGTCATGGCAGTGGGAATGAGGGCCAATACCAAGCTTGCGGAATCTGCCGGATGCGAGATAAACGACGGGGTTGTATTGGTAAACAACAAGATGCAGACAACTGTCAAAGACATCTATGCAACGGGAGATCTCGTGGGCACTTATTCCAGGATGGACAGGTCCCCGACCACGATGCAGCTTGCCACCTCTGCTTTCAGGCAGGGCATGGCAGCGGGAATCAATGCCGCCGGAGGCTCGGCGGAATATCCCGGTGCCATGAACACCTTCCTGACGGTCATTCACGGACTGGAGATCGCCGCCACAGGATACAATCTTGAGACTGCCAAGAAGCTAGGATACGACGCAATGGGAATCTCAACCAGAGGGGATGTGAAACCCCATTACATGCCGGAATGCTCCCAGATAAACCTCAGGGTGATCGTGGATAAGAGTTGCGGCAGGATACTGGGAGCCCAGGCGATCGGAGAAGAGGGAGCAGCCTGGAGGATCAACGTTTTCGCCCTTGCAATTCACGGCAATATGACCTTATACGACCTCCTGGACACGGAACTGGCCTACAATCCTCCTGTGTCTCAGATGTACGATCCCATCACCCAGCTTGCGGAGATCGGAATAAAAAGGCTGAGGCTTCCGCCAAAGGAATGTGCGAACCCCTTCTTCCCCGAAAAAAGGGATGCGGAGTGAGGATAATGGATCAAAAAGATGGAATTGCAAGTAGGGTGGAAGTTCTATCGGACGGGACCTTCAATATTGACGGTGGAATGCTTGTTTACGGAGTCCCAAGATATTACGGGAAGCTCCACAAGGCAAGATTGAAGCCCCTTTACATAGAATCGGATGATCAGAGAATACTGGTCGATACCGGGGTGGGAGAACTTCCGGAGAAATGGAAGAAGATATATGGTGTGGAGAAGGAGACCAACCTGATCTCTTCTCTGGAATCGATGGACCTCTCCCCGGATGACATCACCATGGTTGTGAACACCCATCTCCATTTCGATCATACGGGTTACAACAGGATTTTTTCAAACGCTTTGCAGGTAGCCCACGAGGACGAGATCAGGTACAGCGCCTATCCCGACAGGTTCCAGAAAGGCGGATACCTTCAGGACAACATCAAAAACATCAAATGGAAAGGTGTGAGTGGAGAAACCGAGATCGTACCGGGAGTTACCCTTATCCCGACACCAGGGCACACCCCTGGCCACATGTCGGTCCTTGTTGAGCTGGAGGATGAGGTGGTTGTATACACGGGAGATGTTTCTCCTCTGTCTGTAAATCATGAGAAGAGACTGATAGTAGGCGTACTGTACGATCCTGTCAAGGCCCTCAGGTCCCTGGAACTAATGGATACCATCGCCGGATGGTGGCCCGACAAGAAGAAAAAATTCATCTACAGTCATGAATGAGAGTGATCCAATTGCTGTCTGAAAAGGAAATGAAAAAAAGGGTGAAGGATGAGGCTTCATCGGACCCCGACAGGTTCTTTCCCACAGAAGTAATGAGGGAAACAGGCCTGGAGAGGAAGACCTGTCCCGAATGCGGGACCTACTTCTGGACAGCGGATCCCGATCGAAGGGTCTGCGGAGAACCTGCCTGCGAGGGAGGGTATTCCTTCATCGGAAAGGATAACTGCATTCATAAGATGGATTTCATAGGAGTCTGGAAGAGGTTCTCCGACCTCTTCGAGAAACGGGGCTATACACCTATCAAGAGGTATCCATCCATATCCAGATGGAATCCCACCTCGGAGTTCACACTTGCCTCGATCACGGATTTCCAGCCCTATGTTGTGAGAGGATCGGTGAAGCCTCCTGCAAATCCCCTGGTGGTTCCTCAGACCTGCCTCAGGTTCAACGATGTTGACAACGTGGGGATTACAGGAAGACACAATACCGGTTTCATTATGATCGGGCAGCACGCTTTCGTTACCGAGGAAGAGTACGACCAGCCAAAATATTTCGAGGACATACATGCCTGGCTGGTCGAGGGCATGGGTATCCCGTTGAAGGATATTGTATACCACGAGGATGCCTGGGCCGGAGGGGGAAATTTCGGATGCTCCCTGGAATTCTTCTCCAAGGGCCTCGAGATCGGAAACCAGGTTTACACGATGTATGAGAGGGACGGGGATGATCTCAAAGGCCTCGATATCAGGGTCCTCGACATGGGGATGGGTCAGGAGAGGCCCGCCTGGTTCTCTCATGGCACTCCCACTGCTTACGAACCCAACTTTCCCACGGTAATGAAGAAGCTCTTTGAAATTGCTGGTATGAAGGAAGCGGGAGAGGAAAAGGAGGTCATGAAGGATTTCCTTCCGTATTCCGGGCTCCTGAACATGGATGAGACTGACGACATAAGGAAGGTCTGGTCCGATATCGCATCCGGTATCGGTGTGGATGTGAAGTTCCTGAAGGATTCGGTTATGAGACATGCCGGATTGTACTCCATCGCGGATCATTCCAGGGCTCTTCTTTTCGCACTCACGGACGGTGGACTTCCCTCGAACTCAGGCGGAGGCTACAATCTGAGGCTCATCTACAGGAGAGCAATGGAATTCATCAACAGGTACGGCTGGGATATCGACATGGCCGATGTCTGCCACTGGCATGCAAGCTACCTTGTTCCGCAGTTCCCCGAGATGCTTGAGGCCGTTGAAGAGGTCAGGGAGATCCTCGATCACGAAAAAGGAAAATATTATGCAACCAAGGAGAAAGCAAGGTCAACGGTTGAAAGGCTGGTCAAAAAGCAGGAAAAGGGGCATTCCGTTACCGAGGAGGACCCGCTCAAGCTGTACGATTCCCAGGGAATCACCCCGGATCTTCTGGTTGACAGCGGATTGGACATAGAGGTCCCTTCGGATTTCTACAGAAAGGTATCCGAGCTCCATGAAGGATCGGGAGCTCAGGC
Source organism: uncultured Thermoplasmatales archaeon (assembly GCA_964445525.1). GTDB lineage: Archaea > Thermoplasmatota > Penumbrarchaeia > Penumbrarchaeales > Penumbrarchaeaceae > Penumbrarchaeum. Next base: position 77,378 of record CAYULA010000010.1, on the reverse strand, counting down.
GAGGACCCAGAAGGAATACGAGATACCATTCGGCGGCCATCCCCCTACAGAGGTCCTCTACTACGACGATTACATGATGCTTGAATTTGAGGGGGAGGTTCTGGAGGTGATCGAGGATAATGTCGTTCTGGATAGAACCGCATTCTATCCGACCTCCGGAGGACAGCTCCACGACATAGGAAGATTGGAAGGACCGGAAGACCTCGAGGTTGTGGACGTATTCAAGCAGGACAATCTGATAGTCCACAAGGTCAAAGGAGACGTATCATCTCTAAAACCAGGCCAGATTATGAAGGGATACATTGATCCGGAGAGGAGAAGACAGCTTGCACAGCACCATACAACCACCCACATCATCAACGGTGTTGCGAGAAAGACACTGGGAGATCATATCTGGCAGGCGGGAGCGGAGAAAACCGAAGAAAAAGGTAGGCTCGACATAACCCATTACGAGACTCTGGACAAGGATCAATTGGAGGCCCTTGAAAAGGGTGCCAACGATATTATCGAAAATGAGCTTGAAGTCAAATCCATGATCCTTCCCAGGGATGAGGCGGAGAGAAGATACGGATTCAGACTCTATCAGGGAGGGGCGGTTCCCGGAGAGAGATTGAGAATCGTATCAATCGAGGGCCTCGATACGGAAGCCTGCGGCGGCACTCATTTGAAGAACACATCCGAGGCGCACAGGGTTACCATCACAGGGACAAAGAAGATCCAGGACGGGATACTCAGGCTCGAATACGTGGCCGGAAAGAGGGCCAGGGAGATGTACGAGCAGGATCTTTCTGATCTGAATGCGATAATGTGGATGATGGGATTGACAGATCCCGAATCACTGGAAGAAAGATCCCGAAATCTCTTTGACGCCTGGAAGAAGGTAAGGAAGTTCAGATCCAAATCCAGGAAGATGGATCCGGAAAGGAAAGAGGAAGCCCTCCAAAACCTCAGGTCGGAGCTGAATTCCTCGATGGCCATGGAATCCCTGAGGAACTGGGTGAATATTGGTGACCCTGATGCCAAGGAAGAGTCTCCCGAAGGCATGAAGGAAAGGGTTACGAGGCCTCATGAGTACCTCTCAAGGTCCTCCGTTGTATTCAAGGTTCAGAGAAGGCAGCTGCGAAGAACAGTTGCAAGATTCCTGTCGGAACTATATCAATGGTCAGAGGACCTTGGAATCAGTGTATCAGGTTAGCCAGATTATCACTTTGACGAATTTTATGAAAAGGCTTTATTAACAGGAACGTCAGTGTTTCTGAAGGAGAACGCGGTTAGGGTTCCTCGGAAGTGACGTTGTAGTAGTTAGGAAACCCCCTGAGGAAGGACCCCGGCCTGCGCCCATCCCATCACGAAGGAAAGACCATGATATCCGGAGGACACCAGATGACATCCGTCCTGATTGTCGACGACGAACCCTTCATCCATCAACTATACCGTGATATACTTGAATTCAACGGATTTGATGTGGTAGGAGAGGCATTCGACGGAGACGAGGCGATCGAGGTTTACGAGAAGATGGAGACCAAACCCGATGTCATTATAATGGACCACAGGATGCCTAACAAGGATGGCGTGGATACAACCATGCACATCAAGAAGATGGATGACAAGGTGACGATCATATTCGCATCCGCGGATTCCTCGGTCAGATCAAGGGCCATGGAAGCTGGTGCAAAGGAGTTCCTCTGCAAACCTTTCCAGATAAAGGAACTCGTGGAATCATTGAAGAAGTTCGTCTGATTTTCCCGTTTCTTATACCTATTTTGGTTGGATATCCATCAAAAAGTATTAATCTCCCTCAGTTGAATGACTAGATCGAGGGATAGAATGATCAGAGGAAGCAGATTCTTCATGGTGTTGCTGGCTGGAATAATGCTCATAGGTTTCGTAAACCTCGGATCGGTTTCCGCCGAAGACACCGTATCCTATACGGACCCTTCGGGCGATGTGGAAAATGACGGAGTCAATACCGAAGGGGAAAACAATGCTGATATTGTCTCCCTTTCAATGGATTACAGCGGCGATCCTTTGGTTATAGAATTGACCGTTGTTGGTAAAATAATCCATGAGAGTTCTGATATGATGCATCAGTATGAGATCCAAATAGATCATACGGGAAGCAAGCAAGAGGAGACCACGATCGATATCAATAATATCGGGGCTGGTTCATCTCTCTTCACATCCGATTTCGGATCCGATCAGACCCTGACCACACAGTATTCAGGGAATGGAACCTCGAAACTCAGGATAGAGATACCCATGTCCTGGTTCACCGGAGATCCCGGGTTTTCCGACATCTTTGCAGAAACCCAGGTCACCAGTTCCAATTTCATGTACAATGCCGAAGATGCGGTAAATGAAGATTTCCAGGGTGGTGGAGCTGGTGATGACGATGATGATACACCCGGTGAACTCTACCTGCCGCCGGGTGAGGATCCTGCGCAGGCAACACCCACGGATCCTTCGCTCTCCATAGATATAAGCGATTTCGAATCCACCTTCACAATCGGTGCCACCGATTATGAGCTCGTTCAGGAAGCGGAGGGAACAGGGAGCTCCTCCATAGACAAATGCGCCTATACACTGGTATACTATCCAAAGAGTGGTTCTCCTTCGGTCTCATGGCAGACAGGCCCACTTGATACCACTCAAGATTTCGGGCAGATGAGCTACGAGGAGAGGTTCCAGGGCAAGGTTGCAGAGGAGTCCTGGGACAGCTGGGAGTGGTATTTCAAATCCACAGGACCTTCTGATACTTCCGAAGTTCAGAAATACAAAGAAGACAGCGGTTACTGGGATACCATCAACAAGGTTGTATTGTTCGTGAGAGCCTTCGATGAATCCGGAGCCTGGAACCAGGACTCCATGGATGTCACGGATAAATTCGATGTGGAGGACAGTACGGGAGATGATGACACCGATGACGATGACACATCGGACGGTAATGAGACAGGAGACGATAAGGATGATTCTCCCGCTCCTGGCATGATGATCATTGCGGGGTCGATAATGATCTCCATTATGATTGCATCCATTGTAATGGGAAGAAAGAGATAATCTCCGGAACCTCGGTTACATTCCCCCATAATCATCGGAATTGGATCGACTCTCATAGAATACGGATTTGATTACTCTGGGTTATTGAAAAGTTCAGACTCAGATCCAGCGAATCCCGTCAGGTTAATTACAACCTTTGGGAGACCATCGGCCTGCAGCAATTATTTTTTCGTGGAATTTAATAGTAACATTTTGAACAATAGAAATTGCCAACAATTGTTTTAGGAATCATTAGAAAAATATAAATGAGTAGTTTGTTATTGATATGAGGAGAGAAGTATGAATTCGGGAATATAGCCAAATCGCCTTTTATTCAGCCTTTTTTATTATTAATATTTGCAAATTCCCTGGTTTCAATAACCGAGGAATAACATAGATCGAAAACCAAATGGATTTGTTTACAGGAAGGGGGAAATATAATGTTTGTAAGGAACTCGAATAGAATTCTAATTTCGCTGGCACTTGGATTATCTCTTTGTCTTGTTACAGCTGTCAACGGAGATTTCAGAGAAGATTTCCGGGTCAATGATGACGCCGGAGATGAGGGGCAGGCCATCGGACCGGAGAAGACATCCGTGGTCATGAAAGGCAATCAGGTTTTTGCGGTCTGGCAAGACTGGAGAAATGTATCTGACAACCTGGCACCGGATATCTACTTTGCCAGGGGAACCATACAACCCGATGGAAATGTTACATTCGAGGAAAACGTGATGGTTAACGATGTTCCTCACAGTCCACAAAACGATAAACCCAGTTCTCCGGTGATAGCAGTTGGTGATGACGGAACGATCTATGTCGCATGGACTGATACCCGAAACATAGACAACCAGCTGGAGGGTGTGGACGTATATTTTGCAAGAAGCACCAATGGTGGAACCAGTTTTGAAGAAAATAAGCTCATAGGTTCAACGAAAGGAGGATCCGGTGCTCCGGCAATCGCGACATCAGGCAACTATGTGTACATAGTATACGAACATTGCTGCGATCCTGCAAACAATGTCCTTAATTTCGTTTTCAGCTCGGATAAAGGAGCTACCTTCAGCGATCTGGAGACAATCTACATTCCCTCAGAGGAAGAGAACGGATCCGGTCAACCAACGATTGCTGCTGAAGGAAACAACGTCTACATTGCATTTCAGCTGAAGACAAAGGATAAAGCAGTTGAGGTCGCCCTGAAGATAAGCAACAACAACGGTGGCACCTTTTCCGATCCGATAATTATCAATGACGATGGCGAGGACAATGTTCAGCAGGGATCCATTTCTCTTTCGGTGAGCGGTCAGAATATCTACCTGGCATGGCATGATTTCAGGGATCCAAAGGGGGTCTATTTCACCGTTAGCAAGGATGGTGGAAATAGTTTCGAAAAAAATCAGATAATTGTTGAAACCGGACCTAATTTTCCATCTCCTTCCATCTCGTCTTACAAGGATAATGTCACGATCTCTTACGGGGGACACAGCGAAGGCATTTACGGCTGGGTCCTTGTGGCAACGACAAGCAATGACACGGGAAATACCTGGAGCGATCCGTTTATGATCTCGGATCCGGATACGGATGATCCCGATATCGGTCCGAGATCGGGTATCGGTCCTTCCTCCGTAACCATGTGTGAAAAAGGAATGGGTATCTTATGGGTTGACAGCAGGGGAGGATGGGACAATAACATCTTCTTTGACTGGAGCGATTATGATTTCGATAATGGGACGGAAGATGGTAACGGTGATGATACAGATGACGATACGGGGGATGACGACACTGATGACGATGATACCGGTGACGACGACACCTCAGATGATAATGAAACCGAAGAGGAAGACAAGAAAATACCGGGGATGGGTATTTTGTACATCTCATCAGCCGTGATCATTTCTCTGGTGATAGCAATCATGACGGTTGGGAGAAAACGCCGATCTTGATCCAAAAACCAAGAAAATTCTTTATACAAGTTCCAGCTGTGTTGGTTTTCGGTCGGGAGATGGTGGACGGCCGACGGTGGTCCTCGATGACCGCTGAGGAAAGTCCTCCCTCCTCAAGACACCGGAGCCCGGTGCAAGCCGGGGACGCGAGAGCGCCGGCAATGGAGCAGAGACGAACCACCATGCCATATGGAATGAAGGACCAGGTCCGGACGTCGGCATGGAAAGGCTGAAACGGCCACCCCTCCGGGGAGCAAGCCCAAATGTCCGAATTGACCCGTCTTGGGATCGGAAGGTAGGGTGCCAAGGTAAATGCCGTCAATCCAGCCAGATAAATCGGCCGGATCAACAGAAGGAGGCTTACGGCCATTACCCGGCCACTTAACTGAGATGGTATCGATAGTGCAGGTCCTACCTGCCTTCCGGCCCACCAATATTTAATTATCATGTAACACTACCTGCCGGCCGAGGCTCTTTCCGAGAGCCCATCAACGGAAGGTGAATCCAATGACCGAAGAAGATGCCGGCAACGAGGCCAGGGAGCTGGAGATGGGAATAGCCCAGATGGAACAGATCAAAGCGCAGGTCGAATCTCTCAGGGCCCAGACCAATTCCCTGCAATCCATTCTCATGGATTATTCGAACTCCCTGGAGGTAATAGGGAGCATGATCGACAATAAGGAGGATGAGGCCCTCATGCCGGTGGGAGGTTCGGCGTTCGTTAAGGTCAAGATAATGGATACCGAAACCTGCCTGATGGACCGCGGAGCCGGGATATTCGTCGATACTCCCATGGATCAGGCAAAGGAGCTGGTCCAGGAGAGGATGAAGTCCATAAGGGACGGTATCTCCAGGATGGAGAGGACCACCCAGGAGCTGATGCAGAGATACGAGGATATCTCCAGGAACGCCCAGGAGCTATACAACAAACAGATGTCTTCCGGACAGGGTCCTGAAAAGACATTCTGATCAAGAGGTGTTAACGGATGTTCAGGAGCCTCAGGGACAAGCTCAACATCTTCAAGAAGAAGGCCAAAGAGGAGATCGAGAAAGATGAGGAGGAAGGCCCTTCAAAAAAGGTCCAGGCTCCGGCAAAGAAAGAATCCAAGTTCCTGAAAAAGGCCAGGAAGAAGGAGGAAGCCAAGAGGAAGAGGAAAGGTCTTGACAGTGATGCAGCTACCATTGAGAACGATTCGGACGAGATATCTTTGAATAAATCAATGGGCGCTTCGGGACTGAGGGGTGATCAGGCTTTAAGGGGAACGGAACCACTCTTCAAGGAATCAAAGGGGCTTTTTGCAAAGAAGATCTCGGAAAAGAAGCTCGAAGATGTCCTGTTCGATCTGGAGATGGGCCTAATGGAATCCGATGTGGCCCAGCCCGTGGTCGAGAGGATCAAGGAATATCTTGCTGAAGAGCTCATGGGGGCCAAGGTCGATAGAAAGACCGATCTCGATCAATTGATAGAGGAAGCCCTGAAAAACTCCATCAGGAGGGTTCTCTCCACCCAGGAATTCGATTTCGATACCTTCATCCGCAACACCAAAAAACCCATTGTGATAATGTTCGTGGGAGTGAACGGAACCGGCAAGACAACCGCCATAGGAAGGATGGCCTACCTTCTGAAGAACCGGAACATCTCCTGCATCCTGGCAGCCGGAGACACGTTCAGGGCCGGTGCAATTGAACAGCTGACCAAGCATGCGGATAACCTGGGACTGAAGGTCATAAAGAACAAGGCAGGATCCGATCCGGCGGCAGTGGCATATGATGCCCTGGAACACGCAAAAGCGAGGATGAAGGATGTAATCCTGCTCGATACTGCCGGAAGGATGCAGACGAACATCAACCTTATGGACGAGATGAAAAAGATCAAAAGGGTGGCAAAACCGGACCTGATCATATTCGTGGGCGATTCCCTTGCGGGAAATGATGCGATCATACAGGCCCAGAAGTTCGACGAAGCGGTAGGTGTTGACGGCGCCATTCTTACAAAAATAGATGCGGATGCAAAGGGAGGAGCCGCCCTCTCCATCGCATACACAATAGGCAAACCAATACTGTTCATAGGAACAGGTCAGAGATACGAGGACCTGATCCCGTTCGATCCCAACTGGATGACGGACAGGCTCTTCGAGGAGTGATAGATGTCCTCGCTGGCAGAGACCCTCATGGAAGCTCTCGGTGGTCTTCCCTGGTGGGGTAAGTGGCTATCCACCATTGTGATAGCCATGCTGCCGATTGTGGAGCTGAGAGGAGCCCTGCCTGCTGCAATGAACGTATTCAAACTCGAATGGGGCGTGGCCATACTATTGTCCATCATCGGCAACATGATCCCGATCCCGTTTCTGATGTTCTTCTTTCAGTATGTGGAGAGATTTCTCAGGAGATGGAAGATATTCACAATATTTTTTGACAGACTTTTCGAATCAACCAGAAGAAAAGGTGAGAGAAAACTCCAGGTCTGGGGGGACATCGGACTCATACTATTCGTGGCGGTACCATTTCCGATCACGGGTGCTTGGACCGGGACACTGGCGGCCTATCTGCTCAAGTTGAACAGGTTCAGAGCATTCCTTTCCATACTTGTGGGCGTGGTCATAGCAGGTTTCATAATGACTGTTGTGAGCCTCGTCCACTGGATCTGGGGCGCGGTGATAATACTCTGCCTCGGGGGAGTACTCTTCTTGATATGGAAACTGGAGGATTTCCTTATCTTCAGGAATACTTCCGGTGACACATCACACTAGGTGTGATGGAAAAAAACCCTGACCGATTCATTTTTCCTCCCCCTGATATTATTTATATAATCCTCTGCGGGATCGGCGATCGTTCCTCATCCGTTCGGAGGAATGCGATACAAGAATGAACGGAGGTTTGAGAAATGTCTGTAAGAACCGTAGGGGACGAAGAGCTCCTGGATTATGTGATAGAGAAGGATTTTGAAGATACGGCAGCGAGGGTGATCCTCTCCGCCGCCACCTGTTTCGAGGAAGGTGTGGGCAGGGTCAAGCTTTCAAAGCTGCTCAGAGGAAAGGATCCCGGAATGGTGCTATCAGGGAATTTCGAATTGAAGGACCATTTCGGCAGATTGTCCCTTCTCGATGAGGATCAGGTACTGGATTTCATGGAATCGCTTGTAAGGCTGGGTTTGTTTGAGATCAGCGGAACGGATTTCCCGAGGTTGACATTGACCGGTAAGGGAATCAAATCCCTCAAGAGCGGGGATGCCATACCCGCAATGATCCCATGGCCCCTGCCCGGGAAAGACCTGCCGCTTCCGGTAGATCCCGAGCTTTACGAGGACCTTAAAAAGGAGAGGAATACCATTGCAAGGGAGGAGGGCCTTCCTCCCTACTGTGTTGCTCCGAACCTTTCCCTCGTTGAGATAGTTAACAGGGGAGTGATAGATACCGGCGAGCTGACATCCGTGCCTGGAATAGGCGAGGCAAGGGCGGACAAGTACGGCCAGAGACTCCTTTCAATGGTCCAGTCAATGGGATGATGTGCGGGCAGATTCGGGTCTTTTGCACATGTGTAAACTACTTTTAATACCCGCTCGAGGGATAAAGTCGATGTAATCCATCCACCCGTGGTAGTCGATAAAATCTCATCACCTGACGATATTGGACTGCCACAAGGGGGGCTCCGGCCCCCCTCAAATTTTTGTTTTCCTGATCATATTATATTCGATTTCGGAAAACAAAAATCTATACTCCCAGTGCCATCCTTATGATATCCCTGGTTCCCGGTGCGAATCCCAGAATCAGAATCGTCAACTTCACCAGAGCCATAAGGTGGGGGCTCTGCTCGGCTTCCTCCTTCATTCCTATGTCCATGATGTACAGAGCGGGAATCAGGAAGACAAGTTTCAGCGGATACATTATCGCCGCTGTTCCGAATATTTCCATCAGGGTGGAGGGTAAAATGTGCTTTTCGACATAATTGTACCTGTCTATCCCTATGAAAGTGGCGGATGCGTCAAGCATGTGACCTCCCACTATCAAAATATTGACTCCAGTTCCCACTTCCTTCCATTTGGGCCATTTTCCGGATAGCAGTTTGATACCGACCCATACCAGGAAAGTGGAGGCTATGACAAGGCCGATAACAATCAGGCCGCCAAGATAGGCTGTCTCCGGTTCGTTTCCCTTCATGGATACGAAATGGTCATACCATTCCCCCTTGGTCATCCACATGCCGTAAAAGTATGCAACTATCAGGAGGACCTCCGTCCAGAATGCACCTACCCCTCCCTCCCACCGGGTGGACCTCCTCCATCTGGTATATCCATAGGCGATTACAACCGTACCAATGGCAACAGGCCACCAGGGAACAGACTGATTGAATTGATCCGGGAAGATCAAAAGAAGAGAGATGACGGTAAGACCGGGAAGCGTAAGAATAAGGAATGTTCCCCTATCGAACCATTTTCCTCCCTTTTTGAACAGAAGCTCCAGTCTAAAAAAAAGCAATATCGTTATGAGGGTTGTGATCCCAAGGAATATGTAGATCAGGGGCGAGATGAATATGTACTGGAGAGGTTCATTGAAAAGCTCCATGTCCTCAAGAACCCTGGCCGATGGACCAATCAGAAGAATTGGCGACATGGCAAGAAAGAAACCCAGCCCTACCCGGAGCTTCAAAGCCACGAACAATCTGTGAATGTAATAAGCGGACATAGCAAGGATAAGACCGTAGGTGAGTGTGTCCACCCAGTTATAAGATGATGTTATTCCACCGGCATCTCCTCCGGCATCAGCGACAATAGGTCCCCAGAAATACTTCCAGACGAACCCGTCCCAGAAGATATCTTTTGAGATAAAGGAACCAATGATTACCACAATAACCGCGGCAAGCAATATCAGTGGAACAGCTATCTCGAACCTGTTTTTTGATTCCACGACACCTTATCGGAACATGATTTAAAACTCTTGGGCAGGAAACACCTCAATTTGCTTTCCAATCCTTGAATTTCACAGTTGGGAATTCCCCCGATATCTTAATTAAACAGAACCACGATTGAACACTGTCCTCATGGACCCGTAGCCGGAAAGAGGGTGGGATCCGATGTTCCAGAATACGATAAAGGGCCTCGATAAGATTTTCAGGACGAACAGTTACGAGAAGATGGTCATAATGGTATCAGGTTACACTGGAACCTTGAAATCCACCTTCACCTACTCGTTGATGTCAAAATATCTGGATAGCCATCCGGAAGAGATCGGGCTCTATGCAACGATAGAGGAATCCAAGGAATCTCTTCTGAAGAATCTCAAGTCCATTGGCGTCAAAGCCAACGAGAGGATATTCATTGCAGATTACAACAGGACAAGGGAGATGTATCGGGAGGAGTCCGAGAATACCGATTTCCTGGAACTTACCGAGAAGCTCATAATGTCAACGAAGGAGGAAAGAGGGGATGCTTTCACCGTATTTTCACTCGATTCCCTGAATGCACTCTATACACTTACCAAGATGGACAATGACTACCTCATAAGGAAGAGGATGTACTATTTCTACAAGCTTTTGAGGGACGCAGGTCTGACCTCTCTAATCCTCAAGGAGCTCCCCAGGGAAAACAATTACATGATGAGAGAGGACGAGAATTTCCTCGCAGACGGTGTTATCGAACTGGGAATAAGGAGGACCTTGGAGGGAAAGAAGAGGTATATAGAGGTCCTCAAGATGAGGCAGAACCAGCACTCGATGAAACAGTACATCATCGACATCGACAAGGACGGCCTCGCAATAATAGGACCTTCCGTTGATGATATGGGGTACTGATAACCACTCAGATTATAACCTGGTAACTCACTCTCGTCACTTTTTGAAAGCAACGTGAGTTCCATCCCCAGCAACAGTGGATCGTAAATTTCATCTCACCACTGTGCGGGCCTTGGAATTCAATAATGTTGAAAATAGTCCAGCAATTCCAAGGTGTTGACGATATGGGATACTGATTGGATCATCGTAACTCACTCTCGTCGCTTGAACAAAGCAACGTGAGTTCGAGACGCAGAAGCAGTGGATCGATAAATTGAGGTACCACTGTTCGCGCCTGAAAATTCTGTTTGAATTAGGTATCGATCAGCAATTTTCAGGTATGGGGTACTGATAACCACTCAGATTATAACCTGGTAACTCACTCTCGTCACTTTTTGAAAGCAACGTGAGTTCCATCCCCATCTTTCTTCGAAAGACGCCGTAAATTCCTTTCGTCAATAAAACATTGAATCGGAATTTCGACACGCAGCAGCAATTAAACCGTCGATTCCATAATTCATTGTGCGCTTCTGGGAATTTTATCAGGTTATAATTCTCTCAACAATTCCCAGATAAGCAGTGGATCGATAAATTGAGGTACCACTGTTCGCGCCTGAAAATTCTATTTGAATTAGGTATCGATCAGCAATTTCCAGGCATGGGATACTAAAAACCCATTTAATTCGGTTCTTTCCATTTTCTTTTAACGGGTATTCGTTGAGTTCCATAGTAAATAATAATTCGATCAATAATAGAAAAAAATTGATGGAAGGGGAGATCCATCTCCCCCTCCAATACCCTTTTCTTACTCGTCTTCAACGCCTGAGGTCATGTCGGAGAGGATATCCTGGAGGGATTTACCTTCCTCGTGTCTGGTCTTATCCTCTTCAATCTCACCCTGGCTTTCCGCTTCAAGTGTCTCCTTTGCAACTAGGTTCATCCAGTCATCCTCGGATCCTTCATCTGCCAGTGTCTGTCTCTCGGACTCCTCCGGAGGCTCCTGTCCTTCCTCGGATATCGATCCTGATTCTATATCGGAAGTATCCGGAGTGACACCCTGAGGTTGCGGTGCAACGGAAGCAGGTCTATCCCCCTCAACGGCGGCGAGCTCCTCGTCGATATCGGAGAAATCACCGGTGTCTTCCATGACCTGTTTCCCCTCATCCTTCTTCTTGATCACCATGAAGTATACTATGGCAACCACCAGGAGAAGCAGGATCACGAGGATCGCAGCCATGATGATGTATAACCCCAGATTGTCCTCTTCCTCTCCCTCCTCCTCTACATCCTCTATAGGGGTTATAATCTCCAGGGCTATGGAGACCTCTCTCTGCACGTCGAAGGTGGAATTGAAATAGAAAGTGAGCGTGTAATTCCCCACAGGAGTGCCTGCTGGAATATCCAGCGTGGCCGTTTTGGCCTTTGTTTCACCTACACCCACATCGATGGTGTTTCCGCCTAACCAGGATATGGAGCCAATGCCTTCAATATCCTGGGTGATCGTGATCGCAGCGAGATTCTGTCCAGTATTTTCGATGTTGAATTCCAGGGGTATTCCCATTGTTCCCTGGGCCCTTGTAAGCTTCTCATCCGGTGTGGTAACCTCGAAGGAATAGGAGGCCTCCTGGCTGATAACAAAGGATTTGATTCCGTTGGTTGAATTACCTGCCCACTGACCTCTGGCAACAGGGATCACGGTCCAGTACCAGGTTCCGTGGGTGACAAAAAGCGGATTGTAGAACCTATCCGCCCTTTCTATCTTTATACTCTCGTCGAGTGTCTCCACGAGGGACCTGTCCTTGTCTAGGTAGAGGTAGTACACCACATCCTCCGGAAGGAAGAAATCGAGGGTCCAGTTGAGCTCCACATCCTCGGGGTCCTCGAATACCTCACCTTCATCAGGACCCTCCAGAGTTACCATGGGGAACCTCAGATTGGTATCGACCCGTATGTTGTATGTGGCCGATTTCACAAGATTTCCGGCGAAATCGGAGATACTGAACTGAATGAAATTCTCTTCGGAATCGGATAGTTTGGGAATGCCTCCCTTTCCGAAGGAGAAGGTGAACTCTATGGAATCGAGCGGGAAATCGGTCCAGAGGTCCGATAGGTCCATCCAGGCGTTGGGTCCTGTCCACATCTCCTCGGAGTTCAGGCCGTCGTTTGTGAACCTGTATTTGATCGTCAGTGAGTTCAGCTGGGAACCACCGGTATCATTGATCAGAACGTCGATATCCAGCTCTCTGTACGGTAACATCTGGTCCAGGTCCGGTTCTGTGATCTCGAATGTGGGTGATTCGGTATCTATTGTGATGGAGGCGTTCTTTGCCGGCCCGATATTTCCCACCCGGTCCTCGGTCCAGATATATACGTCGTGAGTGCCGTTGGAAGGGAGCTGGATGATGGCCTGGGTTTCGGCAACGGGATTTCCGTCCCTGGTACCGCCGTTGTCCTCGAAGGACCAGTAATGGGTCATTATGCCTGATTCGCTGACATCGGAGGACATCCATGTTACGTAGACCTCCATATCGTTGTCGAACCTGGTGTGGCTGTCGTCGAAGTCATCCGCATGAATTGCCACGGTGGTCGGCTCCAATGGTGCCACCCCGTCCACTGACAGCCAGAAATTCTTGTAGAGTTCCTCGTCCTCCTCGAAAACGCCTGTTACGTTCAGGATATAGGTGACGTTTGTTCTGGTTTCATTGGGAGCCAAGAAACTGAATTCCACGGGTTCACCCGCACTAACATCCAGATCGAAGGTTCTGTACACGTCCACAAGAAGTTTCTGATCGATATTATCCGGAACATGTCTGCCCTCGCTCAGGGTCATGGTGTATGAATCCGCTGGAGGATAGACGGAATCGGATCCCGCGTATCTAACGTAGGGTCCTGTGAGGTTAAGGCCTTCGAAGGTCTGCACCCAGTCACCTCTTGAGACCTCTCCCTGTAACTCTCCTTCAACGGATATCTCGTCAACGATCTCGATCCTGTTTTCCACATTCAGGAAATTCCTTATTTCCAGGAAATCGGGTTCCACGTCGATCCCGTTCGCCGATACGGATATTCTCCTGTCCACAGCATTGGGCCTCGAGGAGAAGTTCCAGTGGAACTTGATATTGACATCCATTTTGAAGTCGTCCCCCATCCAGTCGGTGTTGAGGCTCGTAACTTCGGCCACATCGTCTGGATCGGATTCGGTCCAGGTTTCGGTGGTATGATTGTAGATCACCTTGTAGGTTCCGCTCCTGTGGAGGAATGACATTGTTACATCCGCCAGGTCCTCCGGTCCGTTCACTGTCCTCACCGTGGTTGAGAAATGATAGGGTTTCAGCATGGAATAGGCTTTTTTCGCTCCGTCTTCGGGATCCTCGAAATCGATGGCCCTGATAACGAGCCTGTAAGGCATTCCTATCTTCCAGATGCCGTCTTTGGCCCCTCCGCCGTATATCCAGAGGTCTCTTTCTTCGGGAAGGAAGACATGGGCCTGTCCGTCAAGCGATCCGGGATTCACGTCGGGATCCAGATTGTACCAGGCATCTTCGAGGATCCTGTATCTCTTTATGATGTAATCGGAACCACCGGTAAGATAAAGCTCCTGGGTGAGAGGATCATAGTCCAATTTTGGAGATATCATTGATGAGGTGAGCGACTGGAGCTCGGTCCATCTCATGGTATCGAAATCGAATTCCCAGAGATCCCTGTAATCCTTCACTCCCTGGGGATCGGGATCCCTTCCACAGGTGAGGTAGAGTTTATTCAGATCGGGAACATAGATTGTACCTGCACCGTATCTCTTCTCCGGCCCCTCATTCTGAGCCGCAACTTCCTGGAAGATCCCACCTGTGGGTCCGTATGTGTATCTGTAGAACTCCCCATAGGCGTCGGAATCGGAACTTCCCTCGGGTCTGAATTTTCTTCCACCGAAGAAGTACACGCTTCCGTCGTTCTCGTTCCAGACCATATCGAATCCGTGTCTCTCTCCCGGTCCTGCCTCCTCCCAGATGTTGGTCCAGGTGTTGGTATCGATCTCCCATTTCCACATGTCAGCTCTGTTCCAGTATCTTCTGTTGTAACCACTGCCCGTGGTATAATAACCTCCGTAAACGTAGACGGTCTTGTTTCCGGGATCGTAAGCCATTCCAGCTTCGGACCTGGAAGGGAAATCTTCTTCACCCTCGTCGTAGTTTGCTCCGTACCATTTCTCCTCTTCCAGATCCCAGTAATATGTGTAGGCATTATCGTAATATGAATTTGGACCCACATAGTGAAGTCTTCCCAGATCCTCTTCGTAAGCGAATATTCCTCCGCTATTTGTGGATGGATTATCTAGGGTAGGAAACAGTGTCCAGACCTTTGATGGCAGATCAAGGTAATTGAGGTCCCTGTACCTGCTTGATCTTGCTCCTCCCCATCCCGAATAATAATATCTTCCTCCGAATATGTAGAATCTATCTGAGAGAGAAGAATAATGATTGTGATAGTACATTCTTCCTGAAGGGACGTCTGTTCCCACATCATGGTAGTCATATCTGTCCCATGATCCGAGAGTTGTATCATAGATCCAGAGGGTTTCATTTTCCTCCAGATAGTCATCACCCGTGTAGTTCTCCCTGCCTCCCCAGAGGTAGACCTTCTGATCCGAGGCCCTGTAAAAGATCTGAGCACCGATGCTCATGGTCATGTTCGGATGGGTGCTCATCTCAGTCCAGGTGTTGGAGGGTATGTCATACATCCAGAAGTCGGTCAGATAGGTATCATCATCATTGTCTTCATGGATCCCGCCGTAAACATAGATCCTTCTCCCGGACTCATCCAGGCACATGGAATGGTGGTATCTCGGGAGGAATCCCTCTCCCGCTCCAGCATTCAGGACATGGAGGGTTCCGGGGGTGCTCAGATCTATCCTGTAGAAGTCGGTCTTGTTCTCCGGATGTCTGTCTGTCAGATCATCCTCCATTCCGAAGAGAAGATAGAGGTTCTCGCCGCCTCCTGAAGTATCGAGAACCATGGTTGCCAGGGCTCTCCTGTCGTTGAAAGATGGAGGGATCAATCCGGACCCCGGTGTCAGGTCACTCCATGTAAGTGTGCTCATGTCGAACTCCCAGAGATCGTTGAGCATGGATCCCGACCATCCGCCGTAGATAAGGAATCTCTCGTTTGGTTCATCCACAACGGAAGCGAAACCGAACCTGCCCGCGGCGGGACTGATATCTCTGAGTTCCTTCTCCAGCGCATACCATTTCATGGTATCGAAATCGTAAATGAAGAAATCATCATAGGAGTTGTAGGACCAGTAACCTCCCTGATTTGACCATGAAGCGTAACCCCCACCGTAGATGAAGACCCTGTTCTCGGCATGATGATAGGCTATAACACCGTCTTCGCCCCCTCTATGGTAGGAATACCTTTCCCAGGTACCCCATGGCTCGCTTCTTGTTGGAAGCGTCTTCGAATTCAGTCCGAGGTTTTCCACATCCTCATCCGTGAGTTCGATCAATCCCTCCTGGTTTTGATCCTCAAAAGTTGGATTTTCATCTTCCGCTCCTGCTGTCATCATAAGTGAACCCACAGGAAGGGTCAGAATGAATGCGGTTATGATTATCAAGGCGATCCTGAAACTATTCCTGTCCTCTTTCGGCATATGGACCACTCCGTTTTGAAAAGACTCGACACCCGCTATACGTGATATTACGTGTACCGAATGAACACTAAGGCACTAAAAGATATTAGAAGTTTATTGGGACCAGTGTTCATTCCCTTTCAATCTTCTGCTCCTTCCGGTACGATTTTATTAAGTAATCCCTTAAAAATGCAATCAACCGCTCAGCCGAATCTTTAGGTACCGAAGTAGTCATGCATATCCCGTCAACTCCTGCTTTCTCCATGTCTATTAGGCTATCGAATTTTATCAACAGCTCCCTGGCCCTCTTCTTCCCTATTCCCTCCACCTCTATGAGAAGGTCCAGTTCCTTTTCCCTTAATTTCCTCTGGTAGCTCACCGCGAACCTGTGGGCCTCGTCTCTGACACGTTGAAGAAGCCTCAGGGCCGGATCCGATCTTTTCAGTATTATGGGAAATTCTCTCCCCGGAACAAAGATTTCCTCCTCCTTCTTTGCAATGGATACAATCTCGGGGACGTCCGTCATGCCGATGTCTCTCATTGCCTTCGCCGCAGCATTACGCTGTCCCTTTCCTCCATCGATAAGCACCAGGTCAGGAACCTGTCCGTCCTGGTCCATAACCCTCCTGTATCTCCTTGATACCACCTCATACATGGAGGTGAAATCGTCATTTTCGGCGGTCCTTATCCTGAATTTCCTGTAATCGCTCTTGTGGGGCTTTCCGTTTCTGAACTGCACCATTGAAGCCACGGTCCCCGATCCGTGAAGATGCGATATATCGAATCCCTCGATGAGGACCGGAACGGAATTCATTCCAAGCCTGTCCTTGAGCTCGTGGAGCACATCCGATCTCTCGAGGTCCCTCTCCCTCTTCTCCTTGAACAATCTGGTATTCCTGACCGCCATTTCCATGGTTGATCTCTCGTCCTCGCCCCTTGGTACTCTGATGAGCACTTCCTTCCCCTTTTTTGCCGAAAGGAAATGCTGCAGGTTATCCTTATTCTCCTTGTTCATAAGGAGAGGATTGACGATCACCCTCTCGGGAACATGTCCGGATAGTGAATAATATGAGGATATGAAGTCGGCATCGGCCCCCATCAAGGTCTCCTCCCCCTCCAGAGTGAACGGAACCGCATCTATGACCCTTCCCTCCCGGACCTTCACCACTGTTGCGGCGAATCCCTCCACGTCGATGTGTATCACATCGATATCCTTTCCCTTGAGGAGGACCACTCTCTGTCCTTCCCTTATCCTCTTCAAACCGGTGATCAGGTCCCTTACCAGGGCTGCTTTCTCGTATTGCTCGTTTTTTGAGGCTTCCCACATATCCTTTTCCAGCCTGGTCAAAACCGATTCCCTCTCACCTGACAAAAATCCCTTGAGCCCCTCAACAACGATCCCGTAATCCTCCTCCTTCACATCTCCGGTGCATGGAGCGATGCATCTGCCTAGATGATGTTCCAGGCAAGGTCTGGAGGGTCTTGACATATCCCTTCTGCAGGACCTCACAGGGAAGATCTTCCTTAACCACCTGAGTGACCTCCTGACGGCCCTCGGATCGCCGTGAGGTCCGAAATGGTCTCCCAGATTGGGTTTCAATCCTCTCACCTGCCTCACGGCCGGGAAGCTCTCACTAGTAACGAGAAGGTAGGGATAGGACTTGTCGTCCTTGAGCCTGATGTTGAACTTGGGTTTGTATCTCTTTATCAGCGTGTCTTCCAGGATCAGGGCTTCCAGTTCCGTCTTGGTCCCTATCCAGTCGATTCTATCGGTATTCTCGCTGAGCCTCGCCTCCTTGGGATCCTTCCTGTTCTGAATATGAGACCTGACCCTTGCTCTGATGTTTACGGCTTTTCCGACGTAAAGGACCTTCCCCCCTCTGCCCTTGAATAAGTAAACGCCGCATGCATCCGGCAGTGAGGCTGGCTCGGTTATCATCCTTCAAGTAGAGAATCTCGGATTATATATTGGCTTTCGTGGGTGGAGCAACAATGTGATCAATCGAATTCCACTTCGGTGGACCCCAGTCTCCTCCTGCGCTTTCTCTCCAAAGCAGAATCGGACTCCTCGAAAAATGATACATCATCTTCTTCAGTCTCCACCTCCATATCCTCCTCGATCTCCTCCTCCCATTCCAGCTCCTCTTCCTCCCCTGCTTCCTCATCCTGGAGGTCGAAGTCCACATCCTCATCTTCTTCAATCTCATCTTCTTCCATCTCGAAGTCGATTTCCTCTTCCTCTTCGCCTTCGTACTCCTCTTCGTCCACATCTATCTCGATATCGAATTCCATCTCCTCCTCTTCCTCATCATCATCGGCATCATCCTTGGAGTTCTCGAGGTCCATCTCGAAATCATCCTCCTCCTCCTCGGCGCCATCGTCAACTATCGATCCGGAGCTGTCCAATTCGAACTCCCTTTCACAGAACCAGCAGAATGCTTTCCCTGACATTTTCTTTCTTAACGGTGCTCCACAGGATGGGCAGGAAAGATCTTTGGGTTCATTATCTGTCCTGTATTGGTTGTCGGCTCCCTCATCGGAATCTTCGACCCAGGCGGTCCTAAGCGTGACTCCCCTGCCATTTGTCAATAGGATCATCCCCCGTCGGGTTTCACCGGTCCAAATTGTTCTGCCGGTATAAAATCCCTTCATTATGAATATCGTATCTTATCTGGAACTGCATCCCTTCTTTGTTTTCTTGAGCTCCTGTCGAAGATATCTTCCGGTGTGGCTCTTCCTCGATCTTGCCACCTTCTCGGGAGGACCCTGTGCGACGATCTCTCCGCCTTCGTCACCCCCTTCCGGACCCAGATCTATTATCCAGTCGGCAGTCTTGATCACGTCCATGTTGTGTTCAATAACCACAACTGTATTGCCCTTCCTCCTCAGCCTCTGAAGAACGTTCAGCAGCTTGTTGACGTCGTCGAAATGCAAACCGGTGGTCGGCTCATCAAGAAGGTAGATGGTCTTTCCCGTTGCCCTCTTCGAGAGCTCGGTTGCGAGCTTGACCCTCTGAGCCTCTCCTCCGGACAATGTCGGGGCCGGCTGCCCCAGTTTGATGTATCCCAGACCAACATCCCACAGGGTTTTGAGCTTCCTGTGAATGGCCGGTATGTTCTCGAAGAAGTACATTGCCTCCTCCACGCTCATAGCAAGGACCTGTGCGATGTTCTTTCCCTTGAAGGTGACCTCGAGAGTTTCCTTGGTATACCTCTTTCCCTTGCACACCTCGCAGGGGATGTAAACATCCGGCAGGAAATGCATCTCGAGCTTGATTATTCCGTCTCCCTCGCAGTTATCGCATCTTCCTCCCCTGACATTGAAGGAAAATTGACCGGGCTTGTAGCCTCTGGCCTTTGATAAAGGTGTCTTGGAGAACAGCTCCCTTATCGGTGTGAAGGTCCCTGTATAGGTCGCCGGATTGGACCTGGGGGTTCTTCCGATCGGTGATTGATCGATGATTATGACCTTGTCGAGGTGCTCCAGGCCCGATACCCTCTCGTGGGCTCCTACATGATCGGTGGAACCGTGTAGGTGCTTCTTGAGCGCCTTGAGCATTATCTCCTCCACGAGGGTGGATTTTCCCGATCCCGAAACCCCCGTGACACAGGTGAATGTCCCGAGAGGGACCTTGACATCGATATCCTTCAAATTGTGCTGCCTGGCTCCGTGAACCGTCAGATTCTTTCCGTTTCCCCTGATCCTCTTTTTGGGAATGGGTATTATTTTTTTTCCGGACAGATACTGTCCAGTAACGGATCTTTCAATATTGCAGATCTCCTCGACCCTGCCTTCCGCCACAAGCTCCCCGCCGTGCATTCCGGCTCCAGGCCCCAGATCGATGATGTGATCGGCCCTTTTCATTACCATCTCGTCATGCTCCACCACTATGATGGTATTTCCTAGGTCCCTGAGGCGTTCAAGGGTCTCGATCAGCCTGTCATTGTCTCTCTGGTGAAGGCCGATCGAAGGTTCGTCAAGGACATAGAGGACCCCCACTAAAGAGGAACCTATCTGTGTGGCGAGTTGTATCCTCTGAGCCTCTCCACCGGAAAGTGTTCCGGTCGTTCTGTCAAGCGTGAGGTAATCCAATCCAACGTTTTTCAGGAAGGATAGCCTGGCCACGATCTCCTTGAGAAGCAGTCTCGAAATTGTCCTGTCTGTCTCCGAAAGTCTGTCGGGGAGGTCCTTGAAGAACTCGTAGGAATCCCTGATGGACATCCGGCTCACATCGTGGATGTTGACATCATCCACCGTTACCGCAAGAGATACGGGTTTCAACCTCGCACCGCCGCAGGCCGGACAGGGAGAGGCCCGCATGAATTTCCTGTAGAAGTCCTTTGCCAAATCCGATTGTGTCTGGGAGTACCTTCTCTTGATGGTTGGGATCAATCCCTCGTATCTCCTCCTCTGGGAGAAATCGTACCTGTCGGTCTTTATCCTCAGGGGAATGGCGTGATCGGTTCCGTGCAGTATGGCATCTTTCCCCTTCTGCGGTATTTCATTCCAGGGAGTTGTGACAAGGAATCCGTAATGCCTCCCGATGGCTTCAAGCCACCTTATGGAATAGGACCCCTCGGGATCTGTTTTGAAGAGTGCTACGGCCCCTTCCGATATTGATTTCTCGGGATGGGGAACCAGAAGCTCGGGGTCCACCTCCAGGGTGAAACCTATTCCGTGGCATTCCTGGCAGGCACCGAAAGGAGTGTTGAAGGAGAATATCCTCGGCTCAAGTTCAGGGACCGATATGCCGTGAACAGGGCAGGCCATCTTCTGTGAGTATGCCTCCTGCCTGTCCGGGCCGTTCTCATTTTTCTCCTCGATTATGACGGTTCCTTCCGAAAGTCTCAGGGCCTGGGTTATATCCTCGGTCAGCTGGTCAATGTGCTCCTGGTTAACTGCAAGGGTGTCCAGGTCAACCTCGATGTTGTGTTTTTTGTTCTTGTCAAGTTCAGGAATCTCACGAAGTCTTTGAAGCTCCCCGTCGATCCTGACCTTCAGGAATCCCTGCTTCTTCAGATCCGCAAGAAGATCCTTGTGGGTGCCTTTCTTGCCAACGGCAACCGGTGCGAGAACCTTGATCTTCCTCTCTCCACCGTTCATGATCCTTTCGATGATCTGATCCTGCGACTGCCTCTCGATCTCCCTTCCGCAGACCGGGCAGTGGGGAATCCCTATCCTGGCAAATAGAAGCCTGAGATGATCGGTGATCTCCGTGGATGTTCCAACCGTTGATCTGGGATTCCTGGATGCGGCGTGCTGCTCGATTGAAATGGAAGGAGACAATCCCTCGATACTGTCCACGTCCGGCTTGTCCATTGCTCCCAGGAAGTTACGGGCGTAGGAGGAAAGGGATTCGATGAACCTCCTCTGGCCCTCGGCATATATTGTATCGAAGGCCAGCGATGACTTCCCCGAACCCGAAAGCCCGGTAATGACAACCAGCCTCTCCCTTGGAATGGTAACATCGATATCCTTGAGATTGTGCTGCCTCGCACCTTTAACCACGATATCTCCGATGGTCACTTGGACCCCCTACCACTCGATCAATGATATTATTTTACACCCTTACGCGGGTAAGGATCCCATCTCAGGGATCTTCCTTTATTACTTCCTCGATTATTCCGGCAGCCCAGTTCAGGTTCTCCTTTTCGATGACCAGGGCAGGAGCGAACCTTATGGTCTGGCCGTGTGTGTCCTTTGCAAGAATGCCTTTCTCTCTAAGGAGATTGCAGTAATTCCTTGCCTTTCCCGCCTCCTCCTTCAATTCCAACGCGACGAGCAGTCCCTTTCCCCTGACATCGAGTATCTTCTCCGAATCGATTGATGAAAGCTTCTTCCTGAAATGGGCTCCAAGTTCCTCGGCCCTCTCATCCAATTTCTCATCTTCCAGAACGTCCAGGGAAGCTATGGCAACGGCGGAACCAATGGGATTTCCGCCGAATGTGGACCCGTGTGATCCCGGGGTGAAGACCTCCATCTTGTCCCAGTCCGATAGTATGGCCGAAACCGGATAGAGCCCTCCTCCCAGTGCCTTGCCCACCACCAGTACATCGGGTCTGGCTTCCTCGTGCTCCCAGCAGAACCTCCTTCCCGTCCTGGCAAATCCCGTCTGCACCTCGTCAAGAATGAGCAGGATGTTCCTGTCGCAGCATACCCTTCTTATCTCTTTCAGGTATCCCTCCGAAGGAACCTTGACACCGGCCTCTCCCTGTATCGGCTCAACAAGAAATGCAGCCGTATTCTCGTTTATGGCCTCTTTCAGCGCAGGAACATCATCATAGGGTATCAGTCTGAAACCCGGTGTGGATGGTCCGAAACCCTCGTATGAGGTGGGATCTGAAGAGAAACCCACGATAGTGGTGGTCCTTCCGTGGAAGTTCTCACAGCAGACAATGATCTCCGCCTTGTCCTTTTCGATACCTTTTTTCTCGTAACCCCATTTCCTTGCAAGCTTGATGGATGTTTCCACCGCCTCGGCTCCCGTGTTCATGGGGAGTGCGACCTCGAAACCCGAGTATTCGCATAATCGCTTGAGGAATTCTCCCATGACGTCGTTGTGGAATGCCCTGCTTGTCAGGTCCAGTCTGTCAACCTGGTCCTTGATGGCCTTGACGATCCTGGGATGTCTGTGGCCCTGATTCACTGCGGAATAGGCTGAAAGGCAGTCCAGATATTTCCTGCCCTCAACATCCCACACCCAGGGACCTTCCGCTTTCGAGAGAACGACGGGTAATGGATTGTAGTTGTTTGCTCCGTAGGTTTTGTCCTTTCTGATGTAATCCTCTGTCAGTGTCATGGGGTCACCTTCGGGGTCCTTTTTGCGTACAACGGTCCGTATAGGTATTCTCTAAATGAACCTTACTGGGATGTATTTGATAATCAGCGGAGAGACATCCTTTCAAGGATCGGGTCAGATCTTCTTTCTCCCCTTCTTAATAAATTGCTTTTTGACCTCGACCAGCCTGTCGCGGATAATGGCCGCATCCTCGAACCTGAGCTCGGAGGCCGCCAGTTTCATCTCGTTCTCCAGGTGTGCGATGAGGGCCTCGGGGTCCTCCTCTCCGAAAACAGATTCCACCCCCTGGGATGGGGCCTCTATTCTATCCGGCAATATGGATTTGATATCCTTGATGATCGACATGGGGGTTATTCCATGCTTCCTGTTGAATTCGGT
Organism: uncultured Thermoplasmatales archaeon; assembly: GCA_964445525.1. GTDB lineage: Archaea > Thermoplasmatota > Penumbrarchaeia > Penumbrarchaeales > Penumbrarchaeaceae > Penumbrarchaeum. The sequence goes on along the minus strand of CAYULA010000010.1, from coordinate 53,839 downwards.
CTGGACCATCCTTCTTCTGTTGGTCTCATCGATTGCCCTTTTCATGGAACCTGTCAGGTCGTCCGCATACATTATCACCTTGCCGGAGACATTCCTCGCAGCCCTTCCAATGGTCTGGATAAGGGAGGTTTCGGATCTGAGGAAACCCTCCTTGTCCGCATCAAGTATGGCCACCAGTGACACCTCTGGAAGGTCGAGTCCTTCCCGGAGCAGGTTGATCCCCACAACCACATCGTATTTTCCTTTCCGAAGATCGGTCAATATCTCAATCCTTTCCAGTGTTTTGATGTCGGAGTGGAGGTAGTGGACCTTCACTCCCAGTTCCTTGAGGTGATCGGAAAGCATCTCGGCCATCCTCTTTGTCAAGGTTGTCACCAGCGTCCTCTCGCCCTTTTTCACCCTTGCTCTTATCTCGGCGAGGAGGTCCTCCAGCTGTCCCTTTATCGGCCTTATGTCTATCTCGGGATCCACCAGCCCGGTGGGCCTGATGATCTGCTCAACGACCTTTTTGGAAACCCTTTTCTCGTACGGGCCAGGGGTAGCCGAGGTGAACAGAACCATTGATAGCCTTTTTTCGAATTCCCTGAATTTCAGGGGCCTGTTGTCAAGGGCAGCCGGAAGCCTGAACCCGAACTCCACCAGGTTCTCCTTTCGTGACCTGTCGCCCTTGTACATTCCTCCTATCTGCGGTACGGTGACGTGGGATTCGTCGATAACCAGCAGGTATCTCTCAGGGAAGAAATCAAGAAGTGTATAGGGTGGTTCACCCGGCCTCCTGCCGTCGAAGTATCTGGAATAGTTCTCTATCCCGGAACAGGTCCCCATCTCCCTTATCATCTCCAGGTCGTATCTGGTCCTCTGCTCGAGCCTCTCAGCCTCCAGGAGCTTATCGTGTCTTCTGAACCAGTTCAATCTCTCTTTTAGATCTTTTTCTATCTGTTTGAGTATGGCCTCCAGTTCGTCAGGAGCGATGTTGTAGTGGGTGGCCGGAAAGATCAATGCTTTTTCGATGTCATCCAGCACCTCGCCGGTTACCGGATCCACGTACTGTATGGAGAATATCCTGTCGTCCTCGAATTCCACTCTCAGCACCCGGTTCCCCACCTCCCCGATCTCTATCAGCTGGCCCCTGGATCTGAAGGTTCCTCTCGCCAGTCCCTCTCCCCTTGTATACTGCATCTCCACGAGCCTGGAGTAGAGGTCCTTTCTGAGCATCCTCTCCCCCTCGGAGATGATGAGTGAATGCTTCATGTACTCCTTCGGTGAGCCTAGTCCGAAAATGGAAGAAACCGAGGAAACAACTATTGAATCGTTTCTTGTCATCAGGGCCTGGGTCGCCTTGTGGCGGAGCATGTCAATCTCTTCGTTTATGGATGCGTCCTTCTCGATATAGAGGTCCTTCTGGGGGACGTATGCCTCGGGTTGATAGTAATCGTAATACGAAACGAAATATTCCACCGCATTGTCGGGGAAGAACTCCCTGTATTCCGATGCAAGCTGGGCTGCCAGGGTCTTGTTGTGGCTCATAACAAGTGTGGGTAAGTTCAATTCCTCAATGATATTGGCAACCGTGAATGTCTTCCCGGATCCTGTCACTCCGAGGAGAGTGACGAAATCATCACCTGCGCCGAAAGCTTCCACCACATCCCTGATTGCCTTGGGCTGGTCTCCGGCAGGTTTGAACTTGGATACGACCCTGAGGTCCCTTGGCATGAGACTAGCTATTCCAGGAGACTCTTTTAATCTTTTTACCTTCACCCGGGATATTTCAGGCGGGAGATTACCCTCCTGCCTTTCCTGACATATTCTCCTTTAACGACCTTATCGATGATCAGAGGGTAGTATTCATGCTCCTTTTCAAGTATTCTCATGGAAAGTGTCTCTTCAGTGTCATCATCTTTCAGGGGTACCGGATACTGAAAAATTACAGGTCCTCCGTCCATGGTTTCATTCACGAAATGGATGGTCAGTCCGGTAATCTTCACACCGTATTCGAGGGCATCCCTGTGTGCGTTCGCACCGGGAAATGAAGGCAGCAGAGCAGGGTGGATGTTGACTATCCTGTCACGCCAGAGATCGACGAATCCGTCGGATAGTATCCTCATGAAACCGGCGAGCACCACAAGCTCGATCCCGGCGGATTCGAGGACCCTGTGCATCTCAATATCGAATTCCTCTCTTTTTCTGCCTTTATGGGAAATTATTACATATGGGACCGAATGCTTTTTCGCCCTCTCGATAACGAAAGCCTTCGGTTCGTTGCATATGAGCAGGGCCACATCGTAGGAAACCTTACCCGCCTCGGCAGCGTCAACTATGGCCTGAAAATCTGTTCCCCTTCCCGAGGCTAGCACGGCTATCTTCCGGGTTCGAACCTTTTTTCTGCTTTCGGTTGCAGCCTTTACAGAGGATTTCATGGGCTGAGGGGGGCTTTCCGAAATCGGTTTGCTTTCCACCTCAGATGTGCCGGTTGATGCCAATCGAACCACCTCCTGTTATTGATTGATTAGATCAATGCTTGAATAGCCTTACCCCGGTGAAGACCATCGATATGCCCTGTTCATCAGCCGCATCTATGACCTCCTGATCCCTGATGGAACCTCCGGGTTGGGCAACCGAGACCACACCTGCATTTATGGACTCATCCAGACCGTCCCTGAAAGGGAAGAAGGCATCTGATGATAGAACAGATCCCTTCCCGTTCTCACCTGCCTTTTTTCCCGCCATGAAGCAGGAATCAACCCTGGACATCTGGCCAGCCCCTATTCCTACTGTTTGAAGATCCCTGGCCATTACAACGCAGTTGGATTTCACATGTTTGGTGACCTTGTTAGCAAATATCAGGTCCCTTATCTGTTCCTCGGAGGGTGCTTTTTTGGTGACTACCTTCCACGAACCGCTGTCCCATTCGGGCCAATTCATGGTTTGCACCAGCAGGCCTCCCTTGATCCTCACGCATCTGGTCTCCGGAGGATCCGATCCAACTATCGGCTGATTGGTCCTGACTATCCTGAGGTTCTTCTTCTTCTTGAGCTCCCCGAATGCCTCCTCTGTGAATGATGGAGCAACCACAACCTCGAAGAACCTCTGGTTGATCCTTTCGGCCGTGGGAAGGTCGCATTCCCGGTTGAGGCCGATTATTCCACCGAATGCAGAGAGCGGGTCGCTGAGGAAAGCCCTCTCGAATGCTTCCGCCATCGAGCTCCCCTCGCTCTCCCGTGATATGGCAACTCCTGAAGGGTTGTTGTGCTTTATGATTACACAGCAGGGTTGGTCCGGGAATTCCACAAGGATGTCTGTAGCCGCATCTATATCGTAGATATTGTTGAATGACAGCTCCTTGCCCCATAAAACATCGGAATTGGATACAGAGACTCCCTTGTAGGAAGGATCGATGAAATAGGCTCCCTTCTGGTGGGGATTCTCTCCGTATCTTGTTTCCAGAGATCTTTCGAACCTCCACCTGAGGGAATCTCCCCAGGGCTGATCCGGATGGAACATATTTCTAAGCCAGTTCCCTATTGCGATATCATAGGAGGAGGTAAGCATGAAAGCCTTGAGAGCGAGTTCGCGTCTGGTCTCGATGTCCACATCGCCATCCCTGAGCTTGTCCAGAACCTGATCGTAATCTCCTGGATCGACAATTACGATAACATTTTCGTGGTTTTTTGCAGCGGACCTGATCAATGAAGGACCGCCGATATCTATCATTTCGAGGGCGCAATCCAGATCTGCACCGTTTTCAACGGTACTTTCAAAGGGGTAGAGATTGACCACGACCATATCTATCGGATCGATACCGTGTTCCTTCATCTCCTTTCTGTGGCTTTCAATATCCCTTCTGCCCAGGATTCCGCCGCATACGGTTGGATGGAGGGTCTTGACCCTTCCATCCAGTATCTCGGGGAATCCCGTCACCGATTCAACTTTTCTGCACTCTATGCCCTTCTCTTTTAGGTACCTGAAGGTGCCTCCAGAGGAGATGATCTCAAAACCAATATCGGATAGACCCCTTGCAAGAATTTCCACCCCATTCTTGTCCGACACCGAGATAAGGGCTTTTCTGCCGTTTTCAGACATACCGTTTTCCCGGTAACCAATCCCGTTTAGAAAAAGCTTTCCGAACGATTTCAGCTGTTCATGCTCTCCCTAATGAATGTCAGTTCCCTGAGTTTTGAGGAAGTCCTGTTAAGGTAATACAGAGCGCTTATTGATTTGAACGTCTTGGATGATCTCTTGAGCATCTCCATGGCATCTTCCACCTTCATCTGCTGGAAAAGAACCAGTCCGTAATAGAGAGTTGTAAGACCCAGCTGGAAAGGGACCTGGAGTGATTCATTTATCTCCAGCGCCTTGTCCAGGTGTTCTATGGAGCTTTCGAAGTCCCTTTTCTTGGAGAGATATAATCCTATCGTCCTATATCTCTGGCCTTTCAGGAGTCTGTCTTCGAGGTCCCTCTCGGGAACCTTCTCCACCAGAGACATTCCCTCCTCCGCCCTCGCAAGGTCCCCCGACTCCAGCATCAGCTCTATATATTCAAGGACAACTCGCTGTGAGATCTCCGATGAGACATGATCCTTGACCATGTTGAATCCCCAGGTAGCGAATCTCTTGGCATCCTCCAGCTCTCTCAGCTTTATGAGTACGTTCGCCATCCTGGTGTATGAATATGCTGATTCCTGTTTGAGGTCCGCCTCCTCTCCTCTCCTGATACCCAGCTTGTAGTAGGTCAGGGCCTGATTGAAATCTCCCATCTCGAAGTATATGTTGCCAACCTCGATCAGGGCCAATACATTGAGGGGTTTTTTCTCCTTTTTTGGAAATTCCATATATTTCAGGTAGCAGTCCATCGACCTCGTATAATCCCCCTTGAGGTAGTAGATGATTCCTAATCCTCTGAAGGCCTTTGCGATCTCCTCCTGATCGTCCTCTTTTTTCGATACATGCAGTGAACGGAGATAGTAATCTACGGTCTGATCCCATTCGAAAAGTTTCAGCATGATATCCCCTATCCTCCTGTAGGAAGAGGATTGTCCGTAGGGTATGTCGCTTTTTTCCGCAACATCCACTGCTTTCTTGAAGGCAATTAGAGCGGTCTTGGTATCGCCTCCTTTCTCGTTGACATCACCGATCATCTGCAATACCTTAACCAATTGGATGTCCTTTTCTTTGGAAGCAGGAAGTTCCTCTATGCAATGAAGGGCTTTTTCCAGGTCCAGTAGTGTAGCTTTGTCATCCATCATCTCCGTCAGTTCTTCGGCACTCTCGATATATGCTCTGTAGGCTTTGTGAAGATCCCCGCTGAACATGTAGTGTTCCGCAAGTTTTCTGATCTTGCTCTCCTCTTTCGGACCAGTGGATGATTCCAGAAGCAAGGCGGCTTTTGAATGCAGCTGCTTGAGGTCCTGTTCTTGAATTGATTCGTATATCAGTGTACGTGCCTTCGGGTGTTCAAACCTGACTCCATCCTCTGTCTCCTGCACAAGTCTCAGATTCAGCAGGGAATCAAGTCTGTCAAGAGCCTCCTCCTCATCTATATCAAGGCCCCTTACAAGCATATCCAGGCCGGATTCCATCCCGAGCACCGATGCCAGCTCGAGCATTTTCTTTGAGTTATCATCAAGATTCTCGATCCTTCTGGTGATAGCGTCCAGTTCAAGCTGATCGGCCAGTTTCACAGGACTTCTGGTTTTCTTTCTTTCCTCAAGGAATTGCTTAATCAGCAGAGGATTCCCCTCGGTCTCCTCCGATACCTCATCGATCAGGGCTTCATCGATTTTTCCGCCGATTATGCTCTCGATCATTCTGGCCTGGTCCCTACTGTTGAGCCTGTCAAGGGTCAAGGTCTCGAACAATTTCTCCCTGGATATCCTTTGAAGAGCATCCCTGAGGGGAGCTTTGTTAAGTCCGTCGTCTTCCAGACCATATTCCTCGGGTCTGTAGGATCCGATAATAAGGAGCTTCTTGTCAACGATCTTCCTGGCCAGATACTGGAGTAGGTTCAGGGATGGTTTATCGCCCCACTGCAGGTCCTCGAGAACTATGAGTTGAGGGATCCGTGTCGATTCCTCGCTGATGAAGGTGGTGAAAAGGTCGTTCACAGACATTCTATTTTTCAACTGTCCGTTGCTTGATCCGTTCCCCTTGCCGAATTCTTTCTTGATGTGTATGCCCAAATCCTTCAACTCGGACAGGGAACCATCCTCTCCATCCGAAAGGTGCACCACCATGCCAGAATTCTTCAGAGCCAGTTCGTCCATGATCGATATCAGGTTTCGAACCTTTTCCTCTGGATTGTTCTCATTTAGTGTATCCAGGCATTCATTTACCACGGCAAGGTGCCGGTATCTATCGAATGCAAGCTTCAGTGTCCTTGCGATCCTCTCAAGCCTGTTTGGAGGGATCGAGTTTTCCTCGTCATGACCTAAACGAATGATTTCCGGTACTGGATTGTCTTCAGCTTCTTCGATTCCCTCATCGCTTCTTATGAATATTGTCCTGTATCCCTTTTCTGTAAGGAAATCGATCAAGGCTTTGGATCTCGTTTTTTTCAGTCTGTATCCGCCCACTGGTTCGTCCCTGGGAATGAAAAGATCGGAGAAGTCCGTGAAGAGGTCCTTTTCGACTATGGGATGCCCGTTCAACCCATTCCTTACCTTTTCCCTGTTTGTCTCGTAATCATCCAGTGTGGATACCCCGAAGTGATCCTTCAACATCTCGATGAAGGGTAGATGCGTTGATTTTCTGTAATGCAGGCACCTTCCCCACAGAACGGAGAATCCACTGGATCGGGCAGAGTGTGAGAAATCGTTCAGAAGATGGGTCTTTCCGATCCCCGCCTCCCCTTCGATCAGGATCATGGAGCCCCTGCCTTCGGCTGCTTTTTGGAGGGCGGAGATCAGGATCTCCATTTCTTCTTCCCTGCCTATCAGCTCAGGTCCCTCGGGACCTCCGGTTTGAACCTCATTGCTCATGTTGTAATAATTCGATCAGCCCAACCGATTAAAATCCTATCGTTATCTTTATTGATTATTGAAATTGATGGATTTGGAGGGGTCCTGCCATTGTTCAACGGTTGCCTTCACCTTTATATACCTTGATATATTATGCGGGCTAAACCAAACCGATCCCGGCTTGGCTTAGTCTGGCTAGAGCGGGGGACTGTAGTTGGACACCGGTTTGTCCGGAACCCCGCAGACATCCTTAGATCCCCAGTTCAAATCTGGGAGCCGGGACCATTTTCATTCTAATTATATTCAAATCAGGATCATTTTATAGGCTCCCATTTTAATTATTTTAAAATTATTGGTATGACTAAAAACGGTTGTCATTATTGTTTCATTATTTTTAGTCAACGATCTGGGAGCCGGGACCATCTTTATTATATTCAAATTATAAGCGAGATCGATTTCGAGGCTCCCATTCTAATTATTTTGTAATTATTGGCCAGACCAAAAACGGTAGAAATCTATCAACCATTATTTTTGGTCTAAGGTCTGGGAGCCGGGCGGGATCATTTTGAAATTATTTTCGAGATGTAATCACTTTTTATTGAATCAAAGAATAAGCCGGGACCATCTTTATTATATTCAAATTATAAGCGAGATCGATTTGGAGACTCCCATTCTAATGGATTTCAGGATTTTTTTTACTTCGTTAGCTCAACGGAACCCGCTTCAACAGCTCCTGTCCTTATATCCATGTAAAAGAGATAGAATCTGCATCCCTCGATAATTTCTTCTCCCTCTTTCAAAGAGAAGCTGTCGGTGCTTCCATCAAGATAGGTAAGGGTAGGAGTATCGATGAACCTTATCTCCGCCGACTGGCTGAGGTTGATGAGGTCGATCACGTCTCCCTCTCTTATCACATCACCCTCGGGGTCCTCCAGCGCATATGTATAATTCGATATGAACTCATCGCGGCTGGCTGATGTCACCGTCAAAACGAACTGGGGACTTCCAGGAAGCCCGAAGGGAGGAGTCACGAAACTGCAGGAGAGCTCCACATCGGGGGGAGGGAGAGGTTCCTCTTGCACCAGGACCCTCACCGTTACAGTGGAATGATCCCAGAGAGGATCTGTGCGGTCCTCTGTCACGTTAAGAGTGACAATGAACTCAGTGCTTTCCTCGATTGTGGCGGGATATGAAAAGGATATATTGACCCCTTCCCTGTTTCTGTCATTATCGAATATCCCGTCACCGTTGGAATCGGTTCCGATATCCATGTCCCAGTAATGATTCAGAGGATCCCCGTCAGGATCTGACGAAAGGGAGCCGTTCAGATAGAAGGTCTCTCCCGGTGCGACGGTAATATCAGGACCGGAATCTGCAATGGGTGATCTGTTGGTGGTTCCATCATCACCATCACCTCCGTCATCTATCCCTCCGCTGCCCCTGAAAAACAGGAGATAAGCTCCGATCGCCAATATGATAACAATGACAATTCCGATTACCACACCTTTTCTGGGAACCTCGGGAAGCTCCATGGTGTTTATTCCGGTAAGACGATATTATATCTTTCGGAAAATGAAAGGAAACGGACAAGAGATAAATACCAACTCCTGATGGACCCCCGATGATCGAGTGGGTATTCCTTTCGCTATTGGTTCTCTATCTCTCTTCAATGATCCTGCTGGGTTTCGTTAACAGGAAGGTTAAGACCCTATCGGATTTCTTTCTGGCATCCAGATCCCTTGATTCCAGATCTGTTGGTTTGACAATAGGAGCCACCGTTGTGGGAGGATCGGCGGTGATCGTAACTTGCTCCCTTGTTTACCAGTATGGCCTGGCAGGTCTCTGGTATGACATCGGTGGAATTGCTGGGTTACTTCTTCTTGGTGTTTGGTTGGGTCCCAAGGTAAGGGCAACAGGTGCTCATTCCCTCCCGGACCTTATAGGCTTGTCCTACGGGAAAACCGGAAAAGCAGCATCATCCTTTCTACTCATTGCGGTCGAGATCGGTTGGGTGGCACTGCTAATCCAGGCTTCCAACTTCATCCTGAATGCAGCTCTCAATTTTGACAGCGGCATCACACTGCTTTTATCCGCCTCGATGATAACGGCATATACCGCAATAGGCGGTCAGATGGCGGTTGTGAAAACTGACAAGGTACAGATATCACTAATCGCATTCTCGCTTCTTGCGATCCTGTTCGCCCTTATATCAAATGGCTCGAGGATTGAAACCAAATCCCTGGATTTCCCAACATCGAATGGATTCGGGTCATCTCTGGTAATCTCCGCTTTCCTGGTGATGTTCCTGTCGAATCTGGTGGGTCCGGATATTTATTCAAAACTTTTTTCTGCGAGATCTCCCGCCCACGCAGGCAGGGGAGCCGTGGTTGGAGGCTCCATACGTCTTCTGGTTTCAATAACGGTGGCAACCATTGCCCTCCTCGGAGTTTCCCTCTACGGAGACGAGGTATCTGGAGGATCACTTCTACCAACGGCATCCATGGATCTTTTACCTCCGATTCTTTCGGTTGTAGTACTGATCGGTCTTTTATCAATAATGCTATCTTCTGCGGATTCATGCCTGATTTCCGCAGCGACATTTCTGTCCTGGGACCTCTTGAAGAGCAAAAAGGGATGGATCAGGCCATTAACGATAATGATAATTGGTGCGGTTTCCTACGTTGTTGCTTTTCAATCGCCTGGGATTATCTCCACCCTAACATTGACCTACACCATTTTCTCTGCAGGTATGGTTCCCGCCGTCCTTCTTTCATTCTGGAAAATAAGGATAGGTTTGAACAAATATGGAGCCATTGCTTCCTTTACTGCAGGAGGTTCTTTGGTGGTTATTTTGCACATCCTGGATAATCTCGGATACTGGGAAGGTTCACTCCTTTTCATTCCCCTGACTGTTTCGACAATATCTCTTCTCCTCTTTTCATGGACTGCCAATCTTTTGGTAAGAAGAGAATCCTCCGATTGACCTGGCGGTGGCCGCCCGAAGCTTGAGATCTACCTTTTCATTATCTTCATCCAGCCCTTGGACTCATAGACTGCAAGTCCTCTCTTGTCAAGGGTGTTTTCGAAGTCTCCCCAGCTTATAACCTCGAGCCTCTTGTTGTTGCCTTTTGTAAACTGGACACCTTCTGTCCCTACCACCATGCCAGGCTTGAGATTCTTATCTGTGGCTATCTTCTTCGCCGTTCCCATATCTATCTTGGTCATTGCCATTTTTTCATCCTCCGAAGAGGGTAGCTAATTCCCCTACCCCTTACTGCATCGATGCCTGGCTATTTAAACTCTTGCTTCTGGCCCCACATTTTTACGGATAATTTCACTCTCACTGTAAAAAATTGAAATCCGTGATTAGAACCCCTTTGTCTTCTGGACCTTTGCAACAGCAACAATGCAGTCCAACATATACCTGTGTCTCAATATCATATCTGGACATCTTGAATTTTCCATTTATATTTACACTTGCATTGGAAAACGAGGTTATTTTGTAGATATGTTAAAGGAAAATTCATGCTCTTGATTGTAATCGATTATTCATATGAATGGAATTTTTACCTTCAAAAGGATTTAGTAAGGGTTGCACCTTCCAAAAACGGGGAATCATCTATGAAAGCTCTGATCCTAGCTGCAGGAGAAGGAAAAAGAATGGGCCCTCTCACCGAGAACAGGCCCAAACCGATGCTACCGGTAGCGGGAAGGCCGTTCCTCGAGCATACTATAATGGCTCTGAAGAATGCTGGCATCAACGATATTGCGATTCTTACCGGATATCATGGTGTTTCGATAAAGGAGCACCTTGGTGACGGCTCGGATCTGGGTGTTAACATCGAGTATCTGCTTCAGCCCCAAAGACTGGGAACCGCTCATGCTGTTGGTATGGCAAAAGACACAATGAAGGATCCTTTCATTTGCCTGAACGGGGATGTGATAGTTAGCCGTAATCTTATTTCGTCTCTCCTATCCAAATTCCGAGAGACAGGTGGAAACCTGATGACACTTATCGAGGTGGAGGACGCCTCCCGGTTCGGACTCGTTGAACTTGTCGGGGAGAAGGTCAAAGCCATCGTGGAAAAATCCGGTGAAAGGAAAAAAGGACTGATAAACGGTGGCATCTACATCTTCAAGCCGGACATATTCGATGTTATCGAAAGAACCCCGCTTTCTCCAAGAGGCGAATATGAGATCACCCATTCCCTTGAGATGGTCATGGAAAAGGAGGATGTTTATGCCCTTGTTCCCCGGGAACCCTGGGTGGACATAGGATCTCCCTGGGACCTATTAAACGCCCACGAGATATTCATGAAGGACCTGGCGGAGGATATCCAGGGTGATATTGAAGAGAACGTCCACCTTCACGGTAATGTCATATTGAGAAAGGGTGCAAGGATAAAATCGGGAACCTATATCGAGGGAAATGTCATTATCGACGAGAATGCGGTTGTAGGGCCCAATTCCTACATACGAGGAAGTACTTACATCGGCAAAGGATCCAAGGTGGGTGCCGCATCGGAGATAAAGAACTCCATAATTATGGACAGATCCAATATTCCTCATCATAACTACGTCGGTGATTCCATTATCGGTTCTGACTGCAATCTTGGAAGCGGTACCAAAGTGGCCAATCTCAGACTTGATGATGGTAATGTACCCGTGACTTTGAAGGGAAAAAGGATGGATACCGGTAGAAGAAAACTGGGTGTAATAATAGGTGATGATGTCAAGACCGGAATCAATGCCACCCTGGATCCGGGAACCATACTCTTCGGCGGTTCCAGAGTAGGTCCAGGAACTCATGCATCCGGTACCATTGAAAAGGACTCGAGGGTATTCTGAGGTGTTAATACGCTAAAGGTCCTCCTTATGTGCACTGAAGACGAAGCTTCCGTCAACATCAGGGACAGACTGGTGGAACTGGCCGATTTCGAGATTATCGGATCCTTCAATAACAGTCCCGTAAGATTGTTCAATGATTTGCTGCTCTTTGAAAAGGATGGACTGCATCTTTATCTGGACGGGATCGATCGGGAGATCCGAAATTTCATTGATCTGGAGCTTTCGGATGTCGCTCAACTTCGGCCCGATGGAAACTTCCCACTTGATCTGCTTGTTTTCCTTTCGAAACACAGCTCGGAAAGGGAGATAAGAAGCTTGACGGTCCATCCTCCCGGGAATTACCTTTCCGCTGATCATGGAGGCAGACCGGGATATCTTCCACCATCCGCTCCCCGGGAAATGACCTCCGCTTTGAAATCACTCTATAGAGAAAAGAAGACACTGGGATTGAAGGACCAGACAACATTCGAGGTAACACATCACGGCCCTGTTGTCTCATCTCCCTGTTTTTTCATTGAGATAGGATCCGATCCCGAGAGATGGGGAATCCCCCTTCTGGGGGAGGCCATAGCCAGAGCGCTGCTTTCGGAATCCTTCCCCGAAAATGATAAGGATTTACCCGTGGCTATCGGTCTGGGCGGGGGTCATTACGCTCCCAGGTTCACCGACAGGGCAATGAGGAACAAATTTGCTTTCGGCCACATGATCCCCGATTACATTCTTTCAAGCGATGATGATCTACCAAGGCACATGAGGCTTGCTATGGATTCAACAAAGGGAGCTGAGTATGTTTTTATCCACCGATCGAAAAGGAATATGGAAATGCTCGAGGGAGTTGAGGAAGCAGCGCAAGAGATGGGATTGAAGATCGCGGGAATATGAAATATCATTCCTTGTCGGTCTTTTCGATCTTACCGCCTATCAGTTGGACAAGTTCCCTGGCCTTGAAGGGTTTGAGGAGATAACCCTTTGCTCCTTTTTCCATGCAGCGCTCTACAACATCCGGATCGTTGACACCGGAAACGATGTAGACCTCGGATTCTCCTTTTTCATGCATGGATTCGAGTATATCCATTCCGTTCTTCCCGTTCATGCTTAGGTCCAACAGAACAATGTCGGGATTCATTTCCTCATGGACCTGCACTGCCGAATCATAATCGTGGGCTACCCTGCAAATGTACCCGCTCCTCTCCAGCAGTACCTTTTCAACATCGGCTATGAAAGGTTCGTCATCGACTACGAGAACGGTCCTTCTCTCCTGCATCACGGACATGATATCAATCCATCAAAATATATGTCTGGATATTAAAGATTTCAAACCATTATCACTTGTAGAAAACAGGTCATTTCAGTCGCTTCATCATGTAAGGGCCTTCACGAACATAACCCAGGTTACGATAATATTCCCGAACCCCTATTCCCGAGGTTACCAGTATCTTTTTCTTTCCGAGTTTGTCCCTGGCCGTTTCTTCAGCCTCCGCAAGGAGCATTCTGCCCGTCCCCTTGTGCTGCCATGTTCCAGGGTTCCTTTCACCGAGAGGGGCCATCCTGCCGAAAACCTTGAGCTCGCGGACGAAAGCTCCCTCGTCATCATGTATCGCGGATTCTTTCGACGGCTCCCTTAATCGGACGAAACCCAGGAGGGAATCGGATTCTTCATTCTCCGTTGATATGAAATGCTCCACTCCCCCCGAGGCTTTGTAGATTCGATGCATGAGCCGGAAATCCTTAGAAGTATAATCCTCCACCCCGTCTCGTTGCCTGTGGCCTATCTCTCTGCACCGGATGCACCTGCACTTCCAACCTTTTTGCTCCATCAGATCACCCGCAACCTGCCTGAGGTTGGACTTGTCCACACCTGCTTCGATGACCGGTGTGGGGATGTCCCTCTGAACCCTCTGTATCCTGACCCACGGAGGGGTTATCCTCTTGATCTCCGCTACAATCTCCGCTGCTTCCTCCGTTGTCAATGGATGGTATTCCCCTCTCCTCCAAAGATCGAAAAGCTCCGTTCCCTCCACTACCAGAGTGGGGTAGATCTTGATCATATCCGGACTGTATCCTGATTCTTCAAAGATCATCCGGGCGCTTTCGATATCCATTTCCTTGGTCGATCCGGGGAGACCGGGCATTATGTGGTATCCTACCTTGAGTCCGGAGTCCTTTGCGATTCTGGTTGCCTCTATGGATTCCGCAGTTCCGTGTCCCCTCGAGCAGAAATCCAGTGGTTCGTCGAAAGCTGATTGAACACCGAGCTCCACTCTGGTGCCACCCAGTTCCAGAACTGTGCCGCACTGATCAGGTCCGAAATGATCGGGTCTGGTCTCGAAGGTCATTCCGATACACCTGTGTTCCGAGGTCTCATTGAGGAGTTGGGCCTCCCGAACCGATCTCGAAACAGTTCCGTTCAAGGCATCCAGACATCCCTTTACAAAAAAATCCTGGTATTTTCGATCCCTTGCGGTCAAGGTTCCACCCATCAGGATCAGATCTACCTTGTCCGTGGGATGTCCGATCTCATCCAGCTGCTTCAGTCTGTTCGATGTTTGTTTGAAAGGATCATATTCGTTCATCGCCGCTCTCATGGCAGCCGGTTCCCTTCCCGTATAAGACTGGGGTGTGGGAATTTCTTTTGCTGTTCCTCCCGGACAGAAGGAGCATCTGCCGTGGGGACAGTCATGGGGCGAGGTCATCACCGCAACAACGGCAACACCCGATAATGTTCTGGATGGCTTCTTTAAGAGGAGATCCGATATTGAGGCATCGATCCCGGAGTCCAATTCCCTGAGATGGGAAAGGATCGCGGAATTGGTCGGAATACTGCTCAATCCGTATTTCTTGGAAACAACCAGTTTGAATGATTGAAGTGAATTCCTGTCCTCTATTCTTTTTTCCAATAAGGCATTGGCGATCTCTCTAACAGCCTTTGCCAGAACTATGTTCGGTTCATGGTTTTTTTCCTTCTCTTGGATCATATGCTTTGCTTTCAACAAATAAACAGAACGGTTATTGGGTAATATTGTTTTTGAATGGTCTGTAACCGTCCGTAACCTGATGGAATCGGAAATGTTAATGTCTGATGCGGACCTACACCCGTAGAGGTATGATGATGACGCTTGATATTCCGGATAACGAGGATGTAAAATACATCTATGAGCAGATCGACACCCACACCGATTGGTTCCACGACTCACTCTGCATGATTGCGTCCGAGAATCTGGTTTCGCCTCTTGCAAGGCAGCTCCAGGTTTGCGATTTCACTGATAGGTACGCGGAGGGTCTTCCTGGAAAGAGGTACTATAATGGCAACATCTACGTGGACAAAGTGGAAAACCGTGTGGAGGAACTTGCCAAGAGGCTGTTCAAAGCACCAAATGCGGATGTGAGGCCAATCTCCGGGACGACCGCTAACATCTCGGCATTCTTTGCATTCATCAAACCCGGGGACCTCTATTTCGCTCCGAATCTAAACGACGGAGCCCATATATCATCCGCCAAATTCGGTGCGGGAGGGCTCAGGGGCGGCGAGGAGATGACCTATGTATGGGACAACGATCTCATGAATATAGATGTGGATGCCACCAGAAAGCTTCTGCTGGAACACAAACCCAAACTTTGCCTCTTCGGCAGGTCAGTATTCCTTTTCCCAGCTCCCATAAAGGAACTGCAGGACACCCTCCAGGAGATTGGCTGCCATGTTTGGTATGACGGAGCCCATGTGCTTGGTTTGATTGCGGGCGGTAAGTTCCAGGATCCTCTCAGAGAAGGAGCCCATATTATGACCGGTTCCACCCACAAAACTCTTCCCGGCCCACAGGGCGGTGTTGTCATTGGAAATCCCAGGGACGAGGACCAGTGGAAAGCAGTCAGGAGAAGAATATTCCCAGGAACCCATTCATCGCATCATCTGATGACAATGGCTGCCAAGGGAGTCGCATTTGCGGAGCACATACAGTTCGGCTCCGAATACGCTGATCAGATCATCAGAAATGCCAATGCGCTTGCCCAGGCTTTACATGAGAGAGGGTTCAATGTCTTGGGAGAAAAACACGGATTCACCAGGTCGCACACCATGGTTCTGGATGTCAGCGAACAGGGAGGAGGTGCTCCTTGCGCTCTGGATCTTGAGACAGCAAACATGATCACGAACAAGAACCTCATACCCGATGATCCCGGAACCGCAATGAGACCCTCGGGTCTCAGACTCGGAGCCCAGGAATTGACCAGGATAGGCATGAAGGAATCCCATATGAGCGAGGTTGCGGACCTGTTCAAACGTGTGCTTATCGACAAAGAGGACCCCCTCAAGGTTAAGGAAGCAGTCAAGGAATTCAAGAGCAATTTCCAGACGATCCATTACTGCTTCTCCCCGGGAACGGAAGCATACAAAAAATGGAGAATAGTCTGATAGAATAATTCGCCAGTTAATCTGATAACCGAGATATCTCTGTAATGACTTACCGGTTCAGGACGGACCTGCAGTACTGGATTCCCTTTGCAGCCACTTCGTTATCCGGTTCCAGATCCAGCAGGTTCTTGTAGCATTCCATTGCAGGTTCGATCTCGCCCATCTTCTCGAGTATTATACCAGCATTCATCCAGGTAGAAGCCGTCTTCTCATTGATCCTGAGTGCTTCGTCAAGGCATTCTAGTGCTTCCCTCAATCTGCCTGCACGTGTGAAAACAACTGCCTTGTTATTCCAGGCATCCTCGGAATAGGGATCCTTTTTGACAGCCCTGTCCAGGCATTCCAGGGAATTGTCTATCTCCCCTCTGATGGATAGAAGCGTTGCATAGTTGATAAGAGTTTCAACGGATTCGGGATCCATTTCCAGTATTTTCTGGTAAAGCCATATGGCTTCATCTATCCTGCCCTGATTGTAAAGGATCACACCCTTCTCATTGAGGACCGAAACATCTTCCGGGTTTCTTTCCAGCAGTCGATCGGCCATGGATGATGCTTCATCAATGTTTTCCTCATCCATTAACATCTTCAGCGAGAGTAATGAATCTTCATATTCTTCCCTTTCCTCTTGAGGTTCTTCAACCTCCTCTTCTTCCTCTAACTCTTCCTCCATCTCCTCTTTCTCTTCCGTTTCATCATCGGGAGTGATCTCCGGTTCCGGGGTGAGATCCATACTCTTCTCTTCCTGTATCCCTTCCTTCACGATCTCGAAGCCGGGTCCAGGACCGGCAGGAACCGTGGATGGTGGCATTTCAAGAGCTTTTGAGGATGCAGCCTCATCTTTTGGAGGAGGGGCCTCGATGGCCTTATCTCCGTCTTCGAGATCTCTGGCAGGGGCCCTCATCATGAGGATCTCCTTAGATTCTTCCATACCATCCTTTGGAGAAGGAGCGATTATTGTTTCCTTTTCTTCATCCAATCCCTCATGAGGAGCTGTGGCCTTTATTGGTTTTTCACTGTCCTCGAGTCCTTTCTTGGGAGCAGTCATCTTGATTGCCTTTTCATCATCCTCCTCGAGCCACTCCAGTCTTCCTCTCCTTCGATCCTTCCTGCCGTTTTCCAAAATCCCTGCCCTGTCATCAAGATTCCTGGCCATCAGCCTTCTCCTGATGACCTTGGCTACCTTGGGCTTCTTCTTCTGCGTTCCATTGGAGAGTTGAATGGTTCTCTTTTTCTCACCGTCTTCAAGCTCCCTCTCTATCTTAAGAAACCTGTTTCTGTCCGATCTGGACGCTTCCTTTCCGTGTATCTGTTGATATATTTTGGCCAGCTCCTCCTTGATCTCATTTCTGGCCCTCTCCTGTTCCTCTCCCTTAAGGTGTTTGATATTCTCCCTTCTCTTCAAAGTATTCATGAGGTTGCGGTGTTCCTTGAGGGATATGCCCATATGGGATCTCACGTCTTCAAGCATTTCCTCCAGAAGGTCATCTTCCATCCTGGAGCTTACATATTTTTTTACCAGAGAGCCGTAAAACTCCATGTTCCTGGCATGCCGCTCTGATTCCAGGTCTGACTTGGTCTTCTCAGGACTGCCCTCTTTCTCTCTTATCAATGCCCTGAGACCTTTTCCGAGGGCGTTGTTGGAATTGTTACTGGCCATTGGAGCTCTCCATGGAAGGTCTTGAACCGGTAAATAAAGGTCCAGTGGGAAACCCTTTCCTTGCCCAAACCCCATTTTGAAAGCACATTCGGAAATATCCATTTTGCGGTCGTATTCACTTTCACTCATCTCCTTGTGCCAATGCTTTTTAACCTTATCCGGAAATTGTCTCTTGAGGCGGGACTATGTCCGTGAATAATCAGAACACGCCCGAAAATGGAACAGACAGGGCGTCAGGAAGTGATGATATGAACAACATTCAGAAAATGAAAGAAGAGGTCCACCGCCTATCCAGGGATCTGGGGATCCCTCTGGAGGAGGCGGAAAGGTCGGTTTACGGCAATTACGGTATCGACCCACCGGGAGAACATAGAACCATAACGGACCTATCCGAGATCGAGGAGGGGATGTACGGCGTAACAATAAGAGCGAGGCTCATCACCGTTCATCGCGGTGAGAGAAAGGACGGCAAGGGTGAATATTTCTATGGATTGATGGGGGATTCCTCCACGACACTGAGGTTTTCGGCCTGGAGGACATTCGATTACACACCGGGAGAAGCACTGGTGATTCAGAATGTTTCCGTCAGAACCTTCAGGGATGAGCTGGAAGTGGTGATAAACGAAAAGTCTACCATAAGGTCCACCGAGGAGGTTGAAGGCCTGCTTCCACCTGTTGAAGATGCGGTTCCGGGCATGATCGGAGAACTGGAACCGGATGCAAGGAAGGTGGATATCGAGGGAAGGATAATAGATCTAAATAAAAGAGAGGTCAATGTAAATGACAAACCGAAGGAGATTCTCAGGGGAACCATAGCAGACAGCTCGGGGAGAATCGATATCACATGCTGGGATCCCCTTCCCATAGAGGAGGGCGAATGCTACAGGGTGATTGGCGGTTATGTAAAGGAATACAAAGGAATACTCAGGTTGAATCTTGATAACGGGACAATAATCAAGATGGTTCCGGATGAGAGGCTTCCTTCCTACGAGGATCTGAAAGCACCGGTGGATGTGAGAATATCGGAACTCATACAAACAAGACTGGGTGGACAGGTAAGGTTGAGAGGGACGGTTCTGGATGTCAGATCCGGCTCTGGTATCTTCAGGAAATGCGAGGAATGCGGAAGGAAGCTTATCAAGGGCCAATGTACGGTTCACGGGAAGAAGAAAGGGGAAGAGGATATGGCGATCCGTGCGGTATTTGACGATGGTACCGGAACCTGTATGCTTAGAGGAGGCAGATCCCTTGTGGAAAACATTCTTGAAAGACCGATGGAGGTAATTTCCAGCGAAGTCAGAGAAGCAATGGATCCGGATATGGTCACCGAGGAACTGGAGAGAGCCCTGGTGGCAAGAACCTTTACGGTAACCGGAGTGTCCATAATGGACGATTACGGAATGAACCTCAACGTATCCAGGTTGGAAGCTGGATGGAACAAGGATCTTCTGATGGATGAGCTCTCTCTGCTTCTGGGGGTGGTGGAATGAGGAGGAGGGAGCCTGCCATACCAATTCTAATAAAGGATATTCTAAACTCCACAGAGGTATCTCCCTCTGATGAAGACGGACCCAGGGCATATCAGATCACTCCGACGGGAGCCTGTCTGTATAGAGCAGTCGTATCGGGAGTGCTCATGGAGAAAGACGATATAGGATCCGATGGGTCCCAGCTTTTCAAGCTGAGGATCGCTGATCCCACCGGTGGAATCTCTTTCATGGTGGGACGTTTCAATCCGGGTCTTGTGGAATTTGTCTCAGGATTGGATGTTCCCTGCTTTGTCACAGTGGTCGGAAAGATAACCAGATTCGATTCAAGAAGGGGTGAAAGGGTTGTAACCATCAATCCCGAGTCCATTGTCAGGATAGAAAAGGAGGAGAGGGACTCATGGTATCTACTGTCGGTGAGGGATGCTCTTGCGAGACTCTGGAAATTGGAGGGTAGAGGTCCTCTTCCGGGAAAAGGTCTCGAAGTTCCCAAACCCGAAGAACCCAGGGGAGGAGAGGAAACCGTCGAGATCGCAAATTCAATTATCAGGGACACCCTCCTCACCATCGACAGGACCAGGTTTACCAAGGAAATTGAGATGGCAAAAGACATCTCCAGCAAACAGATGTCCGACAATTCCGATGATCTGGAGGAGTATGAAGACGAAGTTGTGGCAATGATATCGGAACTGGACTCAGGGGATGGAGCCAGATGGGACGATCTGATCGATATGGTGGAGAAGAAGAGGCTATCCCGGAACATAATCGAAGAGGTGATTTCCAATCTCCTTGATAAGGGTCTCCTCTATGAACCTGTGCTGGGTTTTCTCAAAGCGGTATGAGGCTGCAATCCCGAATTTCAAATATGACCTCCCATTATCCCTAGAGCATGTCGGAAAGAAAGATATTCATTGGAGCGGCATGGCCTTACGCCAACGGACCCCTGCATCTGGGTCACATTGCCGGCTGTCTTCTGCCGGCTGACATATTTGCCAGATACTGCAGGATGAAGGGTTACGATACCCTGTTCGTATCAGGATCCGACATGCATGGAACTCCGATAACCGTAACAGCTGATAAGGAATCAACATCGCCAAAAGAGGTTGCGGAGAGAAACCATGCCTCCATTCTTGAGACCATCTCCGCTCTCAGAATATCATATGACATCTATACAAAAACACACACGGAGCATCATTTTGATGTGGTAAAGGACATCTTCCTCAGACTCAGGGAGAACGGGTACATCGAAACTAGAACGGAGGAGGCTCCTTACTGTGCTTCATGCGGGAAGTTCATGCCGGATAGATATATCGAAGGACAGTGTCCCCACTGTGACTACGAGCAGGCAAGAGGCGACCAATGCGATAACTGCGGCAAGGTTCTTGATGCGGTCGAGTTGATGAACCCGGTCTGCAGGTTATGCGGTGGAAGGCCAGAATTCAAGGAAACGGAGCACTTCTACCTTCTTCTATCCCGGCTGGAAGACAAGATAAGGGACTTTGTGGAACAGAGAAAGGTAAGCTGGAGGCCAAATACCAGAAACAATACGGAGAACTTTCTAAGGGACGGTTTGAAGGACAGAGCAATAACTCGGGATCTCACATGGGGCGTGCCTATTCCCATAGAAGGTTACGATGATAAAAGGATATATGTCTGGTTCGAGGCTGTTTGTGGTTATCTTTCTGCCTCCAAGCTTCATTGGAAGGAAATGGGTAAACCCGAAATGTGGGAATCATACTGGAAGGATCCCGAATGCCGGCATTACTACTTCCTCGCAAAGGATAATATCCCTTTCCATACGATCATATGGCCTGCCATACTAGCCGGATACGGCGGATTGAACCTTCCTTATGATGTTCCCTCTAATGAGTATCTCCAATGGGACGGGGAGCAGTTCTCGAAATCCAGGGGTCACGGTGTTACCGTTAACGGATTCCTCAAGGATTATCCTGTTGATCCGCTCAGGTTCTACCTCTCCATGAACATGCCAGAGAGAGGTGATTCCAATTTCGACCTCTTTGAATTCGTTCAGAAGAACAATACCGAATTACTGGGTGCACTGGGAAATTACCTCCACAGAGTTGTATCTTTCATGGCCAAGAATTTCGGGAAGATCACCTTTAGGGGACAATTATCAGTTGATGATAAAAAAATTCTCGAAACCGCACAAGATCACTATACAAGGGCCCTGGATTCCATGGAGAAAGTGCGTCTGAAAGAAGGTATCCACACTATGATGGCACTTGTGAACGAGGCAAACAGGTATTTCAACAGCCAGGCCCCATGGAAATTGATAAAGGAGGATCGGAGCAAGTGCGAGACCGTCCTGAATATATCCCTTCAGATAGGCAGATATCTCACCTATGGATTCTATCCTTACATTCCTCATGCCGTTGAAAGATGGTATGATATGTTGAAGATGCAGGGACCCGGGAAGGGGAATTACACGGATGCGTTCGAACCTTTCAAAGAGGGTATGGAACTTGAGATGCCAGAACCCCTCTTTACCAAACTGGAACCACCTGAAATGACCGAAGAGGAGGCAACGGAAATGGATGAAAAACAGGAAGAGAAAGGATTGGTGGCCTTCGAGGACTTCATGAAAATGGACCTCAGAGTGGGCCGTATACTGAGTGTGGAGGACCATCCCAAAGCGGACAGGCTTTACATCATCAAGGTCGATATAGGCGGAAGCGAGCCAAGACAAATTGTTGCAGGGTTGAAAAAATACTATTCAAGAGAGGAAATGGTTGGAAAAAAGATCATTTTGGTCTCCAATCTCCAACCCGCAAAGCTCAGGGGAGTCGATTCCAACGGAATGCTCCTGGCTGCCGAAAGCGGGGAAATCGTCTCATTACTGACAATCGACAAAGATGTAGAACCCGGTTCGAAGATACATTGAGATCAGGCAAACATTGAATATCCCTCTTTTCTGAGAGGGGAAGATCTGAATTGAAGCAGTGTTTCATCACTGGAAGTATCCCTTATCTTCTTGATTGACATCCTGAAGTTATCCATTTCAACCTTCCTTCTCTCCGACCTTATGGCATACATACCGGCCTCTGTACAAATTGCCTTTATCTGGGAACCGTTGAATCCGTCGGTCATTGCCGACAGCTCATCTATTGTAACATCCTTGTCCAGAGACATCTTTCGAGTATGGACCTTGAAGATTTCCGTTCTGCCCTTGAGATCGGGCATGGGTATCTCGATTATCCTGTCGAGTCTTCCCGGTCGGAGAATGGCGCTGTCAAGGATATCGGGTCTGTTAGTTGCAGCAATGATCCTGACATCTCCCAGTGGATCGAATCCATCCAGTTCGGCAAGAAGCTGGATAAGTGTTCTGTGGACTTCCCTGTCGGCGGAGGTCGAGGAATCGGATCTCTTTCCTGCAATGGAATCAAGTTCATCCAGAAACAGTATCGTCGGGCTCTTCTCCCTGGCCATCTGGAAGAGTTCCCTTACCATTCTCGAACCCTCTCCGATATATTTCTGAACAAGTTCCGAGCCCACCATTCTGAGAAATGTAGCGTTAGTCTCCTTTGCTATAGCCTTGGCGAGCATGGTCTTTCCACAACCCGGAGGTCCGATAAGAAGAACTCCTTTGGGTGGGTCTATGCCCACATCCCTGAAGAGATCAGGCTTTACGAGAGGAAGCTCCACAACTTCCTTGAGCTCCCTTATCTGTTCTTCCAGTCCCCCGATATCACGGAATCCAACATCAGGGCGTTCGAACATCTCCGCAGATCCCACGAGAGGATCCTTGGAGGAAGGAAGAATGCTGGTGACTGTCATCGTGTCCTTGTTCAGGGCCACCTTGTCCCCGATCTCTATGGAACCTTTCTCAATTGAGGTGAGAACCTTGACAACAAAAGAAGGTCCTCCCGAAGTTGATACAACTACCTGATCGTCCTTCAGGTGATCCAATACGGTACCCACGATCAGGGGCGGCGATTTCAACCTATTCAGTTCGCCGTTGAGAAGCATCACCTTGTTCTGCAGCCTCATAACCTCGTTTTCAAGGTATCTTTTCTCCTCGTTTGACCTGACGGCCTCTCTTCTCCACGGATTGTCCTCGGAATCCCAGTGAGCCTTTTCAACCTCTTCCCTGATCCAGTCACGAGCGGTTCTATCGGCACCCGAGGACCACCATGTTTCCTCCTCGTCATCTTCGAGTTCGTCATCTGTTTCCTTTATATCAATGGGTTGGTCGGAAACAACCTCGTCCTCTTTTGACCAATCATCTTTTTTTGAGGCTTTTTTTTTCTCCATATTATTCAGCATTTGATTAAGGAACCTACACAGTAATAATCTTTCTCCCTCCATAATACTGGATATTTCCATATCAATGTGCAGGAAAAATGTGCATCAAGGTTGTTCTATGTGCTTTACAGTACATTGTTGGATAGGTCCGGAGATCAAGGAGGATATTACCGTTTTTTCATCATATAGGAAATTTAATAAGTCCAGTTATTCCAGTCTTTAAATACTGTTGATTGCAAAAATACCGATCAAGTCCGGGGTGGGCGGGGTTTGTACGTTCGATCGAAGCAGGCTTCGATCGATTTTTCATAAATAAGAAGAGCATTTTATTATTCAATATAAGAAGTATTAATTAGGTTTTAATCAATCCCCTTCAAGGTGATCCATTGTACGAAGCGGTCCTCTCAGTTAATCTTCAAAACAGCTGGGTAGGCAAGTCTACCGGCCAACTTCCGATAAAGGTCAACATCCTGGACACCATCCCCTTCGGTGATGAAGGTGTACAGGACCTTGCCGAGATAAAACTGAACGGAACCGATCCGAATCTGCTGGAGAAGATCATCGGTGAATTTGATGGCGTGGATTTCGTCAAGGCCAGCCAGGTGGATCAGGACAAGGTAATTACCATAGTCGGAACAAAAGGCTGCGGCGGTTGCCGGTCAATTCTGGAATCGGGATGTTTTCTCATATCCGCTACCACGGATTCCCAGGGGTGGGTGGAATGGAAGCTGATAATGAACGAGAAGCTCCAGCTTCAGAAACTTGTGGAAAACCTGAACCAGAGGGACATCGAATCCTCACTGATAATGATCCACCCCATAGATGACAAGGATTCACTAACCCCCAGACAGGAAAAGATAATCAAGACAGCCCTTGAAAGAGGTTATTACGACTTCCCGAAGAGGATCGGGATCAGGGAGCTTGCGAGATTGTTCTCGATATCGACTGCCTCGGTTTCCGAAACACTGAGAAGGGGTCAGAAGAAGATCATCGAACATTATTTCAAGGACAGAGGGGACTAGACCCAGGACCATTCAGGTGCGAATCTTTTATACGGACCTTTCTTTTGTAGTTTCAAGGAGACTTGTAAAATGGAAAGGGTCTATCTCGACGCCGCTACCTCAA
This sequence comes from uncultured Thermoplasmatales archaeon, assembly GCA_964445525.1. Taxonomy (GTDB): domain Archaea; phylum Thermoplasmatota; class Penumbrarchaeia; order Penumbrarchaeales; family Penumbrarchaeaceae; genus Penumbrarchaeum. The sequence continues at coordinate 29,098 of CAYULA010000010.1, read as the reverse complement.
TGCCGGTTAGAAAAGAGGTCCTTCAGGAAATGCTGCCTTTTTTTAAGGATCATTTCGGAAACCCCTCCTCGATCCATGAGATGGGGAGGTTGCCAAGGGAAGCGATGGAAAAGGCAAGAAAAGAGGTTGCATCATTGATATCGGGGGATCCTTCGGAGATAATCTTCACTTCGGGAGCAACGGAATCGATCAATCTGGCTCTGAGGGGACCTCTGCCTCACATTAAAGACAGGAAAAAGGTGGTCATGACCCAGGTGGATCACAGATCGGTCAGATCGACGGTAGAGGCACTTTCCGCAAGCGGTTTTAAAACGGAAATTATTGAAATCGATGAGATGGGTAGAATAGACCTGTATGATGCCGGATCGAAGATTGATGAGGAAACAGCCATGGTGACAATGCCTTTTGCTTCCAATGAGGTTGGAACCGTCCAACCCGTAAAGGAGATCGTGGAGTCCGCTCATTCTGCCGGTGCCCTGGTTCATGTTGATCTGACAATGTCCGGTTTTCAGTCCCCATTCAATGTCAAAGATGTTGGAGTTGATCTTGCTACTCTGTCCTCTTCTGATCTGATGGGACCCAAGGGAACAGGGGCCCTCTTCATAAGAAAAGGTGTCAAGATGACGCCAATAATCAGGGGCGGGGGTCAGGAGATGAAGATGAGAAGCGGAAGCGAGAACATACCGGGAATGGTTGGTATGGGTGCTGCCGCAAGGATAGCCAAAGAGAGGATGGACGAGATATCCTCTCATTTGAAAAGGCTCAGAGACAGATTGATAGGAGGGTTGACTTCCATAAAGGATTCCCACTTGAACGGGGATCCGGTCTCGAGGTTGCCCAACAATGCAAATGTCAGGTTCGATTACATAGAGGGCGAGTCCATGCTTCTGATGCTGGATATGAACGGCATATCGGTTGCAACGGGCTCTGCCTGTGCTCAGAAGACTCTGGAAGCCTCCAAGACCCTTCTCGCAATGGGTCTGAAGCACGAACAGGCTCACGGAAGTCTGGTTTTTACCCTCGGTCCGTATAACACCGAGGATGATGTTGACCACGTGATAGGGGTCATGCCGGAGATCGTGAAAGAGCTCAGGGCCATGTCCCCGATATATCCGGGGGAGGTATGAACATGGGACGGCTGGAATATTCCAAGAAGGTATTAGAACACTTCAAGAATCCCAGGAATGTGGGTGAAATCGAGGATGCCGATGCTGTGGGGACCGTTGGAAATCCCGTATGCGGCGACATGATGGAGCTGTCAATAAAGGTCGAAGATGAAAAGATCATGGACATCAAGTTCAGGACTTTCGGCTGTGCCTCGGCAATAGCCACAACTTCGATGCTCACAGAGATGGTAAAGGGGAAGACCCTGAAAGAAGCCGAGGAACTGACCTGGGACGATGTCGTGGGAGGTCTCGAGGGACTTCCGCCTGTAAAGGTCCATTGCTCCTTGCTGGCAGTTGATGGATTGAAAAAGGCGCTTTATCAATACTACAAGAGCCAGGGAATAGAAAGGGAAGACCTGAAACCCGATGAAGAGGACCACGATCACCACGAGGGAACCGATGAAGCGGAATGCGGACCTCTTGTCTGAGAAAGATGCCTGTTGTATAAAGGGTGGATCGGCCGGGATGATGAAGATAAAAGCAAATACTAAAAAATTTCAACTGATTCTGGGATTTTTCATTATTTTTCTTTTTATTTCCGCTCCTTCACTTTCACTGATGGAATCCCATGAGCAGGAGATTAATGATAATTCCGGGACCTTCAATGATATTCTCGGAGTTGATGAGGCCCTCTTTAAGGATTATATGTCTGAGGTGGAAAGTCAGGATGCCATTATTTCATTGGGAGGGTTGAAAATAGATATGTTTGAGTCCTCTTTACAGTCTGGATTGCCCCCGGCAGGGTTCAGACAGGACCAGTACATAGTGAAATTTTCTGAAGGAGGAATGCAATCAGAAAAGATATTTTCGGAAGCGGACTCCGTGGTCGAGGTCCTTTCTTCAAAAACTTTCCTGGTTCGGCATGATGATTTTGGCGAGCTTGAAACGTTGGTTGGAACCCATGGTCTTGTATTTCCATACCATTCGGCAATGGTTGTGGACGGGAACCTTCTGGCCAATCTGATGTCAATTTCGGATGATGAGGCAGTTGAAGCAGTTATTGGTTCCTATCAATCCTGGTCGGATGACCTGCTTGAGTCAATCAGAAAGATCACAGGAAATAACGTCCAATTCGTGGATCCCTGGAACATAATATTGGAAGCTGACAGGGACTCCATTGCAGCCATATCCGAGCTTCATTTCGTATCACATATATCTCCGCCCTTGAGAGAATATCTGGACAATGATATATCCGCTGACATTACGGATATCACAGAAACCTGGTATCAAACAGATCTGGACGGTTCGGATCAGATAATCGCGGTGGCGGATACGGGATTGGATACCGGCAAGAATTCCACCATGCATCCTGACATCAAGGGAAGGATCAAGGCCACATACACTTACGGAAGGTCCGGTAACTGGTCGGATCCCGATATTCATGTCTGGGACGGGTCAACAGGATCCTGGAATTACAAGGGCGGACACGGGACACATGTGGCGGGTACCGTTCTGGGAAACGGGTCTGCCTCTAACGGCACCTACAAGGGTATGGCTCCGAATTCAACGATTGTCATGCAGTCCACCATGACCTCCTCCGGAACACTCAACATACCTTCCTATACGACATTGTTCCGGGATGCTTATTCCAGCGGTGCAAGGATACACAGCAATTCCTGGTCATCCAGGTCCAGCTATGCCAATTATTCGTGGAAATCCTGGCAGATAGATAATTACGTCTGGGGTCAAAAGGACATGCTCGTTCTGTTTTCCGCAGGCAACAAAGGATCAAACGGTCAATATTCAGTTTCAACCCAGTCAACTTCCAAGAATGTAATCTCCGTAGGAGCCTCGGAAAGCTACAGACCGTCGATCTCATCATCGGCGGACAACATATCCCAGATGGCAAGTTTTTCATCCCAGGGTTATACCTGGGGTGACGAGAGAATCAAACCCGATGTGGTGGCTCCCGGGACATGGATACTCTCAACGAGAGCCTCAACGATTTCCGATTTCTGGAACCACTACTGGGGATCAAATTCCACATATCAGGGAGTGAACAGCAGGTATGCCTATCTGGGAGGCACCTCGATGTCCACTCCTCATGTGGCAGGCATGTCTGCGTTGATTAGACAGTACTATCAGGAAGAAGAGAATCTCTCTTCACCCTCTTCAGCCCTTTTGAAAGCAACCATAATCAACGGTGCCAGACCTCTTAACGGGGACTGGTCCTCGGTTCCCAACAGATATGAAGGGTGGGGGAGAGTCAATCTCTCGAATTCTCTCTCATCCGTAGGAAGCGATGCGGGTGATCTGGTTTTTGAGGACAATAAATCGGGTCTCTCCCATGGAAAGTCTCATTCAAGGCACCATATAATCGAGGCTGGAGGTTCCGATATAGTGGTAACACTTGTCTGGACCGACTATCCAGGGTCGAATACAAGCAAGGACAAGCTGGTTAATGACCTTGACCTTGAGGTAAGATCGGAGGATGGAAGCATATGGTATGGAAATGATTTCTCCTCACCCTTCGATTCCGCCAGAGACAGGAACAACAACGTGGAAAGAATCAGGATCCCATCCCCCGGTCCGGGAAGATACAACATAACCGTAAAAGGCCATTCGGTAACCAGGGGACCACAGCCCTATGCCCTGGTTGCCACTTTTGACCAGATCGACGAATCAGCTTCCCTGGCCTTCGGATCGAACAGGACTCCCGCCAACGGGACACCCGTGAAATTGTATCTGACAGACAGGAATCTGACAGGGTCCGGAAGTGTCGAGGTCAAGGTAAATTCCTCCACGGACCCCAGCGGAGAGGCCATCGAGTTGATGGAGATAGAAATGGATGGTGCGGGTACCGGATTTTTCGAAGGGTGGGTAAACATAACAATGAACAATCCGAAAAACGGGGAAGTCAAGGTATCCGGTGATCAAAAGGTAATGTCTTATTACATCGAGGAATATCCGGAAAGGACCGTGGAGGCATATACATACGCTTTGGAGGTTCCTTCGATATTCTCGGTTACACATGATTCCACAGGAGAGAACCTCACCTATCAGGATTATCTGACAGTTACCATCAATGCTACAAAAAACCGGGAGGCGGGTTTCACCTTAAGGGGATTGGGAAATATCACCTGGATTGAAGCTCTGGATGACGGGATAGACCCCGACGTCCTTGCCGGTGACGGTCTATACTCAGGCCGTATGACCATCCCCGATGATCTGAAAGGCAATTTCACCCTGAGCGGAAGAGTGGGAAGGGAGGGTATAGACCATGTTTTCCTTGATTCCCTCGAGCCGGTAAGGATCAACACCGACATTCCCCGCAGACCCGATAATCTTACAGTGGTGCCCCTTGACCCGGGAAATTCACTCTATCTCAACTGGTCCTCCCCCGATGCTTCGGAGGTCTCCTCGCATATGATCCTGAGGGCTGTTGAGTCAAGTCCGGGCGAGGGCAAACCCGGCGATTTCTCAATTGTTAACACCACATTGGACAGCAGTTCAAATTACATTGATACCGGTTTAACTGACGGCATTGTCTATTTTTACAAGGTCAGGGCCCTCAAAACCGGAGGGTTGATCTCATCCGATTCCGGTATCGCTTCCTCGATCCCTCGTGATCTGAAGGAACCATGGGTGATCTGGAATTCCCCTTCCGAAGGTAATGTCCTGACTGGGGTCGTAGAACTCGACATCTTACTTGATAAGGACACGACAGATCTGGTGCTGCAGGGCTCCATAGACACGGATGGAGACGGAGTCCCGGGAACCATCTGGACAGATCTTCTTTCGGTTAATGGCCCCCACCCTCCGATCGAATGGAATACCTCGGATCTGCCTTCATCATTATGGGAAGAAAAGGACGTATTCCTGAGATTGAGTATAACGGATGAGGCGGGCAATACCAATATCACCTCTCCCCTTGTTTCGGTATTCATAGATAATACTCGACCGGACCTCCTGAGGTTATTCTCCAATCCGAAGGCAATCGTCAATGATCACAAGTATTCAGTTTCCGGTGAGACCGAACCCGGATCCATTATCAAACTTGAAAGAGAAGGAGCTTCCACGATTACCCAAACGGCGGATGATGATGGTTATTTCGATACCGATGTTCCTCTGGCCAAGGGTATCAATATCTTCCGATTGAAGGTATTCGATCCATACGGAAACGGTCCTCTTGATTTTGGACAGGATCTATACTTGGTAAGGGACGAGGTCCCGCCAATCGCCGAATTGAGATGGATGGATAACTCGACACCGGCTGTAACCAGGTTGACTGCTTCAGATTCTTTCGATCAGGGGCCAGCCAGCAGATTGACCGGAATCTCCGATTATTCCTGGATCATCCAATTCGGTGAGGAGGTCCTTCGATTCGAAGGAGAGAACATGTCCTTCCAGCCGGAATTTCCCGGTATCTACACCGTCACACTGTTGGTGGAAGACAATGCCGGAAACAGTGCAACCAGCATGGTTGACATGCAGGTTGCAGACGGGGTCGTTCCAAGGATTTCCCCCATTGAAAATATCATGGTTGACGAGGGTGAGACCATCTTTGTAGATCCTGAAATAATTGATGACGATCCCGATATCTTTCTTGATGGTTCATTCCTCTGGATGATTTCAGGACCCGAGGAAAGGATGGTCAGGGATCCTGTTCTGGAAACATCACTCCTCAAACCCGGATTGTATTCCGTTTCCTTCGGCGTTGAAGATGGAGGCGGCAACAGGCAGTCCGTGGATTTCTCGATCCGGGTTAATGATACAACCCCCCCATCTGTGGATGCCGGAGAGGACAGGAAAGTAATATTGGGCGGAGAACTGACATTCAATGCATCCGGGACTATGGATAATGATCCTGCTTTTCCGAGTGGAGCTGTTTACACATGGAGAATCGAGGAGATAGACCTGGTTCTCGAGGGTACGGAGTTTTCATTCAAGTCGGACAAACCTGGCTCATTCACAGTTACGTTAACGGTTACGGACGGATCCGGAAATACAGGAGAGGATTCATTCGTTCTCGATGTCATAACCGACGGATCAAAACCCTATCCCATCCGATCTCAACCCGAGGATGGAGAAAGAGGATTTTCGGTTGATAATGAAATATCTATTGAATTCTCGGAGAGGATGGATGTATCAAGAGCCCTCGATTCCGTGCTGCTTTTGGATGACAGCGGAGGATCCCTCAGGCGCCGCATCTCCTGGGATTCAACCGGAACGGTTCTCTACATCGATCCTCTGGATCCCCTTGAAAAAGGAAAAGAATATTCCATTGTCCTTGAAGAAGGAATGGCCGATATTACCGGGGAAGCTCTGGATACTTTCAGCCTGTACTTCAAGACCAGGGCTGAACTCAAGGTATTGGATATTCAAGTAATGGAGGACCCTTCAAACGGTGATCTTTTGAAACTTAGCCAGGGTGATACCCTTGTAATATCTCTAACTGAAGAATTGAACATAGACTCGATGGTGGTTTTAATGGGCGAGGATTTCGAGAGGGAATTGACACCTTTGAAGGATGCCTCGGGACAGGGTTCGTTTAGATATCATATAGTAATACCCTCGGATCTGGAAAACGGGAACTATCTACTGGATCTCGGGGATGTTTTTTCAATACACGGGGAACCTCTATCGGGAGATTCTTCGATCGAGATAGGGATAGTGGATGGAAAGAATGATGGATCAAAGCCGATCTGGATATTGACCTTGGCAGGTTTGATGGTCCTGGTGATATTGGTGGCCGTCTCGATCCTCATTTATTCAAGAAAGAAGTCCGAAAACGTTGTTTCAAAATTGGATACATCGGATAATACTTCCATTGAAAATGGCAGCGAGGTTTTCTATCCTGAAATGAGAAATCAAAAATAGTAAGAAGCAGTGTTAGTGAAAGGGACCAGTGATAGTCTATGGCTTATGATCAGAATCGCAGGGGGGGCAGGAAAGCGCTGAATTTCTGGAGTATACTTTCAGCCATCATCTCAGCGGTATTTATGACAACGGGGGTTTTCCTGATCCTTATGGCCTTTGCGGAAATTCTTGTATACGGTATCGATTCACTGGTGAACGGAAACGAAAGCTATCAGAACTGGTGGTCCACACCCCTTCTGATGGTCCTTGTTTCCATTCCTTTTTTCCTGGGGTATTTTGTGGTGAACCTCAACAGATTCGCCTTCTACAGAAGATTGAAGCAGAGTCTCTCATTCAATATGCCGCGGGAGAAAAGAAGGAAGGGAGAGAGGATGGACAAGATCGAGCTGGATTAGATCAGGTGGATTCAATTCTGGGTGCCAGAAGATACCTGGCATGCCCTTTTCCTTCCGCGAAGTCAAAATCCATCTTGAGGGGATATGAATTTCCCAGATTCAGTGAAATGTCCCGGTTCGGGCCAACTCCTTTCATCAGCTGGGTGAAATAATCCAGTGAAAAGGAGCTCTTTGCGGGCTTTTCGAAATTGATCTGTTCGTACTCGGTTCCCTTGCTCAGTTCCAGGGTCATTGAAGAAAGGTCCTCGGATGAGGTCATTACGAGCTTGTCCTCTGAGCAGTCGAATGTAATGTAATCGGAGATGGATGCCGATACCTTGAGCCCCTTCTGGAGCTCTCCGGAGTTAAGTTTCAATCCCACCGGCAGCTGAAGATTGGGTACCTTCGGGTCGGAGAATCCGGATGCATCCACAAGCGGCATCTTGAGTGTCAGATTGGACATGGAAACCACCAGCCTGTTATCCTTGTCCAGATTCATTTTGACGAGGTCATCGCTTTTTGCGCTTTTGAGATGCTCGAGCATCCTTTCCACGTTCAGACCCAGCTCCATGGGTTCGACTTCGTACTTGTCGAATGCTTCCCTGGATATGGTAAGATCCACCATCGCCACATGGGCGGGATCCACTGCCTTGATTTTCCACCCCTCCTCGTCCGCAGTAAGCTTGATCTCACCCACGATGGGGGTGAGGATCGAGAATACGCTTTTGAGGGTATCTACCTTGATATCAACCTCGAACATAACCATCCCCCGTACCGGTGTATATGAATTATCCGGATATCCGGTAAGCCGATTAAATACTTTATGTCCAGTTCGCCAAATATACCTTTCTTCACTCTTCCTGCAATCCTCTTAAGGTCTTGAACCTTTCCTTTAACTCCTTCACCGTTACCCTGGAAAGGGAAATTCCAATGGTAATTATCGCAATTATGATCAAGGGTGTGAAAGAGGAGTTGAACCCGAATCCAGCCGGTTCTCTCGACTCCTCCTCATTGAAACCAACGGTAACCTCGAAAAGTTCCATAGTCCTCTCTTCCGAAGTTGCGCAAATAACGATCAGATCTCCTTCCTTTGCATCGCGGATGGCCACTTCTTGTCTAAATATGCCATCGTAATCCCCCTCAACGCCACCTATAACGAAAGGTTCGGAGCCTTCTCTACCGTTTTCAAATGAAAAATTCAAACATTGTTCACCATTCCAATCGACCTCCATGGCCACCCTGGCCACTGAAATATCTTCCTCGGTCCAGAATCGGATCTGCTTCAGGTCGGCAGTAAGGTCATTCTGGATGGTACCTCCCCAATCGTGGTCCATAACCGAAGTATAAAAAGAGGCAATCTCTTGCGAGTCTATCATAAGACCCACCTCCCTGTTGTCCAATCCCGAGGTAGGACCCCAGTTGAAGGAAGAGATCCATGTCTTATTACCGTCTATTACCATCCCTTTTGAATGGATCAGGGAAATGTCACAGTAATTATCCATTCTGGAGGGCGGGTGAAGCCGCACCCTGAAATTGTTCGACAGACCCAACTCATCAACTGCTTTCCCGATCAGGTTAGCTGTCTCCATATTCTCGGGAATGCCGTCTCCGTTGAAGTCGGAGCCGTCAAGGAGAATCCTGACACGAACTCCCCTTCCGGCAGCATCAAAAAGAGCCGCCAGATAGGGATTGTTCATGCCCTTTACCGGTTCCTTCACACCCCAGGACCCCTCCAGTTCGAATGTATTTTCCTTTCCCTGAAGGTTGAAATCCTCGTCGATATCCATCAATTCCAGGAATATTGAACTCTCGGCCTGTTCTATTGCCCTAATAAGAGGATTTCCCGGTGTCGAGATGTGGTCGGGGCATACAAGAACCTGGACTTCTGCTGATGAATTTGCGGAAAACAACGAAAATCTCGGTTCATCCGTTTCCACTTGAAGGATTCCTTTACCTGATTTATCGTAATCCTGCAGATAATCTACCGTATTCTCCATCATGTCGGGACCGTTCCAATCTCCGAAGAATATTTTCTCCATCTGTGATGCAAGCTCCTTTGAAGTAACCGACACCATCCATCCCCTTGTCCCTTCCAGGATGTCTCCGTTGTTGGGGAAAGATGAATCCTTGAAATTATCCGTCGAGACCAATGTGGTTTTACCGTCGATCACGAGGTATTTTGCATGGTCGTACCTGTATCTGTCCCTGATGTCTTTTTCGAAATCATTTGACATCCACCTTACGGTTATCCCGTTCTCGGTCAATCTATCGGCGAGGATCTCCGAGGTATATGACCTGCCCCCTACGGGTCCTCCTTCAAGGATAACTTTGACCTCTATCCCTCTCTCCCTTGCGCCAATGAGAGATGATACTATCCAGTCCGATGTCATCTCGTAGACGTTGAATAGGATTCTGGAGTTTGATTCTGCTATCGATCGTTTCAGCAGACTCCAGCCCGAATCCGGACACACCGCCGCATCGACATTTTCGGCCTCGACCTTCCCGAATCGGGGGAGGTCGGATACACCGGGATACAAGTTTCTTAAAAGTGTGAAATCCTCCGCGGAGTTCCTGTCTTCCGGCAGTACTTGATCCCATCCTTTCCATCTGTGAAGGATCTTGCCCCAGCCGGGGGCAGATGCCGAAGGACCCGACCAATTTCCCCCGTCATGATGGGGCCATACGCTTTTCCATGTGGATTCTCCGTAGGGAACCACATCAACAATATTTCCCATCGGGTCCCTAAGTGAGACCGTATCGTTGGAATTGGCAAGCCTGAGGTCCCCGTACACCCCGGATAGGTATCCGCCGCAGGTACTGTTCAGAAAAGCCAGATCAGCATGGAAACCGAATTGATAGTGGAACCTGCCCCCGTCCCTGGTTATCCAGAATTCCCGGGCGGGATCTATGCTCGTATTGGGGGGAATCATCCATAATCCGTCACTGTTTCTTCCCTCCCCTTCGTCATCGGTTATGATGAATCCGGAGATATCGATCTGTTCCGAACCACAGTTCAGAAGACAGATTGCCTCATCCGGATCCTCTTTGAGGTATGTGTCAAAATATATCTTGTCAATCACAATTTTTTGACCTTTGATTATGGAATTCCCGGGAAGGAACCCCTTGGGGAAAGGATTGTTGAATGTTTGCGGAATCTGTCTGGTTCCTTTTTTCAGATTGCATATGATCCAGCAAGGGACCTTCTCATCGAGGTGGGTTGAGGTTGTACAGGCATATCCTGTACCCCAAGACCATATGTTTCTTCCCTCGAAAGTCCCGTTGAATATATCCATCATGGATAACCGAAGATCATATCCTCTCTCCTGGGATATCCTTTCCAACGCTGCAAGTCTGCATGAAAAATCGGAATTCAAATCACCTATTGAATGAAGAGGAGGTACTGAGGTGATTCTGTTTTCTTCTTCGAATATCTTTTCCAATGCATCCTCATTTTCCATTCTCAACAGCGATGAGCTGATGGACAGATCAACCGAGGATCCATTCCGGAGGAGTTCCATGATTGTCGAAAGATCCAGACCTCCTGTTGTGTGAAGAATGGATATCCTTCCGGATCCAACGGTATATATTGAAGGATCCACTGCCCAGCATATTGAAGAATCGCATTCATTTACATGATCAACCGTATTATTTTCGTCGAAGGAACCGGGTTCGATCCTATTATATTCTGAAAGCATCGGAGATGCGTCGAACCAATCCTCCTGTTCCCTGAAATCCTCGGAAAGTTCAAAAATGGAACTCGATCCTCCATCGAATGCAATCATGTCCCATCGGATCTCTTCGGTCCTTCCATTCCTGGGGACGTTGAATGAGACCAATCTATTTTGGGTTATAACCGAACCGGAACACCATTGATCTTTCGGATCCTCGGGGAAGAAAATCTTCACACCCACATCCTCAAGGTGTCTGAACCAACCCATCTCCTTTTCCAACCCAGTATGGATCTGCAGGGAGGGATCCCTGTTCCAGGGAGGACAAAATATGTAGAGTTTTACCTGGTTTCCATCTTCTCTTATGTTCATTATAGTTCGGGCCAGATATTCAAGTGTCAAACCAGGTAACAGGAAGCTGACTTTTTCGGAATCATCAACGGTCACCAGATCAGGGAGACCGCCGGATCCTGCCTCTGATATAGAACGGTTGGAAAATGACCATTTCCCGTTCATGGGCAGATCTCCGGTGCCTCTTTTCATCCAATTTGAAGGTCCCTCAATGCTCAATCTCCTTGAAATTATGACCCCGCGTCCAGGATCGAGGCTATCCGAATTTCCCCAACACACCTTTTCGATAATCCGGTTTCCTCTGTCAAGGAGAGTTAACTCCCCACCCCCGTTCGGAAGAGAGACGGTCCTGAATCCCGGAACGGAACAGGATGGTATCTCCCTCTCGTTATCCTCGAATGCCAGTTCGGGGAGGAACAATTGTTTGGAATCAAATGACTCCGGCTCCCTTGCGATGAATGTTTCTTCTGGTGTACGGGAGTATTCATCCGGTATCACCAGCAACCCATCTCCTCTCGATAAAACAAGTCCGGAGAGATCATTGCTCTTGTCATCAGGTGTTATTCCGATAAACTCCCCCGGACCATCCGGACCCGGATCAACTAGCAGAGTGGTAATTGAAGCCCTGACTGGATCCACGGTCCAGTCGAGATAGGAATCGGTATCGATGTGAAGGCCATTACTGTCCGATCTCCTTTTCAGGATGGAACCCCAGGTGGTTTCAGGAAACAGAGCGGTCATGTTATTTTTGCCATCCTCGATTGCCTCTCTTTTTAGTGTAACCTCATCGATGAGGTCCCTGTATCGTGTCATCAACCTGAGAATATTAGACTCCATGGGGTCCTTATGGTCTTCATCTTCTGACATCCTGAAATCAACCGGTCCTTTCCCGTCTTTTCTGAATATCTTGCCGATGTCATCGATTTTTTCCAGTGCCTCTTCTCCCCATGCAACGGTTATGTTTCCCCTTGACGGGATCGAGGCTTCATCGGGAAAGGAGACAAAGCAATCATCGAAATACAGCCTCATATGTGATATGTCAATAGATTCGGGGCCGGTGTTGTTGACTGTCACGAAGCAACCTACTGATGTGTAATTCCACAGGACTTCGGTGATTACCAGACCTCTGGAACTGTCTGAGAGTGTTGTCGGTATGACCTGGATTTCCTCACTCCAGAGGTTGTTATCTTCATCCGGCTCCCTGACTTTGTCCTGGAAATCCATCCGAGCGATCAGGGTAAGATTGCCCTCGAGGTAGATGGTATCCAGTTCCACGGAAAAGGTCCTTCTGGAACTGGCTCTGAGGTCCTTGAACTCCAACAGCTCTTCCATTTCGGTCTCATTTTCTTTCAATAGGGATATCATTAGAAAGAGGTCCCCTCCTGGTATCTCACCATCACAGATGACCTTCCCGCTGATTTCAATGTAGGACCCCTCGGGAAAGATCGAAGTAGGAAAATCATCCAGTTCGACAACCATGTCCTCCAGGGCGACATCAAAGGAGGGAATTTGCATCTTCAAGGTCCTTTGAAATGAGATAAATGGAAGATCCTCCCAGGTTACCATCAGGTTCAGATCGCATCTGTTAGATATCCTGAGGTCAACTGGGGCTTCGATATCTATTTTTAGAGGTTTATTATCCCCTCCACCAACCATGTGAGTCCTGTTTGCTGCCAGAGACGCAGTCCAGTTTTCATCGGTAACCCGGGATAATATAGAGATATTTCCACGCATGGTTCCCGAAGATGAAATATTCAGAAAGATGGTGTCCTTTTCACCTTCATTGAGATTGAGTGGACCTTCCGGAAGATCAAGTTCGAGGCCCGGGTCAATCGAGTTGTTCCATCCCGGAGTGCCCCCGGTCAATTCCGGTCCAAGAATGAAATCTGCCGGGGAATGCGAATCCCTTCCGTCATGTATCCTCATCAGGGTCCTTCCGGTGACGGGAGCAGGATTCCTCAAATCTCCCCACATGGTCGAATTTTCCTTATCGTAGAATTCGCCGGACCATTGACCTTTCATACCTTTGCCGGTTGATCTGTCAACATGGGTTGAATTTCCCCATGCAACAAAATCAAGTGCATATCCATCGGAATCCAGGAACTCCAGGTCATCTCCCGATGAATACAGGGTGCTTGAGCTGCTGTCACAGATAACCTTGATATCTTCGGGAACATCTGGAGCTTTGGTCTCGCTTCCCAGATGTATGAGGAACCTTTCATCTTTTTTGATTTCATGATCTGGAAGCACAAATTCCAAAGCATCGTGATTTGTCAAAACGAATCCTTCAATATTCCAATCCGGACCGGTATTTTTCAGTTCCAGCCACTGATTACCCGAATTTGATCCTTCTGGGTCTGGAAGCACCTCATTTATTATGAATGAGGGAGGGTCCGAGTTCTCAAGGCCCGGTGTCGGTTTGGCACCGGATATCCATCTTTCATTTCCGTCGGGTGACCTCTGATAACAATCACCCTTCCCCGCATCCCGGAATTCGAAATGGTCAATGATAGAACCATTTTGATCGCAGAGGGTGACTTGGTCATCCCTTCCCAGAACCAGGCCGGTTTCCCATCTTCCAAGTATCAAGTGAGATCCAGCCCGGATGGTCTTATTTGGGATAGTATAGGTCCCTGTATTATCGGAGAGAGAATAGTCCTTCAACTCCAGATCGGTATCGGATGGATTGAATAGCTCAACGAATTCATCATCCTGATCTGTATCGCCGTCGCCGTTGATGTCAAGATCAGGGTTTGGATAGACCTCATTGATAACCGGATACGGTTTTTTTTCTGAGATCTCGACCAAATCATTGGATCCCGTTGTTTTCCCGTGAAATAAAATCAGTATAATCAGAACCAAAGTAACCGATGCTGTCCGGAAGTGACCGGAACCATGTTTTAAGCTCCGCTTTACCCTTGCGGAAGTCATTGCGACTCAAGCCTCCTGTTTATTCATGAGTCATTTTATAAAAAAAACTTTCCCAGGGTTTTCCCCGGGGGATGAATCGAACAGGTTATCAACACCTCCATTTATTCGATGCTTGATGTCATCAAAAAAAACAGATCCGAACAAGGTCATTCCGTTGGGATCACTATCAGTAATGTTGTTTTCAACACTTCAAAATCATTTAATTTTTCATTTACAATATTTAAAGAATAACCTATTTATATACAAGGTTAGCTGTTGTGATAGGGGGTTAAATAGATATCTGGCCCTTGGATGAGAAGGTCGGATGCACTGACCATTTCCTATTGGAAGAAGGTGGACCGAATGAAGGACCATTCGTTTTTCTTGGCAAGGACGACATCCTCATTGATGATCGTCGGAATGTTGATCGCTTCGGTAATGCTGATCTCCACCGATTCGACGGACGAATCGGCTGATGGAGCATCAAGCATAGGGACTATCAAAGTCACCGGAGGAAATACGAAAACTTACACCGGGGTTAACTACCTGCTGGATGGGGATATCGAGGTGTCAGGTACGGGAAGCAGCCTTACCTTCATCAACTCGACTATCACCCTCTCCCAGGATCTGGGCAGTAACGGTATTATCGGCGGAGGTGATGACCACATCTATCAGATCGATGTATCATCGGGAGGTTCTCTAAACTTTGTTAATTCCGTTCTGACCACCCAGACAGGTCAGCTGAAACCCTACTTCATGATCGATATCGAGGTAACCGGATCCGGATCGGAGATATCACTATCGGATTCGGTAATAGAAGGTCCTGGGGAAATGGAGCTCAGCAACAATGCCAATCTGGAAATGGTAAACTCCAAGTTCATAGAACTGAAGGACCAGGATGATCTGGGATATGATATCGACGGTGACGGAACCAGTCAGGATGATGTTGATTACAATGATGACGGAATGATCCTGACTCTCCTTTCCGGATCAAAGGGAGTAATAATCGAATCGGAATTGAGGGACACTTTCTCTTTCGACGTTGGATCAAGGGATGGCAGATGGGGTTCAAACATTACCCTGGATGGTTCAGGAACAAATCTTACGGTTATCAATTCATTTCTGGACATAGATCTTGAATCCAATCTTTCAACCGGAAGTCACAATGTACTGAAGTTATCCAACGGAGCCGTAGCCCATCTTGTGGGTGCATCAATAAACAACACGGATGATCCATCCAGTCCTGCAATACTGATTCAGGATGAGGACTCCAGCTCTCTATATTACAGGTGGATTGCAGCACACGTACTGGACGGAATGAACATACAGGTTGAGGATCAGGAGGTCCAGGTATTCAGGGTTGAGGGAAATCAAAACAGGAAACTTGATGGTTCCTACCTCACAAGCGAGATGCTTGATTACACGGGAAGGACAAACCTGAACTGGAGTGATACCGGTCAGGATGGATGGGTATTCATTCCCGTTATGACCGATCTGTTCAACTTCGATTCCATGCCCAACTCCAATGTTACACCCGATTACGAGGTAAAGGTGGTCATTGACGGGGAAACATTGTCGGCATCGACCAGTTTTGATTCGTATCCCGATCTTCCCGGACAAGGTGACCAGGCAGGTATCATAGTAAAAATCATGGAAGATGTGGAATTTTCCGACAAGATAGCCTCGGATCTCGGAGGATCACTTTCTTTCTCGAAATATGTTGTCGATCCCTCGGATTCCACCTATTTCGATAAGAACGATATCGATATGACCATAGGAACCAACACATTCATCAAAGGAACAGCTTCCCTGATCGATGGCAAATTCTATCCTTCCTACTACGCTTTCGACGGACACGTGGTTGTAGGTTCCGGAGGTAAATTGGTCATCAACGACACCACTGTCAATTTCCTCACAGATGAAGGTCCCGCCTACATCCTTGTTGAGAACGGCGGTCAGGTGGAAATGAACAATGTAAGTCTCTCTTCGAGAGGAACGGAAGATCTCTACCTGTATATGCTTGGAAGCGGAAACCCAAGCTTCAGTATGAAGGAAGGGTTGCTGTCAGTGAGAAATATTGTGGCCAGGGATACGGCGAAAATGGACGTCAAAGCTGACAGGATGAATGGTTCTCTGAATCTTTACGGATCCTCCGTTTCCGCTAGGATCGATGCCAAGAGCCTGGGTATTAAGGATATTTACTCATACAACAACATACTTGAACTCAGCGGCGGGATAGTGGACATAGAAGATCTGGACTGGAAGAATGTTGATTTCCGATCCGAGAATGCCACTTTCTCCACTCCGCTGGACATAGATGGTACTGCGGATCTGATAAATGTCACCTATTCCGGGAACCTCTCCAAAGGCAGAACCTACTGGGCAAAGGCTGTTGGAAGTGGTGTGATCCGGATCTATTTCTGGGCCGATTCGAGAGTTGTTGATTCCGTGGAGAATCCTCTTCCGGGATCTAAGGTGGATGTCTTGAGGGTCGTGGGACAGAATGAGATTCCCGTCTCCAGCCACAGAACTGATGGAAATGGTTCCTCCTTATTCACCCTGCTCCAGGAAGAACGGCGATCCACAGGAAGGAATTATCTTGGAAATTACAGGCTGATGGCCGATTTCGAGGGGTTCACATCCCAGAAATACTCGGCAGTCGTGGCCGGGAGCGATGTGGATGCCATGATAACAATTCCGGGAGGGCCGGATATCACCGTTGAAAATCTTATGGTGGATGGAACCCTCATATCAGGGAACGAAGTGAACCTGGAGGCCAGGATCTCCAATGTCGGAGAATTCGACGCAGGTCCGTTCGAGGTTGAGCTTCAGATAGGAGGTTTCATACTAGATTCCGTTTCGATCCCGGGTCTGGAAGCAGGAGAGAACGAAACGGTGACATTCCCCTGGACATCACAGGAGGGCGAACTGGAATTCGTGGTGATAGTTGATCCCTACATGGGTTTAAGTGAGACCAACGAGGATAACAACGTATTCAACCAGTTGAACATGATAGGAATGGGTCCCGATTATCAGATAGAGTTCGTGGAAAACACAACCCAGTGGGTATTTGGAATGGAAGGCTATGTCGATGTCAAGGTAACAAACATAGGCGACGAGGATCCTTCCCAAACCCCCTTCAAGGTAAATGTCACATGGAGCGGAATCAGGGGAAGCGGAATAGTCAAAGAGGAGCTGATGTTCGATTATATTGAACCGGGCACCTCCACAATTAGGTCCATAGACTGGATCCCACTTGAAGCCGGACTGGTCACATTGACAGCCGAGGTTGATGCCAGATTCGATCAGGTGCCTCTCAACTCGGTCAAGACCCTTGATACAACTGTCAAGAACCTGCCCGAGCTGCATATAAAACCAGGATCAATAGAAGTTGATTCACCAGTTCCGGTGACCATCAACAAGACAAGGATGATCTCTTTCGTGGTTGAAAACACCGGAGAGATGCCTTCGGGGCAGTTCAAGATCATGGCTTATGACGGTGAGATGATCGAGGAAAACCTGGTAACACCAATTCCGCTTACGATATCCTCCCTGGAACCCCAAATGGAGGCCAATGTCCAGTTCCAGTGGTTTGCGGGACTTCCGATAGGTACCCACGACATCAACATTGTCATCGATAGCGAGGATCAGGTAATGGAACAGTTCGAGGATAATAACGTGTACTCTCTTCCACTCGATGTTGACACCCCCCCTGATCTTACATTCAACAGGGACCTGGGTATAGCTCCCGATGTAATAACCGAGGGAAAGAATGTCACCTTCTGGGCGTGGATCGAGAATATCGGCAATACAATGGCCGAAAACGTTCGGGTCAATTTTGCCGTTGACTCGGATGTCAACGTTATTGCCCACACAAATATCGATCTCTCTCCGGGAGAGATAACCAATGTATCATTCCTATGGCCTGCACAGGGTGTGGGAGAACATACACTGTTTGTCCAGATAGACCCATTCAACAGGCTTATCGAGGAAGGAAGCGGTGCGGATAATAATCTGGCTTTTAAGACTTTCAATGTTTTATCAAAGCCTGATCTATTCATGGGCGAGAACGATCTCAGGGTCCTGCCCGAGGAGAAGATCTTCATCGATCAGGAAGTGGATCTTTTCGCCACCATCAGGAACTCGGGTCAGACCGACGCCTTCAATATATTTGTGAGGTTCTATGACGGCGACCCGGACGAGGGCGGCAAAATCATTCCCTGGAAGCCAACCCAACCTTCTGCGGTAATCGACAGGATTGAAGCCGGAGGCGCGACCTCAGTGGAGGTTCCCTGGGTGCCGAGGACCGGTGATTATCACGAGATATTCGTCGTCCTGGATTTTTCCAATCTCATTGACGAGAGCAATGAGGGAAATAACAAGATGAGCTGGGACATCTATGTCCAGACACTGCCGGATCTGGTTTTCACATCCATTGATTTCTATCAGGGTGAAATAGCGGTGGACTCAGCCGGAGTCGGAAAGGAGATAAAGATCAACGCTACACTGGAAAATGTGGGTGATACATCAACACCCAGCTTCAAGGTGGCTTTCTACAATGGTGATTTCATCAACGATCCTCTCGCAAACAGGATCGGATCGGATATAATGTTCCCCGCAAACATACTTGGCGGTCATTCAACCAGGTATATCGAATTGGATTGGGAAGTGGCATATCCAAAGGGAATTCGGATGGTTTATGCATCGGTTGAATTGATGGACGGAGAGGAACAGAGCACCACAAACAATCAGCTTGGAGAAGCACTGGAGATCTTCGATATAATGGATGTACCCGAGGTAAGGCTGGATGAGAATACACTCACCATGACCTCAAAATATTCGGGAATGTCACCGGATGAGAATGGTGTGGGTTACCTGGGAACCAACATCTCCATCAGTATCAACATCACCAACGAAGGTGGAAAGACCGCTTCAAACACAACGGTCCTTTTCATGGTGACCAATTCCACAGACACATGGGTGGAATATTCAACCTATGTTGAATTCCTGGAAGACAATGGAACAGCAATTATAATGGGATACTGGGTACTTGATTCAATTGGTGAGAACACACTCTCCATCGTTGTGGATCCCGAGAATCGGGTAAGAGAATTCGATGAGGGCAATAACCTCTATGAGGTTACCATAGAAGTATTGGATTCTCCCGACCTTTCGGTTGAACTTGTTAGGGAGGATTCCCAGGGATGGAAGTCTGACAAGGGCAAGTTCGAGATGACCAAGGGTAATGAATACATTATCGTATACGAGATAACAAATTCAGGGAACTTCACCTACAGGGACGTGGAGGTTACTTTCACCGGTCCCGCCTTGAATACCAGGGAAACGGTAACAATCGCCCCCTTCGATACCCAGAGAGTTACTTTCACCGTGAAACCGGATACGGTATTCTCGGAAGATGTAGCCTGGAAATGCAAGGTAAACGACGGAGGGGCCGTCTTCGAATCCGATTACGCAAATAACGAGGCAATGGGTCTGTTCAAGGTCAATGAGGAAGAAGAGGATGTGAATTATCTCCTGTTGGTTTTGATAATCCTCTTTGTCCTTGTTGTTATAATCGTTGCACTGGGCATCTTCGTTTACATGAGGCTTCAATCGGCTGACAAGGCCAAGTGTTCCAACTGCGGAGGTCTGGTGCCTCTTGATGCCACCGTTTGTCCCCACTGCGGTGTGGAGTTCTCCGATGAACTCGAATGCGAGTGTGGAGAATCCATCCCCAAGGGTGCTGCGGAATGTCCCTCATGCGGAAAGCCGGTAAGTTCCGAGCTCCTTCCCGCAGAAGAAGAGGAGGAGGAAGAGGGCGAGGAAGCCGAGGAGGAACTAGAGGAGATCGAGGGCGAGGAGGCCGAAGAAACCGAAGGTGAAGAGACCGAGGAGCTTGAAGAGATCACCGAGGAGGCTTCAAAACCCGGCGAACCCGAGGAGGAACTTGCCGAGTGCTTCGAGTGCGGTGCATTGATCCCGGTTTCCGCCCCGATATGTCCGCACTGCGGAGCCGTCTTCGAGTAAATCATATATGCATTATGCCGGTTTAAGGCGCAATGCAGTCATTCGATGTAGAGGGCACTTTAAGGGGGTATGACAAGGAAGATCTCACGATCGTGACCGTCTGCTCCCACTCAAGCCTTCAGATATTTCATGGAGCCAAAAAAGAAGGATTCAGGACCATGGGCATCTCGGTGGGCAGGACACCCAAGCTCTACGATGCCTTTCCACTGGCAAGACCGGATGAGTTCCTGGTCCTTGACGATTACAGCCAAGTAAAGGATCATCAAGATCGGATAAAGGAACTCAACGGGATCGTGGTTCCCCACGGTTCCTTTGTGGAATACCTTGGTGCGGATAACTTCAAGACCCTCCAGGTTCCCACCTTCGGTAACAGGAACGTCCTGGAATGGGAATCGGACCGCAACATGGAGAGGAAGTGGCTGGAATCCGCCGGCATCCAGATGCCCCCTGAGGTGAAGGATCCCAAAGCAATTGACAGGCCTGTAATGGTAAAATACCAGGGAGCCAAAGGCGGAAGGGGTTTCTTCATTGCAAAGGATTACAACCAGTTCAAACTTGGAATCGATCATACTCAGAAATTCAACATTCAGGAGTACATTATGGGAACCCGGTACTACCTCCATTTCTTCCATTCTCCCATAAGGGAGGATGGATACAAGGTGGATGGTGGAAAGGGGATTGTTGAACTCCTTTCGATGGATAGAAGGGATGAGACCAACATCGACGAGATGTACAAATTGGGATCCCAGGAGGAATTGAAGGAACACGGTATCTATCCCACATTCGTGGTCACCGGTAATCTGCCTCTCGTGATCAGGGAATCACTGCTTTCGAAGGCCTTCCAGATGGCAGAGAATGTTGTGAAGAGGTCCTACGAGATATTCGGCGGAATGATAGGACCCTTCTGTCTGGAGACAGTTGTGACAGATAAGCTGGAGTTCGTTGTGTTCGAGATATCGGCCAGGATCGTCGCCGGGACCAATCCGTTCATAACGGGTTCTCCGTACTCGGATTTCATCCAGCCCGAGCTTTCAACCGGTAGGAGAATAGCCCAGGAGATCAAACTGGCGGCAAAAGAGGATAAACTGGACCAGATCATAACATGATAAGGTTCATTATATCGATTGACCTTGTATGCTGGAATGCGTCGCCTCTTCATATTCGATTACGACGATACGCTTGCCAATTTCCCTCTGTACAACAGTCTTGTATTCAAGATGCCGGTCAGGGTCCTCCCTCCTGTCGGAGGTTTGATCAGGGGAGCTGACGATGTATTGAGATACCTTTCCAATAGAGGAGACAGGCTCCACATACTAACCATGAATCTGTTGATGGACCATGATTCCAAGTGGAGCAAGATGGATCACGTGGGAATAGCGCAGTGGTTCCATGAGGACAATGTGGATATGGTGAGAAGGAAGACCCCCGAGATGATGCTTTCCATCGGAAAGGGGATTCCCCGAAACAGAATCTACATGGTGGGAAATTCCTATCGCCATGACATGATCCCCGCCCTCGAGGCCGGGATCAATGCGATTTTCATTCCCAGGCCGAAGTATAAGAGGATCTTTCCGGGGAAGGTTGATGAAAGGGTGAGGGTTTTGAAGGATATCAGGGAGATCATCGATCTTTATGATGGGTTGTGATCCGGTCTTTCATTTCTCACCACCTTCATCGGACCGCAATCAAACAATTCAAGTCCCAATGATTCGGCCATCTTCATATTAATAACACAATAATCAGCTCCCGAGTCCAGAACACCATTGTCCATGATTACATTCGATCCGTTCACGAATCGGCAGGGTACCTTTGGAATATGGATCGTAGTTGTCTCTCCAGTAAATGGGTCCTTAACGTGTTGAATTGCGTATTTATAATGAAAAGATGGCAATTTCATTTTGTCAATAGAAGCATGCACCTGCATAAAGAATTTTCGTCACGCATACTTCTCCTGCGGGGAATTTTTCGGCCAGAGCATACAATTCCGCAGAATTATTGCTGGTTTTGATCGTTTTCCCGTTGCGTATCGCTACCCACTGACCTTCTTCCCCTTCGATGTTCTCTACATCCTCAAAGAGATCCTCATCGGGGTCCTTTTTTTCGGTCATTTTCTTTCACATCCGTGGATAGGGTCGATAACAATATTGACTGGTATTTTTACCTTATCTATTTTACGGTTAGAGGAAGTTTAGTTACTGAAGGAAAGTGTTGTTACCTTTACATTGTTGAAAAGGCTTGAGGTTTTAATGATGACTCCTTGAAGTGAATTGAGGAAAACCAAGGGGAATAAAAACCTGATGAGGATTTTAAGAATGATTTCTTACCAGGACGGAACAACGAGTAAATAATCAACTTGAGATATGATAATATCAGGTGATTTCAAAATGACCATTGTTAAGGTCCAGGTGCCTGAAAGGATATTCAGGGAATTCCCAGATGTGAAATGGGATGATATCGCCAGAAAAGCCGTGATGGAGGAATTCAGAAAGATAGCATCCAGGAAGATGATGGATGAACTTTTTCAGGACAGCGATCTTTCCGAGGACGATTGCATCGATCTTGGAAGAAAGGTGAACAGGTCCCTCAGAAAGCGATATGAAAAGTAACTCAATTCCTGAGGTGGCCTCGCGTGAGATTGATTGTTGATGCGAATCATCAAATCATTTTTTCTCGGTCACATTCAGACTATTATTCATGTTAGTCCTTTCAATTATGCTGGTCCTTAAAGTTATTTTCCTCCAGCATCCGAGGATGATTACCCTGCTACTTTCCATTCTAAATGGAAAGAAATAACATTAATCTTTTATTTTAAATGGAAGAAATACTCTCATATCTTCCATTCTCGATGGAAACCTATTTAAAGGGATATAATAATTGCATTACATGGTTGGAAAGGAACTCCTGAAAGAGATCGCTCTCGATCAGAGATCAATGATTCTGGACAAGGAAAAAGGAATCAGAAGATATGCCATGGACCGGATAGAGGAGATCAAGGGCTTTCCCCACGTTGTCGTGATATCGGGGATCAGAAGATGCGGTAAATCCACCTTTCTCAGGCAGATAATAAGTCATCATCTGAAAGATGAAAATTTCTACTACGTCAATTTCGAGGATGAAAGGCTGAGGACCTTCAAGGCAGAGGATTTCAACGATATTTACGAGGCTCAACTCTCATTATTCGGAAAGAAAAATGTATTCCTGCTGGATGAGGTCCAAAACATTCATGGTTTCGAATCATTCGTCAGAAGATTCAAGGAGATGGGATTCAAGTTCTATCTGACCGGTTCCAACGCAAACCTACTAAGCAAGGAACTGGGAACCAAACTTACGGGAAGATATCTCAAGATCGAGTTGACGCCGTTTTCCTTCAGGGAATTTCTGGATTTCAAGGAAATCGACCATGATGAGAGGGCCGTTTTGAGTACTGAAACGAGAGTGGAGATAATAAAAGGATTTGATGAATATCTGAGAGAAGGTGGAATGCCGGAATACCTCAAATACCGGGACCTGGAGGTCCTCTTCAGAACCTACGAGGATATCGTGATAAAGGATATCGTTGTGAGATATGGTCTGGAAAATGTCCGATTGTTGAAGGACCTGTATACCTATCTCATATCGAACGTCACCAACCGTTTCTCGTATAATTCCCTCAAAAAAATAATCGGAGCCGGTAGTTCCACAACAGTGCAGAATTATATTCACTATCTGGAGGAAGCTTACTTCTGCAAAGTGATCCACAGGTACGATACAAGCATCAAGGTTCAACTATCAAATCCGAAAAAATTCTACCTGACCGATCACGGGTTCATTCGTCCCATATCCTCGAGAACCACAAAGGACCTGGGGAAGATACTGGAAAATATCATTTTCTACCAGTTATCAAGGAAAGGGGAAGTGTTCTATCACGAAAACGACAGGGAATGCGATCTTGTTCTCGTTGAAAGAAATGAAATAACATCCATGGTCCAGGTCACCTGGGAACTGAATGAGAGCAACAGGGAAAGAGAGATTGAGGGTTTGACCGGAGCCATGAAAAAATACGGGCTGGATAATGGAATCATAGTTACAAAAGAACAGGAAGATGAATTGGAAATGGAGGGAGGGAGAATAGAAATCATCCCCGCATGGAAATGGTGTCTTTACCATTAAGCATCCATTTTACGTCTACTCTCAACAATAGTTATATACAAATTTCCACCATCCCGGGGCCCTACCGGTGCTCCGATGAGATTGATAATCTGCGAGAAGGACAATGCCGCAAAGAGGATCTCCGACATCCTCTCCAGCGGCCATTTCAAGGTCGAAAAGCGTGGCAGGGTCCCAGTATACAAATTCGCCTGGAACAAGGATAACACGGCTGTTATCGGGCTCAGGGGACACATTCTGAACATGGATTTCCCCAAGAAGTACAACAACTGGTCAGGTGTGGATCCCAGGGACCTCATCAATGTGGAACCAACGAGAATGGTGTCAGCCAGATCTATAGCAGGCGTCCTGAAGGACCTCGTCAAGGAAGCCAAGAGCGTCTACGTTGCAACCGATTACGACCGGGAGGGGGAACTCATCGGAAAGGAAGCTGTTGAATATGCCTTGGGGCCCGACGCTTACGAGATGGTCTGGAGGACCCATTTCTCCTCACTTACAGCAGACGAGGTCAAGGGCTCTTTCAAGGAACCTGTCCGAATGGACATGGCCCTGGCCTCCGCAGCGGAAACCAGGCAGATTCTCGATCTTGTATGGGGAGCCACACTCACCCGGTTCATCTCCCTTGCAGCCGACAGATTGGGTCACGAGTTCCTCTCCGTCGGAAGGGTCCAGAGTCCCACTCTGGCTCTCATTGTAAACAAGGAAAAGGAGATAAAGGCATTCAAACCGGTCCCTTTCTGGAGGATAGAGGCACTACTTCAGGACAATATAGAGGCCCATCATTCCAAGGGAGACATATTCGAAAAGGAGATGGCGGAATCGATCTTCAAGAAGGTCAAAGACGAGAAAAAGGCCCTTGTCAAGGAATTGAAGGAAAGAGAGAGGAAGGACAGGCCGCCCACTCCCTTCAACACAACCCAGTTCATAAGGGCCGCCAACTCGATGGGGATGCAGGCAGCCAGAATCATGTCGATTGCAGAGGACCTCTACACCAACGGGTACATATCCTACCCGAGAACAGACAACACGGTATACCCCAAGGGACTGGACCTCAGAAAGACCGTTGAGGAGCTTGGAAAAGGTCCTTACAAGGATGCTTCCGATCATATCCTGAAAAAGTCCAATATCACAGCAACCAGGGGTAAGAAGCAAACTACCGATCATCCACCGATCTATCCCACCGCCTTTGCCACAAAGGCCGAACTGGGTCCCGAGAAGTTCAAGGTATACGATCTGGTGGTCCGAAGGTTCCTGGCCACACTTCACGATCCCTGCATAGTGAAGGTTACCTCTATCAGGTTCGATATCAACTCCGAGATCTTCAACTCATCCGGGGTTAGGATGATAAGTCCCGGCTGGAGATCCGTCTACACCCTCTCCAAGGTGAAGGAAACCGTACTTCCCGTTCTCAGGGAAGGGAATATACTGGACATAGAGAAGATGGAACTCCTTGAAAAGGAGACAAAGCCTCCTTACAGATACAGCCAGGGAGGTCTTATTCAGGAGATGGAGAGCCTGGGACTTGGAACCAAATCAACAAGGCACGAGATAATCCAGAAACTCTATTCCAGGAGATATATTGAGGATTCCCCTCCGCGACCCACGCTTTCGGGGTCGGCATTGATTGAATCGCTCGAAAGACATGCCAGGACCATTACCGAGCATCACATGACCTCCCGTCTTGAAGAGGACATGGAAAAGATCTCTCTGGACAAACTCACCCAGGAAGAGGTGATAGAGGAATCAAGGGATATGCTGACCGGGATAATGGAGGAGATGGAAAAGCACAAACGGGCAATTGGAAAGGAGATATCCGAAGCTCTCAACGTCCAGGATATTGTCGGCAAATGCCCCAGGTGCGACAACGACCTTATGATGGTGAGGTCCAAAAGGGGAAAGCGGTATGTCAGATGTTCCATGTTCCCCAGATGTTCCAAGAGCTATCCTCTTCCTCAAAGAGGCAAACTCGGATTTTCCGAGGAAAAATGCGAGGTCTGCAGGTCTCCCATGATGATAATGTACAGGAGAGGTCCTCCCATAACAACCTGCATGAATCCCGATTGTCCTTCCAAGAAGGAGAAGAAGGGTGAGACCAATGATTGATATGGACATATCCACGGGTTCCTTGAAAGATTTCGATAGAAAAAAGTTCTCCAACCTGAGACCTCCCCTGATAATGGGCATACTCAACGTTACTCCGGACTCATTCTCGGATGGAGGGGAGCACAACACTTTCCAAAAAGCGGTGGACCGGTCCCTCAAGATGGTGGAAGAGGGAGCCGATATCATCGATATCGGGGGTGAATCCACCAGACCTTTTGCAGAGGAGGTCCTCACAGAAGAGGAGATGGACAGGACCATACCTGTGATCGAGGCGATCGCGGATAACATCGATGTTCCCATTTCAATAGATACGAGGCATCCTGAAGTGGCTAGGAGGGCCCTCGATGCGGGGGCTGTCATGGTCAATGACGTGAACAGTCTCAGGGAACCCGGAATGGAGGACCTGGTGATCGAGAGGGATGTCAATGCTGTATTGATGCATATGAAGGGTACACCGAGAAATATGCAGGTCGATCCTTCCTACGATGATGTTGTGGAGGAGGTTTTGGCCTTCCTCGAAGGTAGGATCGATTCCTTCGTTGAAAAGGGAGGAAAAAAGGAGAGACTTTTCGTGGATCCCGGCATAGGGTTCGGAAAGAGGGTGGAGGACAATCTAATTCTCCTGAGGGACCTGGACAGGTTCTGCGAACTTGACTGCCCCGTACTGGTCGGTGCCTCCAGGAAGTCCTTCATCGGTAAGGTCCTGGACCTGGATGTGAAGGACAGATTGGAAGGATCGCTTGGAGCTGCCGTTGTGGCATACCTCAACGGAGCATCGGTGATCAGGGTACATGATGTGAAGGAGACCAGGAGGACCCTGGATCTGGTGAGGGCCATTATGGAGAGCTGATCCGGATCAAGGATTCTTCCATCCCGGTATGTGATATTCTTCTTTTCAACCTTTTTCTTCCTGTTGCCCTTTCTCTGGTACGAAAATCGAGCTTTTTATTATTATAGGGATCGGACATCTCTCAACGGAGATAGACAATATTCGTTACAAGGACCGCAATGTCAAATCAATATGGATCGTCATGCCGGTCATTTCAATTTTAATTTACCTTTACCTGTTTTCTGAAGTATATCCTTGCATACCGGGCAGATATGGACCTCGGAGGTCCTCTTTGCGAATTCGTCCACTACAGGTTTTCTCTCATCCTTGTCAAGAAAATCGAAATCCCTCTTGGAAAACAGTCTTGCTGAATATTTATTCAGATCGAAGTTCGAGATCAATCTGTTCCATTCCTCTTTCTTCCTGATTATACTCTGAAGCTCGATCCTGGGATCATCGTTTACATATTTTTTCTTGATGGACACATCCCAGAAGTCCGGTGCATTCACATAATCAACAACATCCCGGAGAATGGCCTTGTTGTTGAATTTTTTGTATGTTCTCCAATTTTGATACTGGAAGAATTCCGAAAGGTCCGGAATCACCTTTTCGAACTGTTCTTTATCTGTCTTTATGGTATGGAAGTTGAAATTGAGATAATCTTTCCCTTCGTGCTTTGCCTTGAAGGCCTCCATCTTTTCCTTTCCGTTTTCTGTTATCTCTTTCTGTTTCTTTTCCAGCTCTGCAACTTTTTCTCTGAAGGGGGTAAGTATTTCCTTGAAAAGTGAATTAATCTCCCTTCTTCCACGTTTACAAATATAGCACTTATCGACCATTGGTACCACTCCGTCTATATAGATTATGTAGTTATATAAAGTTTCGTTAATTAAGACTTTATTCAGATATTAATTGAATTATTAGAGGAAGACGGGAAGAACTCCCGCAGGAGAACCCGCCTTCCGGGACAGTGGGGAATTAGAAGAGAGGATTGAATGCGTTTTTCAAAAAACAAATCTGCCCACTGTCCAGATACCCATTGCCAACAAAATAGATAAGATTTTAGTTTCAAATTCGAAAAATCGAAAATTTAACATATCTTATTGGAAAATTCGATATCTGCTGGAATGAGGCAGAAATTATTTTATAATCCGTTTGAATGATTACCCGGTGGAGAGTGCAATAGACGGCTGATGTTGCCTCCAGTATACGGGTGTGAAGATGGAATATGATATCTCCTTTGATGAAAACCTGAAAGTAATAATTTGCCGGCTAAGTGGTGATATATATCTGTCCCAGGCTTATGACCTGGTGCAGGAAATAATGGATTCTTCAAGAAAATATCTCACCAGAAAGATCATCATTGATTTACAAAAAGCAACATTCAATATTGAAATGTCCAGGATGGTTGATCTGTCGATGATATGTGACAGGATGGGACTGGATGAGTCATTCAAGACAGCTGTCATCTGCAATGAGATCGATCTGAAATTGCAGTTTTACGAGAGGCTCTCAAACAACAAGAGCAAGCAGTTCAAACTGTTTCTGGATGAGGAGGAAGCAAGGGACTGGTTCCAGTCGAGATGATATGGTAATAAAATTCGTTTTTTAAAATTGAATTGAAAATCTCATTGGAATAAAAAATCAAAAAAGAACGCCCCGTTTAGGGGCGTTCTAATTCCTCCTCTGTTTCAGAGTTCTTTCTTT
>CAYULA010000009.1:0-89029 GCA_964445525.1 uncultured Thermoplasmatales archaeon | reverse complement strand
TTCATTTCAAGTGATTGAGAAAGTGTTAAATAAATACCCCTAACAATATCCCTGTTGTATTTTTTACTATATTGTTATTCATCACTAAGTCGTTCATTGATGTAAGATTGAAACCTCTTTCACCACCTTCCACGGTATTGTCGGATATGTTGAACCAGTAGGCATCATCCTGGTAATTGCCATACAACCTGAGGGTTTCAGTGCAATCAATCATATTATTCCCCAGTATGTCAACTTCCCTGAAGGAAATCAGATTCATACCGAAGTTATCAAAATCGATGAATGTGTTGTTTATGATCTCGATTCCAATTGAATATATCGAGCTTGAAAGTGGTGCATCCAGATCGATACCGTACCTGCCATTGGCAAGTGTATTTCCCCTGATCTCGATATCTTCCATTTCGTAATTGGAACTCAGAAATATCTGGTAGTAAGTTCTCCTTATCGAATTGTTGATAACGGAAACATCTGAAATCGAACTGTATTGTTCATTGTTTAGGAAATATATCCCGTAATGATTATCATCGAGTTTGCTCTCAAGGATATGAATATCTCTTGATTCTCTTGCATAGAGGCCGAAGGTTGCATTGGATAGGTCCTGCCCCTTGATGGTTATATTTCTGCATTCATAGAGCAATACCTGCCCTGCATTATCATCGATGAGGATATCTTTATCATTTTCAATATAGACCAGATCTTTTCCGTTCACCTGATTATTATCAAATTCCTGCCCTCCCCATGTTGAACCGTAGGGATACATTGTAAATCCGCAATTTGACATCCTATTTTGCTTGATCAGGTTGTCATATGAATTGTAACCAATATAGATCCCTGAAACTATCGGTCCATCGATATTTGTTGCACAGTCTCTAACGGTGCAATTTTCAACAACATTCTCCTGGCTGTAGTAGATCTCTATTCCGTTTCCGGAGCATCTTTGAACTGAATTATTGTCTATCTGATTATTTTCGGAATAAAACAGGTTTATACCCGTTTCGAGGTCCTCCAGATCATTCCAACCTATATTGATCCGAGAGCTCCTCTGAAGATCCATTCCAGTGAAACAATTTATTATTTTATTTCGGGAGATGTTGTTATCAGTATCGTAATATGTCTCGATTCCTACTTCCATATCCTTGAGTGAATTAAAGGTTATATTGACCTCATCGCAGTTGCTCATATCGATTCCTTTTTCCCCGCTGCGGAAAACATTCATGGAGATATTCGAGTTCACCATTACATTGGCATATACACCGTTTAATGCATATTCGAATGAATTATGTTCGATACGGCATTGCGATACACCATGAAAATATATTCCGTCGTTAACCGTATTGTAAAAGGAGTTGTTCCTGATTACCAGATAACTGGATTCGATGTAGGAATTATAAACCATGACACCACGGTAACAATTAGAAAAATTGCATCCCCATATCAATATGTTATCATAATTTTTGCCTATGGAAATGCAACTGGAACCGGCCCTGAATCCGATATTAGAAATGTTCACATCGGATGATTGTATACTAATTGAATTATACTGGGAAGCAATTATTGTTGTATCATTTCCCTGACCGATCAGATTCATGGACCTGTTGATATAGAATGATCCATTTATCTCTCCCACCGGGAGATATAATGTTCCGCCTTCGTATGTATTGTCGATCATTGACTGGAGATCATATGTATCATCAAGATGACCATTACCATCATTCTCCAGGGTATCGGATCCCATACCAATATTGGATACAATGAACCCCTGTCCCGCGACCAATAAAAAAGCAATCAGGAATGCTCTCTTCCACATATACGGTTCCTCATTCGAGGAACCGCTGGACCCTTAATAAAGATTTCACAGGGGCTATGACAAATCCTCTATCAGTTGCCACCGGAAATACCAGGATCGCAGGGTTCGTCATCCTCGAAGGACCTCGCGTGTTCTGCCCAGGCGGGATCCTTTGTGCATTCCGACAGGGGGACTTCTTTCATCTTCTGTCCGCAGCATTCCGGTATCTCGCCTTCGGGAGTCTTGTCCATCTCGTACTTTCCGCATTCATCGCAGTGATAGGCAGTCTTGTCCTCCATTTTTTCACCTCTTTGAAGACTATTATCTAGCTCCGTTAAATGTGTTGTCCCCAATAATTGGAATCAGTAACTCCAGTTCCCGGCGATCAATGCATCGTGGGCGTATCTCTTCTCGGAATCCAGAAGGGTCTGCTTGGCATGATTGAGCTTTGTCATCTCCTCCATTGCCATCCTTCTCAATTTGGGACCCAGGGTCTCCACCTTGTCAGGATGGTATTGCGAAGCAAGTTTCCTGTAGGCTCTCTTGATCTCTTCCGCATCCGCGGAAGGTTCGATCTCCAGCACGTCGTAGCAGTTCATGCAGTCGAGCTTCACGGACAGGGCCACATCCTCAATGACCTTTGCCTTGATGTGATAATAATCATTGGCATTGAGCACCCCCTCGTCCGCCAATTTCTTTACATCCCTCAATCTCTGCATCAAGAGGGGGAAAGGAAATTCCTGTTCCGCCTCATCCATGATATCCAGGTCCAGATCGAACTCGTCCTCTATCATCACATCAATATCATCCAAAACGAATTCCTCATCTTCGATTCCCGCCGTAACCGCATTCTGTTGTCGAGTGTGACCTGTTTCACCCTGGTCGTGGTGGTGGATCACATCTTCAATTGTGTTCACCCCTGTAGCTCCTCCGGAGAAATATGCATCCATGCTCCTTGTGGACATGGTTTCGAAATCTCCCGAGCGGCCTGCCATGTACTCTGCGTCGGATATGTGCTCCTTGAACGTGTTTATATCGGAATAACCCATGTATTCCGCAATTGAAAACAATGTTTTCTCGGCGGTCTCTCTTCCTTTGGCACCGGTAAGACTGGCCGCCAGTATCAGCAGTCTTCCAGCTCCAGATCCCAGGATCTTTGAACCATATCCCTGCTCTCCCATCTTTCCCAGCAATCTCATTGCCAGCTGGCTTGTTGCTTCGTCCCTGTTCACAACGAGACTTCCGATTGGACCTGTCCCATCCGCGTTCACAACATGGGAGGTCTGATTCGAATCAACGAGCTCTCCGATAATTGCCAGCGAGTAACGGATTGTGTCCGGTTCGTCATCATTGAGGAGGTTTACCAGTTTGGGAACCACTCCTCCGGAAACTATCTCCGAGGGAGAACCCTTGACCGCTATCCAGCAGAGAGTTCTGACTGCATAGAGTCTGACATACTTATCGGGATTTCTCAAGCAAACCCCTATTCTTTCCACCCCGTTGTTCACGGTAATCCTGCCAATATCTCCTTTATGGGCTATATTCCCAAGTGCTTTCAGCGTCTCGGAGATGATTTTGGGATTGTGTTCCGAGAGGTGATTTAGGAGATCGTGAACATTTCCCTCTTCCATCAACTTGGTGATTTTCTTGATTTTTCTCCTTTCCAGGGAACTGCCGATACCAAATCCCATGAATCTCTCCCCGATCTATCCAAAGATATGAACTGTGATTGAACTGATGCGATAATACCTTTACCTCGTCCAAACCGTTATTACCCCTGTGAACCAATCATGTCGGGGGCGACAATGAAGCAAAGGGACATATCGGAGGTGAGAAACGACCTCTTAAGAACCCTTGGGGTGATAGAGCAGGAATTGAAGGATATCGACAGTAAAAGGGAGGAGAGCCTTTACGCCAAGACACTTTTCGAAAAAGGAAGAGCGCTCAGGAATCTATCGCTGATATCACGGAAATGCCAGGGAAATCTCAAGGAATCAATTTCCTGCCTTACCGAATCCATGAATCTGCTGAACCGGGAAAGGGACCCTCACGAATCCTCCAGAGCTCATTACCAGTTGGGACTGGCATACATGGAAATGTGGAGATTGACAGGGATCGACGAGAACAAGGATATAGCAATCAGGGCTTTCGACGAGGCAAAGGAGTCACTCACCTATGATGATGATCCGTCTCTATACCAGAAGATCGAAGAAGCCCTCAGGACTGCCTGGCGTTCCTGATAGCCGCACCATGGAACCCATTTCGGAGTGGATCAACTGGTATTGAGGACTGCAAGGAGGATAGCAGGCTCCCTGCTGCCTGTACTCTCCATCGGACTGCTTGTCATTTCTTTTGTTATCGATGAATGGTATTCCGTCAACCATGTTGAAGGTGAGAAGAAGGAAGGATCCATATATACCGAATATACAATCGAATACGGATTATATCAGTTCAAATATCTGGAAATATGGTCAGCAATATTGGGTGAAGGGTACCGAGAGGAGGAATACAGCACTACCGGAGAATTGGAAGATATTGCCGATTATACAATAACTTCAATGGCACTTCTGGCCCTGACTTTGCTATTACTTTTTGTATTGGGACTTATGACAATTCCTGATTGGATCGGGAACGGTTCGCCGGTGGTCCTCTGTCTTGTTTTTATTTTTGGTATCGGTATCTGGGGAATCTACTACGGGATGAACGTGGATGATGCGGTGATGCATCATATTGAGGATGGATTTACACCTGCTGATATCAAACTGGATGAGGAGGCAAAGGACGGATTCATGGAATCCGGCAAGATAGGACAATCCTTCCACTTCATGCTTTACTCCGTCATCCCGGTCATTATCTCATTTATTCTCTTCATTGATCCGAAAAGGGACAGGGACCCTACAACGGGGGAAATTGAAAAAGGATTCTTTCGCTGATTGTAATAAGTCTCTATTTTCATGAATATAGTCTATTGACTCTATTATAGTCAAATATAGAGATATAATTACCATACAAAAGCTTTATATCGGAAATCGCTCATTGCCGATCGAGAAAAGGGGATATCGATACGAGGAATAGTAATGAATAGCAGTCAGTACCTTATTGAGTTATTGAGCGATGAATATATGCTCAAGATACTCTATGCCACAAACAACAAACCAAGATCCATCACCCAGCTCAGCGAAGATTTCGATATTCCCATAACCGCCTGCTACAGACGCATAGAGAACCTAAGAAACAGGGGATTGGTGTTCGAGGAGGGAACCGAGGTTTCTGAAAAGGGGAGGAGGATAAAACTCTACAGATCCTCCGTGAGCAAGATAGATGTCAGGTTCGAGAACGGGAAGATGATCTTCGAGATCTCCACCGATGACGGGGGAATGAAAGCCAGAGAACTCAATGTTCTCACCGATATGGATTTGGAATGCGAACCGCCTTCGATAGTGAAGGATAAGGTACTTTCCGAAATTTTCATGCACAGGGTCCACGGAGACAGCTGATGACTGGCTTCCGTGAAGGTTTTATATCAAATCGAACTTGACCATTGTTGATGGTGTCCTTTCAGGGGTCGGTCTCAAACTACCCGTTAGCCAAGAGGCTTATGATATGGTTGGTAGTGTTTGTGCTTCCGATACTGCTGATCTCGACCTCCGTGGTTCTATTCTTCCTTGTTAGCTGGTGGGGCCTCGTTCTGATCCTGGACCTTCTTGTGATACTCGTTTCACTATCACTCTCCGGTCTTGTTTTCAAAGGACATAAAATAACAATAAGCGACGGAGAGGTATCCTTTACAAAAGGGTGGTCCAAGGGAAGGATTCCCTACAGGAATTTGATCAAGGTATACAGGGTAGCTTTCCAGGGAAAGGATGCAATACTTCTTGTCTACAACGAACCTTCGACCAAGAACAATCCCAACAGGTGCCTTACGGTGGATCAGACCTTTTCAAAGAAGGACAGGGATGATATTTTCGTTAAGCTGTTGACAGATCATGAAGATTATTCTTTCCCGGTGATCGACATGGCAAGCCTCAATCAGATCAAAAGGGACAAGGTACATATCGGCTGGGTTCCGGTTTGATACAGTAAATTTATCCGATATAGGGGTCCAAACCAAGCATCAAAAAAGCTCTGGCTATTGTCCTGTTTCTCTTATTTGTTATTTCCAATGCGGAAGCATTTAATCGGTTGAGATATGGCATGGAATCAATTTATGATGTTGATCAGAACTTCTCCTGGATTATTTCTTTCAGAACACCCTTATCCCTTAATGTTT
This sequence comes from uncultured Thermoplasmatales archaeon, assembly GCA_964445525.1. Classification (GTDB taxonomy): domain Archaea; phylum Thermoplasmatota; class Penumbrarchaeia; order Penumbrarchaeales; family Penumbrarchaeaceae; genus Penumbrarchaeum. The sequence goes on along the minus strand of CAYULA010000009.1, from coordinate 82,973 downwards.
TAACAACCCCGTGCCCCCCGCTTTCAATTGGAATCAGATTCACATTTCCCGTAACCTTCAACCTTTCCGCGTGTATTCTGTCCAGGCGATGCTTGGGTGAGTAATAAATATCGATATCCGTTTTGATTCCATTTGTATTCATTAGATGTTTTTTCAGATCTATCAGATTATTGTTACCCTCCTTTGCCCTGTAAATGACCTTCATCCTGTCCTTCCACCTTCTGTCGAAGTAGAGTAGTCTTCGCCAGCGATCGATAAACGTCTGGGGAGCAAAGGAGAGTACGCTATCCACTTTCAATTTGGTTCCGAACAATATCGCCGCATATCCACCCATGGAGTTGCCCAGAAAGGTCACCTTCTTATAATCCCTCTGAGAGATCAATCTTTCAAGGTGATTTGCCAATTCCTTCCTGCTTTTAATTTTACTATCTACTCCTCTGTGATACCAGGTCTGCTTCAAATCTCTCAGGAATATCTTGTCGCATTCAACATTCTCTATTGTATTGAAGAACTCATAAACAGGGATTCCCATTCCCTGCCATATACCCCCGAAAGATACCAGAAGATTATCCTCATTATCTATCCTGCTAAATATTCCCGAATCACTGTTTTCTATCTCCTCTCTGGACAGTTCCCTCATCGGTCATGTAAATGGTATTTTTCAATCTTTATCTTTTCTGTTATTTCACCTTAGCGTATAGATCCTGTTCCCGCTCAGATATTCGTGTGCGAGCTTCTTCTTTGATTCCGAACCGGCATGGATCCTCATAAGAAGATCACCGGATTTTACAATTGAACCTGATTTCCGGTATAGGTCAAGACCCGCTCCTTTGTTTGAAGGGGCTCCGGCAAGCCTTGCCACCTTTGCTATCACCCTGTTGTCATAATCCACCAGCTGGCCGCTTTTTTGAGATTCAACCTCTATGAAGTGGGAGGCTCCCTTGAATTTTGCGGGATCGAGGGGGTTGTCCCCTCCCTGGGCCTTCACTATCTCCTTGAACTTGGAGAAGGCCTTTCCGGAATCGAGGCTCTCCATTGCAATCTCGAATCCGTCCCCCGGTCTATGATCCGGACCGAATCTTTCCGGTGCGAACAGGTCTATCAATTTCCCCGCGATCCTGAGTGCCTTCTCCCTGAGGTCCTCGGGAGCATCAGGTCTGTTCAAAAGGATCTGAAGGACATCCCTGGTCTCAAGATTGGGGCCTATGCCGTTGCCTATCGGCTCGTCCCCGAATGTGATCTCGACCTGAGCCCTCATTCCGAGTCTCGCGGCTACCTTCTTAACCTTCTGAGCCATGTGCCGGACCTCACCAAGGGAATGATACCTAGTCTCCAATCCAACAGGCATGTCAACCAGGAGATACCTGGACCCCATGGCATACTTTTTGGAAAGTATGGATGAGATCAGCAGGCCCTCGGGATTGGAATTTATCATCTTCCTCACCTTTATCAGCCTGGAATCCGCCGGAGCGACATTTAGGCCCCCTCCCCAGATAAGACAGCCGCTGGTTTGATCGACAATCTCCATTATCTTCTCTTTACAGAAGGCAACGTTGCAGAGAGATTCCATCACATCCGCCGTTCCGGCAGGAGAGGTGATGGCCCTGGAGGAGGCTTTTGGGATCTTGACACCCAGTGAAGCTATTATCGACACCACTATCGGGGAGGTCCTGTTGCCTGGAACCCCGCCCGTGCAGTGTTTATCCGCAACAAGATCATCCTCCCATTTCAGTGTGTCACCGGATTCGGCCAGATACTTTGTTAGGTTGTAGAGTTCGGCCATGGAGAGGTCCTGGATGGTTGCCGATGTGACGAAACAGGATAGTTCCACCTGTGAGAGAGAATCCGAGGCGATATCAGCCACCACGGAAGAGATCTGGTCACCGGTCAATTCGCTCCCGTTCATTCTCTGGATGATATGGGATACGGAAGGAGGTTTATCCACAGCCCTGAAGTTTAAAAATCCCGCATCCCTTATGTGAAGCTCGTCGGCAAGCTCGGTGCACAATCCAATTCTGTTTTTGGGATCGGTCCAAAATTGCACCGATGCAAGTGCGCTGTATCTGGGATCGGCAGCATTGACCACCTCCACCCTGTCAAGCAGATGAAGATCGAGATCCTTCGAAATTTTCCTGGGAACGTAAGCAACCCTGTGTCCGCCAGTGGTTATGTCCACTCGCTGGCATTTTGCTTCCATATCCTTTCACCTGGTTTACAGTGAAGCTTCAACCATCTACTAATCGATTGCCTTTGGAAGAGCCCGTGTTATTCCATGCGACTAACGCTTCTGACAGACGGTCAGGACATATGCCGATTGAACGGTTGCTTCAACCTTTGAGATCTTTTCACCACTACCGACCAGTATCTCAAAGGCCAGTCCGGATCTTGCTGGAAGCTTCAAAACATCGGTGCACGATACCTTCTTGAGGTCCGTTCTCAGGCCGGTACCCATCATCTTGAGATATGCTTCCTTGGCGGAGAAGAGAAGTGTCTGTGCCAGGGATTCCTCGATATCCATCTCCTCCTGAATACGTCTCAGGAGCTGGAGTTCCTCGGGATCGAAGGCTTCATCGGAAAAAGCCATATCCCTGGATTCCGAGAGTTCGATATCGGTGCCATGCTGCCTGTCTCCCACGGAACAGACCGCCCATCTGTGTGAATGGGAGATGGATATCTCGACCCTCTTTTCATCCAGAATCGCATAAGGCCTGCCTCCCTCCTCTGTTTCAATAACTATATCCGACAGAGAAACAGGTCGGGATTGGGTTGTGTTGACATACCAGGACACTCCCAGTTTGGAGATCATCCTTCCGAGAATATGTTCCCTTTTCCTCTTGTCTGTCATCTTCTCCGAATCCATGGAGGACCATTCATCCGATGAGAAATGGTTTTTGAAATCTTCGGGATCTCCCTGGAAGGCATCCATATCGAGCCTGAATACCCTGGTTCCCTTTACCGGTGAGAGGACCTCCTCGAAACGGACCGAATGGTCTCCTTTGAGTTCAACCTTGTTTGACATCAGGCTCTTGAGCCTGTAGTCCCGGTAGGAGAACCTGATATTGCCGTTCTCGTCCAGGATGTCCACGTCGAAGGAGAATTCGTTTTCGACCTTTTCCGTGAAACGGACCCAGGCGAATGCCTTGTCGGAGGTCCTCATCCTCGAGGAATAGGAGATCTCTCCAACTCTGACGGGAAGAGCCATCATGTCGAACCTGTCAAGGACGTAGGCACCGGCCGCCTGGAATCCCAGTTCGGTCTGCAGGGCGGGTGTAACGAGATCCTCATCCTTCCATCCGGTATCACCATGGAACTGTGTTCCCTCAGGGATCCTGTATGTTCCCAGCAGTTCCTCTGCCGTGAGCACAGACATACCCGCCGTGACCTGGAAAAGCTGGCCGTGAAAAAGGTGTTGATAGATCTCGTCCCTTAGTACCTGGGCTTTCACCGACTCCGGTCTGAGAGGATGACCCTCCTGGATCCTGCAGACATCCTCGGAGCTTCCGAGTATCACATTCCCCGTGAAATGTGCTACCTCCTTTCCGCTTTTTGGATCTTTGGAGGTCAGCTTCATCTCGACTATCTTTTCCAGCTCGTCATCGTCTTGTATCCTTCCCTCGATCCTTATCTCATGTCGGTCCTTCACATTGACCGCTTTCATGAAACGGACATCTTTCATTCCGATAACGTCAAGTTCCGGTCTCAGGGCCTTTGCAACCTCGGCGAAGGTTTCCATACCCATAACACCCGGTATGACCGGGGTGTTCATGATGGAATGATCCTTCAGAAAAAGCTCCTTTTCGGTGTCAAGGACCTTCATAGCAACTATGTTCTTTTCATCTTTTTCGATGATACTGTCCACCAAAGGGGAGACTGCCTCCTGTGAGAAATCCTCGATCTTTCCATCTGTCTTTTCCTCCTTGATCCCGGTCTCTTCTCCTACCTGAAAAGGCGGGGGGAGCTCTTCTTCGAGATTTTTGAGATGATCATCCGATGTAGCATTTATTCCATCCTCCCAGAGAAGCGTTCTCTCCCGGTCCAGAGGCCCCATGGACCCGCAGTAGAGGATCTCCCTTTCAATTCCGGATTGCATTTCGTCCAGGGCACACTGAACACCCTTTTCCACCGGTATGAAAGTTACACCTCCGATCTCGAGGATCGTTTTAACGGAACCCTTTGACGCCATACCCACATCGGACCAGGCGGACCAGCCGACCGATTTGACGACACATTCGGGATGAAGGGATCTGATGGTGCCTGTCATCTTCGAGAGGCAGTCGTTGGCCGCCGAATAATCGACCTGTCCCGCGTTGCCGAACCTTCCGGCAACGGACGAAAAGGACATGAAGAGTGCCAGAGGATGATCCCTGGTAGCCTCGATCACGGCCCGGGCTCCCTTGACCTTGGTGTCGAAAACCCTGTTGAAATCGGCCTGTGTTTTGTTTGCAATAAGTTTGGATTGCTCCACGCCAGCTGCATGGATAACAGCATGGAAGGGACCGTGTTCTTGGGAGAGTTTACTCATTTTCTCCATATCGGTTACATCTACAGCGTGATACTGTCCCCGGGATCCGGAGGACTCGATACTTTTCATAAGGTTGTGAATGGTCACCGATTTGGTGATCTTGGAGAACTCCTTTTCGATCTTAACCGGTGTTACCTTCTCTCCTTCCGATTTGAGCCTCTCCTTGATGGCATCCTTTTCGGCTTTCAATTCGTTCTCATCAAGACCTGCCAGTCTCTCCACATCCTCGAGGATCCTGGTTCTACCCGTAAGATGGAGATCCAGTTTTGCCTTTTTGGAAAGCTCCCTCACTATCTCCGCCGTTATGCCGGAACCTCCTCCGGTCACGAGGATGTTCATCCCGTCCTTAAGTTCCAAGAATTCGGGTCTGGGAGGCTCGAAGATCCGGAGAACCGGTCTGTATCCCTTTTTCCCGTCCCAGCCTACCTCCGGAAGTCCGTGGTCGGATGAGATCTCTTTTGAGAGCCTGTAGAAAATGTCACGGATGTCCGATCCGAGGTCAACGTCAAGAACCATTGATACGGATTCCGGGAATTCCCGGTTGACGGCTTTTGTGAATCCGGCCACAGCTCCATGTATGGGATTGGGATCTTTCCCGAGCCCGAACCTTCCCCCCATCCCGGTTATTGATAGAAGATATCCGCCGTTTTTCAGTACCTTTTCCATTGATTTGACTATCCTGAAAAGTACCTTCACCGCCATCTCGGTCTCCTTTTCCCAGTCATCCGGAATGGATGTACCGGACAGCCTCAACGGATAGAGATTTACAATACCGTCATAGGCGGATAGGTCACCTTCCTCGTTTTCCGGATAGGCATCCGCATCACATCCCAGGATCTCGGATGCCAGGTCGGCCTCCTCCTTGCTTGCTCCGTATACGATCAATTTCTTTCCTTTGAGCGGCTTGGATTTGGGATCGGGGAGAGGTTCCCTCTCATCTGCACGTAGGACCCATCTGTTTATCCTCTCCTTGAGCTGCTCAATGGAAGGTTTCTCGTCTTCTTGTTCTTTTGCCGGCTTCTCTCCGGTGCCTCCTTCAAGCATCTTTGAGGACACATAATCGATTATGTGCCTGAGGGTGGGGAACTCCGATAGATTCACGGAATCATCTTTCGGAAGGTTGAACTCACCTCTGGCCATTCCGAACAATTCCACCTGCTTCACGGTGTCTATTCCCAGGTCCGCTTCCAGGTCCAGGTCAAGCTCGAGCATATCCTCGGGATATCCGGTCTTCTCCGCCACGATCGAGACCACCTTTTCCTTCACATTATCCCAGTGGTTCTCCTCGTCGAGTTCGGGAACCTCCTCTTCTTCCGGTACGGATTCTGCCTCCGCATCGGGTGCCTCTTTCTTCTCCGCTTCAGATTCGGATTCCTTCTCGCTGATATTGCCCATCACGTAGTCAACGATCTTCCTCAGTGTGTTGAAATCCGAGAGATTTATGGAATCGTCTTTGGGAAGATCGAACTCGCCCCTGGCCATTCCGAACAATTCCACCTGCTTCACGGTGTCTATTCCCAGGTCCGCTTCCAGGTCCAGATCAAGCTCGAGCATGTCCTCGGGATATCCGGTCTTCTCCGCAACGATGGACACTACCCTGTCCTTCACCGATTCCCAGTCGGCACCATCGGATTGCTTCTCTGTTTCCGGCTCCTCGACCGGTTGTTCCGGTTTCTCCTCCGCAACCTCTTCCCGGACTTTCTCTTCAGGTTTAACTTCCTTATTTCTTCCGGACCTATCCATCACATAATCCACTATCTTTCTCAGTGTGTTGAAATCCGAGAGGTTGATGGAATCGTCTTTGGGAAGATCGAACTCGCCTCTGGCCATACCGAACAGTTCAACCTGCTTTACCGTGTCAATTCCGAGGTCCGCTTCCAGGTCCAGATCAAGCTCAAGCATGTCCTCGGGATATCCGGTCTTCTCCGCAACGATGGACACAACCCTGTCCTTCACCGATTCCCAGTCGGCGGCTCCTGGTTCTGATGATTTGGAGGGAGTTTCTTCCTGAGATATCTCCTCGCTTACTTCAGGCGGAGATTTTTCTTCGACCTGTCCGGGTGTTTGATCAGCTTCACCCTCGCCCTCTCCTTCGGACCTCTCCATCACATAATCCACTATCTTTCTGAGCGTGTTGAAATCCGAGAGGTTGATGGAATCGTCCTTTGGAAGATCGAACTCGCCTCTGGCCATCCCGAACAGTTCCACCTGCTTCACGGTGTCTATTCCGAGGTCCGCCTCCAGATCAAGATCGAGTTCGAGCATATCCTCGGGATAACCCGTCTTATCCGAAACGATGGTAATGATCCTGTCCTTTACGCTTTCCCAGCGGTTCTCGGTTTTTTCCGGGGGTTTTTCTCCTTTTTCGGGAGCTTTCTCTCCTTCCACAGGCTCATTTTCTTTCCCGGGAGCTTCTTCCGGGATTTTTTCCTCCTCCTTCGAGGATGGTTCCCCTCCCGATTTCTCCATCACGTAATCCACTATCTTTCTGAGCGTATTGAATTCCGAGAGGTTGACTGAATCATCCTTGGGAAGATCAAATTCTCCCCTTGCCATACCGAATAATTCAACCTGCTTCACGGTATCTATTCCGAGGTCCGCCTCCAGGTCAAGATCGATGTCCAGCATGTCCTCCGGGTAACCCGTCTTCTCCGATACAATCGAAACAACCCTGTCCTTTACCGATTCCCATTCGCCTTTACCAGTTTCTTTAACCTCGGTCTCCTCTTCGGGTTCAGGTTCTTCTTTTTTCTCTTCGGTTTCGGTTTTCTTCCATCCGTCCCTTCCCTCTTTCTTCAGCATTATGTATTGGATAACGTCTCTGAGAGTGGGATAGTCCCTGAGGTTGACTCCCTCGTCCTTTGGCAGATCGAAAGCGATCCTGGCCGCTCCGAAGAGCTCCACCTGCTTAACCGAATCTATCCCAAGATCCGTTTCCAGGTCGGCATCGATCTCGATCATATCCCTGGGGATCCCGGTTTTTTCCGAGAATATGGTGATTACCCTCTCCTTGTAATCCTCGAATCTCCCTCTGTCAATATCTTCCGCCATTGCCTTGGTATATCCTATCGCGGAGGATTCCCTCTTGACAGCGCGGCTGGGGATAAGGTTCTCCCTTCCCTGATCCTTGAGCCTGAGATTGTTCTTGTATACCTCGAGTTCTACCGGTTCCGTGGTTGCAACAGATCTCAACCAGGAATCGTATGCCTCCTCGCTGATATATCTGCCCTGGACATCGGGTTTCCTGACCAGGAGGAAGGCAAGCTGGGATCCGAATCCGGCGGCGATCCTGAGACCGTAATGCCTGTTGTGCTTTCCCCCACTTGAGAGCTGAAGGCCTTCGAACTGGGGATCGATCTGGTCCGGTGTGAGATTGGCGAGCGGAACTGCCACACCCTCCTCCAGGCATTTGATCAGAACAGGGTCCTCTATGCAGGCTCCGAAAGCGTGCCCGGTGTATCCCTTGGTGTTCATTATCAGAATGTCCCTGTAATTGTCACCGAAAGTTCTCCTCAGCGATTCCACTTCGGCTGCGGAGGATCCTCCCCTGGCAGGGGTGTAGGTCTCGTGGGACATGAAGATCATATCGGGAGCTATCTCGTATCTGTCAATTGACCACTCTTTTTCTATGCAGGTTATGAAATGGTCCATGGATCTCGCTATGTGAGCAATGTCCAGTCTGGATCCGTGGAAAGCCGAATTTGCTATATGTGATCCTAAAACCTCCACGATGGGATTCATTCCTCTTCTTCTCGGTTCCTCCTCAGCTTCCACTATCAAAGCTGCGGCCCCGGATCCTATTATCATTCCCTTCCTTCTCCTGTCGAAGGGTAGTGCCGCCTGGGTAACATCTTTCTCTGGAGTTAGAGCACCCATTGCAAGAAGCGAGGACCCGAACCATTCTATCATTGTATCGGAGGCGGGATCGTCCGCTCCGAGAACTATGACACGCTTGCACCTTCCCATCTGTATCCAGTCCTGGGCGATGGAAACCGCCAGGGTTGAGGAGGCGCAAGCCGAGTTCACCTGGGTGTTGGGTCCTTTCGCTTTAATGTACTGGGCGAATTGCGAATGTCCCATGGCAAGGACCTCGAACATGAACAGCCGGGGAAAATCGTAGGTTGATTCTGGTTCGCTCCTTACGGATTCGAACCAGCTGTCCAGTTCCGCTTCCGCATCCGTTCCCTTTACCTTCTCCTTCAGCTGGTCGTAGAGCTTTTGCTTCTCTTCCTTTCCCGCCTTGGAGAATTTGGCGGTGAAGTAGTTGGTTAGTTCGTCTATCAGGTTGTTGGTTCCAGGGAAGGCGGACGCGAAGACTATACCGGTGTCCTCTTGCATCTCGAGGGGAAGCTCCCATTCTTCGGGAAGGAAGGACCCGGTGGAGGTCTGGGCATATCTCTTAACGAGCGGTATGCCCGCATCCTTCAGAGCAAGAAGAGCGGAGGCGAATGCCATCCTGGTGGTGATGTCAAGCACATCGTTGAGGGATTCGGGAACCCCGAACTCCTCCACCAGATCGAATTTGCCCAGTTTTCCCGAAAGCTTGACTACCATGGAAGGATCGTCCAGCGTAACCATCTCGGCGCTTCCGTCGGGTTTCTTGTCAAGCCTCACTATGTGCTTGTCTATGAACCTATCCAGGTATTGTTCATCAATGTTCTCTATGAGGTTTCTGCCCTCCACCAGGTAGCCAAGGTTGTCGGGATCGAATATGTTCTTGAAGGTACCGGGAAGGCCCATTGCGGCTCCGGAAATCACCACCTTTGCCCCTTTCCTCGAAGGAACCGTAGCTCCCGTGCCGGAGAGATCGACATCGCGTCTTACCGGTTCCTTGACCCTTTCTTTCTCCGGCATCCTCTCATAGACCTTATTCAGGAACTCTTCTATCAGGTCCGAGTTCTCATCTTTGAAGGATTCGAAGGATGACGTTACCTTCTTTGCGGGTATCTCCACCTCTTGCACAGGTTCCTCTTTGGGATCATCTTCTACATATGGTTTGAAAGCCTCTATGAATTCCCTGTTGTAGTAATTGTCATCGTTTAGGTCCGGTATCTTCAGATCGAATCCAAGCGACCAGAGGGATGCAACCATCTCGTTGTATGTCTGAATTCCTCCCTTCTTGGGATGATTGGAGGTTATGGGGAAAACCTTTCCCTTCTTCACATCCTCCTCCATCAGGTTGTAGGCAAATGAGGTAAGGGCCCTCTTGGGTCCTACCTCTATGAAGGTCCTGCATCCTTCCTTGTAGGCTCTGTCTATCTCCCCCATCCATTCGACGGAATGGGCAACCTGTTCCTTGAGGAGGTCCAGTACCTTTTCTTTTATCTCCTCAGGGGATCCTTTCATGGGATAGAGGTCCGCTGTCACATTTGATAGAACAGGTATCTTGGGAGGTTTGATATCGAGCTTTGAGAGGTAGTTCCTCAGAGGAACCTTGGCGGGGGCCACCACTTCGCTGTGGAAGGCGTGTGATACTGGTATGATGACGGTGTCTATGCCCATTTCCTTGAATTTTTCAACGGCTTTCTCCACCGGTTCGGTATTGCCCGCTATCACGGTCTGAACATGACAGTTCTTGTTGGCGGGTATCACGTATCCGTCGATATCCTTGAGGACCTCTTCCACTTCCTTAAGGCCAGCCATCACCGATGCCATCTTTCCCACATCGTCCACCTTTAGGTCCCTCATCTCCTTTCCTCGTGCCGAGACCGCTCTCAGGGCATCATCAAAGCTCATGATCCCGGAAGCTATGAGAGCCCCGTACTCACCCAGGGAGTGACCCATTACCAGGTCAGGTTCCACTCCGAGCTTTCTGAGGAGCTGATACATCGCAGTGTCAACCGTGAGCATGGATGGCTGGTTGAATTCGGTCCTTCTGAGCATCTCCGATGCCTCGTCGAAACCCGGATCTCCTCTCTTCAAGTCCTTGAAAACATATGATGAAAGGGGATCGTCTATGAGGTCAGACATCACCCTGTCGGCTTCCTCGAAGGTTTCCTTCACGACCCTGTATTTTTCGGAGAGGTCCCGGAACATGTTGATGTACTGGGATCCTTGACCAGGGAACATGAAGCAGACCTTTCCATGGTCCATCCTTTCCCTGTCTCCTACAAAGATGCCCTTGTTCATGAGGGCCATCAAAGCTTTCTCGTTCATGCCAACCTTCTTGAGGGTCTCCACCTGTTTTTCGAAGTGGTCGGGGTCCTTTGCCATTATTCCGAGGCGGTATCTGCCCTCATACGAGGGCATGCTGAAAGCGTCTCTCAGCCTCCCTCCTTTTTCGACTATCTCCTTTGCTTTCACAACTGCTTTTGAAGCCTGCTTTAGGAGGTCCATCGGATTATCGGATGAGAACAGGAATACCTCACCCTCCTTGTGGCCCTCCTTTTCCAGATATGATCTGATACCTTCCATATCAACGGGTAACTCTTCTTGCGGTTCGACCTGCATTTCGGGAACGGATTCCGGGATGATTTCGGGTTTTGAATCCTTGGATCTCTTCCAGGCGTCATAGATGTCTCTATCGAACTCCTCCAAAACCACATTGAAGTTGGTCCCCCCGAAACCGAAGGCGGATACCGAGCATCTCCTTGGAATGTCGGGAGCGATCCTGTTCCATTCCTTGGGTTCGGTTATCACATGGAAGGGTGTTTCCTCCCATTTGATGTAATGATTGGGTTTTTCGAAATTTATCTGCGGGGGGAGGACCTTTTCTTTCACGGCCATTGCCGCCTTTACCACGCCGGCAACCCCTGCGGCGGATTTCAGATGCCCGATCTGGGATTTAACCGAGGTGAGACCTATCGAATTTCTCGGGAGGCCCCCGAATATGGATTTAAGGGAATTGACCTCAGCAACATCTCCCACCGCCGTGGATGTTCCGTGGGCCTCGATGAAGGAGATGGTTTCCCTCTCTATGTCGGCATCCTCCATTGCTCTTTGAACGGCAAGTCTCTGTCCTTCCGGATTGGGAGCTGTTATCCCCTTGCCCTTGCCATCCGAGGAACCTCCGATGCCCCTGACAACCGCATATATCTTGTCCCCGTTTGCAACCGCATCCTCAAGCCTCTTGAGGACGACTATACCTGCTCCCTCTCCCATGAGGAAACCGTTGGCACCGTCCGAGAATGGCCTGGAGCCGTCAGGTGTCAACGCTCCTATCTTGCAGAACTCCACGAAACCGTGGCTGGACATCAGCGACTCGAGCCCTCCCGAAAGGGCGGCGTCTATCTGTCCCAGAAGAAGAGAATTCCTTGCCACGAACATTGCCGCAAGCGCCGATGCGCATGCGGCATCCGTTATCATGTTGGGTCCTCTGAAGTTGAATGTGTTGGACAGCCTGCCGGAGGCAATGTTGGGAAGGGACCCCGGCATGGTGTCCTCCGTGATGTCGATCGTGTTTTGATCAACCCTCTCCCTGGTCTGCTCGTAGAGTTTCTTCCTGGCATCTTCGGGGAGGTCCTTCCAGATCTCGGTCTCCTGCATCCATACGTGGACCTCCTCGAAATTGATCCTGGTTGAAACCCAGTCCCTGTTCTCTCCCCCTGCGGAATTTGCAACTATCACACCCACCCTGTTCAGGTCGAGGCCCTTGATCTCCAGGAGAGATGAATCTTTGAGGGCCTCGGTTGCGGCAACAAGGCCGAACTTCTGATATAGATCGATCTTTTCTGCCACCTTTGGCGGGATCTTGAAATCGATCCAGCTGAACTCGAAATCCGTGACGAATGCTCCTATCTTTGTGTAGGATTTGTTGGGTTTGGAAGGATCCGGATCGTAGTGGAGCTTCCAGTCCCATCTGTTCTTGGGGATCTCCATGCATGCGTCAACACCGTCGAGCACCGATTTCCAGAAAGTTTTTAGACCGATACCTTTTGGGAAAACGGTTCCCATGCCGACAATGGCAATGGATTTGTCATGATAATTCGGTGGAACGGGTTTTCCATTAACCGTAACGTTTTCCTTTGAGTTGGAAATTGTTTTGGCAGGGAGGATCTCATCTAAGGGAACCGAGGGTCCCTTCAATGCTGTCTCTCCCGCGGGATAGAGGAGGGATTGGCCCTTGATCGTCTTTTCAATTCTATCCTTTATTTCCGTTTTGAGTGCTTTGTAGACTTCCTTGGGCTCGCCCTCTGCCATGAGGTCCTTTTCGAGCTGTGTCAATTCATCGATCTCCTTTGGTCCCGCGATGAATCTCATGGTCCTTCCGATATCCTTCATCAAGGTGATAACCGAAGGATCCGCTTCCGCCGATACGGACTTCTTCACAAACATCGGAAGGTAATAAGGTCCCAGGATCTCCTGGTCCAGAACGTATCCCTCAACTTCGATATTATCAATCTGCTCTTTTGCGAAACCGCCTCTTATGAGGACCGGTACCTCCTTTGAAACGGATCTGACCTCCTTCAGGAGTTCCGCAGATTCAAGGGATGATACCCTTCCTCCGCCCTCGAACGGTCTGATTATGATCGCATCGCATCCGCCGTCTGCGGCATCCTCCGCCTCCTCCCTGGTGCAGACCTCCTGGAAGACCTTGATATTCATATCATGGGCGGTGTCGTAGACGCCGGACCTCACCATGGCCGGAAGTCCTTCCTTGGAGATGGAGACCAGCACTCTCATGTTTTCCGGAACATCCCCCGACATCAGTGTCATGAGCTTGTCGCTCATGGGATCGATCCTCACCCCGAACGGCAGTCCGGATTTCTTGAGCTCCTCCACACTCCTGGTGATGGAATCGGCATCCAGATATTCCAGGTCCAAAATGCCGATGGCTCCCCTTCTCGATGACTCGAGGACGGTTTTCACATCATCTTCGGCGGGGGCGCTGTAAAGTAAGAGGTCTCTATTGATACTCAGTATTGTCTTAACGGTGTAAGGACTCATGGGAACGATCCTCCGAGGGGTTTTTGAAGTCAACTTCACTTATCAGATAAGGAGCATTTTCCTTTAACCTGATTAGGTTAATAAAATTAATGTTCGAAAATATCTTTCAATTCTTTCATTTTATACTTATTGACGTAAAAAAATTGCAATTTTTGTATTAGAGTAAATGTCAGACAGATAACATTATTTCAACAACAAGTGAATTAATGGGAATAAAGGAAAGAAGGGCGGTGTCATATCCACAATATAGTACAGGCTTTTACCTTCACCTCCATACGAACGTTATCATACATTTAATACACCTCTATGTGAAGATATCTCCTCTTCACTGGCCTTTTAAAAGGATATTAATATTATCGGGAGGGAGTAGAAAACGGGGGAGATATCGTCTCACCTGGAAACGCATTTCTCTCTTATCATGATCAGGATGGTTCTTTGAACGGTTTATAATACAAATCCGAACCGGAATGATTTAAAACAATTTCAATTAATTTCAACGCGGTGGGTAAGAGTGAGGAGGCCATCCAGGAAGAGCTTCAGCATTTTACTATTCTTATTTTTACTCAGTGGATCGTATATATCTTTATTTGAAATCAGCTCCGAAAGCAACGGTCTCGATAATACCTCACTTACCGGAGTTGTTGAAATCGAGGATATAGCAGGAACCAGAATCATAGGTCCATATCTGGAACCTTACGGTTTGAAAATTGGATTGAATGCGAGGATCATAAAAACTGATGTAGGTTATGATCTTGTCTTCATTATGGAAGATCCTCTGCTTCATCCTACAATAAACCTGCGATACAGAAGATATATATTCGAAGGTGATGGAAACAGATTTCCCGAATTGATAGTCATTGATGAGGATACACCCTTTACCTATGTGGAAAAACCAGGAAAACCTGTTGAGACATTTTCAGGAGATATCGACGGAAACGGATATATCGATTTCATCCGCGGGGATGAAAATTATCCCGGATTGAAGTCACAAAACCGTCCTGGAATGTTGTCCATAACTTTCATGTCCGAGAATCGGAACTGGACCTGTTCCTATACGGGTATGGATCACAAGGATCTCCTGGGAAAGGATATCGTTGTTTACGACATAAACAACGATGGAAAAGATGACATTCTCGTGGGTGCACCCGAGGCAGATGGATCAGATAACGGCAGGCAGGGATGCGGGGAAATCCATGTCATTCTGGGAAAGGAAAATGCAAGCTTTCCGGTATCGGCTTCCATCGAACAGGTGAGCGACATAGTTCTTGAGGGGTATAATATAAAAGGATCAGGCTATGATGATTATTCAGGAGATAAGATTGGCAGGGAATTCGAAATTTGTGATATAGACCAAGATAGAGATCCGGACCTTCTAATTGCGAATCAAGTAGGATGGATGATGAATCCTGACGGAAGCATATCCATGAGAAAAGGGTGGATATCGGCTTACAGCAGTGAGAACATTTTAGCCCGAAAGGAGAATCGGATTATTATCAATCAACCCTCCGATTCCGTTACATTGGCAGCAGAAGATGAGGGCGATAGTATGGGCTGGATCCTGAAGGTGAGGGATTTCGATAAAGACGGATTTCCCGATCTCTTCATCACTTCCTCCTTTGCTGACGGTGAGAACAATGCCAAACCAAGTTGTGGAGAGGTTTTCATCATATACGGATTCGGATACAGGTTCAAGGACCTCAAAGTGAAAGGTCCTGCAGTGGTTGATAGCAAGGTTTTCTGCAGGTCTGGGAAATCGAATTGGAACATCTCATTCCTGGATACGAACAAAGAAAACAATATCGAAAGGGTGGAGATGGAACTCAAACAGGATTCTTCCCGAATGATTTTTTCCACTGATGAAAAGGGATCAATGCTTATAAATGGCGACAACAAGGACGTGAAGATATTATCATCTGGATTCCACCACAATGGGAGCGGAATCGGATATTGTGAGATGGACCTCTACTTCAACTGGTCGATTCCATTCAAAGGTAAAACGGATGTGAAGGTCACATTGATAGATGACAAGGGAGACAAAATTTATTCCATCCTCGAAGACAGGATCGATTTCAGAAAGGATCTAAGGCTTGCAGGAACACCCATCGTGATCGCAGATGGAATACCAATAGAGGAAACAGGTGGACATGCACTACCCGGAGATGAATTGGTGGTTTCCGGATTCCAGGTGATCTACAACGGATTTCCAGAAAGGACCCCGGATCCGTCCTCAGTGAGGATCGCCCTGATGGACGATGAAGAGGTAAGGGACTCATTCCTGAACGGAGATGATCCCATACTCAAAACAATAACAAGGAATGTGGATATTGAGGAGCTCCATATTGCACTGGATCTGCCAGACCACCTAGTACCCGGAAACATTCCCCCGGACCCTGGCAATGATCTGGATGTCATCGTTCCCATCGACAGGGAATCACCATCGAAACCGGAGATGATAACCCATGATATGGATTTGGAGGATTTCAATGAGAAATCCTACAACCTTACTATGGATTGGAAAGATGAACTCGGAAAGGATGGGGATCAGGGGGAATCCGGTGTAAAGTATTACAATCTGGATTGCGGTGAATATCATGAAGGTCCTGTGATGGAAGAAGGGGGCCTGTTTGCCACCTGCTGTCAGGATATGGGATTCACAAACGAGGAGTACACTTACATCGAGGAGAGATTCGATCTCCGGTGGGATGAATGGGGACCGGAACCAAGCAAGATACACCCAAATGATTATTCCGTAAGATGGCACGGATGGTTGATGCAGGAAAGGACGGGAAATATCAGAATGGTATTGGAGGGAAAAGGAGAGATCAAGGTAATACTTGGCGGTGAAAGAGTCCTGAACTGGACCGATCTCGAAACCAGACCTATCTTCGGAGGATACGAGGTCAGAGAGAAGGAATTCGTTCCAATTGAAATATATTACAGATACGGAGGTGACGAATCGAGGATCTCGATCAAGATGGAGGATCCATTCGGCAGATACGAATTCCTCGGATCAGAGGGAGTATACCATCCATCATCGTCATTTTTTCACGGTGAGATCGATGATTCGGAGATAAGGACATCACTACATGCCGTTGACTGGACAGGGAGGGTCTCGGAAACATGGAGACACAGGGAGGAAATTGACAGGAACCCGCCTGAATTTCAAACAGATAATCCACTCTGGTTTGGAGTAAAGGATATTGTGGTCAATGCAACGGTTCATGATATCCCCTCCAATGGAACCGATCCAGGTGGTATAGATATCAAGAGCATTCAATTCAGGATATTTGGTGAGGACATGAGACCGTCAAACGACTGGACGAGGAAAGGATTGAAGGTTTCTGCGGGAACAGGGAATATGTCGGCAAACCTTTCAGCAGAGGTTTCAGGCAGAAATGGCTGGAACGGATTCGTTAAGTTCAGGGCAACCGACCTCAACATGAACACCGGTGAATCTGAAATGATCCCCATAGGTTTCGATATGGAGCCTCCCGCAATAAAGATCATGAGCCCTGTCAACCGGGACAAAGTGATGGAGGGAGACCTCAGCATCAGTGTGAAGGCTCATGATTACGGAGGATCCGGAGTTGATCCCGATTCGGTCCGGATAAGGAAAAGGGTGAATGATGATGAATGGGGGAATTGGATGGAGATGGAATCCCATTACGACAATGGTGAGGTTTACGGATCCTTTTCTCTTTCCACATATCCCTCGGATCTGGAATTACAGGCAAGATGTCTTGATCGTGTGAATAACGAAGGGATTTCCGAGATTGTAACGGTAGATGTGAAGAACAGGCCTGATAATCAACCCCCACAACCCGTGATATCGGATCCACTGAACGGATCCTTCCATTATGCATCGGACATGGTCAGACTGGATGCTACCGGAACGAGTGACGACGGACTTGGTGAATTCGATGATATCCATCTCACGTGGCATTCAAACCTATCTGGCATCATATCAACGAGATCTGTAGAAGAGGTGAAGCTCCAGATGGGATATCACAGAATCATATTGTATGCTGATGACGGTTCCCCCGGACACAATATCAGCACCTACGTGGATATCATTGTCGGAATGGAAAAAGAGGGACCTGCGGGATTCCCCGATGGATATAATCCATATAATGAGCCTGAAACAGGAGATGATCTCCTCTGGTTCATCATTGTATTGGTGGTCACTACGATCCTCACTTTCGGAGGAATTGGACTTCTCATTTTCCATCGGAAGAGGGGAGATCAGGAGTTGAAGCTGGAAGTTGAAAATGGTTAAAAATATTCATGAAACCGATTTGATTATATCAAATGAGCAAGAATAAAACACATCTTGGGAGAAGGTGGAAATATGAGAGGCACGGACAGAAGAAAATTTTCAAAGAATATAAAAACAATATTAATTGGATTATTAATGATCTCTGTTGTTTATTCCTTCATAAATCAAAATTCAATCAGAGTTGATGGGGCACATGAGAAATTTGGATCATCCAATCTCTCAATGGATGAGGACCTTATAATCGATGGAGATGATGATTTTGGAAAATACTCACAGATAACTGGAAACGGAACCGAAATTGATCCTTATTTGATCTCGGGTCTTTCCATGAATGGAAACAAGATCAAGGTAAAAAATACCAGTGATTTCTTTACCATTTCTAGGATCTCATGGGGGCAGGGAACCGGCAAAAGGATGGAATTCCAGAATAATACCCATATTAAGATGGATAATATTTCTTTGGATTCCAATAAATTGTTTGAAGGTATAGGTTGTTTAGATCTGGAAATTGTATCCTGTAATTTCTCAGCAACCCTTGATTCGGAGGTTGTTGTTTTTCAAAATTTAAGTTTTTTGAAATTCATCAATTCCAGTATTGTCAATACAAATAACCAGATAAAACCGGAAGTTCATTTTTATGGTGACGGAGGAGGGGTTGTCATTGATAATTCATCGTTTAAGAATATGGATATTTACCCCACGATTAATGGAACCCATCTGGTTGAAAACTGTACATTTGACAACTCATATATTTGGTGTCATGTCAAAACATTTGATAGCGTCATAAAATATAACAATTTCATAAATAGTGAGATCCAACTTAATGATTATTATTCAGGTGAGATTTATAACAATACCTTCAGAACCGGAATGAGAGGAATTCATGTATTCGGTGCGGATAAAACCAAGAATCTTACAATAATCAGAGAT
Organism: uncultured Thermoplasmatales archaeon; assembly: GCA_964445525.1. GTDB lineage: Archaea > Thermoplasmatota > Penumbrarchaeia > Penumbrarchaeales > Penumbrarchaeaceae > Penumbrarchaeum. The sequence continues at coordinate 64,359 of CAYULA010000009.1, read as the reverse complement.
AATTCCTTCAGTTTATGTACTCACGGAATCAGGTTGTCATATTCGAGGAACTACGAGATAAGAGGCAACACCTTCAGCAATTGCACTTCCTTTGCCATCTACCTTAGATGGAGCAGGGATAACATAATCTGGAGGAATAAATTCTTCAATAACAACATAGGGTCCACCGGCTGTCAAGCAGATGTTCTTCTCAGTGGAAATGAAAAAAATGATTGGGATTGGAATGGAATGGGGAATTACTGGAATGATCACACATCTCCCGATGTTGGAGGAGATGGAATAGTCGATGAAACCTACAATATCACAGATTACAACCAAGATGATTTTTCCCTCACAAATCCGGAATTTGATATTATCAAACCTAAAGTGGAATTTCTCAGTCATTCATCCGGGCCCATTGAAAGATCTTACAACAGATTTCATTGGTATGCGGAGGACGATTATGGCATAAAAAAGTTGGAATTGAATGATACCCAGGGTTTGATCCATGATGTCAAGGATAACGGTTCAATTTCTTATTATCTCGAAGAAGGAACCTATAATCTAACATTGAAAGCAACGGATGAGAATGGATTGTTCAATTTCGAATATCTTGAACTTGAACTATATGAAACTAATCCGGTCATTAATTTTACAACAATAATGGACGGTTATTACATTGAATATGATCCCGTTCCCGTCCAATGGGATATTGACGAGTATTTCCCCGTGGTAAAGCAAAACTTGACTATTGATGGTGCAAAATCAACCTTGGATAATGAAGAAAGGGAAAAGAATCTGGACCTTGAAGAGGGTCCTCATTCACTATCCTTGACTCTAACAGATGATCTGGGATTAAAGATAACAGAAACAGTTGATTTCATAGTTGACAGGAACCCTCCGCTGATTGAATTGAGTGGTCCCACATCCGGATCGGTCATATCAACCAGTTCTGTGAAATTCAATTGCAGTATATTTGAAGTAGTTGGACTGGAATCTGTGAGATACAGATTCAATGATAAAGATTGGGTCTTTGAGGATGAGAATTTCTCTGTTGAAAGAGTGCTTGATGAAGGATCCCATGTGTTCAGGATCGAGGCGCTGGATGGAGCGGGTCATCTCTCTGAACTGGAGATTACTTTCAAGATCTCAAACGAGGATCTGGTGGAGGTCCTCTCCCCGGAAAACGGAACCGTATTCAATAAAGATACAATCGATTTAGAATGGACCTACGGAAAAAAATTCCTCTGGTCGGAGGCATTTCTCAGACTTGGTGCTGACAAAGAATTCTTCTCCATTGGCACATCATACGAATATGAAATGGATTTTCCCGAGGATGGAGAATACCTGGTTACACTCAGACTCGTGGATGAGGTTGGGAACTACATTCAATCTGATTTCCTTGTGATCAAGGACACAAAGGACCCTACGGTCGGATTCCTGAATGCTGATGAAATAAATCATATCAATACATGGAAATTCGGTCTCAATTGGAACGCTGTGGATGACTACGGGATCGATCACTACGAACTGAGAGTTGATGAAAAGGACTGGGATAACAGAGGATTGGAGACTACCAGAGAAGCGGGATTGACGGAAGGAGAACATACCATCACGATCAGAGCATATGACCTTGCAGGGAACATGGATGAGGCTCAGATATCCGTGATCGTCGATGTCACTCCTCCCGAACTTGAATTCGATGAAATGGACGTATTCACTTCCACGAGTATAGAGATCGAATGGAAAGCCAACGATCTGTATGGAATAGAGAATATGTTCCTCACAATCGGAGATCTGAAACCAAATGATGTCACGTACAAGGATTCTTACTCAGTTGTTTTGAATCAGGATGGGATATTCGATGTAATATTGAATGCAACTGACCTAGCTGGAAATCTAGAAACAATTACAACAACGATCGTTGTTGATACAACAGAACCCAGAGCCATCTGGAAGGATACTTCTATTGAAATTACAAACGAAACAGATCTGAAACTGGAATGGGAGATCGATGAGGATGTCGGTATCCAATCACTATATCTCACAATCGATGGAAATAAAATTGATCTGGATGGAAATGATACCAGCTATATTGCAGACCTCGAGGATGGCACCCATTCCATATCATTGACGGTTGTAGATATCGGTGGATGGCAGTATACTCTCGATTATCCACATGATATCCTCGTTGACTCAACCCCTCCCACATTCCAATTTGATTCCAAAGAAATCTGTACTGATGGAAAGGCAGTGATACAATGGACCGTCAGTGATGATGGTAATGGTCTCACTGTAATGGTATCTGTAGATGGTGAGAACTATATCGAGGTCCCTGGCACATCATATACAACAGGATCTCTTCCACCCGGAGACCATACTATTCAACTTATAATAATGGATTCAGCTGGCAACCAGGTCGATGAGACCTGGACCTTCACCATCGAAGAAGAAAAAGATGAAGAAAGCGGAGGATCCGGTGGATTCATTGCAGTCATAATTTTGATAGCAGTGGTTCTGATCATCGGTATTATTGGTGCTGTAATATTCATTTTCAAGAAGAAAGAGAAGGAACCCGAAGAGAAACAGGATGCCAAGGTAACAGTTCCTTCAGGACCTCCCGGAATAGGATCAAAAAAGGTTGACAACAATATGCTTAAAGCTCCTCCCGTGAATCAAATGAGGGAGCTTCCGGCTGCGGGATCAATACCTGATCAAAATAAGATTGATGAAAGAAAGGGATGAAATGATCAATTTTTTTTCATTCTTGATATGCCTTCAACGAACCTCTTCAATTCATCCCTACTCCGATTGAAGGGACATACCTTGATGCATATCCCGCATCCATCATATTTGGCGAATTCAGGGAGGCATTTCTGGTAATCTATGGTGTATTTCATCACTCCCCTCTCCATCTTCTTCTCGTATGGAATGGCACCTCCTCTGCATTCATCGGCACATATTGTGCACCCGGAGCAGAACTCCTCCACCCCAAAGGTCCTCTCCCCCGATTCCGGGAGCTCCAGATCGGTGGTGACCGTTCCAACCCGGAGTCTGGGTCCCAATTTCGGAGTGATCAGAAGTCCTGATCTCCCCACCTCCCCGAATCCGGCTCTCACGGCAGTAAGCGTGTGGAGGACCGTGGGGGGATCGTTTAGAAAGGTCCTCACCTGATGTCCCTGTGCAGGGTAGCCCAGGGACCTTATGAACTCGGACACCTTCATCACTATCCACCCCAGCCTCCAGTAGGTTCTCAGGGCCTCTATCCCTGCGGGAGGTTCGGGAGCCGTGTTGATGTCATCGAGATCCATCTCGAACCCGAGAGAGATGGCATATTTTCCCTTCACTTGAGCTCCCTTGAAAATCAGGTCCTCTGTAATTTTCGTGAATCCCACAAGATCAGCACCGCAGGACCTCGCAAACCTCTCTATTATCTCTCCGGCCTCCTCGACGGATCCGAAATCTGTTCTCTCATCATTGACAGGTCCTTCAAGTCTTCTGTACTGGTTCTCCTCGAGGTCAGCAACCCAGAACCTCTCAATGGCCGATGGTTTGTCGGGAAAGCTGTATAGCTCCACCATCTTCTGAAAGACATTCTTGTACTCGGGAGGATCGGGCATTTTCACGATCGGCCAACAAATCCAAACGATATAGGCATTGTGACATTTGGACACCTCTCCGTAAGGATTTTTATATTCCCCACTCCTCTCCTGAAATATCGTTCCCGGTGATAAAATGAGGAAAGCCGCATCATATACAGCCTGTCTCGTACTTGTATTGATGGCTGTGATCCCTATCCAGGTTTCCAGCGAGGAGGACCTGGAGGAGAGTCCCGAGAGGATCTGGACCGTAGTAAACACCTATCAATTCGAGATGCAGATCCTTCCTGGGGAGGAGGACGGGGTCCTCCTCGACGGGAGGGATGGTTCCATACCCTCTCCAGGCGGGCATTACGGATTGCCAAGGGAATGCTGGAATGCCCTTGATATCGTTCCGGGATGGATCCATGACGATCTGTTCCTGAAGTTCAGGGTGCTTCCATTCGATCCCGCGATTGCCCTGGCCAAGGAGATACTCGATTCGGAAGGGAACGAAACACTGGACGAGATCGCCTTCGTTGCAGCCCATCTATCCGTGGAGACAGTTACCAACGAATACTTCTTCCCGGAGATAATCACTCACAATGCTGACCTTGTCTATTCCCATGATGAACTGGTCCCATATGCACAAATCGTAGAAAAAGAAGACTACACTACAATCTCCTACAATACTACAGAAGGTTTACTGGAACTTCCCAGAGACATCTACTACTGGTATGTGGTTCACCCCGATCTCGGAGACGAGCTTCCCACCTACGTCGATCCGGATTATAACTATGCGGAGGATCAGCCGAGAGACAGGGATTACGGCGTACCACCACCCGAAGGCAAGTTCTGGAGGGAGTGGTTCTTCGTCAACAACAAATCCGGTCAACCTCTTCTCCCTGTTCTATTGAACGAGACCGGAACCCTTCTCGACGGAATAAAATCGGTCAACAAATGGATAGATCAATCAATGACATTCACCTCAGACAACGAAAGGCCCAACCAACCTGTAAGAATATACGAGAAGGGTATCGGAAGATGCGGAGAGTATCAGGACCTCAGAACGTCTGCAGGAAGAGCTTCCCTGTTACCTGTGGTTCCGACATCGAATTCCGCAGAGGACCACGTCTGGAACGAGTTCTGGTCGGGAAGATGGATACACTGGGACGGAATGATAGACAATCCCACAGCTTACGAGAGGGGCTGGGGAAAGACTCTTTCAACCGTCTGGAATCAGAGGGGAGACGGATTCACCTGGGATGTGACCGACACTTATACCGAAACCGCCACCATAGACGTGGAGGTCTATGATCAGGCTGGTCTTCCCGCAGACGGAACCCTGGTGGAGCTCAAAACAGAGATGTTTTACATGGAGGACCTCAAAACCACCACCAATTTCGCAACCACGGATCACAAGGGCAAACTGTCATTCAAGGTGGGTGACAATAGAAATTACTGGGGAGTGGCAGACGGAGGGGACCTTGGAAAGGATCCTCTGAATCCGAATATAGCTCCAGAGGAGATAGCGATGAATACAACCGTGGGCGAGGAGTACTACACCAAATTCAATCTACCCAGGCAGGCTGAGGCTCCTATCGCAAGGTTGACAGATGAGGTTGGCAGATACGATTTCAGGGCAAACATAAGCTTCGAGGTGAAAGACCACATCACAAGAGGAAGGAATCCTTTTACAGGAGATACTTTCGAGGATAAAGGCGGAGGCGGGGATTTAACGGCAATTATCATGGATTCCCAAAATATGGCTCTTTATGACAGCGGAAGCCCCTTCATGGCTTCCTATCTGGAAGAAAGGATCGATGAAGACAGCTTTGAATTCCCTCTAATTGACAACCAGCCCTTTTCCCTTATTTTTAACAACAAATACTCCCAGAGCACTGTAAAAACAGTGAACGTTAGCATCGATATATTTGGCTTCACAACTTCATTTTTCCAGATGGATTCAAACGAATTCGAGTTGGGTGACGAGGTCGTTCTGGAGGGAAGAGCCCACTCAGGAAACGGGATCGAGGAAATTCATACCATGATAGAAGGGATCTCCGATTGGCGGGTACCTCAGCGACAAAGTTACGGAAATGAGGAAAGAACAGCATACTGGAGAGCTACTTTCACGGCTTCCGGAATCGAACCAGGACCTTATACCGCATGGTGCAGGATCTGGGACAATGTTACCTACCATTATTCATCCAAATTGATATACATAAACGACACAAGAGCCCCCGAGATCCGGATCTCGAGTATGTCTCCCGGTCCCTACCACGAGGACGATACGATCACCATCCAGGGAACCGCAGCCGACCATCATATGATCGATCATCTGTACTACCTGGTTGACGGGGAAAGGACAACCAGAACGGAGATGAGGCTCCCGGAGGAGGATTCCTGGGAACTGACGCTTGACCTATCAGATATCGGATACGGGAACCACTACATATCGATCATAGCGGAGGATCCCTCCGAAAATATCGGCACCGCCAGGATCGGTCTCGATATAATCGAGGGAGAGCCTCCCGTCATCGATATAGACGAACCGGATGATGGTATTCTCAGAAGGCTCGGAGATATCATCACTTTCGAAGGATTCGCTTCCGACAACATAGAGATAGAATCGCTTTCATTCCTCGTGGACGGCAACATGGCAGCGGACATTACCTCCCTCGTTCAGGATGACGGTTCCTTCACATATCAATGGGACACGGCAAGGACCTCGGGGTCCCACGGCATGCATGATATCGAGATCAGGGCGGAGGACCTCTCGGGTAATGTCCACGGATACTCACTCGCAATAGAACTCGACGGGGAGGCTCCGGATCTTGCCCTCTTTGCACCGGGAACCGTTCTTTTCGGACCCAATTCCCCCTATGAAATGGAGGGGACCGTGAGCGATGAGAACGGAATATCCCTTCTGGAATGGTCCGCAAACGGAATCATTTTCGAAGAGATCACTTCCTCCATCAGGGGAGGGGGAGATTTCGAACTCGAGGTCGGGGAGGACCTCACAAACCAGGAAGGTGACCTGGAGCTGATTATAAGGGCGGTTGATTCCGTTGGAAATACTGAAGAATCCAAAACATCACTGTTCTACGACCCGAACGGACCCGTTATCGATATCTCCGATCTACCTTCCATACTTCTGAGAGGTGATAATGTAACGCTTCGGGGAACGGTGGAGGACCCCTCCGGCATAGGAGAAGCAACCATCTCAGCCGAAGGAATCGGGCAGATAGCCACAGCCGAGGACCTCTCATCCTACCCCTTCGACCTAGAAGTTGATACCGCAGACATGACTCCGGGGACCGTCAGCTTCTTCGTGGAGGCAATGGACAGCCTTGGAAACTGGAACGAAGCCGAGGTATCCATGAGATTGGTAACCCTGACAACGGATTCGGACGGAGACCGGATGCCGGACTGGTGGGAGGACCTCTTCGGATTGGATGTGGACAGGAGGGACGGAACCGGGGATCTCGACGGTGACGGATACACTAATCTGGAGGAATACCTCGGAAAGGACGGCAGGCCCGGAAACGATGATTACAGTGATCCCACAGATATCTCCTCCGTACCCGTCAGGGAGGGAACCGATGAAGAAACCGGTGGTTTTCCCGCCTTTATTATCGTGATAATAGCAGGAGCCGTTCTTGCGGCCCTGGCGCTATTTTTCATAATTAGGATCACCAAAAGAGGATAAATCGACCAAAACCCTTTATCTGAATTATAGGGATATGGTATCATGGGGGCCTCAGGGTTGGATTTCAAATCGGCAGCGGTGATCACATTCATTTCAACCGTTATCCTTCTCACTTTCATACCGGATACAAATTCGGGTCTGGAGGAGAACCAGAACGAACCTGTTTTGATTGTAATCGACCAGGGGAAGGGATTTGTTCACATCTCATGGGAGCTTCCGGAAGGAACGGATACGGAAAATCTGACCGGATTCAGGATATACAGGGCTGTTGGCAACGCAACCCTGGAATCACTGATACTGGAGAATCCGGAGGTGAAAGCCTACAACGATACGGACGTGGAAAACGGCCAACCCTACGTTCATGCGGTTGCGGCCCTTTACGGATCGGAGATGGAGGAAGCACTTTCAGACACCGTGACCTCCACACCAGGAGGACCTCCCTCCCCGCCGCTGCAGGTAAGTCTTGATCCTACAAACAGCGACATTAACGTAACCTGGAGAGCTCCCGCAGATGACGGGGGATTTCCGATACAGCTATATTCAATCCAGAGAAAGGTGGGGAATCAATCATTCCAAAATCTTATAACCAGGTCTCCGGACCAACCATTTTTCCTGGACAGGAACCTGGAAGAGGGAGAATCATACTCATACAGGATCATTGCCATCAACGAGAGGGGACCTTCACCCTTAAGCGAGGAGGTATCTTACCGTATACCTCTGGACCCTCTGGCACCAACCCCCCCGAGGGACCTCGCAGCAGAAACCGGCGACCTCTTCATCCATCTGCGATGGTCGCCTCCCCAGAATGAGGGAACCGAACCTGTTCTCGGCTACAAGGTCTACAGGAGAATGGAGCAGGGACCCGAGGAAAAACTTGCCACGCTGTCGGCTTCAACCCTCGATTACAACGATACACTCGTGGTGAAGGATACAAACTACACATACACGATCGTCGCCTATAATACCGATCTTGACTCGGAACCATCCCGGAAGCTGACCATCAGGATCCCGGCACCGGAGGATCCATCCGATCCGGGAGGAAACGAGGAGGATGACAATTACGGAACGAGGAATGCGGTTCTTCTCGGAGGGGCGGTTGCCATTATTCTGATAGGCGGGGCTGTTGTGTTCTACCTCAAGATGACCAGGAACCTTGATCAGGAGGAGCTTCCTGATTACGGGCCCGAGGACCTGAGACCGGAAGAGGAGGAACCCGAACAAGAGGATGAAGTCAAGACCGGCGAGATCGATTCCTGATCTCCCTGGTTATGGCAGGGACTATCTCGAACAGATCACCGACTATCCCGTAATCGGCTATCTTGAATATGGGAGCGTCAGGGTCCTTGTTAATGGCGATTATTACCTCCGAGCTCTTCATTCCCACCTGATGCTGGATCTTGCCGGATATTCCGCAGGCGATGTATAGCCTGGGCGACACCGTCTTCCCTGTCTGCCCAACCTGATCGGATCTGGGCCTCCAGCCGGAATCTACTGCTACCCTTGAAGCTCCCACCACACCGCCGAGAGCCTCCGCGAGGTCCTCCAGTATACCGAAGTTCTCGGGTCCTCTCAGACCCCCGCCACCGGAAATGACCATATCGGATTCGGTCAGGTCCTTTCCTCCGCTTTCGGCGGTATTCATGACCTCTTTTATGATCACCCTGAGAGATGATCTATCAAGATTTACGGGAACATCAACTATACTTGCTTTCCTGCCCTCAACCGGCTCCCCCGCCTTGAACACGTTAGGTCTGACTGTTGCCATCTGGGGTCTGTGATCGGGTGTTATGATATCCGCCATTATGTTTCCGCCGAAAGCGGGTCTGGACTGGACAAGGTTGCCGTCCCCGTCGATGGAAAGTCCGGTGCAGTCCGCTGTCAATCCTATCCCGAGAGTCGAGGCAACCCTCGGTGCGAGGTCCCTGCCGGCATGGGATGCGGGAAAGAGCATTATCGAGGGTTTATGCTTCAAAATCAATCCTGAAATCATGGAAGAATAGGTATCGGTGTCATAATGATCCAGTTCATCTATCTCGGCTCTGTAGATCGCATCCGCCCCATGTTCCGATAATGCATGGATAAGATCTCCGGTATCCTTTCCTATAACAACCGCGGAAACCTCCTCGCCGGTTTCCTCCGAGAGCTCCCGGGCTTTGTTCAGGAGCTGAAATGAGGACCCCGTGAGTTTAGATCCCTTTATCTCGCAGTAAACCCAGATCCCCGAATACTGACTCTTGTCAACACCTCTGCCCTTGGGTCTCTCGAATTCGATAGCATCGAACCTGCAGGCTTTTACACAGGCCCCGCAGAGGGTGCATTCGGGTCCGATGGAGGCCTTTCCATCCGCCATGGAGATGGCACCGAAGGGACATGCCGGGACGCACATCCCGCATCCCACGCAGTTTTCCCTTACTATCTCGATTCCCATCTAATCGGCCCCCTCGAGTAGATTGTTGTCCTGAAGTATGTCCGCCACCGTGCGTGCAATTTTTTTGGGATCGCCTGAAAGCATCTTCACCTCTCCCCTGAGTGGAGGGGAATATGTCCTCGAGACCTGTGTTGGTGATCCGTTCAGTCCTATCTCGGACCTGTCAGCATCAATATCATCCGCATTCAGGACCCGATAGGGATGTGAAGAAGCCCTGACCAGACCCGGAAAGGGGGCTATTCTCGGAAGGAATGAGGGCGGAGGTATGCAGGTAACCAGGAAAGGAGGCTTTACGGCCAACTTTCTGCTTCCCTCCTCGGTCTGCTGGATGAATGTGAATTCTCCGTTATCATACTCCACCTTCTCGACATAGGTCACCTGAGGAATGTCCAGGAGTTGGGCCGTTTCCGGACCTACCTGGGCCGTATCCCCGTCTATTGCCTGCAGACCGCACAATACCGCGTCGTAATCTCCGATCTTCCTGATCGCATGGGAAAGGGCCACGGAAGTGGCCCAGGTATCGGAACCGGCAAAGGCCCTGTCGGAAAGAAGGACCGCCTCGTCAGCTCCCAGGGCCAGAGCCTTCAGGAGGACCTTCCTGGCCTGGGGAGGCCCCATGGACATTACGGTGATGGAGGAACCTGGAACCGATTCCTTCAATCTGACCGCTTCCTCCAGGGCGAATTGATCATAAGGGTTCATGATCGAGGCGACTCCCTCCCTTACCAGGGTGTTGGTCTTGGGATCGATCCTTACCTCCGTGGTATCGGGAACCTGTTTCACCAGAACTATTATCTTCATCATAATTCCCCCGGCTCAGGAAGCCTTGAAAACCTCCTTCAACTTGGAGGCGATAAGGTCCATATCCGAAAGCCTCCCCTTCTGAGCATTCAGGATCCTCGTCATTTCCAGTTCGTCGTAAAATGATTCGGGGTCGCCCGAACCCGCTCCCATCACAAGCGACATACCCTCGTTTGCTATCTTGAGGGCGCAGTCCCTCGCCCTGACCCTTGCCATGGCCTTTTGAGTCTCCCTGTCGTACGGGAATGTCTCTTCGTTCAGGCCCTCCATGACATCTAGGACGAAGTTCATCGAGACCTCGACATCCGCCGAAAACTCTCCAAGCTTGAATGATACATGCTGGTTCCTTGTCAGCTTTTGCTCCCTGCACCTCTCCATTATCACGTTCAGACCGTTCAGGGCCAGTCCCATAACATGGGCACCGATATCCCCCTTTTTTCTGTGAATTTTCTCCATGGACCTGGCCATGTCGTGATAGAAGGTCGCCCTGGATTTGACATGCTCCTGCCACCTTGCCTGGGAGACGGTTCTCTCCATTATCTCGTCGGTTCCCTCGTAGATCTTGGTTATCCTTACATCCCTCTTTATCTTCTCCACCATGTATTCCTTGACGTATCCGAAACCACCCAGAGCCTGGATAGAAGCTTCCGCAGCTTCATTGGCGGCATTTGTGGCGAAGTACTTGGCAATTGCACCCTCGGTTCCCCAATCCCTCTTCCCCTCGTCGATTCCCGCCGCGACCATCTCGATGTAGGACCTGGCGGCGGCCAGTTTAACGGCGTGGGGAACTATCAGTTTGTGGGTGTATCCCTGCTTGTCGGAAAGGGGCCCTCCCGCCTGTATCCTGGTCTGACTGAACCTTATTGCCCTTTCAACTGCCTCGCATCCGCAGCCGAGGCCCATGGCGGCGACCATGAGCCTGGTGTATCCGAATACTTCCTTGGCCTGGGAGAATCCGAGGCCCTCCTCCATCCCTACCAGATTCTCCCCGGGGACGCGGATATCGGCCATGGTAAAAGCGACGGTGTCGGCAGCCCTTATCCCGTGCTTGTCCTCGGGAACACCGAAATCCCAGCCTTTTCTATCCCTTTCCACCACGAACCAGGAGAAGCCTCCTTCCGCCCTTGCCAGGATCATGTAGATATCTGCAAGGCCCCCGTTGGAGATCCAGGTCTTGGATCCGTTGATGACATAGCCCTTGATCTCCCCGTTCTCGACCACCCTCTCTGCCCTGGTCGTCAGATTGCCGAGGTCCGATCCGGCCTCTGCCTCCGTGGCGCCGTAGGCGAAGATGAGGTTCTCGTCCGCCACCTTCCGCATCCATTTTTCCTTCTGCTCCGGGGTTCCCCCGACCCTTATGGGATCCAGGCCGAGGAAGGTTGAGAAGATCCCGGTGGCAATTCCGAGATCTATCCTTGCAAGCTGTTCGCATATCCTGTAGGCGTCGTAATTGGAGGCTCCGAGACCTCCGTATTCCTCGGGTATGAGGATAAGGTGTATTCCCAGCGTGTCGTGATCGTACATCTCCCTGATGCCCTCGACAGGGAATTCTCCTTCCCTGTCGATTTCTATCAGCCTCTCATCGGGGAGCTTTCTTTTCCTGTACTCCTCGAGGCTCTCAATGAGGAGCTCCCTCGTATCCCTGTCGAAAGCAGCCAGATGATCACACTCCGCCATACCGCATCATAACATCGATGTGGAATCTGCCGCTGTTAATCAACGGCATTATATAATCATTTTCAAGAAAAAATACTGACAATGACGAAGAAGTGTTACAAATCGAAAGAAATGAAAATTTATGTAACTTGGGATTATCCATACTTGTTATATTCTCATTGTCCACAGGATTGCTCCTCACCTTCATCTTCAGATTGAGTTTGTGGTTTTTTTTCATCTGGTTTTTCATAATTTAACATATTTTTTACTGTTTTTGTATCCAATATAGAAATTTTTGCTTTCACTTCATCTTTATTAAAATCCTTTGTATTAAAAGTCCAAACTCCTTTATTCTCTATTTCCAATGCTAATGCCACAATTGGAGCATCATCCTGATCACCAATAATCTTAGATGCTTCTTTAAGTTTCTTTAAGTAAAGTTCTTTATTCATTGGAAACACATATTTTTCTTTAAAATCTTTGATTATACTATTTAATTTTTCATCTGGGTAATTTTTCCTATTCCAAACCTCTTTATGTTCTTCGATTTCTTGGTAACACCATTCGGGTGTTATGAATTCACCACCATTTTCGATAACAAGTTTTCTTACTATGCCATCTTTTATTAAAGCGGCCATAATTACATTTGTATCAAGGATGATTGTCACAAATTACCCCTTTCCTTCCCCTTTCTCCAATCTTTGACCATCTGGACTATCTCATCCTCGGAGATATCTTCAATTGTCAAATTATCAAGTTTTTCAAGCATTTCTTTTTTTTCCGCATCACTAAGGTACTCCCTAACCTTAGCCCTGAACCATTCGTTCCTGGTTCTAAAACCAAAGTCTGATAGATGCTTGTCAAGTTCTTCTATCATACCTTTATCGATCCTGAATAATACCTGGACATACGACATGATATCATTAAGATATCAATATGATATCATAAATAATTTTCCTATTGCTGGAACAATTACCATTTCTAAATTATATTCCTCATAACGGTTAAATAATCCGCACATGATTGAAACGTTCATGGGGACGGTACCATGGTGGCTGGGTGCAACCGCTTTTCTCGCAGCAATAGGCATCATCACCATTATCCTGATACCCCTTATCAAAAGGGAGCACCGGGTCCTCTTCAAGATGGGCTGGAGGCATTCAGCCGCATCCACCGGAGTATCCCTCGGAAGGGCCCTTCCGGTCTCTCTGCTGGTTGCGGTTGTCCTTGCCTCGCTTTCAGTCGGTGACGGGCTCTTTCAGATGGTGGAGGAAAATACCGACAGCAACCTCTCCGACGTGAATTATGTTCTGGAGGCTCCCGGATTCGCACCGGAGGACCTCGTAAATGAGAATATGGAAGGTGTGGATGAGGCGGCACCGATAATACTTCTGAACGGAGGTGCCGGTTCGGAGAAAAAGATATCCTCAGATATCAGATTGATGGGTTTCGACGAGAGGTTCCTTGACCTGGGAAACCTGGAGCTGACAAGCGGCGAAAAGATCGAAGGTCCCCCGCAATCTCTATCGGTATATATCAACAGAAAGGCGGCGGAGGACCTCTCTTTGGGGGAAGGGGATTGGATTCTGATAACGGTAAATCCGAGAGACAGGAGCGAGGATGTTCTTCCGGGTATCACGGACACGGGTTCCATCAAACTCAATCTCACGGTGGACGGGATAGTTGAAAACAAGGGATTGGGAAGGTACAGGGAGGATGCCCTGGATGAGGTTCTGCCCACCTGCTTCATGGACCTCGACAGGCTGAAAGAGAGACTGGCCCAAGACGGTGTCAATCGCTTCCTCATATCAACGGAAGACGGGATAAGAGAAAAGGAATTGACAGAAGAAATCGAGAAGGCCCTCACCCTTGAAAAAGCGGGATTCTCACCGGTTGCGGCACCCGATGCGGGCGGTTCATTGATAATCTCCGATCAATTCCTTTTCGATTCCTCGGTTGTCGATCCAGAAAATATCTCGGATCATTCGCTGACATATTTCGTGGATTCACTGAGATCCGGAGATGACAATCTTTCCTATTCGGTCGTATCCGGCATAGAGGACCTCTCCGGTAATGTCGGGACCAATATAGGAAAAAATGAAGCTGTCATAAACAACTGGACCGCTGAACACCTGGGCCTGGAGATCGGAGACACCCTGACAATGGAATACAGAACGGTCACCACCTCCGGGAACCTCGAGACCTTCAACAGTTCCGTTGAAGTGGCGGCCATTGTCAACATCTCGGGCCTGTTTGCAGAGAGGAATCTTATCCCTCCCATAGAAGGGATCACGGGCGAGGTTTCCTGCACCACCTGGGATCCCGGATTCGAGGTGGACCTGAATTCCATCGAGGATGAGGACCTAAATTACTGGGATCTCTACCGGACCACTCCCAAGGTTTTCATAAATCTGGAAGAAGCCAGGGAGATGTGGTCCTCCCGTTGGGGAGACACAACAGCACTTTTGATCGAAAACGACAACCAGGCAGAAACCATAGAATCGGAACTCTCCCTGAATTCCTTGGAGGTGACATTGATCCCGGTCAGGGAGAATGCACTCTCATCATCAAGAGCGCTTACCATATTCCCGGGAATGTTCCTTACCTTCGGAACGGCGGTGATGGCATCGACCGGCCTGGTACTGTTCGCAGTAACGAAGGAGCTCTCCCTCCGCAGGGCCGGAGAATGGGGGATACTCAGATCCCTGGGGATTAGCAGATTCAAGGTATCCCTGTTCGGTCTTTACGAGAATTTCAGGCCCCTGATATGGGGGTCGCTTTTCGGGGTCCTGCTGGGTGCTTTCATTTCCTATATTCTCAACCTCACACTCTCCACGATCTGGTCGGAAACGGTGGAGGGAAGCGATGTACCCCTCTCTTTAACAATTCCCTCGGTACTTGTATCGGTTTCGGCGGGGATAATGATCTCGACATTGATAGTACTGGGAGTGGTAACAAGGGAGGCTCTCAAGGTCCCGGTGTCCAATACGAGAGGAGAGGAGCCGGGAATGAGTTCGGGGACCGGGAGATGGATGCCTCTTACATCAGGGGTCCTGTTCCTGATTGCGGGAATAGTTATCCTTGCATTGTTGATCGAAGGTGGAGGAACCTTCGACGTGGCAGGTCCGTTCGTGCTCGGTTCCATGCTTGCGGGTTCGGGTTCGGCACTGATACTGGCATCCATACTCCCCTCCTCCCTGGATTTATCTGATACAACCCTTCTGGTAACAGCTTCACTTTCAAGGAGACCGGGCCAGACCAGGCTGGGAATAGCGTTCCTCGCACTGGTCCTTACCGTGGCCTTGTCTCTTTCCGGAATGGGAAGCCTGCTCAGATCATCCCTGGAAAGCGAGGAAGATGCATACGGGGGCGGATTCGACATACTGGTGGAAACATCATTCGGTACCAGACCAGAGGATATAGACAACCTTGATCTGGAGGCGGTTTCCCTTCTCACATACGGTAAAGAGGGAGGAACCTGCTCCAATATCAACGCGGTTTTTCCTCCTCGGCTTGTGGGGATGCCGGAACGATTGAGGACCAGCGACGGATTCGAATTGATTGATACAAAGGATGATCTGGATGAAGATGAGATCTGGGAAAAACTCTCGGAGGAAAACAGTCAAACAATACCCATATTGGTTGACGAGAACACACTCAGATGGATTTATTTCGGTGACATAGGAACCATTTTCGAACTTGAACCAGCACCGGGAAGAATCGTTGATCTTGAGGTGATCGGAATACTGGGGCCCTCCGTCCTCACCGGAACATTTGTCATGTCGGAAGCAAACCTGAAAAACCTCTATCCTTCCGCTTCGGCCCGGGACCTCATCCTGATCAAGGGAGATACCACGGAAGAAAATCTCCTTCTGATCGAGGAACAATTGGCCGAGTACGGCCCCGAGGCTGCCTCAATAGAGGATCTTGCAGAGGAGAACCTCAACTACGAACTTTCATATCTTTCCCTGTTCAGGGATTTCCTTGTATTCGGGGTGCTGGTCGCCATGGGGGCCCTGGTACTTTTCAACCACAACAGGTCTCTCAGGTTCAGGAAGGAGATGGTGGTCCACCGATCATTGGGTGTAAAAAAGAGGAAAGCGGGCATCTATCTGATGTCGGAAAATGCTGTTGTTTTGATAATTGCCCTCATGGGTGCCGTTTCGGGTTCCATAATATCCGTGGCCCTCACCGGAACCCTCATCAGCGACGATCCGGGATTGACGGAACCTCTCCTTGGAATGGTTCCGGTTCTGATCATATTGATCCTCATATCGGGGATATCCTCGACGGCTTCTGCTTGGTACTCGGTGAAGGATTACGAGGATCAGGTTCCCCGTGGAATTGCTTAAGTGGACAAAGATTACTTATCCATGCTTATCAAATCCTCACCCATGGAAGGGAAGTTGTTTTCCTCAATCCTCGTTGTTTTGTTGCTTGGGGGGACCGCATCCGGAACCTGGACATCGTTCAGGGGAGATGAGGAAAACACCGGATCCCGAACGAACTCCATCGGGTCGCCAGAGGACATGAAAATAAGATGGGAGTTCAAGGGAGATGGTCCCGTCCAGGGAGCCGTTGTCGGTATGGAGGACCTTCTGGCCTTTTCCACCATGAACGGTTCCGTTTACATACTGAACAGTGACGGCGAGATGTCATACAAGAGGCAGGTGAAGGGAAAGATCTTCAATTCCCCCATGATCGACCCGGAAAACGACACCATGCTGGTGGCTACCTCGGATGGAGAGGTACTCTCATACTCCCTCCAGGATGGTATTCTCCAATGGAATACCACTGTTGGTGACGGATCCTCCATCCATTCATGCCCCAAGCTAAAAGAGGACACCATAATCATAACCTCCTACGATTCCAACGTCTACTGCCTGGACCCCGAAACCGGAAAAGAAAAATGGAACTTCACCGGATGCGGTGGCCAGGTCCATACGACTCCGGCCTTCTACCAGGGAGACGGGGAAGACCTGGTTCTTTTCGGCTCCTGCGACGGCAAGCTTTATGCACTGCACAGGTCCAACGGAACCGAAGCCTGGTCCTTTCAGGCGGAATACATTCCCTCATCCCCTGCGGTTTACGATGGAAGTGTTTATTTCGGCTCATTTGATGACAATCTCTACTGCCTGAAAGCATCATCCGGTGATAAGATATGGAATAGATCACTCGGTTCCTCCGTATTCTCATCACCTGCCGTATCCGAACAATACCTCTGTGCGGCATCCGATGACGGCATTGTTCACCTGTTGAACCGTGATTCGGGAGAAGTGGAATGGTCGTTGAGAATGACGGATTCATCCCTTGAAACAAGTCCGGTACTGGGATCGGATCTGGCTGCGGTTTCCTTTGATTCCGGCCTCAGGGTGCTGTCGCTGGAGGACGGATCCGTTATCAGGGGATTCGAGACCGGTGATTCATCCGAAACCTCTCCTTCATTTGTCGGGGATATGATTTTATTCGGAGACACCGCAGGTTATGTCAGGGCCATAGGGGAAGTTAAGGATAATGAAAAGGACCCGCTGGACATGGGAGAAGAGGACGACCCCGAAAGGGATATTGTTGTTATAATCGTGGGTATTATCGTTTTGATTGGATTTGCTGTAGTACTCTATCTGGGATATCTTAGGATCAGAAGGAATCAATGATCCGATTATCGGGTTCCCCCCCACAATTCTTATCTATTATCATTTTAAATGGAGTTCGGACAGTATCCAGCATACTGCAGGGGGAAACAAGGAATGAGGGCCTGGACATTTCTCAAGACGATCTTTCCAGTCCTTTTGCTGTCGGCATTTTTTCTAGCCCTTCCAGCATCCGGTTACTGGTCCCAATGGAGAGGTGGCCCCACCCACCTGGCTGAAGAGAACGGGTCACCTACCGAGATAAACGAACTGATATGGAAATACCAGACCAACGGCCAGATCTATTCCTCCCCTTCCTTCTTCGAGGGGGGAATGCTAATAGGCTCGGATGACTGGAACATCTACTGCTTCGATCCGGATACGGGAGTGGTCAGATGGAAGTACAAGACCGGAGGGGAGGTCCAGGCCACAGCTTTCATAGAAGACGGAAAGGCATATTTCGGATCCTTTGACGGATTTCTATACTGCCTCGAGCTTCCCGAAGAAATTGAAGGAAGACCCACCTTGAGCTGGAAGCTGGAACTGAGAGGCGATGTAATATCCTCCTGCCATCCCTACGAGGATTCCATCATAACCGCCGATACCGGAGGCTTCGTCCACAGGATCTCCAAGGACGGCGATCCCATCTGGAGCGTGAAACACTCCGAGGATGATATATGGGCCACCCCGATCGTGGATGCGGAAAACAGAAGGGGAATGATCGGAAACATATCCGATACACTTGTGGTATTTTCTCTTGACGACGGAAAGAAGATAGACGAATATTCATATGGAGAAGGTGCGGAACTGTATACATCCGGACTCCTCAGAAATAACATAGTATATTTGACAGACGGGGAAGGACAGAGACTGATAGCAGAGGACCTCACCGGCGGAGATCGAGGATGGATCTTCGAAATAGGATACGCTGCCTATTCCACTCCAGTCATAGAGGGGGACAGGATCTTTTTAGGATCCTTCGAATTCGCCTGGTGCCTGCCCCTCGAGGACCCTGACGGGAGCGGCTTCATCGAGGAGGAGGAGGTTATCTGGTCAACCCCCACCCATGATTTCCAGGGCGGGTCCTCACCTCTTATCGCAGGAAATCTGATGTTCATTGGCTCCGACGATTACAATCTATACTGCCTCGACAAGAACACAGGTGATCTTGAATGGACCTTCCCCACGGAGGGTTATGTGTATTCCTCACCCGCCCTCTACAACGGATCGGTCTATTTCGGCTCCAATGACCGGTCCGTATACTGCGTCGGAGAGAGGCCCCCCGGAATAGAACTGGAACTCACACTGGACCCGCTTGAGATCACAGCGGATGACACGGCGCAGTTGTGGATCAATGTGACGGACGGTGATGGCAGACTGGTGCAAAACGCCACTCTCTGGATAGATACCTCGGCTGGTGAAGTGGGATTATCTCCCGAGGAGATCGTAGCCACTCCAATCGTGGCAGGATCCGGATGGATTAATCTCGATGTGTATCCAATAGACGTTTCATCGCGATCAACCCTGGACATAACCGTCACAGCGGAAAAAGAGGGATTGACCACTGGAACCGCATCCGCGCAGCTGATAGTCGAACCCGGCGAGGGAATCGAGGAAGATGCCCCGGAAGTGGTAGACAGGGAAAAGGAGAGGAGGCCCTATTTCATCGGCGTGGGAATTGTAACGATCCTCAACATTTCCCTGTTTTCAGTTCTTGTACTGTTCAAGGTCAGGGATTACAACACGGAAAGGGAGGGTGGAAATTGATATTGCAAAGATACAAAACTCTGCTTCTTGCACTTGTTTTAATACTACTTTCTTTCCAGGCGGATGCTGCCGAGATCGATCCCAATTCCATAGAAACGGTCTGGTCCTACACCAAAGATGATTCCGAGGCAACCTTCTGGAAGCTCGACTGGTCCCCTGACGGAGAGTACGTGGCGGCCGTCTTCTTCGACAACATCTGCACCATACTGGATTCCGATGACGGAACGGTTGTAAAAATAATTGATATGAACGATTACGTGACCAGGTGCGACGGTTTCGCACCTGATGGCACCATGCCGCTCAGAACCTGCGCATTCTCTCCAGACGGCAGATACCTGGCAACCGGAGGCGACGACCTGCAGGTGAGGATCTTCAATACGGAGACCTGGGAGCTCGAAAGGACTTTTCTGGGTCATACAGGTTCAATACTCTGCCTTGATTTCTCCCCCGACTCAAAATACCTGGCATCCGGGTCCGGAACAGACAAGGTCATTCCCCAGAACGCCGGTGAGAACCTCACCAGGATCTGGAACCTGGAAACCGGAAGACAGGAACTGGTCCTCGAAGGACACCTGGACGGTGTTCTCGCTGTGGAGTGGTCCGATGACGGGACCATGCTTGCCACCGCATCGGACGACAGGACCCTCAAGGTCTGGTCCTTCCCCCAAGGAGATATCTTACACTCCATGAAGGGGCATACTTCCGGCTTGCTCGATATTGACTGGTCCAATGACGGCAACAGACTCTACACGGGTTCCAGGGACTACAAGATCAAGGTGTGGGACTGGAAGAACGAATCTGAGCTCATGTCATGGCCAGACTACAACTGCGTCAGATCGGTCCAGGTCCATCCGGAAGGCGATTACATAGCAACGTCGGGAGTGGACCTCACACTGAAGATTCGTGACGTGGAGTCCGGATCTGAATTGAAAGTCATCAAGGACGGGGTGGATCACAAAGCAATGGTAATGTTATCCAGGTGGTCCCCTGACGGTGAAAGGCTCGTTTCGGGACTGGGGAAAAGCCACACGGTGATCATGTACGATTTCGGCGGAAGCACCGTTTCCGATGATGGTGTGGACACAACAACCGTAACGATCATCGTCCTTTCGATCATAGGTGTGATCGGAACCGGCCTTATCATATATCCGGCCATCAGGGAGATCAGGAGGAGACGGGATTGAGATCGCTCGGGATCATGATTGTTCTATCCCTGCTGATTACCTCGATTTTACCCTTTGCTTCAGCTGTGGTCCGCCCGGAGGACCTCACCACGGGAATAGGCAGGTTCTCCTCTATCATATGCGAGGACATCGACCGGGACGGAAGAAAGGAGATAATTTTCGGATCCTACGACGGTTACGTCACATCCGTGGAATACAGGGGTGGAGACTACCGGGTGGACTGGATCTCCAACAAATACGGAACCAGGGTCTGGGGACTTATCGCAGGCCAATTCGACGAGGATGAAGGCCTCGAACTGGTTATCGGGGACGGGGACGGGATCGTGAGGGTCCTCGACGGAAAGACCAAGGAAGAACAGTGGAGGTCCATAACCCTGGACAGGGACGCCCACGGACTGCTCCTACATGATTTGGACGGTGACGGCAGTAACGAACTTCTGGTTGGAACCGGGTTCAAGACCGATCAGGGATGGGGGCAGGTCTACTTCTTCCGCCAAAATTCATCCGAACCCTACATGACACTTCCCGAGACCTGGAACTCGAGACTCAGGGAGCTGGAGATAGCGGATTTCGACGATGACGGTGAAGATGAGCTCCTGGTCTGCTCCGGTGCTGCACTGGGAGATGTCAAGGGAGAGGGGTACTTCCGCGTCTATGAACTGGATGATCTCACAGAATACTGGACCAGCGAGGACCTCCAGGGTTGTGTGGAGGGGATGAAGGTAAGGGACCTGGACAATGACGGAACACTGGAGATAATAATCTCCAACGGGTACCGCTACCGGGAGGGTTGGTGCTACATCTACTCATGGAACGGCGAGACATACGAGAGAAAATGGAAGAGCGGCAACATCGGTCCAAAGGCTTACGGCATGGATGTGGAGGATATCGACGGAGACGGAACCCTGGAAATTGTCCTTACCAACATGGGAGGATTCATTTTCGTCTACAACGGTGTCACACGGGACCTCGAATGGAGGTCCGAGGAACTGGGAAGGGATATACTGGGAGTTGTGATAGAGGATGTCGATGACGACGGACAGGTGGAGATCATTGCAGGACAGGGAGGATATGTCGGAAAGGGAGACTACACCTCAGGCTATTCAACACCTCATATCTACATAATGGACGGAAGCACCAAGGAAATGGAAGCGGTACTCGGGGATATAGACGAAACAAAGCAGTGGCTCGGTTTCGTTATTTTGATCGGTGTGGTCCTTGCGGTGATCCAGATAGCAATAATCATCAGGATATGGCTCAAAAAGAGGAGGGTCTGGGGTTGATGGGGACCTTCAAGGGAAAAAACATCCGCCCTTTCAGGTTCATTTTTCAGCTTGCCGCCTTCGGTTTCGTATTGGGCCAGTTGTGGGGTCTTCCACCTTTCGGAACCTATCCCGTATTCAGAAGGATATTCCTTCCCAACGCGTCCTGCAGGTATATAAACGACGCACCCACATCATGTTATTACTATCAACTCCAGGACGGCCTGACCTCGGGCTGGGCCGAGAGCTACATCAGCGTGGCCATAATGATGGCGGTAATCCTACTGATGGTAGTTCTATTGGGCAGAATATGGTGCTCGTGGATGTGCCCCTTCGGACTCGTGCAGGAGGGCCTGGAAAAGCTCAGGGAACTTCTCAGAATTCCCAGGGTCCGCCTTAACTTCAAAACCAGGGTAATGCTGAGGAGGATCAAATATGCAATAATATTCCTCACGGTCCTGATATCGGTTCCCATCGGGATATCGGCCCTTGGACTTGCAGGGTGCCAATCCACATTTGCCCTTCCCTTCTGCCAGATATGTCCAGCCAAGGGATTTTTCACCTTAGCCCAGCAGATCTTCGGCCTGGAACCATGGTCCGCGGGACTTCCATGGATCGCCATTCTATCACTGGGGCTCTTCCTTGGAACCGCTTTCTTCATACCCATGGCATTTTGCAGGATCTGCCCGATGGGGGGACTCATGGCCCTGTTCGCGAGGACCTCCGTACCCATGCTCAGAAAGGATCCGGACAAATGCACCAGGTGCAGGATATGCACCAGGGTCTGTCCACTTGACCATGATAGGGTCTATGATGATATGGAAAGCGACGATGTTGGTGGTGAGGACTGTACCCTGTGCGGGAAATGCGTGGAGTACTGTCCCGAGGAGGGATGCCTTTCCCTCAACTACGGGCCGTTTACTGTTGTCAGCTCGAAGAGGCCGAGGATAAGAAAAGGTCCCGGGAATCTCATCTCAAAAGGAGACAGGAAGACATGACCGAGGGCAGATATCTCAAGGACAGGGAAGGATACTTCTCAAGAGAGCAGAAGGAGAGGACCATAAGGAGGTCCAGGGAAATGGAGGCCGGCTCTCATGAGAGACTGAAATCACAGAAGGTGAGGGCAAAGACCATGTCCTATTTCGACGAGGTCATGAAATATTCCGGGGTGAGGTCCCAGGAGCTGGAGGATTTCAGGGAGAAGGGAGGAAAGGTAGTCGGAACAATGTGTGTAATGGTCCCCCTTGAACTGATAAACGCCTCCGGTGCAAAGAACGTCAGGTTGTGCTCCGGCTATTACGAACCGGTCCATCCCGCGAACGAGCTTCTGGGAGATGCGGGACTCTGCCCCATGGTGAAATCCACCCTGGGATCCAAGATGGTGGAATCCAATCCTCTCACCGACAATATCGACATGGTGGTGGGCCCTGCCACATGCGACGGCAAGATGAAGCTGGCGGAAATCCTGGAGGACTGGGTTCCCGTCGTGATGATGAACATACCAAGGGTGAAGATAGGTGAGACGGGGTCAGAACTTTGGATAAGGGAGCTGGAATACCTGGGCAGAAAGCTGCAGGAATTGACCGGGAAAAAGGTTAGCAGAAAGGCCCTGGTAAAAGAGATAAAGAAATGGAACAGGGCTCATGAACTCTGGTCAAGGATGCTGGAGCTCAGAAGCTCGAGGAAGCATCCTATCTCCGGCCAGGATGCCATGCTGGTTGTACAGGCATCCCAGGTGGATGACATCGAAAGATGGAACAGAAAAACTTCAGAATTGATACAGGAGCTGGAGAGGATGATGAAAGAGGGCAAGGTGGCGGGAGAAGAGGGTGCGGCCAGGGTCCTGCTTGCGGGTTCACCTATGATGTATCCCAACTTCAAGATCCCATCCATAGTGGAGGAGAGCGGAGGGACCATAGTCCATGACGAGCTCTGCACCGGGTTCAGGTTGATGTCCGATCCGGTGATGCTTGACGGCATAACCAAAAAAGGTATCATAAGGGCTCTTGCGGAGAGGTATTTCTTTCCCTGCACATGCCCCTGCTTCTCCCCCAACGACGAGAGATTGAGGAGGTTGAAGGATTCCATCAGGGTCTTTGGTGTGGAGGGGGTCGTATTCCATACTCTCAGAGGCTGCCATCTCAACAATCTGGAAGCAACCAAGATCGAGGTCTCCCTCAGAGAGGCGGGAATACCCATGGTCAAGTTAGAAAGCGAGTATGACGAGGGAGATGTGGAGCAGGTGAGGACCAGGGTGGAAGCTTTCGTGGAGATGCTGAAGGCAAGGAGGGAGGGTGATGGGGGCTGAGAAAGATACATACGACGTTGGAATCGATGTCGGGGCCATTGCAACCAAGGTCCTACTCCTGAAAAACGGCGAGGAGGTGGTGGGTTCCGTTGTGAAGAACACGACAATGGAACCGGGAAAGCTTGCGGGATCCATGCTTTCAGGTGTTCTTGAAGAGAAAAAAATTGAAAGAAATGACATTTCTCACATCGTGTCCACAGGCCAGGGAAGAAGATCCGTGAAAGAGGCTGACCTTGCCAGGACGGAGATAACGGCTTTTGCAAGGGGAGCTCACAGCCTCGATCCGGATTGCGAGATAGTGGTTGACATCGGGGGCCACGGCGTGAGGGTAATGAGAATGGGAGAGATGGGGATCATAGCGGATTTCAGGACCAACGACAAATGCTCCACGGGAACAGGCTGTTTCATGGACACCATGGCGATGGCACTCGAGGTGGAGGTTGACGATATCGGGGAAAGATCACTCCATTCAAAGATGGCAGAGCACGTAAATGCCACATGCACGGTGTTCGCGGAATCCGAGGTGGTCTCTCTGATAGCCAAGGGAAAGGCAACCGACGATATACTGGCGGGCCTTCATCAGATGGTGGCAAGAAAGATCATATCGCTTGTGAACACGACCAGGTCCAAGGGCAAGGTGATGGTATGCGGGGGGGTGGCCAGAAACCTTGGCGTTGTGGAGGAGATCGGAAAGGAGATCGACAGGGAAATGACGGTTCCGGAAGATCCGCATCTTGTGGGAGCACTGGGAGCCGCCCTTCTCGCCCCGAGAAAGGTGGACAGGAAATGCGAAATTTCACCGGTGGAGAAAAGCGAAACCAGGCAGCCGTTCCTCAAGAGGTTCCTGAGGTGGTCGGCTTGATCACGGCAGGCATCGATCTGGGTTCCACCTACGTCAAGGCCGTTATTCTGAAGGACGGGGAAAGGGTCGGATTCGGAGTGGCACCCACGGGCCACGATCATGATATCTCATCCCGGGAGGTTCTGGACCGGGCTCTCGAGATGTCGGGTTTGAAGCTTAAAGATATCGAGCACATCACATCAACCGGCTACGGCAGAAGGGTGACCACCCTGGCTCATGACAATATCTCGGAGATATCCGCCAACGCGAGAGGCGTCCAGTGGCTGGGAGCCGAACTCGGAGTGAGGACGATTATCGACATCGGGGGCCAGGATACAAAGGTCATAGCCATGGATGATGATCTCAAGATGATCAACTTCGCAATGAACGATAAATGCGCCGCAGGAACCGGGAGATTCCTCGAGGTGCTCGCCAAGGTCCTCGAGGTCCCGCTTGACGAGATGGGGCCTCTTTCGCTTACGAGCAAGGATCCAGTTGATATAACCACGACCTGCCTCGTTTTTGCCAAATCCGAGGTGGCCAATCTCATATTCGAGGGAGTTCCCAAGGAAGATATAATAATGGGGATACACAAAGCGGTAGCTAGGAGATTGGTCGCAATGGCAAAGAAGGTGGGCGTCAATGAAGTTGTCTTTTTCGACGGGGGACCGGCGAAGAACATCGGAATGGTCCATGCGATGGAAAAGGAGCTGGGGAGGAAGATGTACGTCCCTGAAAAGCCGCAGATAGTCACCGCAACAGGAGCCGCTCTCCTGGCGGCGGAGAAAAATATCTGAAAAGTGCCAATTATCCGATCGAGGGATTATCGGCGATAGTTTTACAATAAAAACAGCAGACTGGGTCAACAGGGAGAACGGAATAAGAATTCAAGGGGATAAGGAACGGACCGGAGAAAAAAGGGGGAAATCCGATGGGATATCTGAGATGCGC
The DNA here is from genome assembly GCA_964445525.1 of uncultured Thermoplasmatales archaeon. Classification (GTDB taxonomy): domain Archaea; phylum Thermoplasmatota; class Penumbrarchaeia; order Penumbrarchaeales; family Penumbrarchaeaceae; genus Penumbrarchaeum. The sequence continues at coordinate 38,262 of CAYULA010000009.1, read as the reverse complement.
TCTGATGGGATCCACTGGAATGATGGGACAGAGGTTCGTCCAGCTCCTGGATCGGCATCCCGATTTTCGTCTGGAGCTTCTTTTTTGCTCTGAGCGGAATTCAGGAAGAAGCTACGAAAAAGCGGCAAGCTGGCAGCTGGAAAGTGAGGTGCCCCCTGAGATCTCCGATATGACCCTGAACGAATTCGATGCATCGCTTCTGAAAGAAAATCATATCGATCTTGTATTTTCTGCCCTTCCCGGGAACCTACGCAGGGACATGGAAGCGGAAGCGGCAGGCAGCGGTTTCCCTGTTTTCTCCAATTCGGCCACCCACAGGATGGACGAAAACGTGCCGATACTTATCCCTGAGGTGAACGCCGACCATCTCGCTTCAATAAAGATGCAGGAAACCTATCCCGGGGGCTTCATCGTAACCAATCCCAACTGTTCAACGGCGGGACTTGTAATGGCCCTCAAACCTCTTATCGGATTCGAACCAGAAAGGGTGTTCGTATCAACCTATCAGGCAATCTCCGGTGCCGGATACCCGGGTCCTCCCTCATTGACAATGCTTGGAAACATTGTACCTTTCATAGAGAAAGAGGAGGAGAAGATGGAGAGGGAAACCTCCAAGATACTGGGGAAGAGGATACCGGTCCATCCCAGCTGCACCAGGGTACCTGTCAGAAACGGTCACCTTCTATCGGTCAATGTTGATCTGGGCATGGATGCTGAACTGACCGATATTCATGACGCCTTCGAATCCATGGAGAAATTGGAGGGCCTCTATTCCTCCCCTGAAAGACCGGTAATACTTGTCAAGGACAGGGACAGGCCGCAGCCCATGAAGGACGCCTCGAACGGATTTCCGGTCAAGGGAATGTCGGTCAGCGTCGGGAGAATCAGGAAGAGAGCGAATGTGTTGAGTTTCTTTGCCCTTGTCAACAATACAATCAGGGGAGGGGCTGGAAATGCCATCCTCAGCGCCGAACTCGCGCTCAGGGAGGGATTCCTGGGGGGTGGTAAGGATTAAGGTGATGAAGTTCGGAGGTTCCATCATGTCCTCCCCGGCCGATATTGAGAGGGTCTGCGGAATAATAGGTTCAACCGGGGAGAGAAGAATAGTGGTACTCTCCGCCCTTGACGGGATCACCAATTTGCTTGAATCAATGGCAGCCCCGGAGAACCTCAACAAGGGCTCCATAAAGCGTCTTGTCCGCAGGGTAAGGGATTCTCATCTGAATATGATTGAAAACTGCATCAGCTCCCCGAAGAACCTCTCAGGAACCAGATCAATGATAGAAGGACTGACCCAGGGACTGAAGGGAACTCTTCTCGGCTTGAAAGGAGCCGAAAGCATTCCTCCCAACATTCGCGACAGGGTCCTCACCTACGGAGAGAGAATGTCCATTCACATACTCAGCAGCGCCCTGAAAGAGAGGGGAATCAGGTCCCTTCCTCTGACTTCAGAGGAGATCGGACTCAGGGCGAAGGGTTTTTTCCTGAACGGGACCGTTGATCTCGAAGCATCCAGGAAAGCTGTGAACGATGTCCTCAAACCTCTTCTCGATGAGGGCATCATACCGATCGTTACGGGTTTTTACGGTAGTGACCATGAAGGCGAGTCCATATGTTTCGGAAGGAACGGAAGCGACTATACCTCGGCCGTAATAGCGAACCTTGCGGGGGCCGATCTGGTGGAGATATGGAAGGATGTACCCGGTTTCATGAGCGCCGATCCCAGGATCATAGAGGGGGCGAGAATGATAAGGGACCTCACCTACGAGGAGGCATCCGAACTTTCCTTTTACGGAGCCCTGATCATTCACCCCAGAACGGTGGAACCTCTTACAGGGAAGGGTATTCCGCTTGTGATAAGGAACATCTTCGATCCCGGCCAGTATACGATGGTGGGGGGAGAAAATCCATTGAACAGGGGAAATGTGAGGTCGGTTACCTTCACCAGGAACATAGGCATCATCAAGCTCAAGGGCCCCTGCATCGGTTCGAGAATGAGCATTCTGAAAGACATAGCCGGACTGATCGAGATCTCCGGGATCAGGGTAAGGTCCGTCACATCCAACAACGGCTGTATCATGATAATAATGGACAGGGAGGACCTGGACCCCCTGAAGAAGAGAATAGAGTCAGCGGACATACCGGAGATCGAATCCATCGAAAAATGTAACGGCCTCTCCCTGGTTGGCATAGTCGGAGAGGGTATATTCGAGAACCGCAACTCGACCTCGGACATTCTCAGGATAATCTCGGAAAAGGGGATAGACATCAGAATAATTTCTTCTGGCCTTTCCGATTCCGCATATTATTTCATAGTCAGGGAAGAGGACCTCGCAAGAGCGGTGAGCACCGTGCACAATGACCACATACTCAAACTTGTGGAGGAGATACAGAAGGTCCATGAACAGAGGATAAGAAAAGAAATTTCAGGAGCGGATACTCCAATTAATACCAATGACAGGATAAAGATCCTCCATTGAAATTCAATCGATCGGATATTGAGTTTACCAAATGTAAAAAGTGTGTTTTTCATTGTATTTTGTAGAGGAATTAAATATGAATCCATGAGGAGAATCATGGGTAATACACGGGAATTCCCTAACAGTATTAATATAGGATATTCAAGGATATTGAACTTCAACAGGATAGAAAACGGTTCATTAATAAAACCAGGGGCGATGGGATGATTACAAACCTGATTTCAAAGGTCTCAAAAAGCGATCTCGTAACGGGGATCAAGATCAAGATTTCACAATTCACATTAAACGACGAGATGGTGGTCCGTCTGAGGACCATATTCTTCCTTACTGCGATACTGGCATTCTTCCTTGCATTCGAGATGGGAGATGACTGGTATGTGAGGGAGTATGCGAACTACGACTGGGCAAGGCACATAGGTTACTGAAAAAACGGAAGCTGATGAGATGGCGGGCGAACTCGGAGTAATACTGATCATCAACACCCTCATAATCGGGGGCCTTCTGGCTGTTATCCGATTCGGAGGAGTTGCCTTCAGGCTCGGCACCCAGGTCATGGCGTTCGCTTTCCACAGGCTTGGAATCTTCCGCAAGCTGCCGGGGGACTGGCATGCGGCCATTCCCCGGACAAGCGGCATCACCTGCACTCTCAACTGCCAGGCATGCGAGCTGGCATGGCTGGGCTGCCCCATAGGAATGCTCCAGAGATATGTTCTCGATTCAAGGATACCATTTTACGTGTACGGAGTTGTAATAGCCTTCGGGGCGGCGCTCGGAAGGGCTATTTGCGGTTGGGTCTGCCCTTTCGGTCTCATAAACGATCTGCTCAACAAAGTGAGTAAAAGAAGCTACAAACCGCCCGAATGGTTCAGAGGAATCAAATACATCTATCTTGGCGGGATCGTAATACTGGCAATGGGCACGGGCACGATCTTCTACTGCAGGTACATGTGCTTCGGGGCCCTGCTGGGAGTCATTCCTTACTGGCTAACATGGCAGACCGTGAGCGCTATCTGGCTCATATACCACGTGGGGATCTTCTCGGCTTATGTGGCATTCGCCTATATGGTTCACGGCAGGGCATGGTGCAGATATTTCTGTCCGCTTGGTGCCATTCTTTCCCTGGTGAATCCGATATCCATCGTCAAGAGGAAGATCGACAGGAGCTCCTGCACCAGTTGCGGTAGCTGCAAGAGCGTCTGTCCCATGGGACTCGATCCGATCAAGGACGATCTCAAGAGCAAGCTCGACTGTATCAAGTGCGGCAGGTGCGTGACCAAATGCCACAACAACTCCCTTTCCATAACCACCACATTTTCGGGAGGATTCGAGAAGGTGAAGGAAAAACTGCCTGTAACAGATCCAAAACCGACCCCGCAGGCTTCCCCGGGAAAGAACTGATTCTTGATGGGATCTCATGAGGATTTGTCATTATTGATCCCGGTCCTGATCAGGTTGTAGTCACCCATGGACGAGATCAGGTCATCCTCCTTTGCCTCATTGCAAAGTATAACAGTGGCAGGACCCGTTCCGCTTATGCTAGCACACAGAGCTCCCGATTCCATTGCCTTCACCATTACGGAGGTGTCGATTCCCATGGCGGAACCGTAGGAAAGACCGTTGATGACCATTGCTGTCCTGTAATCACCATGAAGTGCCGCATTGAAGGCTTTCTTGATGGCCGATCTTATCTCATCGCTTCTATCGAGGTCGAGGTTGTGCTTCCTTATCTTCCTCTCCGGGACATGGATCAGTACACTGAGGTCCTCGTCCATGGCATACCTGGAAAGTATCATCCTTTCATAATTGTCTGCCACCACCGCTCCCCCGAAATATGAAGCGCAGGCATCGTCGAATGCCCCTGTGATCGTAACCTTTGCCTTCTGCGAAGCCTCTATGCCCAGTCCTATCACCGTGAAATCGTCCAGTTCCTCACCCAATGCATCGAGTACGGCCATTACCACAGCGTTTGCAGAGGCACTGCTGCTTTTGAGGCCCCGGGAGATCGGAATATCGGAGGTGGTGACTATTTCGGCACCGTACTCGCCCTCCAGACCGAAGCGGGCAAGGGTGGATCTCACGCAATGGAGGGCAAGGTCGGGATTCTCCTCCGGATCACTGATTATCCTCACATCAAATCTTTCAGGATCATCTGTCAACCTCACCCTGGCTTCGGTCCTCAGGCCGATTCCGAACGAGGAGCCCTTGCCGGTTATTATTCCGTTCACTATCGAGGCCGCCCCGTGGCAGTAAGCGGAACCTTCCTCGAAATTTGACATTTTATCCGGTTCCTCCCCCTAGCAGTTCTATCACGGTACTTTCCATAAGATCCCTGGGAGCTTTTCTCCCGGTCCAGATTTCATAAGAGGCTGCTCCCTGACCGACAAGCATCCTGTATCCGTGAATAACCCTGGCCCCTTTTTCAAGAGCCAGGGATATCAGCGGAGTGGACATGGGGGTATATACCATATCCATTACAACCATTTCTTTCTGGATCAGCTCTTTTCTCAGGGGAGACCCGGGAGGTCCACCGGTCATTCCCACCGGAGTGCAGTTGACAACAATAGAAATGTCCTTTAGCTGCTCTTCGCTGACATTGGGGCCCACAGCTTCCACGTCTGTTACCTTCGAGAGGGGCTTTGCCAGGTCTTCCGCTTTTCGTGCGGTCCTGTTCATTATCACCAGGTCCAATCCTTTCCCCGCCAGGGCGAATCCGGCAGTCCTCGCGGAACCCCCGGAACCGATTATCAATGCTCGACAATCACTATTCAGAACGGCTCCACAGGACTCAAGCGCGTCAATAAGGCCAGCAGAATCGGTGTTGTATCCTTTGAGCTCCCCGTCACGATTTACCACCGTATTGACCGATCCTATCATGAGAGCTTTTTCATCGATATCATCAAGATGATCCATCACCGCAACCTTGTGTGGAATGGTGACATTGAATCCGAGAAAATTCATCTCCCTGGCACCGGATACCGCCGCACCCAGACCATTTCTGTTTACATTGAAGGCCGCGTAAAAGATGTTCAAATCCTGTGCCTTGAACGCTGCATTGTGCATGGTGGGAGAGAGAGAATGGGATACGGGATCACCGATTATCGCGCATAATCTGGTCCTTCCGTCTATTCTTTCAGTTCCCATGGAATTCCCCCTCTGAAAGAACCTTCCATATCACCTTCAGGTCCCCCGCGCATACCTGTCCCTCCACATCCGGGCTGTCAAGGCAGGCATATGCTATCTTGCAGCCGATCGCAGGCGCCAGCATTCGAACGATATGGCCGAAAGGCCCCATTCCCGTGATCGAATGATCGATACCCGTTTCCCAGAATTTAAGACCTGCTTTCAAAAGGACCATGGAATCATGAAATCCGGAGCAGGAATATGCCATCTTTACGATATCGGCGCCGTAACCCTTCATCGATTTCATTTTATTACAAATCAGATCGAGATCGGGGCTTCCATCGAATTGATGGAATGAAATGATCGCCCCCACTCCATTCTTCCTGGCATGGTCCAGGATCCCCGCAAGTAATTCTTCATCCGTTCCCGCCTCGATATCAATGTAATCGGGCTGAAGATCGATGCAATCGTGAAGCAGTGACATTCTCTCGATTTCTCTGCCATTGAAACTTCCCCCTTCCCATTTCGGCCTCAGGGTCATAACGGTCTTCAACCCCGATTCCCTGACGGGGAAATCCCTGCCGGTATAGGGATCATCCAGTTCATCCAATCTGAGTTCAACCATATCGGCTCCAGAAGATATGCATCTTTCCACCGTTTCCAGATCCTCCTCGATGGTTCTTTTCGTCAATGTAATGCAGATCTCGGTCATAACCTCTTAATCACCTCTCGAGAATTGTCTCGTCAACCTTCAACCCGAAATGCCTGCCTCCGTCATCGAGCCACATCAGTATCCTGTCCCCCTCCTTCAAGTCAACAATGGAAACGGGTTCTCCTCCGGAAACGAGTCTTATCGTTTCCGCGTTTTGAAGTATTATATTGTAGGTAACACCCTCGTTTCTTGCTTTCAAGAGAAGAAGAGGCCTCCTTTCGATCTTCAATCTGCCTATTACCACCGATCTGGTGTTTCCGTCCTTGTCCACGGCAAGAATCGAATCACCCACCCTGAGGTCAGAAAGATACCTGGTTCTGCCTGCGGGAGCCAATGCGTATGAATGAACTGGACCTGCATTAACCCTGAACGGCCTTGAATCTACGTATTCAGATTCCGGGGATTCGGAATGCACCAGGAAAAGGCCGGATGATTTTGATCCCACAAGAATTCCCTCTCCGATCCCCAGCATGGAACAGGTGTCGATGCATACCCTGTCCCCCGTTCCTATTGATACAATGGAAACCACCTCTGCCTCCGCCAATCCCATCTTCTTTTCTTGCAGTCCATCCAATATCTTTTTTGTTTTGATTATCTCGTCTGGGTTTCCCGGTTCAAGAACCACCCCATCGACACCTTTCTCGAGGGTTTCGAGGAATAGACCCGCCTCCTTGGAGTTTTTCACAACGGTCATAAGGGAAGCATCCTTTTCACGGAAAGCGGCTATCAGGTTTTCAACTGGTATCACCTTCCAATCCTTCGTGGAAATCAGAACCGTATCCGATTTCTCCGCTATCTTTGCAGCTCTTTTCTGATCATCGCTTCCTTCTATGGTGATCCGGGCTACCGTGGAACCGTTTTTGATCAAATTCCCATCCCTGGATTCGATCGCATCCACGATTCCGATCCTGGAAAATCTTTCGAGGTCCTCAGACCTGACAATGATATCTTTGATGTCATTTTCAAGAGATGTGGTGAAGATTCTCTTTCTGACTTCCGGATCCTCGTCAAGATCGGCCCTGACCCAGAGGAGTTTTTTCATTTACCGCTGCCTCCGATCAAGTCAAGCGATTCCTCGACATCCCTTCCCTCAACGAGTATTCCCCTCACGGCCCTGACCATTCCGGCAGGGTCCTTGTGCTGGAAGATGTTCCTTCCGATGGAGATCCCCCTTCCTCCTGCCTTCACGGAGTCCCTTATCATCTCAAGAACCTCACGATCCGTATCCATCCTGGGTCCTCCCGCGATCACGACAGGGACCGGACAGCCCCGGCAGACGTCTCCGAAGGAATCGATATCCCCGGTGTAGCTGGTCTTTATCAGATCCGCACCCAGTTCGGCCCCTATCCTTGCGGCATGGGCCACCCCTTCGGGGTCTAGAGGATCCTTCACATTCTTGCCGCGGTTGTAGATCATTGCAAGAAGGGGAATCCTCCACCTTCTGCATTGGGATGATATGAGACCGAGGTCCGAGAGCATCTCTCTTTCCGATTCCGCACCCACATTGACATGAACCGAGACGGCATCGGCTCCGACCATGATGGCCTCCTCGACGCTGCCTACCAGTACCTTGGAATCGGGTGAAGGACCACTGCAGGTGCTTGCGGAGATATGCATTATCAATCCCAATCTTCCACCCGAATCAGCCATTCCGCCGCTGACCAGGCCCTTATGAAGGACCACAGCGGTTGCACCTCCCGCGTGAACTCTGTTGACGGCATCCCTGAAATCGATTATCCCTTTCACGGGACCTATCGAGACTCCGTGATCCATGGGAACGAGTATGAACATACCCGAATCCATGTCCATTATCCTCCTCATCCTGATCTCGTGTCCGTCCATCCTTCAGCACCTCCTCAGCTTACCCCTCCCAGATAAGTAAGGGTCAGAATCGCCGTAAGGGTCAGGAGGTATCCGATGTGTAATTGCCTGGCTCTGGATTTTGTGTATCCCTTGAATATGGATCCGCAGAGAAACAGGCTTATCCCGATCCACGATAGGACCACCGCCAGTATGGGGATCCTAAGATGCCAGGGGGTATCGTAAACATTGAAGTACGGATACGCCCAAAGCGAGATTCCCACTGTGGATAGCCCGAATGAAAACGCAGCGGCTTTGGCAGGTCCTATAAAAACCGAAGTAGTCTTTTTCCCGGAATCCCTGTCGTTATCGAGGTCCCTGAGGTCCTTTGCCAGGGTCTCTGCCAATCCCACGAAGAGGACCATTACGGCAAGGAAGTAGAGACCGTTAAGAATGTTCTCCCAGGGTACGCTCTCGTATTTTATCATGTATGCGCTTGCCGCCGAGTAATAAAGAAGGGCGAATCCGACCCAGAAGAGCTGGGAAATTATGGGACGTCCGTTCATCTTCAGAGGTCCCATGGAATACTGATGGGAGATTATTACAAGGGCCAGGGCGAATATGAAAACATAACCTCCCAGGTAAAGGGCCAGGAGAAGGCCTGCCGAATAGAGCAAGACCGCCTGGACCATGGCCATTCTCTTTCCTACGGTTCCGGTGACCATCGGACGGTCCTTCCGCGAGGATTCCGTGCTGAGCCTGTCCGATGTAACATCGCCGATATCGTTCAGGGTGCAAGCCCCCGCATCGGAAAGTAGAGAGCATAATATGAAGAGCAGAAAATGCCAGGTAGGAACCTGCTGTACAATCACCGCATAAGTGGCAAATCCCAGAAATACATCCAGCCAGATCAGCTGGACTGGCCTCATGAGCATGAAATGTCCTTTTACTGCATTCAGGAAGCCAGTCAGCGGTTTTCTTTCAGCCAGGAGCTCATGCTCCTTCGATAATCTGTTCTCCACCTGATACATTGTCAATCACCCTGGATAGCGGTTTGCCCTCTCTGATGCTCCTGTAATCGTAAAGTGAGCCGGGAGGAACCAGCTCGGTTTCGGTCCTTATCTTGAGGTTCCTTTCGAAATTGGCGGATATCTCTTCTCCCATCTCCCTGTAAGTGCCGGGGTCCCTGTGTTCGGCAACGACCTTGATTGAGTCCTTACCCACGATTATCTTGTACCAGACGCCGTTCAAGCTGGACCTGTAAAGTACATCTTCCAGCTCGATAGGGTATATCTCCCTTCCCGAGATATTCAAAGAGGTCCTCCTCCTTCCGAGGATCTCTATTGTGGGAAGCTCCAGACCGCATTTGCAGGGTTCTTCCAGAATCCGGATCACGTCGCCGGTTTCGTACCTGAGTATGGGCTGAGCTTCCCTCCAGGTGGGGGTCACCACCGAATTGGCTTTCTCCCCCGGCAGGGCCTCCGATCCGTCATCGTGGTAAATTTCGGTGAACATTACAAATGAGGGTAGATGCAGTACATTCATCTCGCAGGGTATCGCCATTCCCACCTCATTTTGACCCAGCAGCGAGAGGACCTTTGCACCATAGATTTCTCCTAGGGCCTTTGCCCTGTTGTCCGCGCAGGGTTCCGCACCTGAAATGATCAATCTGATACCAAGATCCCTGGGATCCTTTCCCTGGTCCATCAAGATATTGGCATAGGAAAAAGCATCCGAAGCGGCAGCGCCGAGGATTGTCGGCCTCAATTTCAGGAGGGTTTCCGCCACAACATCGGGAGGATAGAGATTGTTCCTGGTTCCCATGGGAATGATCGTCACACCGGCTTTCTGATTGATGAGGTCCGCCGTCCTGCCGGCCAATGTCCTTGTGTAGGGATAGCAGAGGGCAACCCTGTCTTCGGGCGACATCAGCTTCTGAAAGACCGGCAGGCAGTAGGCCATCTCCACGCTCCTTTCAAGTTCATCCCTGGTCACCCAGATCGGAACGTGTCCTCCTGTGGTACCAGAGGTCTGAGAATAGAGCAGGCATTTGCTTCCGGGCTCCACCGCAAGCATATCGTAGGGGTCGGCACCGACCAGTTCCTCCCTTCTGGTGAGCGGAACCCTGGTTGTGAAGTCCTTTATCGATCTGATTTGGTCCGGTTTGATCCCTGCATTTTCCAGTTTCTTTTTGTAAAAGGGGCTTTTGAAAGCGTATTTCACGGCCTTTTTCAGCTTGTTGAGGACCATCCTTTCGCTGTTTGCATACTTGATGAGTCCGGGATATCTCTTGAGCATGCCTGCCCGGACACTCATTAATTGCCCCCCTTTGATTTCGATCCGAACCCCGGTCTCTCATCGAAACCTATGGTCGATTCGGGAGAGACCCTGCCGGAGAGCATCAGATGATCTGCTGTGATTATAGCAGAGAGCGCTTCCGCAATAACGAGGACTCTCGGTGTATAGTTGACGTCGAATCTGCCCTTTGTCTCGATTATGGTTTCCTCCATATTCGAGAGGTTCACGGTCATCTGGGGCGAAATTATGGAAGGTGTGGGTTTCACGGCCGCCCTGAAAACCACCTCCGCTCCGGTTGTTATTCCTCCAAGCACACCCCCGGCATTGTTGGTTGAATAGGATATCTTTCCATCATTTTGAACGATGGGATCATTGAAACGGGAACCTCTCATGGAAGCCGATTTGACCCCGGCCCCTATCTCGAAGGATTTTATTCCGGGAATGGATAGGATCGCCCCTCCGAGGTCGGAGTTGAATTTGTTGAAAGCGGGGACTCCGAGTCCCGCAGGAAGATCAAGGATCCTGCATTCGATCATTCCGCCGGAGGAGTCTCCTTCTTTTTTGCAGCTTTCGGATATGGTTGCCATTTCTCCTTTCAGATTTTTCCTGGTAAGCTTCTTTCCGTCCATCTCCAATATTTTGCTTTTGAATGATATATTCTCCATTTCACAGATCCTTTTTGCAACTGCACCGGCTGCAATAACGGCGGCCCATGTCCTGCCGCTGGCCCTTGATCCTCCCCTCCAATCCACGTGGCCGAATTTCTGCCTGTAGGTTATATCCGCATGACCCGGTCTCGGGGTATCTTTCAGATCTCTGTAATCCCCGCTTCTAACGTTCCTGTTCCTGATTATTATGGATATGGGATTTCCCGTGGTCAGGTCTTTGAATATTCCGCCGAGTATCTCGAAATCATTGTCCTCCAATCTTCTGGAAAGTTCAGGATAGGGCGTATCCCTGGCAAGCTCCTTTCGGATATGTTTTCGTTTGATCTCGATACCGGCGGGGCATCCGTCGATCACGCAACCCAGTGCGGGTCCGTGGGATTCCCCCCAGGTGGTTATCCTGAATATCCTGCCAATGGAGTTTCCCGTCAATTAGAGTCACTCCGGCGGATTGGGGACCAGAACAAGTTTCAGCATTTTCTTCGGTTTCTCACTTTCCAGAACGTAGAATTTACCTCTGGAAGTAACCTCTCCGAGCAATACTATCAGCGGAGGTATTATTGAGGTAACAAAGAAACCGATACTGAACTGCCAGACAGTGGACAGACCGAATACCAGCGCAAGAATCACGAGAATAAGGATCAGGGGTAAATAGACTGCTATTATCAACGTGTTGTTTATCTCCACTCCTTCCTTCTTTCCATCCTTTGCCCTTAGGATATTGAAAACGGTCATTCCGGACATGGCAAACAGTCCGACGAGAACCCCCGCAAGAATCATCAGTACATCATATTGATAATAGTTGGTGAACTCGTAGACGTACTTCCTGAGCATGAAAATTGAAACGATCACATAAAGGACCGGCAGGAAAGCTCCCTTGAGTATCCTGATCAGATACCGGTACCTCTCGAACGAGCCATCATCAGTTACGGTATTGCTCTTTGAGACCGGTTTTTTATTGTTCCCTGCGGAAGAGGATTTTCCCGTTATCCCGCTTTTCCGTTTTCCGGTGTTGTCCGCCCTACCTTCGCTTTTCTCCATATTATCACCTTTTCCCATCCATTGAATCGTTACGTTTTGATCCTCTGCCGCTCGGCAGAAAAATATCGATCATGGATCTGCTTCCGTGTGCCACCATGACCATGTCCAGGGCTATGATCAGCCCGGAAACCACCACAACGATGGCAATCGGGTCCGGCAGTCCCCTGAACGTCGGAGGGGTCAATCCCGGTATCAGATCCACACCTTGCGCCGAATAGAGGTAGTCCCGGTCGTAATTGATAAAAACAAGGACGTTGTGGTCCGCACTTACCTTTACCCTGGAACCTTTTGTGATATTTTCCTCGGAGAGGAATATCTCCTCCCTTTGACCCCGGTCAACGGCTATCCTGGGTATGGAATCCAGCCTGAAGCGGTTGTCCGGGTCCCTCAATGTCCATTCCGGAGGCTGAGTGTATCCCGTGTCCCTTATGACCATGTCCATGTAATAGTATGAATCCTCGGAGAATTCTATGGTTACCGATTCGAAAGGGTCCAGCGTTTTCTTGTAAGGCATGAGAAGCTCCGAGAAATCCATCTTGACATCATTTTCTCCATTATCGAGATTAACCACGGTAAGATATGCCCTTCCTGTAACGGGAAGATCGAAATCTGTTGCCGCCGGATAAGGCACGTACCCGTGAGAATAAAAACCCGTTATCTTCTTTGATCGTGTGAAATACTCCTCCCCCGAAGAGATATTCTTTCTATCCTCATTCAGATACCAATTGTTGTTGCTGAAGGTATAGACATTGACCGGATCGCTGGATCTCAGGGTGGCCCATTCAAAGGATGAATATCTCCTCAGTTTGTAGGCGACCTTGAAATCGAATGTCCTTGATTCCCCCGGTCTCAACTTTCCCTTGTAGGAACCCTGGTTTCCGTTAGGGTCCTCCAGATCGATTGTGGCACCTTCAGGAGCCTCCACGAGTATCTTCCCGAAACAGGGGAACCTGAAGTCCCTTGCGTCCTTTCCGTGGACCTGAACGAAGCATTGGTCGGATTGTATCCCGGCAACGATAGATACGGGCTTGTCGGCGCTTATCAGGACATGGTCGTCATCGAATCCGAACTGTTCGAATATGGGATTTCTGCAGTATGCCCATCCCTCGAACCTGTCGAGTTCCAGCACGACATCGTCGTTCTTGTCCGAATAATCCCATACCCTGACAGTGGTGTCCGCTTCCAGAGCGCTTATCCAGCAATCCCCGGTGATCCTCGTGAAAAGCTTCTTGCCATAGGCAGAATAGATTCCGTCCCAGTCGTAGTTGATCATCTCGTTGCCGTTGTCATCCACGGTGCCCGTGGGGTAGAGCTTGTGATGCATCACGGAAATCGGATAATCACTTGTTATCCTGATTACTCCGGAGAGGATCCTGAAATCATCCTTGACGATCCAATCATTGAGCTGGATCTCTTCGGATTCGAACTCACCCAGATCTACTCTTTTCTTGTTTTCCACATCCCCTATCAGGTCCTCGAGCCACATCATATTATAGTTATCATGAAGGACCCATGCTTCCCTGCTTGTGTCGAACTCGGCTCTGTTGATCACGGTGGCATTCAGCCACTCCAGCTTTACATCGGCACCGTTCTCGTAGGAGAAAAGCTGTATGCAGCTGAGATTGGCCATCACGAAATCTCCTCTCTTGTACTGATAGCCGTACCACCTGGATGGACTCTCCAGTGTCTTTGTGACAGGGGGAGGGATGTAAAAAATGAATTTGTCGTTGGTATAGGTGGATATATCCGTTGAATGGTAATCAGTATGTTCTGTCTTTTCGGTTGACATTCTGGTGAAATCACCGATGGAATTAAGGAGCGATTCGTTGTAGAGAAGTATATTTGACATTGGCAGGAAGAACAGTCCCACCACACATACCAGAAGCAGTATCGACCTGATTACCTTTTTTCCCATTTGCCTGCACCTGTCATTTTGACTTCCTGAACAGCCTGGAAAGCTTATCGTCGTCGGTATACGATAATGATCCCACTATCCCTTTCGAACCGGACACCACCAGTGTCATATCAACGATGAAGAACACCGAAAGAACCAGGGGAAGCGGCCAGAAGTTGTCCCCTCTCTGATTCCTCTGCATGCATGGCTCCAAGGAGAGCACAATATCCATATCCTGGGGTTCGCAGGAGAAATCCCTGGCATATCGCACCTCCAGCATGACCTCCTTGTTTGCGTTCACCCTCATCATCTGCATGACGGATTCCAGTTCATCCTGGTTGTCGGGTTCCGTATCGTCGGATTCGTCCCCGTTGTAATCCTCGTTGGAATCCACCACCACCCTGTATATCTCGTGCTTGTCTAGGGTAGCTCCCGATGGCTTGTTGCTCAGCCAGCTTCCCGTCCAACCCACGGTGGTGTCATCCTCCAACGCTATGATGTAGACCAGGCATCTGTGATGAATGGCAAGGTCCCAGTTCTCCATTGCCGGATAATAGTCGAAGCCTCCCTTGAAGGTGGATATCTGGGTCTCGTCGAATGCGTTGTCATCGTTTGCCATCCAGAACTCGACCCTGATAGGCCAGTCGCTTATGATCTGGACCCAGGAAACCTCCGCAACGTAGTTGTTGGAGAAGGGCCTCGGTGTCATGCTCTTGTATGTGTACTGCTGCCCCGGTTTCACGGTGATTATCTCATCCTTTTCGGATTCGTCGTCGAAGTTGAGTTCTATATGAGCCTCCTTTTCCAGACCCGTTATCGTTAAGGCAGTTGATAGTGGAACATAGTACCTGGATCCGAGAAAGCCGTATGCCTGGGTATGAAAGTTGTTGTCCCATATGCCACCGTAGATCGTGACCGGTTTATCGGCTTTTACCACCACCCAGTCGGATTCGAAGTTGCCTGAATCTATTGCATTTTTTATTATATCCGATTCCATGAACTCCTTTACCTCGTCAGGTCTTGACCAGTTGAGTTCCCGGGAATAGGTGTTCCAGTCCAGTTCGTTGTTGTCTCCCGCATCATCCCCCCCGCACCAGGTTTCCGTAACGAATGTGGAGGACCACTGGAAATTCTCCCAGGCATCCAGGGTCACCTTCCTGGAATCGTCTCCGTCTGTTACATCTATTATCTCTATGGTGTTCTCATCGTCGTAGCTTGCTATCATGAGGTCCCTGTGGACGAAACCGAAGAACTCGTCACCGTAGAATGACCAGACCGCATCATCGCTCATTCCGTTTGAGAACCATGCGGTATCAACACCATGGGAGGTCTCGTCGTCACCGTTATTGTAGGATCCGTCATCCATGTCGCAGTCGTCCCAGAGATCGGCAAAACCGTTCCCGTTCTTGTCGATGTATCCGTCGGTAACCGTCATCTTTTGAACCGTAACCCTTCCGGTGGATTCCACCTCCACCACCCCGTCCCATATCCACCAGTCCCTGGTTGTGTAGAATATCTTTCCCTCGTATTTGTCAAGTGTCCCAGTCCAAAGGAGCTGGTTTTCAACCTTTGCCAGATCCGGGGAGTTCAGAGGAGCTCTGGCGGGATCATAGAGGTCGATCTTGTCCTTTTTCGGATCCCTGTCAGGCTTTCCATTGTCGTTTTCATCGGCATCGTAAACGGATCCGTCACTTGATCTGATGGTGTTTTCCGGGTAGTCCTTCTTGAAATTGTCAGTGAATATATGACCCTTGGACAATGTAACCGTGATCTTGTTGTTATCTTTGTAGCTCCCGATGGAGATCGCTCCCTCGTCGCTGATGTAGGAATCGCCGTAGAAATTGATGCCCCTTCTCTCCTCATCATCGGTCTGACCGTTGTTGTTGTCGTCATTGTGGCCGTTCTCGATCCCCCAGGGGCAGTTCTGTTCCGTATCCGCCTGATCATAGAGAGGGTCTATTGGACTCCAGTAGAAAACGAACTTGTTGTTGACAAATGGAGTCTTGGTGCTGGGTGTCTCCTGACTCAAAACCTCGTCTATGAGGCTGATATCGTGCATCATTATATGTGAAGATGGAAGCAGGAGGATTCCGAAAAGCATCAACATTATTGAAAATGCCAGGAAATAGTTCTTCAGTATGGTCCCGAAACCTCCCTTAATTGATTTTGATACAATTTCCTTGGCCATCTTTATCACCGATATTTTGAATACTATTACTGATCGGGGTGAAAAAATGAAAGAAATGTATTTATATTGCCAGGGTAAGCCCATGGTATCCCCAAGTCCATTACCACATTTCTTGGAAAAAACAAACCCATTTCCGTAAAAAAAGATCAAAAAATATTATTTAACGTTTCAATTTGATAATTTATTACAGGAAAGGTTCCGGTTCCCGGGAATCTCCAGCGCACATTGGGAAAATATATGGTGATCTTGGTGGGCATATATTGATGATTCCCTGTGAGGTGGTTGGATCGACAAATAATTCCCCAGTATTCTTGGATCGATGCCGTTTGGCCTTCCCGATATCCAATTGGAAGGGATAACTATTTATTCTAATTGGAAGTGGTCCTATTGGCGCTTGAAGCGATTCAAGCCTAGGATATCTATATATGTATGACGAAAGAAGAAGAGGGCCACCAAGAGATAGGCCCCCTCGCGAGATGCACGATGCGACCTGTGCGGACTGCGGACAAACTACGCAGGTCCCCTTCAAGCCGGACCCGGACAGGCCCGTCTACTGCAGGGATTGCTACAGGAAGAGAAGACCTCCCAGATACTGATGAGGAAACAATTCCGAAAAACATTTAGTTAAATATTGATCCTACAAGGATTTGTAATATTACATATCGGCCTGTCCGAGTGAATGCATCTTCCCGATCCATTTTTATTTTTTCGATCGGGTCTTTTAATTAGTTTTGGTTAGATATTCATTTTTATAAATTCGTAACTAGTAAGAATACAATTTAGCCGAAGGTAAGATCCCCGTAAGATACCCCAATTCCGGATATCAAACCATAATATCCATGTCCGGAAGGGTCAGGGATACTTGCTTACCTGATAAAATTCTCAATTGGAGAGAGTGTTATCCGGTTAGAGGCACAGGTTTTTTAGAGGATCGGGGACTACTTCCTATTTTTCCCGTTGATTATAATGGCAGCTGTTAACAGTGAGAGAACTAAAAGTGCCATACCGAATCCGGGCGTGCTTTCATCTTCTTCCTCATCACTTTCACCATCTGCATCATCATCGGAGGTGTCATCGTCATCCGTTGTGCTGTCATCATCTGTGGTGTCGTCATCGGTTTCATTGGTCTCGACGGCATTGAATTCCAGATACCTGAAATACATGTCGTCACCGGTATCAGGTTCGATGTGATCATCCATGAAGAAGGTACCAAACCCGTCTTCCACCACCGAAACAATGGATGGGCCGATATCCGGTCTCTCTATGCTCCGATTGGAAATGAATACCTCATCCCCCCATGTTGTTCCGTTGTCGTGGCTGATCCTTGCAAGAAGTGAATCTCCGTATACATCCTCATGTCCTCTTGAGTATGTGATTACCACATCGGAACCAAGAGATGAAACCGAAGGGAAAGGACCTCCAGTGTGGGGAGCTATCATCTGATTTGATCCAAACGTTGATCCCCCGTCATGACTCACGGCAAAATAGACTCCCACTGGTTCCGAGATCCTGTTATCCATCCAGGTTAGATAGACATGTTCCCCGGATACCGAAAGTGAGATATGATCTTGTACCTTATCATCTTCATCGTCATTGACAATGACCCTCTCAGAGAAGGTTTCCCCGTTGTCCGTGCTCTTCATGATAACAACATTTCCGTTGAATTCGTCGCCTCTGTCCCTGAAAGCAAGATATACGTTGCTTCCCTCGGCTTCCAGAACGAGATGTTCACCACCGGAATAATTGCTGTTGGGTATGTATACAGTCTTTATTTCACCGAAATTATTTCCCCCATCATCACTCACAACCATATTCACAACTACGTTCTGGGGATTTGGACTGTGCCGGTATACTATGTATACGTGATTACCGGATGTTGCTATTGCAGCGTCCGTGGAGAAACCGGAATCACATCCAATGAGTTCATTGTCCTGGAATGACGTTCCTCCATCCAGGCTCCTGGAGTAGAATATATCATTCCCTTCCAGCTGGTTATCAATGTTCCTTTTGTCAGTCCAGACGACATGTATCTTTCCATCGGAGGAAACTGCCAAATCAGGTCTGCTCTCCTCGTTCCTGTTGGGACCTCCCGAAAAGTCGTTGACCATGACATTGGCAGAGAATGTCGGGGGCCCGTCATCCTTTAGTGTCCCTTTCGCAAAATATACATCGCATTTCTGGAACTGGTCTGGTTCATCCGAGAAATCACGATTATCCTGCCATACACAGTATACCGTATCTCCCATCATAACCATCGATCTACCCGATGGGCCTATTGTTTGCATCCTGTCCGTCGCATCATCATTCACCTTGACAGGGTCATCAGTTTTCTGTCCCGAGACCATTGTGGCAATTAGAAGAATTGCCAACCCTAAGGTTACTGATATCTTTACATGAGCTTTCATTAGACTCCCCCACTGATAATTGATTGATTGTTTCATATAATATAATTACCTTTCATCCACTTGATTTAGGGTTTTTTCTGATTATTCTGGTTTTCCTGAATATTTATTTTTCAAGAAATTTCAGATATGGGTTTTTGAACGTTTGCCAATGTATTTGATCAAGCCCACTATGCCGACAAGAGTCCAAATTACCTCCAGAACGATGAATGGCACAAATTCGATCATAACCGATGCGATACATGCGATTGCGGCACCTCCTATATTCAGGAGAATATAAGAAAGGCTGTCCTCCTTGATTATTCTGAAGAGATTCAGAAGGAATGCCAAAAGGAGAAGTGATACTCCCACAGTACCAATTATCGTCGAAAGTTCCATGTTTCAACTAACATCGGGTGATGCATTAATGTATCGGTCCCTGATTCTGTCCCAGATCTCGATCAATTTTTCCGATATGGGGCACCCATCAAACTCAACGACTGTCTTTCCTTCCGAGAGACTGTCAAAAACGGACATATCAAAGGGTACCTTGCCGATTACCTCCGACCCACTTCCGGTCACAATGGTCTCCATCTCCCTTGCGGCCGCGTTATCTATGTCATACTTGTTGATAATAACAGCACTTTGAACCTTGAAATGATCGCAGAGGTCCAGTATTCTGATCAGATCGGTCCTTCCGGAAATCGAGGGTTCCGTCACTATGACAGCCAGATCGGAACCTGTCAGAGACGATATCACCGGACATCCAAGACCGGGAGGGCCGTCGGATATGATAAGTGGCTTTCCCTCTTCTTCGGCCATGGACCTCGCTTTCCTTCTTATGAGACTGACGAGCTTTCCCGAACCCTCCCCTCCCGGTCTGAGGTCGCTGTGCACCATGGTTACGAATCTGGTGTCGGATACCAGCAGATCCCCATCCTTTCTGGGTACGAGTTCCACCGCTTCGTGGGGGCATACGATCGTGCACACCCCGCATCCTTCGCATCTGTCCTTGATTACGTTTATCTCTTCATCGATTGCTCCGAATCTGCAGGAACTGCTGCAGATACCGCATTCCGTGCATTTCTCCGGATCAATCACGGCCAGATCCATACCGCTGAAAGGCTCCCTGTCTATCTCTGAGGTTTGGAGTAAGATGGGAAGATTGGATGCATCCACGTCGAGATCGGTGGAAACGGCATCAGGGGAGGCAAGGGCAATGAATGATGCGCAGAATGTGGTCTTTCCGGTACCCCCCTTTCCGCTCAAAACTGTTATTTCGAAAGGTCTCACCGGGGATCACCTCCGATGATCTCCAGCAGATTCCCCTTGAGTTCGGAGATGGCTTCCCCGAACCAATCAACCTCTTTCAAGAGGTCCCCTCCTTTCGAATAGACCTCCGCCACCTGCCTATCAAGCGGAAGGCGGGAAAGAACGGGTATTTTTTTCTCCTCTGCCAAAACACCGATATTCTCGTTACCCGAACCTTCCTTGTTGATAACCAGTACCATCGGTATGTCAAGGGATTTCAAGGAATCTATTACCATCCTCAGATCGTGGATGCCGAATCTGGTCGGCTCGCCGACAAGTAGGATAAGATCGGCTCCTCTGGCGGTTTCAAGCACAGGACAGGAGCTCCCCGGGGGACTGTCAAGGATGACGAGGTCTTCATCAATCCTCTCCTTGGCCGCATCGATTACCGGAACAGCTTTGGCCTGACCTGTGTCAAGTCTTCCTTCTATGAAACGTATTTTTCCTGTTATCCCCTCGGATACGACACCCATTCTCCTGTTGGTCTCATTCACGGCTTCCTTTGGGCATACAAGTGAACAGGCTCCGCAGCCGTTGCAGAGTTCCGGAAAGACCATCACCCTGTCCCTCAAAACTGCCAGTGCATTGTACCTGCAGTTCCTTGCGCACAATCCGCAGTGAATACATTTCTTTTCAACTATTTCCGGAAGAGGGACATGAACCACATTGGATTCATCCACGTCGCAATGCAAGAGGTTCTTTACGTTGGGTTCCTCCACATCACAGTCCACGATCTGCACTATCCCTTCCTCGGCCAATGATCTTGCAAGGGCGACAGCTATGGTGGTCTTTCCCGTTCCTCCTTTCCCGGAGGCCACAGCTATCCTCATACGTAATCCCCTTCAGTGATGATGATGTCCCATTCCACCGCCCTTCCCTCTGAAGGCGTGCTGGGTGCAGGCACCGTCCTCATCGCACTCGGTCAGCTCCCCTCTTTTAAAACTTTCCAGTGTCTCGCCTACAGTACCTGAGGCTCCCACGTACACTTTTATTCCCTTCTCGTTGAACATCGATATGGCTCTCCTGCCAATTCCCGAACAGATCATGGCATCAACACCATGCTGCGAGAGAATCTGAGCTGGATAACCTCTCCCCCCAAGATGTTCGCTGGTGTTTGGTAAAATGCTTACAGCTTCGGTTTCTGTATCTATTATTGTGTATGCGGGGACGCGTCCGAAATGTTCCCCGACCATTTCATTCAAACCTTTTTTGCCCATTGACGGAATTCCGATCTTCAAGATAATCCCTCCATTACCAGTCTCCGTGATGACCTTTTACAGTCGGGGTACTGGATTTTTTAAGTCTTCCTTCCTTGAAGGATTTAAGCAGATCATCAATATTTCCTCCGGAAGCTGTGTGAACATCAATACCTGCCGATGATACGACCCTGAACGCATTGGGTCCGAGATCGGGAGCAATAAGAGCTTCCACTCCCTCGGATATCAATGATTGAGCCGCCATGATTCCGGCACCACCCATATCTCTGGCCTCATTTTTCCTGCTGTATCTTTTATCGGTTTCGGTGTCAATTATGAGAAAACGTTCGCACCTTCCGAACCTGTCATCAAGAACCTCACTGCCCTCCGGTCCTCTTATCGCAATAGCTAACTTCATCTATTCTTCCTCCTTGAACTTCGACTCCCTTCTGTAGGTGAAATCCCCTCCTTCAATGCTGACAGCCTTGCCATCAACGAACGCTGAGATGATCTTCTTCCTTCCGCTTTTTAGATCTCCGGCGAAGGATCTCCTTGATATGCCCATCCTGTCCGAAGCCGATTCCTGGTCCATTCCAAGATAGTCAATGAGCCTCATTGCTTCCAGTTCCTCATGGGTAATTATCACCGTATCAAGCTCCATCATTGGCACTCCAAGAGGTTTGAAAGTGGTCACATCCGGCAGGAAACCCACCTTGCGTCTGCATCTGCTCCGGCCGGGGCCTTTTCCACCTGTCCTCGGGGACATAATACCCCCATATGGGTGTTAATATTTTAATATTCCCTCATATGGGATGAATTTTAAATCAATCTTAATTATATTAATATCTGCTCATTTGAGCAATAATTATATATATTTGTTGCTCATATGAGAAGATCAATGGTTCCCAAAGATCTATACGGCCATGGCAGAGGCCGGGGAGGACCCGGAAGAAGGAGGGGGAGAAGAAGAATCGAATCCCTTCCCGGGACAAACCTCTTCGGGCCTTTGAACAAACCTCCTGGAGCTCTTGAATACCTGGAATTGGGTGTCGAACATGTCGAGATTCTGCGGCTCTGCGACATCGAGGGACTTACCCAGCAGGAAGCCGCGGAAAAGCTTGGAATTTCCAGGAGGACCCTGTGGACCGACCTCAAAGAGGCGAGATCCAGGGTCGCAAGGGCGCTCACAGAAGGAAAAGGAATCAGAATAGTCGGACAGATCAACGGGAATGAATAGGAGTAATAAATATGCCAGGCGGAGACAGAACAGGACCTGAAGGTAGGGGACCGATGACGGGTAGAAGATTGGGCTACTGCTCGGGAAATGACAATGCCGGTTTCAATTTCCCCGGAGGATTCGGGAGGGGAAGAGGCCGAGGCTTCGGAAGAGGATTCGGCAGAGGTTTAGGGAGGGGTTATGGATATTCAGACCCCGTCGATGACATACCACAGGTAGAGAGGTCAAAATCTTCCCAAAGGGATGAGGTTCAGGAGCTGAAGGACAGAATCAGATCCCTGGAGGAGGAACTGGAGAGGACCAAGGACAGACTTAAAAAGGACTGACCTCAGATCAGTCCTGCATCTGTTAGTTCCTTTATGACTTCCTGCAGAGCGAGGTCTATGTCCTTGATCTCTTTTGCACCGGTGCAGACAATTTTACCCGAACCGAACAAGAGCATCACGACCCTGGGTTTATCCACCCTGTAGACCAGACCGGGAAACTGTTCGGGCTCGTACTCGACCTTTTCAAGTCCCAGAGAAATTGCTATGGTGTTCAGGTTGAGTTCTTTTTCCATGTCTGCAGTGGCCACTATGTTCTGGATCTTGATCTCTGGTTCGTCTGTGACCTTGATCCCGATCTTCTTGATATTTGAAAGGACGATCCTTACCGCTTCATTTACCATCTCTATGTTCTTGGCTCCCGTGCACACCAGCTTCCCTGAAGTGAATAGAAGCATGGCCGTTTTGGGTTCCTTGAGCTTGTAGATAAGCCCGGGGAACTTCTCCGGAACATACTCGGCATCGTCCAGTGCCATTGAGATCTTCTGCAGGTCTAGCGTGGTACCGGCCGAGCCGGAGGCGACAACATTTTCAACCTTGATATCCAAAGAATCACCCTTTATGAATTCATACGGAAGGCAATTGTCATAAGGTGGTTCTACCCTCCTGGGGACATATGCCTTTTTAAAGGCTTATGGCATGTTAGTATATAAACTTTAAATATTGTTCATATGTCTTGACCAATGATCGAATGATTATCCTTAGGACAGAGAGGCTGGAACTCAGGGAATTCTCCGATGAAGACCTGGAAGATATCATACAAAGGATTAATGATACAACGATATACGAAAATACTCTGAAAGTACCCTATCCATATACGGAGAAGGATTACCATGATTACCTGGAAATGATAAGAAAGTCAAGGGATGAAGGAAAATCAATCAACCTCTGCATGCATCTCAGATCGGATGACACTGCCATAGGCGGCTTGGGATTGATGAACATAGACAGGAACCAAGGATTCGCGGAGATAGGCTACTGGATATCATCCGAGATGAGAAGGAAGGGATTGACCGGGGAAGCAGTCAGAGCGTTGGTGAGATACGGATTTGACGAACTTGACCTGTTCCGGATACAAGCGGTAATATTCGACCGGAACAAAGTCTCCGGAATACTGCTCAAATCCTGCGGTTTCACCTTCGAGGGGACCATGAGAGGAAGATACCTAAAAGACGGACAAAGATTGGATGGGGATGTATATTCAATAATCAGAACAGACCCGAATATTTAAGGCAATAATGGTAACAATTCGAAACTCGATACGACGGTATGAAATATGAAAGAATCATGACTTTGCATCCCCAGGGCAAAGAAGGAGTCAATATATCAAAGTATAAATACGATCAAATCAGACAATCAGTGATTGACATACTGAAGACAAATGAGAAGATGTCTCGGAAGGAGCTTCTCCAAGAAGTAACTTTGAAGGTGGAAGATGATTTCGAGGGTTCGGTTTCATGGTATTTCACAACGGTAAAACTCGACCTTCAGGCAAGAGGTGAGATCAAGGTTGACAAGATCAACGGACTTCAATATATTGAACGCCCTTGATCTGATACTTGCATGATAAATTATAAAAGCCAATACTAGGTAACGGAGATGATTCACATGAGATGGACAGAGGTCATATCGTTATGGTTGAAGGAAGGCGAGGACGGTGCGGAGAATCTACTTGATTATCCCTGGGACATCGAGATAAAACCGGTGGAAGGTCCCATGGAGAGAGAGGTGGTTATCGCAACCCATCCGAAGATCCCCTTCAATGTGGAGGTTGTAGTTTCCAAACATTTCACCAATCTCGTCATCAATCCCCTTATACCGACGGATGCCCTTCCCGCAGAGGAAAGGATGAGGCTTTACAAGAAACTTCTCCACCTCAACACAGACCTCAATCTTATGAAGGCCGGCCTGGTAGGTTACGATGACAAGGCGGTGATCCAGGCCGATCTGGACCTCGAATCCATCTCAAAACACGAGTTCAATGATGCACTGACCCTGCTTATAGTGGGTGCCCAGAACCTGATAAATATACTCGGCCTACAGGAAAAAGTCCAGGTATTCATGGTGGAGAGGTTCAGACAGTTCATCGCAATGAAACTGGCTTCCGGTGAGGATGAAGATGATATCCTGGATTTTCTGACCAACAGAGGGGGTCTCGAACCCGATGTGGCAAGGGAGCTCTATGATCAGGTAACAAAAGCTGTCAACGGAGACGAAGAGGTCGATGGTGAACAGCCCCAGGCCAGGGAATACGAAGGACCGATGTACGGTTAATTATACTCATCTGCAAATATATTTTCAGGCTATTGTGCACAAATTATTTATACTATTATAGACTTTACACTACTAAGAACCATACACTATTGTGTCCCTTACATTACTCTGAGGGGATGGGAAAGATCCCGTATGGGAGGTGTAAAGCATGAAAATGAGATGGAAGGGTTTCCTTGCCGTCACCGGTATCATAATGGTGATCACACTTGCATGGATAGGCCTGATCGGAGCCATGGGATACTTCGAACTGGACCGTGAGGAGATCACCAGGACCTTCGTGCTGGATCCGGGATCCAATCTTACCGTGGAGAATTACGATGGAAAGACCGAGATAGATCTCTGGGACGGAGAATCCGTCGAGGTGAAATTCATAAAGAAGACGAGGTTCGGAAAGGATGAACTCGACAAGGTGAATCTGGATATAGAAAACCAGGGGGATCTGTTCATAGGCCTTGAAAGGGAGAGATATGTTGACTGGGTGGAGACGGATTTCGAGATAAGGGTGCCGTCCAGCGTAAATGTTTCCCGTGTAAAAAACCAATTAGGCAAAATTGTGATTGAAGGTGTATCTGGAAATCTAACGGTTATCTCCGATAGCGGAGGAGTGAGCATTGAAAATGTTGATTCTATCAGGAAGGTCTCCTCCTCCAGTGGAGGAATCGAGATAAGAAACTGCGGGTATGTGAATACGGTTACCGCCGATAACGGGGGCATCTTGATCGAGGATTGTGATCATGTACGATATGTCAAGGTTAACAACGGAGGTATAATGGTCAGGAGAACCGGATTGCTGGAGGAGGCTTCCGCAGAGAACGGAGGCATCGATATTGAGGTAAGAGACATTCTTCCCGGTGGTATGCTGTTTTCAGCTGAAAACGGCGGAATCATGGTAAAGATCCCTGAATCGATCGAGGCGGATTTCGACATGAGGGTTGAAAACGGGGAGGTTCAGCTCAAGGATTTTCGGGACAGGGCATATGATATCGATGAAGAGACCGAGAAAGCCGGGTCGGTAAATGGAGGAGGACCGCTAATAAAGGCAAGGGCCGAAAACGGCGGAATAATCATCGAGGGGGTCTGATATGGATGGTAAAGAAGCAAACCAGGGATGTTAAGTTCGAAAAGGACATTATAACGGGGCTCATCTCGTTGATCCTGCTTGCCATCATTAAGAACTCAAAAGCCCCCATGTACGGATACCAGATAGCCAAATCCATGGAGGAGGTCAACGAGACCGGGATCGAGCTCAAGCAGGGGACCATTTATCCGGTTCTGAGGTCCCTTGAAAAGAAAGGTCTCCTCACAAGCGAGATAAAGGCCTCGGAGTCTGGACCTCCGAGGAAATACTACCTTATAACCAAATCAGGCAAGGATAAACTCAAAGTTTGGACCAAAGCATGGGAGAATACCTCACTGCTTGTTGAAAATGTACTCAGGGGGGAGTACTGATGAGGAAATATTCGGACCTGAAGGACTATTATAACGATCTTCGCAGAGAGTTGAAGGGTGTGGATGAAGCGCTTGTGGTTGATGCCGTTGACGATGCCAAAGAGCACCTGGAGATGATGGTTTGGGAAATGATGGACAGCGGAGAGGAGAGGTCCAGATCCAGCGCTGTCCAGATCGCGATCAAAAGGTACGGCTCGCCATATCTGATCGCAAAGGAATACATTGCAAACGATGCGGAGCTCAAGGAGAAGAAGGAACAGAGGATGAAGAAGAGAAAGGGTGAGAATCTCCTTCAATCCATGTTCAACGTTTACAGGGACCCTCACAGCTATCTTGGCCTGTTCTATCTGATTTTGCTGTTCCCCCTGGGGATCATCTATTTCACCTATATCGTTACGATGCTGGCAACCGGACTGGGACTGGCCATAACCATAATAGGACTGCCGCTTCTGGTTGTGTTCCTTCTCTCCGTTTATCCCATTGCATGGCTTCACGGGAAGCTCACGGAGATAACCCTTGGAATAAGAATGCCGAAGAAACCAAGGAGGCTCAGGGCTCGAGGAGGTGCCTGGAACAGGGTAAAGACAATATTGAAGGACCCCAGATTGTATTCCTCTCTGCTCTACCTGTTCCTCATGTTCCCTCTGGGAATAATTTATTTCACGATAATTGCGACCTTTCTTGGAGGTTCCTTGTTCCTATTCGTAACTCCGATCCTGGCCCTCTTCGGTATAATTGTTGGTTACCCGGTAGGTCTACCAGGAGATCCGCTTTTCCTCTTCTTTCAGGCTCTCGTGGGTTGGGGCCTCGGAATCCTGATCCTTACTTGGACACTCCATGTGGTGAATCTGTTCGGAACATTCCACGGATGGCTGTCGAGATGGCTCCTTCTGAAGAGGTAGAGATCGATCATGCAAGAAGTCCGTTATGGTCATAACCCCCTCATGAATTGACCTGGAAAGATAGAAATACTTCCCTGGACCTGTAATCACCACACCAAGGGGGAGCCAAATGAGGATCAATCCAGCAGTTTTGGTAATCATGGTTTTGGTTCTTTCCATTCTTGCGATTGGAAGGGCCTCAGGCATCGAGGATCAGGTGATTGCGGACGAGGAAGGTGACGTGATCAAGACTGAGACCGTTGAAAGAGTGGTTGACGGGTATGAGGAAATAGATATCATATCCCTTGAATCGGAATCCGACCTTACCACGGTTTTCATCACCCTCACAACCGCAGGAGACATAAGCACTTTGATGGGCTACTCCTACGACATCAATGCAGGAAACCTCTACATCGAATATTACGACGGCGAGCTTTCGATCGATTCCTTCTCGGGGGAAACCTCTGCCTTTGCAGACATTGTTGACAATCAGATAAGGATCACGGTCCCCAGGACAGAACTGGAGGATTCATGGTTCTACCTCTCCGCCTACACAAACTACTATGACTATCTGGATTTCGAGGAGGGCAGCGCGGCGACATACAGCGACGAGATATCGGAGGACCCCTTCGGTTTCGATGACGATGATACTACCAGGATCATGGGATCCGGTACCTTCGAGATGGAACTCACCGACCCCGAAGGGGATGTGGTGGAGACCACAAATATGGAAGCGGTTGCCACCGATCGACCGGATCTCGATATAATCTCATTATCAGCAACCGAAAACGGTGACGGTTCCGTCATCGTGGAGCTGGAGCTCCTGGGAGCCGTATCCACCGACCTCAATGTTACGTACTCCATATACATGGACGATGCCTCCATCGATTATTCGGGCGGCCACGGCAGCATCTTCTATTACGACGGAAGCAAATCATCCTCCGCTGTCACTCACACTGAAAACGTTATTAGGGCCGTCCTGGATTCATCAAAAATCGATTCGGTTTCCTACATCAGCGCCGAGGCCTATTTCGATGATTACACGAGCGAAATAATGATCTACGACGAGGCGGGCAATTCATGGATCGGAGACGATCTTGAGGGCCTCTTCGATGTTGAGATGAGCATAATCATCCATTTCAAGAGCATTGACGAGATCGAGATCAGGATGATCATGACATTCGGCCAGGGTAATTATTCAAAGATGATTAGAAGTGAAATAGACGAAGACGGTGACAATACCATAACAGAGGACGAGATAGAAGATATGATGGAAGAAGGAGACCCGGAACTCATCGATCCTGATATTGTTAGCATGGACGGTAGGTCTCCAGATGTGGTATTTGATGCATCCTACACTGGCCTTCTGGGTCCTGCGGACAGCAACGCCTCTTTCGGAATGGAGACCATCATGACGCTCACTTTCCAGCTGGAAGAGAGCGACAACCATACCTTTACCATAGGATCACCGGAGGAAGAAGAGGAATCCCAAATTGGAGACATGGAATACGATACGGAAGATGCCATCGAATCGCTCTTTCCGATAACCTTAGAGATAATACTTCCCGAGGGATGGGACCTCGATTCTGTCCAGCCCGAGGAATTGAGGACTTTTGCCCGGGAGGGCAGGATAATTCTAGACGGAGAGGATATGGAATCCCTGGACATGGACGGTTCCGATGTAATGTCCTTTTCGTTTGTGAGAAATGAGGACGATGAAGGGGGAAATGATTCCGGAATGGAATTCATCCTGCCTGTTTTGGGAATGATCCTGCTCTTATCGATACTCTTATTTAATGAAAAAAGAAAGAGAAATTGAAATTGTAATGGGTCACATATACTTCCAATTCCTCCAATATAGATGGATGATGGAAGATATCAGGATGGAGAGAAGAAAGACAAATAACGGCAATGAGATCCCGATTCTCGGACCATGGACCTACAGAACATGTATCGATAGACATAGGAGAATCCCTTCAATTCGAGATAGACGAAAGGTGCATGAAAACACTGGACAATCTCCATGAGGGACTCAGAACCGGCTGGGATCCAACATCGGAGACCTGAAAGGTCAAAACGGAAATAGTGGCATGTTGATTCAAGTCCCATGCGGGGCAGGGGAAGGATGAACGACGCTTCCAGGGCGAGGTCAGTTCAGAGGAGAATAAAGGAGGGTAAGGACCCTTCATCCCTTGTTGGTGAGGTGGCCCAGATCCGGGATCCTTACCACAGGGCCCTGGGTTATATTCATCTGGTTATTTCCCCAAAAGCAAAAGAGGATGATACAGATGATTGGCTTGATAAGATCTTCTCCAATGCCTCGTCTGTCAAACAGGAATGGAGAAGAGGAGAACTGCTCGTAACCATTCTCAAGAAGTTAAAAAACACCGAACAAGGGATCAGGGAAAAGGCGGAGGACCTCTCACTGAAATTGGTTGAAAACACCAGGCCCGGAAGCGGTCTCTCACAGGCAATAAGGGGTATATCTCCTTATATCGAAAAAAAGGGTTGGCCCAGGCTCCTGGATGCCTCTTCAAGGAACAGGGGGTTCGAAAAAGGAGATACCAAGGCCGTGATAAGATCAGTGATCCAGAGTCAGGATTCCCGACTGGGTTATGAGGTCCTGCTCAAGAGGATCAAGGCCATCAATGAACCTGAAATCAGGGCGCAGCTGCTCTGGTACCTCCATCTCCAGGCAAGGAAGAACCGGAAGATCGATGCGAGGGAACAAGCTCTGGAAGAAACCATTGTCACTCTGGGAAAGATGGAGGGGGAAAAAGCACTGAAAACCTTCTCTTATCTCTGCAGGAACTGCGTTGATCCGCAGGATCTGATAAGATTGGAGAAGGTGCTGGATATCTTTCCGGATACATATCTCAGGATCAAGGCCCTTGGAAATCTTGCAACAGCCGCTGACAGGACCGGGAATATCGACAAGGCGGAAGGATTCCTGGAATTGGCATCAATTGAAGTGGCCTCCCTTCAAAAGGATGCGGAGAAAGCATCCGCATTGATGATCATTGCATCCGCAATTGCAAGGCTGGGTAAAGAAGAGGAAGCAAAGGATCTCTTCAACGAAGCCCTTGAGTACGCCGACAAGGAAATGAACCTGAAAGATAAGATAGAGACCCAGATGGCCAAACACGGCCTTAAGGAACAGGAAGATAGCGGCGGGCCATCAATACCTGAAAGGAAATCAAGGAGACACATTCTGGCACTCTACGACACCTATGAAGGCGGCCTCAAACCCGTTCATTCAAGAGCGGTTGCAAGGGCTGCCCCCCTGTGCGCCGCTTTCGGCCTTGACCTCGCCCTCATGGGATTTCCGTCCAATGATCTGGAAAGGATCGTTGAACTGTCCGAAAAAGAGACTAACATAGGAAGAGGGGGAGCCTATATTCGCGAGCTTCACCGCTCGGACAGGATAATGCTAGTGGATTGTTCTGGGAAAAATCCTCCATCAGATTGGTCCGATCTGGGACTTCCGGTTGCCACATCTTCCAGACCTGACAAATTGAAATCGGTTAAACTTGGTAAAGCCATGGAGATATCAAGGTCCGGTCATCCTGAAAAGAGGATCTGCCTCATTATGGGTCTGGGGAGGAAGGGCCTGCCGGATTCCCTTTTGAGAAGTGTACCTCATCACCTGGAAATTACGGGTGTGAACATTCCCCTGGAGACGGCAACGGCAATGGGAATACTGGCATACATGATTCATGCGGAGGACAATGGTTGAAGGGAGCTTTACTCTTACACGGATGGGCAACCGACAAGCATGTTTGGCACAGGTACTGGCTTCTTGATAACGAGGCACCCATGGCGGATATGCTCGAAGAGGAGGGTTTCGAACCCATTTTCCTTGAGATGCCGGGCCTGTATCTTGATCAGGACAAGGATTTCAACTGGTATGCAAGGTTCCTGGGGCACATCATTAGGGAGAGGGAGGATCTTGACGAGGTAATGATCCTGGGTCATTCCATGGGAGGAATCGTATCAAGAATGTACATGCAGTTGAGAGATGATATATTCGACGAGGGGAAGCTCAGGGTTTCAAGGATTATCTCTCTGGGAACACCAAACCACGGAACATCCCAACCCCATTTCGACACGATTTCCAGTTACCTGCTTACCATAGCGGGTTTCGTCGTCCCCTGGAAGAAAGGGATCGCAAAAGGGGAGGGGCATGATTATTTCCTTAAAACACCCTGTTACAGGGACATTCAGCTTGGATCGGATTTTCTGCTGAACCTGAACAATGGCAGGATACCAGATCATGCGGAACACCATGTTATCTGGACCAATGGAGACACTGTTGCAGATCCCCCCCATACCTGCATACTTCCGGGAGCGGAAAATCATCTTATCGACAGGGTCCTGGTCAATCATTTCAACATGTGCTACAGAAAGGAAGTGGTGAACAGGGTGCGTAGAATTATCAGGGGAGAAGCAAAACCTGCGGGACTCCAGACCTATCCTCCTCCTGATGGATGCGCGCATGTTGCAGGTCATCACTGGCTCCCCGACCCCAGTCTGGGATCGAGGGACTCGCTGAATGTGTGGAAATGTTCTTCATGCGGGGAAACCACTGTCTGCCACGCTCTTCCGCTTCAATTCTCCTGCAAGGCCAACGGAAGGGTGCCTCCTCTCCACAAATGGAGCCTATCCGGCAGGTTCCAGAGATACAGGTTCAGATGCGCAAGATGCAGGCAGACGATCTGGTATCCCGAGGTCCCGGGTTCGGAATTACCCTTCTGAAAGGGGAGAATTTTATTATCTAGCTCTTCGGTCCACTACCAAATCGGAGGAAAATTCATGAAGGAGTTCGAAACAACCGATGACATTCTCGATTTCGCAATGGAGAGGGAGCAGGAAGCCCACGATTTCTACATGCAGCTTGCAGAGAAGATGGACATCCCTGCCATGAAATCCGTGTTCACGGGATTTGCAAGGGAAGAGCTTGGACACAAGAAGAAGCTCGAGATGGCCAAAGAAGGCAAACTGGACCTGGGTGAGGCAAGAAAAGTGGATGATCTGAAAATTGCCGATTACGTCGTGGAGACCGAACCCCATGAGGAAATGGATTACCAGGATGCCCTGGTGCTTGCCATGAAAAAGGAGAAAGCGGCATTCAAGCTTTACATGGACCTCTCTGATATGGCATCCGATCCGGGTATGGTGGAACTTTTCATCAACATGGCCCAGGAAGAGGCGAAACACAAGCTGAGGTTCGAAATGGAATACGACGAGCATGTTCTGGAGTGGAATTGATATTCATCTCTTGTAGGGACAGTCATACCTCTGGGGACATGTTCCGCATCCCTTTTTCTTTGCTGCAAGGGGGAGGTATACGTAGGCAACGGGAATGAACAGCAGGTACAATATCAGAAGGACCATTTTGAAATCAGTTACCAGAAAATACAATCCCACTCCGGTGGGTACGAACCACTGGAGGGCAACCGATACGATATTGTAACGAAAGGCTTTCCCGAAACTACCCTTCCTTTTCCTGAAAAATCTTGCTGAAATCAGTCCGTATCCGGATGGACAGTAAGGGTTTCCGTAAGCGGCGCATCTGGTGCAGATGAAGGCAAAAAACCAGATCATCCCCCCTGCGAAGATCATAAGGTAGATGAGACCGAACCAGACCCCGCATGAAAACATGACGGCCGTACCCAGTGCTACCGTAAGCAGATGAGGGATCGTGTCCCATGACCACCTTATTCCTCCTGCAGCCATCTATAATGCCTTCTTGATATACAGATATAAACACATGATTATCAGGATAATTACCATTGTTGCAAGGATTATCGAAGCCGGGTCCACACCGGCATATTCGGATTGGTTGTCATATTGTGGGACGGAAAAGCTGAGAACATCCGTGTCCGCCGTGGGATAATTGCAGGCTCTTCCTCCGGTTACAACCAACGTGCTTTCTCCGATCATGCTCACCCCGCACCATTTTCTTCCCATGATGAGATGTCCCGAATCCACCCATTCACACATTTCCATGTCGTATATCTCCAGGTTGGAATGGCATCCGCCCGTATCGCAATTGGAGCCTCCCGCTATGATCAAAAACCTTTCCGGGACCTCCACCATGCCGTGGCCGTGCCTCGGAAAGAGGAGATCCCCCATATCGATCCATCTATTAATTCCAGGATCGAAGTATTCCGAATCCGACCTGTCCGGCTGTCCCGGTTCGCTGAATCCACCGCTGACAACTAACCTGCCATCCTCGAGTTTGAGGAATCCGGGATAGCCCCTGGCATGAATCATCGGGGGAGCTTCCGTCCATTCAAATGAGTCGATATCGAACCTGTAGCACCTGTCTGCGGATATCTTCTTGATCCCTTCATGACCCCCCGCAACCAGAATGTCTCCGTCCTCCAGGACGCAGTAGGCGAACCTGACAAGCGGTTGCGGAAGCGCCGGGAATTTTTCCCAACCCTTTTCTCCGAGCCTCTCGCAGGAGGATAGGGTGCCATGAGTTGCATTCAATCCTCCCAAAACTATCAAGCCGAGTTCGGGGTGCAGTATCGAAGCGTGCCAGAATCTCCCGGTTATGAGGGGTGGGAATGACGTCCACTCATTGCTACCTGGATGGAGTATCTCGCAGGTAGAGAGTGAATGATTCCCCGACCCGTTGAAATGTCTGTAAAGGGAGGGGTGGCCTTTGCCTGCAAAACCTCCCGCAACGAGGACGCTTCCGTTTTCAAGAAGGTCTGCAGTATGCCTCATCCGTTCATGTCTCATTGCAGGAGCCTCTTTCCAGTAATCCATTTCAGTATCCAGAACCTCGCATGATGAGAGCGAATCGGACCCGTCAGACGTCCCTCCGGTTACCAGAATATCCCCATCAACGACCGTTGAGGTGTGATTGTACCTTGATACGATCATCCCGGGGATCCTTTCCAGATCTCCGTAGCTTCCGGTATCAGCCCCCGCTTTTGGAACCAGCAGTACAATGAACACGAGAATGATCCAGACTGGTGAGAATTTCATCATCTGTATCTACCGCAATTCTTACAGTAATATTTTTCGAAATCGGACTTGAATTCCATCTCCCGGCCGCATTCGGGACAGTTATCTTCATGGTCCTCTCCTTCCGGGTCATCATTCTTGTTCCTTGTCAGGATTATGAAAGCGACCACGCCTCCTGCCACAACCAGGACTATACCAACTGCCAGTACCTTGATCAGGAGACTTGTTTCCTCTCCATTTTCTTCCGTTTCATCATCGTCGTCTATCGGCGTATCATCGTCATCATCCACAGGCTGATCGTCATCATCGTCCGGCCCGGGCTCATCCTTCTCCACTTTGGGAATTGGGCCGTCAAGGTATTCCACATTCCCATCTGCAGTGACCTCGACGCTCAGAGGACCTATGATTACCTCCGATCCGTCCAGGAATTCCACCGAGTAATTACCGGGCATGACATCTATGAATGAGGAGGTGCCGTCGGAGATCACAACTCCGAGCAGCGGACTTCCCTCCTCGGGTGTCAGCCTCACCTGACCCGGGACTATGGGAGTGTTATCATCGTACAGGAAAGGTCCGACCTTGATATCCACCGGTTCAATCGGTATCTCAGATACGGTTACTCTTATCTCATCTTCAGGACTCCAGGCGCCTTCGTTATCGGAGACGGAAAGTGTAAAGATGTAGATATCGGCGGATCTCGGAACGAACGAAGGTCTTGCGGTCAGTCTTTCGGAAAGCTGGACCTGATGAGATGTGCAGGTCCAGTTGTACTGGACGATATTGCCGTTGGGATCGCTGCTTCCGCTTCCATCGAGCTCTACCAGATCCCCGACGAAGGCTTCGAGGTCCTCCCCCGCATCCGCAACCGGTCTGTCGTTGAAGTAGGGTTCCTCGGAGATTATCTCGGTGGATTCCGGTTGTGACCAGGTGTGGTTGGAATCCTCTACTCTCAGTGAAATCACATAGATCCCCGTTTCCATCGCTACAAAGGATGGAGCGGTTGTATTCTGCCCCTGGAAAGTGATTGTATGACTGGTGCTGGACCATTCCCAGCTTATTATTATACCGTCAGGATCCGTGGAATTGCTTCCATCCAGTGAAACCGTTTCTCCCCTGAGAACCGAGGGATAGGATCCGGGATGAGCGATGGGAAGGATATTTTCACCCACCTCCACGGTTGTGACATTGATGGTTGCAATATTTTCGGACCAGGTCATGTTATCGTCCATCACCCTGAGTGTGAATTCGAATGTGGTGGCTTCCGATGGTGTGAACTCCGGGGTGGATGTTGTGGTATCAACCAGTGTTACCGTGTGGCTCGTGCAGGTCCAGTCGTAACCCGTAACCTCGCCGTCAACATCGTAGGATCCCGTTCCGTCCAGAATGTAGGTCTCTCCCACGTAACCGGAAAGGTCCTTTCCCGTTACGGCTACCGGGGGATCGTTTGGTTTGATAACCCTGATCCTTATGTCATCCTCGTCGGATTCGTTGGACCAGTCCTCGCCGTCAAATACTGCAAGTGTGAGATCGTATAAACCGGGCCTGTCCGGGGTGAAGGAGGGTCTTGCCACCGTATCATTGGGGGAAAGGGAATCGTCATTGACCGATGATTGTGCCGGAACGGAAGTGAAATTCCACTGATAGGTCAGAATTCCCTCTTCATCGCCTTCGGGCGCATCCTCGGGATCCGTGGAATTCCTTCCGTCCAGAGTTACGGTCTCACCCAGCATGATCTCGATATCAGCTCCTGCAAAGGGCATGGGCTTTTGATTCTCCGGAGGTGGAGGTGGTGTTACCGTTCTGGTGATCAACCACGCATCTGCTCCTCCGCCCCAGGAGCAGGCGACCGCATCGAGGTCTCCGTCCCCGTCCCAATCTCCGAAATTGGCTCCGTATGCATCGGCTCCCGAACCAAGATAGAGTGGTGAGGAGGAGAAAAGCTGGGTCCAGGAGCTTGGGAGATTGTTGATGTAGATACGGGTCCTGTTCTCGTTGTTCCTGGAAGCTATGATATCCAGGTCCCCGTCGTCATCCACATCTCCGAGTTCAACCTGGGACCAATCACCGTTGGTGCTCGGGAGACCGCTGCTGTTGTCGGTCCAGGAAAAGGATGTCCCCCCTGTTGAACCTCCGCCGTTTCCGCACCAGACCCTTATGCCGTCGGATCTGGATCCTATGACGGTATCGTTGTTCCCGTCCCCGTTCATATCCGCAATCTTGGCACCGAAGGCCACACTTCCGATGCTTTTTGTGAACGATGACCAGGTTCTGGAGGATCCCTGAATGTAGAAGTACACGTTGGATCCCGAATAGGCCGTGGAAACGAGGTCCAAAAGTCCGTCATCGTTGAGATCTCCCACTCCGACTCCGTCCATCTCCCTGCCAGAGGAAGAGGGACTCTTCTCGGTCCAGGATGTAGCGGATCCCGATCCGAACTGCACTGTGACACCACCGTCGTAAGTATAGACGATGTCCATGCTGGAATCTCCGTCGAGGTCCGCAATCTCCGCTTCGGATGTTGACTTGCCGGGAGAAAAGGTATGTGAGAGTGAAAAGGCTCCGCCCGAGGTGCTGGTGAAGATCTCCACCTTGTTGGTGCTCGTTGAATACCATTTGGTCTGGCTGGGAGCGACTATGTCCATGTTCCCGTCCTTGTTCACGTCGCCCACCCCGAGAGCGCCGTAGTAATCTCCGGATGAGGACCCCGGAAGGCCGGAGCCGTATGCCGACCAGCTGTTTGATGCGGGATTGTATTCGTAAGCCCTGATTCCCTGGGTCCTCGGGTTTGTCCTACCCGCCCCTCCCAGGTATATTTCATCCTTCCCGTCTCCGTCATGATCAAAGACCTCCACGGCGGTAAAAGAGGCGCTTGAAAGAAGGCCGCTGGATATCTCCTGCCTTCCGGTAATGGACCTCGACGGTATCCCTTCGTTCATCTGCGGTATCAAGAATGCTCCCAAAAGCAGGATGATCGTCGCGAGCAAGGCGATCCTTCCTTTCATATAATTTCCCCCTAGGAATCCAATAGGACCAAATCCACGGTTCTCTTATAAAAATAGTGGTGGTAAATATCGGATGGTAAGGGAAATCCCGGGGTTCAAAATTCCGATGGGATTAATTTAATCAACCGGTCTGAATCCGGATTATATCGGGGACCAAGTAAAATAGGCTCTAATTGATTGTCTATCATGAAAGAAATGCCCTCCTACATGCAGTCCTTCGGATTCTCCTGCGGTCCTGCGGCCCTGATGATGGTCATGAAGGAGCTCAGAGAGGACCTTTTTCTGGACAGGGACCTGGAGCTGGACATATGGAGGGATGCCACATTAATGGAATCAAAGGCCACATCCTCTTTCGGACTGGCACTCGCCGCGAAAAGGAGAGGATTCCATGTGACCGTGAGGACCGATTCGGATAAGATCGGATTCACTTCGAGGCTGAAGAGCCATTTTCCGAAGATCAACGTCGAGTTCATGGAGCTCCTCTTCGACCACACCAGGAATACCGCATTGAAGGAGGGTGTAATCTGGGATCGGAGAGAAGTGGACCTTGATGACATCAGGAAAGAAGTGGATAATGGGAGATTCCCGGTTGTCCTGATCTCATCGAAGATGATGAGGGAAGCGGTGGGTATACCTCACTGGGTTGTTGTTGTCGGTTATGATGAGAAGTTCTATTATATCAACAATCCAGAAACGGCAAGAAGGGAGAGATACAGGATAAAGAGGTTCGGGAAATATCTCGGATTCACCGGTTATCGGTGCATGGTAGTTATTTCCTGATTGTAATCACTCAAATTTTTCGTCGAATTCTTTTTTTTTGTTTTTTAAAGAAAATATATGTTCCAATCCCACCGATTATTAAAAAGATTAGAATTGCAATTATCCAAATGTCAAAACCTTCATTTTCATCCGGGTCTTCCGTTTCCACAATTTCCTCCTCGGTCCAGAAGGACCACTCGAAGGTTTCATTAAGGCCGAGAACTCCCTCGAATTCAAGCATGATTGACACCGATACGTTGTATCTTGTTC
>CAYULA010000008.1:0-91134 GCA_964445525.1 uncultured Thermoplasmatales archaeon | reverse complement strand
ATGGACAATGCAATAGGGCATAAAGACCTCACCAACACCCTTTAACACGAACTATTCCTGTGTAAAGCATATAATGCATCACGTGGATTGAAAAACATGAAAGAGAAAACATTTCCCAAGATCCGGGCAAAGACCCTTTCCGGGAAGGAGGTAACATTTCCCGACGAAACCTCTGGAGAGGTGGCTCTTGTGGCTGTCGCATTCGTCAGGGGAGCTCAGATCATGCTTGATTCCTGGACCGAGCCTTTCGAGAGGGCCTGCCGGGAGGACGGCGTATACGAGGTCCCCATGATAGAGGGATCCCTATGGAAGCTTATGTCCGGTTTCATAGACAGCGGAATGAGGTCCGGGATACCCGAGAAAAAACATGACAATGTGGCTACCTACTACGGAGATACGAAGGAAATCCGAAATGAACTCGGTATACGGGATACATCGATCGGATATGTATACCTCCTCGATGAGAAGGGAATCATCATCTTCGAGGGGAAAGGTTATGCAGATGATGCAGGTATAAAACAGATGCTCGAAGCCGCGGGAAACAGCTGCAAGATAAAGTGATGCTGATGAACAAAGTCCGTTTTCACGGAGTTCCCCCGTTCACCACGATCCTGGTCCACGGAGGACCCGGGGCAGCGGGAGAATTATACCATCTTTCAGAGGACCTCTCCGATTGCACAGGTATAATAGAACCGATCCAAACCAGGGATACGGTAGCCGGTCAGATCGAGGAGCTTTCGGAAATAATTGACACCGCCATCCCGCCGATAACCCTGATCGGATTCTCCTGGGGAGCCTGGCTTTGCATACTGACAGCATCCAGGCATCCGGAAAAGATCTCCAAACTGATCCTGATAAGCTCGGCTCCCTTTGAAGAGAAGTATGCCTTATCCATAATGAAAACGAGATTGTCAGGATTATCCCGGGAAGAAAGTAAGGAGGTTTTTGATTTGAACTCGGCACTTTCATCACTCAATCCGGACAAAAAACTTTTCAAAAGGTTTGCCGAATTGATGACAAAGGCGGATACCTATGATGCTATCGAGGATATCCCGAAACCGAAAATTGTATTGGATCCGATAATTAACAAAAATGTTTGGAGGGAGGCATTATCACTCAGAAGATCCAAGATACTGTTGAAATATACGGAGAAACTACGATGCCCGATAATAGCAATTCACGGAGAGAACGACCCCCATCCCTATGAGGGAGTAAAAGGGCCATTAAAACAACTTGATCTCGATCTGACCTTCCACCTTCTCGAGAAATGCGGACACAGGCCCTGGATCGAGAAACATGCAAGGAATGAATTCATCCGGATCATGAAAGAGCAAATCACCTGCAGGTAGCGAAATCCACTTTCAGATCATATCCCACCATCTCACTGAATATTTCCCTGCTGGACTTGATACCCCATTTTTCCAGATGGCAGTCCTCTCCGGCTTCCACTGTAAGCAAAGCCTGCCCGTTCTCTTTTCCTGTAAAGCTGGCCCCTTTTATCAAACCTCTATGGGCTCTGTCCAGGGTTTCAGCAAGGCGTAGAAAGGCAGCCATTAGCCTTACTTTGTTCCTGGAATTCGCATCCAATCCGTCGGTTTTCAGATCCTTTTCCCTGGGGGCTCTCTTCCTGTGGTATCTTGCAACATTGGCAAGGATTGTGACCTCCTTCATGTTGAATCCAAGTAGCTCCGAGTTCATGATAATGTAGTATGTGTGATGGTGATGCTTTCTGAACGAAATCAGATTGCCGATGTCATGTAAAAGCGCCGCATGTTCCATGAGC
Source organism: uncultured Thermoplasmatales archaeon (assembly GCA_964445525.1). GTDB lineage: Archaea > Thermoplasmatota > Penumbrarchaeia > Penumbrarchaeales > Penumbrarchaeaceae > Penumbrarchaeum. Next base: position 89,351 of record CAYULA010000008.1, on the reverse strand, counting down.
TCACGGTCCTCCTTGCCGAGTTCATGAAGGCCAACCTCCCCGGCGCTGTCGAATAGCTCCATCGTGAGTTCCTGTACTTTTCTGGAATGCTTCTCGTCGAAGTTGCATTCCCTGGCAAGATGAAGAACGCTCCTCTGTCTGACCGAAACACCTTCCTTGGGATAGAGACCTTTTCTTGTGAGGACATCTATCATTAGACCGTGCCTCAATCCCCTTTTACTGGTGATCAGTTCCTCGACCCCCAACTCCTCCATCACCGTCTCCAGAACCGCAGCCCCTCCGACAATGATATCCGCTCTGGAGGGATTGATGCCCGGAACCTCTATCCTCTCCATAAGTGGGAGCTCCCTCAAATGCTTGGATACCTTCCTGAGTTCTTTCAACTTCAGTATCGTTCCGCCCTTTCGAGTTCCTCCTCCGTAGAGTTTGTTCGATATCTCCGATAGGTTCTGAATTGTTCCGGAGCTTCCGAACACATACTTCCATTTCTTACCCTCGAGTAACATTCTCGTCTTGACAAGTTTCTTTTTGGAGAATTCCTTCATCTCGGAGTAAGTTTTGGAATCGACTATGTCCTCATCACCGGGAAAGAGTGTGGATACCCTGATCGCACCGAGTTTTATGGAATCCAGATAATAATGATCATGCTGATCTCCCATGCTTATTTCCGTGCTTCCTCCTCCGATATCTATGAACAGGCTCATTTCGCTACCAATCTGAACCCCGCTTGAAACACCCACATAGATTAACCTGGCCTCCTCCTTGCCGGATATCACGCTCACATCCGGGGCGATCTCCTTTTCAAGCACCTGGAGAAGGTCGTTCCTGTTGCTTGCATCCCTCATTGCCGATGTTGCTACGGTAGGTATCTCCGTTACACCATATGATCTGGCAACCTCAACGAACCTCTTGCAGACTATTACGGTTCTCTTCATTGCAACCGGATGAAGTAGTCCCGTGCCGTATTCGTGCTCGCCTAGTCTCACAACCTCCTTTTCCTCCCTCATTACCGTGTGGCTTCCGTTGGGATTGATCTTGACAAGCATCAGCCGGATTGAATTGGTTCCTATGTCCATGAACCCGAGATTTCCGATCATATTCACTCCCATGCCAGAACAATATCCTTTCCGAAAACCTTCACGAAGAGGTCCTTTTTCTTATCATTTACTTTTTCTTCCTCCCAGAATGGACCTTCATTCACCCTGCAGACTATCCTGATCCTGTCCTTTTCAATATCGGCCTTGAGGCTCTTTACTATGGAGCTGTGGGAACAGTCCAGGCCATCGGCTATCCTCAGCAGTGAAGAAAGAACACTTACCTTCTTTCTGTCCTCTTCTTCCAGCTTCCTGTAATGGAAATGCTCCTCTTTGGGAAGCGCCTTCCTGTGGTACCTTGCGATGGATGCGATCATGTATCTCTCTCTTATTGAAAACGGAAGATCCTGATCGTTCAGGATCAGCTCCATGGAGGCTCTGTGATGGGGGACCTCGGGCATACTCCAGCCGATATCGTGCAGGAGACTCCCGCAGTCAAGCATCCATCTCTCTTCATCGCCCAGCCCGTGAAGGTCCTTCAGCTCATCGAACAGCATCAGGGCCACGTCCCTGACCTGTCTGGGATGCTCCAGATTCCAGTAATATTTCCTGGATATCTTTTCCAGGTCCTCCCGGCCGATCCTGTTTCTGGCCTTGACAAGATCCTTTTCCATCTTCTGAACCTCCTTCAATCCCGTTCCCCTGAGTATCATCTGCACGAATTCCTCTGGCAGATCCCTTTTCCTTATGGCGTTTACAGCCGATCTCACATCGTAATCTAGATTGATCATCTCGAAAGAGAAGGGATCTGATTCGATAATCGCATACTGTGCATGCCTTGTTCCCTCGGCAGTCCTTCCGACACTTCCCGGATTCAGAAAAAGGGTCCTGCCCACCTTCCTGGTGAACTGTTCATGGGTGTGGCCGAAAAATATCACATCGAAGGGATTGTCCTCTGCGATTTCCCTGAACCTTTTCTCCGGGGTCGAGGACCTGAGATGTTCATCCTGGGAAAAGGGACTGCCGTGTACAACCAATATATCGGTTCCGATCACCTTCACCATTCTGCTTTCGGGTAATTCTTCAATTTTCTTCAGGTTTTTATCCTTCAGTTCATCCCTTGCATAAACCAGAGCCACGGATTTCAGGTCTTTTTCACCGAAATCTTCATTCAGCACGTCCCGGTCGATATTCCCCGGAATCGAGAAGAAATCCTCTCCGGTGCAGATATCCGCCACCTCGTTGGGAAATGCACCGTAACCCACGATATCACCGGCATTGATGAACCATTTCACTCCCCTGTTCTTTGCGTCCTCGATAACGGCTCTCAATGCATCCAGATTGGCATGGACATCAGATACCAATGCAAAACTTTTCACATCCCCGTTGAGCTCTCTCGAGATTCGAAGGGTTTCCTCCAGTCCCTCCAGTATTCTCTCGCTGATAAGCCTCTCCCAGGCATTGACGAAGTTGATGTACTCCTCGTTCCTCTGTTCTTCGAGGAATTCGATGAGCCTTTCGAGTTCGGCTTCCATTTCTTTGAAATATTCTTCCTTTCCCTTCCGGATCCTTTTGATTATCTTCCGAATTTCCTCTATCCATACGTCATGGTCGTGCATCTCTCCCGCTGCGTCCTGTATGTCCACAAGAGCGGCCCTTTCCTTCTCCAGTTTGCCTGCGAATATTCCGCTGAAGAGGGTCATGGAGTACCTCAGGTGCTTGGCAGCTATCCTGAGCTTGTGGTGTTTCTCGCAGGCCTCCTCGACATGAACCCATTTCCTGTACTTCCTCAACTTATCGATCCTTTTCCTGATCTCTTCATCCGCCCTCAGGTATAGGCTGGCCGTGTATGGAATATGATCGACCTTTCCCGCCTGCTCGAGCAATCCCCTGGAAACATCGTGCGTCTCTTTCAGAAATCCCTTCTTTTGAGCATTTTCCAGGGATCTTATAACATTTTTCTGTTCTTTTTCTCTAATATCCGAATGGTATTCTTTCAAGATTTTCAGGACTTCCCGGATGCCTTCCCCCTCATCGGTGTTCAACCAGTCCTCTATCTTGATGATCCTAACATCGAGGTCCCTGGCATTCCCCAGCCCCTTCATCATGGCCTTTACATCGCCCACACCCACACCGGTTCCCTCGAATATATCGTTAAAAACCGAAAGGGCGGTCCTCAACCTCCTGGAGTTGGTCCTGATCTTGTGAACATCCTCGGGATCATCGGCTTTCATGGCACCTTCCATTCTGCCTTCTATCTGCTCGAGATAGCCCAAGATGGCATCCGCGCCGAATTTCGCCTCCGATACTCTCTCTCTTGCAACCATTTTCTAACCTATTTGCACCACTGCCCGCGGTGTTCGATCAGCCATTCCTGGGAGTTGATCAATTTATCGCCTTCAGCTGCAACCAATCTCTCGTAATTACCCTCAGCTCCCAGGATCCATGTCTTTACGTTGTCCCTGAGATGGACCTGGAGGATCTTGGACCAGAGATCCTTCTTTATCTTTGACATCTCGATGGGGTAGAGAACCTCCACCCTTCTGTCAAGGTTTCTGGGCATCATGTCGGCGCTTCCGATTATGATCTCGCTGTCACCGTTATTTTTGAAATAATATATCCTGGCATGCTCCAAGAACCTCCCGACTATGGCTGTTACCCTGATATTTTCGCTTATTCCCGGGATGCCCGGTCTGAGACAGCACAAACCTCTTACATTTAGATCGATCTTGACACCTTCCATTGATGCCTTGTATAGGGCCTTGATCACCTTCTTGTCCACCAGCTGGTTCATCTTCATTGCTATGTAGCCGTTTCCTTTCTCCTTTTGATTTTCAACCTCTCTTTCGATCCTTTTTACGATCTCTTCCCTGATCATCTTGGGAGCGACCCATATCCTGTTGAAATCGTCCATCGAGGAGTAGCCCGTGAGGTAGTTGAAAAGCTTGGTTACGTCCTCGCCCGTATCCTTGTCGGTTGTGAGGTATCCCAGATCTGCATATATCCTGGCGGTTACCGCGTTGTAGTTGCCGGTGCTGATGTGGGTATATCTGTTGATACCTCCCCCTTCCTTTCTCACGACCTGGCACATCTTTGCGTGAACCTTCAGATCCGTATGTCCGTAAACAACATGGACACCCTCTCTTTCGAGAGCCCTGGCCCAGTTGATGTTGTTCTCCTCGTCGAACCTGGCTTTGAGTTCAACTATTGCCGCGACCGCCTTCCCGTTCTGTCTCGCATCCAGAAGGGCCTTGATTATTCTGGAATTCGAATCGACTCTGTAAAGGCATATTTTTATGGAAAGAACATCCGGGTCCGTGGCAGCCTGTTCTATGAAATTGATGATTATTTTGAAACTGTCGTAGGGGTGGTAAAGAAGAAGGTCCCTCTTCCTTATCTCCATGAATACGTTCTCCTCCTTCTTGAATCGCGGAGGGGTGTAGGGTAGAAATGGTGCGTCCTTGAGCTCGGGTCTGTCGATCTTCAGAAGCTGCATCACATCGGATAGGCCCAGAGGTATGGACATCCTGTATACCTGGTCCTTGTCGATCTCAAGGTTCTTTGCAAACAATTCCAGAAGGTTGTCGGATATGCCCTCCTCCACTTCCAGTCTTATCGGTCTCCCTATCCTTCTGGTTTCAATCGAATCCTCGATTGCTGTCAAAAGGTCAGAGGCCTCGTCCAGTTCGATCTCTATCTCTGCGTTCCTGGTTATCCTGAACGGGAAGTAGTTTATGATATTCATGCCGGGAAACAACAGGTCCAGGTTCAATGCCAGCAGGTCCTCGAGGAGAACATACCTCTCCTTTTTTCTCTTTCCGCCGCTTCCGGGGATCTTTACGAATCTGGGGAAGAGGTCCGTCGGAACCTTTATCCTGGCATATTTCTCCCCTTTCTTCTTTCCCTTTATGACAACAGCCAGGTTCAGACTCAAGTTGGAGATGAATGGAAACGGGTGGGCCAGGTCCATCGCAAGGGGTGTGAGAGTGGGGAAAATATTCTCTTCGAAAAATTTCCTCAACCTTTCCTTCTCCTGATCTTTGAGGTCCCCGATCCTGCAGATATCTATCATGTTCGTTCGAAGTTCGGGTATCAGTTCCTTCTTCCAGCAGTTTTCCGCCTTTTTTAGAAGCTCAAGGGTCCTCCCCCTGATCCGTTCCAGCTGCTGATGGGGTGTCAATCCGTCCGGCGGAGGCCTCAAAGCTCCTTTTTCAACCTGTCTCCTCAGACCCGCAACCCTCACCATGAAGAACTCGTCCAGGTTGCCGAAGGTTATTGCCAGGAACTTTGCCCTCTCCAAAAGAGGGTGGGAATCCAAGAAAGCCTCCTCCAGAACGTTGCTGTTGAACTCCAGCCAGCTGAGTTCCCTGTTGATGAACAGATTCCTGTCGTCCAAGGATACCTCCGGCTCTGTTTTTTCAGGTTCAACCGGTTCCTTTTCAACTTCAACGGTTCCCGGATTCATTGTCTCACGCAAATTCATATCAAAACCTATTTGATATTTTCAATTTTTCCTCAATAATTTTATTCATATGTATCCAGATGAACTCTTTATAAATAACAACCCTGTTTACGACACCATGAAAGAAGAGATGTTCTCCACGGTGGAGCCTTTCAGGATCAAGATGGTGGAACCTATCTCGATGCCCTCCCGTAAAGACAGGGAGAGATATCTGGAGGAAGCCGGTCTGAATGTTTTTCTCATCAAGGGTGAGAATATCTTCATAGATCTGCTTACCGACTCAGGGACCGGTGCCATGTCGGATCGCCAGTGGGCAGGATTGATGATGGGAGACGAGACCTACGCCGGGTCCAGGAATTTCTACAATCTTGAAAAAGCTGTCAGGGACATACTCGGTTTCCAGTATGTTCTTCCCTGCCATCAGGGCAGAGGAGCGGAAAACGTACTTCATACGGCTCTTATAAAGGACGGAGACGTGATTCCGGGCAACACACATTTCGATACTACAAAAGCCCACATCGAACACAAGAAGGGGAAGGCCATCGATTGTACCATCGAGGAAGCGGCCGATCCCTACGCGGATCTTCCTTTCAAGGGAAACCTGGACCTGGAGAAACTGGAACAGGTTTACAGGGACTACGGGAGGGAATCCATCCCCTTCACCGTAGTTACGGCCACCTGCAACAGCGGAGGAGGCCAACCTGTATCGCTCGAGAACACGAAGGCCGTAAAGGCGTTGTCGGACAAATACGGGATACAGCTATGTCTCGACGGAGCCAGGTACGCCGAGAACTGCTATTTCATAAAGAAAAGGGAGCCGGGGATGGACAAGTATACGATAAAGGAGCTCTCCAGGATGCAGGCCGATTGCTTCGATATGATGACCATGTCCTCGAAGAAGGATGCCATTGTGAACATAGGAGGATTTGTCGCTACCAGGCATCCGCACATATACGATTCCATCAAGAACTTCGGAATCCTTTTCGAAGGTTTTGTAACATACGGAGGCCTGGCGGGAAGGGACCTCGAGGCGATGGCCAGGGGCCTTTATGAAGGCATAAACGAGGATTATCTGGCCTACAGGATAGGTCAGGTCAGATATCTAGGAGAGAGATTGAAGGAGGCAGGTGTACCCGTGCTCTGGCCTCCCGGAGGACATGCCATTTACCTGGATATGAAGAAGATACTGCCGCATGTTCCTCAGGACCAGTTCCCGGGAATGGCCTTCTGCGCACATCTGTACCTGGAATCCGCTGTAAGGGGTGTGGAGATAGGAACCCTGCTGAACGGAAGGGATCCCGAAACCGGGGAGAACAGACCTGCCACCCTGGAACTGGTTCGCCTTACCATACCCAGAAGGGTCTACACTCACCGGCACATGGATTATGTTGTGGAATCCGTGAAGAAGGTCTGGGAGAAGAGGGATTCAATAAAAGGTTTCGAGCTTACCCACGAGCCCCCGGTCCTCAGACATTTCACTGCCAGGTTCAAGTGGGCAGATTAGTCAAGGACTTTCCTTTTCGATCTCCTTCAATTTACCACTAACGGATCGGTAAGCTTCCTCCACCCTCTCCTTTCTGCCGGTGATCCTGACCATGACCATCATGGGTCCCTGTGGATATGAGCCGATGTCCAGTACCGGGAAGTCATTTTGAAGTTTTAACAATAGACCCGATACCTGGCTTTCCTTTCCCTTGAAGGGTATCTCTCTTATGTTTTGATCGTCCGGATCGGATGCCGGCAAAAACCCGGGGAATTCGTCCCCTCCTATGACGGCCTTGTATTCCGCCGGGACTCCGGGGACGATCACCATGGTTGTATCCTTCCGGGTTCCGATCAATCCTTCCGCCATTCCCATATCATTTTGGAGAGGGGAGAAATTCTTTGGAATATCTGACATCTTCATTATTCCTCTCTCAGAGGAGGGGGGAAGTTCTTTTCCCGGATATTTCCGGTTCCACTTCTCCATCATTCTATCATGCGTTTTTCCGTTATGGGAAAGATCGAGTTTCAGCGCATCCGCAACCGCGTCCACCGTTATATCATCATGTGTGGGGCCCATACCCCCTGCTACCACAACCAGATCGAAATTTTCATCTACCATTTTTGTCAGCTGGGATGAGATATCCTCCTTCTTATCTGGAACGATGGTCCATCTTGATAATCGCAGGCCTTTCTTTAATAGAATATCAATCAAAAACAGTGTATTGGTATCCCTGGTCCTTCCCAGCAGGATCTCGGTGCCTACAACAAGGGTTCCTATTTTCGGAGTCATTCTACCGACCTTGCCACTTTCTCTATCTCCATATCATCAGCGGGTAGGACAGACATTACCTGTTCCATCTCTCCTCCCAGTTCCGAGGTGATCTTTTTCACGATATCGGATTTTTTTGTCCTTCCGGGTCTTATGCGGAAATATGTTCCCGTACACATTTCCAGCACGGCTTCCTCGGGGCCGAACATGACCTTGGGGACACCCTCGATATAGACCGTTCCCGCCGCTCCCAGCAAAGGTAGCTTATCCACCATGTTCTTCTTTCCCCTGATTATGAAGGAGCCCTTGGCCACGAATTCTCCGGATTGGGCGGTCCTGGATACCTGGTCCGGAAATACCCAGTAGGCTCCCGCGGACCCGACCTTTGCATTCCAGGCTTTCGAATGGAGGACCGAGAAGTGGCAGCCCTGTATCCTCGATGGTTCGCCGATCTCCTTTTCCTTCTCCGACCTTATGACAACGCTGGAGGCCCCGGATATATCCGCATGGGCGTAGATGTCCTCGTCCCTCATGTATTTCTTGACAACCCTTTCGTTGGACTTTGCATCCCTTCCGGCTATCATCAGAATCCCTTCCGAGGAGAAACACCATCTGAACTTCTCGAACCAGAACTTTCTGAGCTTTTTCTTTCTTTCCTCGGCTTCGATTTCCTTATCCAATCCTTCCTTCCTTACTTTTTTTATCTTTTCCTTGGTCATCCTTATTGCCTTGTCTATGCCGTCCAGTTTTCGCTTTGCCTTCTTGGAGACCTCGTAGAGCCTTTCCGCATTCTGATTGATGTCCAGATCAAGATCCAGCTGGACTTTCTCCTTTCCACGTTCGGTATCCATTTCGATATCTATCCTGCCGTTTCCTTTTTTTTCGGGATGATAAAAGACAACCTTCGGATAAAGGGCGGGGTCCTCCTTGTATCGGTCGGGATCGAAGGATTTCAGCAGATCATCTATCTCCTGATAATTGACGTAGAGTGCGTCTGCCTGGGCTTTGGAGGATTCGGATTCCTCCTCCCTGTCCTTTCTGGCTTTATCCTGGCTTTTTAGCAGTTTCTCCAGCCTTTCCGCACCCCTTTCTTTCTTCCTCTCTTTTTCAGGCAGGGGAGCCGTTTCCTCGAACATGTATGTCTCTATAGCCTGATTGATGGAATCGACTGTTAAGTAGTGATCATCTTCTTTCTTGGTGTTGGTTTCGGTGAATCTCTCCTTTGCTCTTTCGATGTTCTTTGTATTGAAAAAGGATGATAGGAAAACAGGTTCCAGAATCGAGGGCTCACCCCTGTGGAAATATACGTAGGTTTGCTCCTGTTCTTCCAGATCGACCAGCATGCCGTTCAGAACGGACCAGACATCCCCTCTCTGATCTTCCGTCAATGCCGTTACGGATAACTTCTTGTCAATATCCGCTCTTTGGCAGACCTCCTCCGCATAAGACGGGGGAAGATTGATCCTCCTTATCAGGAATCTGACCAGATCATCGGTGGAAGAAGATGCCTTTATTTTGAAATCCTCTTTTGTAAGCTTGAAAGGATCGGGTCCGGAAGGTGGCGGTGAGAATGGCTCCCCTCTTTTAACGGTACGGGCCGACCAGGATCGGGATGTAAATGGTGCTTCGATTATGTTCCCTTTCACGATGATGGCATTTCCGTCCCCGAAGAGCTCCAGATAGAGTTTTCTCTCCTCATCCTCTCCGGGAAGCGGATTGAAGGTCAGGACCACGATCCTGTCCAGTTCGACCTGGGATATGTCTGTCAGGACCCTGTTCTTGAGGGATTTCCTGAGCTTCATCGCAAACGGTGAGGGGTCCATGGGCATGTCGCTTTTAACCTGGGGCGAGAAGAACAGGAAACCTCCCATCTTGAAATAAAGATCGAATTTGACGTAGTTGCCGCTTCCTTCACCTAAGGATATACCTTCCTTTTCCTCATTTTCCTGATCGAGGAACATCCCGGAGAACGAAGAATCCCTTTCCACAAGTATTTCTTTTTTTATGGCAAAGCGGAGTACAAGGGTTCCGTAATCAAGCTGGTAAGCTTTCTGGAAGAAAGCCCCTTGCAGCACCGATGCCTCCTCCACAACCTTTTTGACAGCTATCGAGGAGAGGCTCTTCTTCATCATGGAGGACCGACATGAAGTCCCTTATTTATAACCTATGAGGGGGTTCTCTGTCCATAGTTGGATTTATAAAAAATGGGGTGTTATACCTGATATATAATAGACGGTTCTATGGAGGGTCCTTATGGAGGATGAAGAGATAGTGGATATAGAGAGGAAGCTGGTTGGCAGAGTTCCCTATGCATACAATTTGAACGAGGGGACCACCACCCTGGAGGCTGATTCAGGATTCGGAAAGGTCGGGGCCAAGATGGATCCCAAGACCGGAGCCCTGATGTACGAGAAATTCGAGGACTGGATAACCAAGGAGAAGACGGTGAGAAAGGAGATCGAGAAATCCAATATCAGATTCTCCGATGAATCCTCCGCCATCATCGAATTTCTGGAATCGGAGAAGGTCCACATGGGGATAGATTCCTCCCTAAGGGAACACTCCTCCAGCGGTGTACTTTCCGTTAACAACCGATCCCAAAAGGACAGGATCTGGGACGTTGATGTGAAGGTCCACGAGGAATTAGGCATTGCGGAGATGGATTTCAACGAGTTGACCTCCAGCGAGATCGAGCCGGGCAAGAGGGTCTCCAAGACCTACGGACTCAATTTGCACGAACCTTCCATAGCCGTCGAAGAGGTGATATCAACCGATCCCGACCTCCCCGAATCAAGGGTAATAATTTCGGGCAGGCAGTCCCACGTGGTCTTTCAGATAGGGATGAAGAATCTGGCGCCCATTGCCTATGATTCGCTGGTACTATCCAAGGAGCTGCCGGAAGAGCTCAAGAACATAATATTCCCGGGAGAGATCTCCGAGGATGTGAAGGTTGAGAATGGAAAATTGATCTGGCATCTTTCAGAGATCAAACCTATGGAGATGAGGGTTCTGCGATACGAGGGTGATCTGACCTCTCCCGGAGCCGATCCTATACCAGCAGGCAACATACACCTAACTGCAAAGGGAAAGGACATAATCTCCAATATCGTGGTCGATTCCTTCGAGGCAATGTGCAGGAACATGTACTTCATAGAGGCCGACGAGACCGAGGAGCCCGGTGAATGGATCTGCCGTTTTGTGGTTGAGAACACCTCCGATTTCGAGGTGGAGGTCATCAGGGTCGAGGTGAAGGATTCCGATGCGGGAAACATCTATCTCAATCTTGAAAGACCCGATGTATACATACCCCCGGGAGAGAGGTGGGAATCCGACTCATGGCTTGTAACCAGGTCGGAGAGACCTTCCTTCATCAAGAATCTGGTACTCAATATCATCCCGGGTCTGACCAAGAAAACCAATTACGAGCTTGTGAAGGAAGGAGGAGGTCTTTTCCCGGCCGGTCTTTCATTCAAGAAATCCTTCGACAGGTCCAGGGTGGAGGCGAAAAGGGACACGGAGATAACAGCCCAGCTGGTCGTTGAAAACACCTGCGGAGCCGATATCGACCACGTCTTCATAAGGGACAGTCTACCCGCGTACTTCTTACCCCCGTCTCCCTCGATGCTCAGGGTAGAGAGAGAGGGAATGGAGCTCAGGGATAATGTTGGAGTACACGTCGAACCTGATAATGTGGACCCTTCCGGGGAACAGATGTTCTTCATAAGAATCGATGATCTCGGTAAATATGGCGGTCCGCTTGCAAGGGGAGAGAAACTCACCATAAGGTATACAACAACCATTCACAGACCCGAACCCGAGCAGACACTCAAAGCACCTGCGGAGGTGGACGCAAGGACCGCCCTTCCGGGGCCTGTGGTTTCCGGGAAGGACGAGGCGGGGGCACCCGTGGTTGAGACCATGCAGGTCCTCAGGAGATTCTCCGTGGGCAAGTCCATCGAGCAGGGGAAGAGTGCCGGTGAATACCACATAGAGGTCCTCTACAGAAACAGGGGAAACAATCCTGTTTCCCAGCTGACCTTGAGGGATATCATTCCGGAGAACTTCAAGGGAACCCAGTATTCCATGGATCCCGTCCAGGAGACCACTCCCGAGGGTATAACGATACTTGAGTGGAACATCGACAAGGTCCAGCCAGGACAGTCGGTGGTCATTTCCTATTCCATCAAAGGCGAGGGAGAATTCCATCCAAGGGACGCCCAGATTTTCTACAATTCAAAGTGAATTCAGAAACGTCTTCTGGGCGGTCTTCTCGGAGGTTCGGGGGGCTCTTCCTCCTCTTTCTTGAAGGCCCTCACCGCCATGTGTATTCCGATGTCCAGCACGAATGGGGTTGCAACCAGAATGACCATGGCGATTATGAGATTCCTCATGGAGTTTTCCGGCCAGTTGTCGTTGCCTTCAATCTTGAGCTTGATTATTCCGAACCAGGGGAGCTCACCCACCGATTTGCCAATGACCCAATCCTGCTCTACCGGTTCGATCCAGGGGGGATCATTGGAATAGAAATCGGAGGTTTGGTCCACTCCCGGATTGTCGTCGCCCTTGGTAATGTATCCGCCGTGGGGTTCGGTCCGGTAAGTGTAGAAGTTTCTCAGGATCTCTCCCAGATCTATCGTGAGCCCGCTTGATCTTACCGAATCCGGCCATTCGTAATCCTCGATGGTGATCTTTCCCTTTTCGTTGGTCCTGTTGAGTGATGGTATGTCGAATCCTCCATATGATTCGTTCTCCCAGTCCAGGTCCGTGCCGTTGAATTCGATGTAAAGGACTGCCCTGTGGATGATGGCGGTCCTGTCCTCGTCACCATTGGGACGGAATATTATCACATCCCCGTAGGAATCATATCTCCTGTGATCCTTTTCCACTCCGTCGTAGTAGGGAACAATGTCCTTTTGTTCCTCCACCTTCTTCACGAATACGAGGTCCCCGGTATCGATCACTCCTACGAAAGAGGTATCATCCGAATGTTGCATGGAACCCGATTGTACCACAACCAGCGGAGGCCAGTTGTTGGTGTAGGTGTAAAGACCGCCCACGAGAAGAAGAAGGACGATGAAGGCTGCCATTATATCGAAGAGGAAGGATCGAGCCTCCTTTCTCCATCTCGATGTCTCTTCCGTTTTTTCTTCTTCGACAGGCTCCCTCCTCCTTCTTACCTCGGAATAGGTCTTCCTCTCAAACGACCTCGCCCGAGGCTTCCGGTCTGGATTGGGGCCTACCATAATTTCACCGGGAAACGTCAAGGTAACGTTGCATATTAGATAAGTTTTATCTGGTCATTTCAGGCACGATAGGGTTTTAAGGTTTCCCATTATCCTGTATGGTTGATGGAGGAAGGTCTTCTCGTCTGCGGGAACATGAACATCGATCGCATCTATTCCGTAGCGGAGCTTCCAATGGAGGGACAATCAACTCCCATATCGGCAGAGAGGACAGTTTACGGAGGATGCGGCGGGAATATTGCCATTGCTGCCGCCAGAGCAGGTATTCCGGTTTTGCTGTCATCGGTTATCGGTTCGGATTTCCCCCCGAAATACAGGAAGAATCTCCTTGATGCAGGCGTCGATCTGGATTTTGTCAAGGTATCTGAGATGGAGCCTTCTCCATATTGTCTGATATTGTCGGCTCCAGGAGGAAGGCAGGTATACGCATTCAATTTCGGATCCATGTCAGAGCAGAAGGATCTGGAGGTTCCTGCCGGTTTTCTCAAGTATACGCATATAGCCACCTCGGATCCTTCCTTCTCGATCAGATGCGCCAGGGAGCTCTCCTCGAGAGGTTCCTCTGTCGCGATAGATCCGGGAATGGAGATATTCTTCAGATGGGACCGGGAGAATCTTGAAAAGATCCTTCCTCACTGCGACAGGTTCTTCGGGAACCTGGGAGAATGGAAGCATCTGGGAGAGGTCCTCGAATGGGAGGGAGATGTTTTTTCGTTTATGGGAAATGGTGTCCCTTTCTTTGAAAGAGCCTTTGAATCGATGGATGAAGCCGTAGTAACATTGGGGAGCTCGGGTGCGGTTGTTATTGATGGTGAGGGGATCCATCACCGGGGTCCTGTTGATGTCGGGGAGGTAGTGGATGCCACGGGAGCGGGAGATGCATTCAGAGGGGGATTCTACGGGGCATTGATGCGGGGTCATTCATCGAGGGAGGCCCTGAAATACGGAAACGCTCTGGGGGCTCTCTCTGTAAAAAGCGGAGGACCTCAGGATTATGAGGCTGACTGGGAACTCATCGAAAAATTGATCGGAAAATAGGACCCGCTCAGCTCGCCCATCATTCATCATGATTCAGCCGTGTCTCTTTCATCATCGCGGGATACGGTGATGGGAATGATGTTATTAAATCCCTGCATTAAGAAAAAAAAGTGTGGGGAAGAGGAATCCTGAAGTTATTCATTCAACAATTGGTCGAAAAAACACTTCCATTTTCTTAGGAAGTCGAAAACGGCCCATCTCTTTCTTGAAATTGAGGACCCCAGTAATCGTATCACTTTCAAGTCCTTTACCCAAGGGGATCCCTCAGCCTACTTACGATAGATATTATCGTGGTGATCATAGTCTTCGATAGTAATCGTTTTTGATTTTTCATCCACAGAGAATGTGATCACGAAACTCGAATCAACATGGATCCGTTTTAAATGTTGAAGAGGTCTTTTCATGTTCTTATAATGATGAGGATTTTGACAGATCTCATCGATCTTATTCAAAATATTCTCCAATTTTACTGGATTCTTCTTTGCCATTTTGTGGAACTGTTTTTCAACAGTTTTTCTGTATTCTAAAGAATACATCTAACTCAATCCGAAATGTTTTCTGGAATCCTTGACTTTCACGGTCTCTTCTTTTTGCCGTTCCTTCATCTTCTCGATATATTCCGGCCTCAGCTCCGGTTCCAGATGTTCCTTCTCATATTCACTGATGATATATTCAATCACTTCGGATTTGTTCTTAAATCCATATTTCCCCTTGATGATGTTGATTATCCGATTTTCATACTCATCTATATTGATTACAGCCTGGACCATGTTATCAACCATTACATTTTGTTATATTTTGTAATTAAACATTACAGTATATAATAGTATTGACCATATGATTCAATCTTAGGAGGATATATTGAACATGGACCAACTCAAAAATATGGTAAAAATTTTCAATACTAATAAACATGGAAACTGACTTCTTTTCCCTCTCCGGCAGGATCGGTCCTGACTGCTGATAAAATTCCGTTAAACGTAACCTGACAGTGAAAATCAGATGCCTAAATCCATCGTATCAGCTGTAAGAATCTTGAGTCACTTTCCTTCTGTAAACTTTAAATAATCACATCCGATTGGCAGAATGCCATGTCCATCCTGGGAACCTTTTACAACCTTCTTTCAGAAGGTCCTGTACATGTGACCCTCATCGATCCCGACAAGCAGGACCCTGAAAAAGCTGCGGAGATCGCAAAGGGAGCTCAGGAAGGCAATTCCGACATCATTCTGGTAGGCGGAACAACCGGTGTTGACGGCAGGAAACAGGGAGAAACGCTGGATGCCGTAAGAGAAGCAACGGACCTTCCTGTAGTCATCTTTCCCACCTCGGCCGATGTCCTCTCAAACAATGCGGATGCCGTTTTCTACATGTCCCTGCTGAACTCCGGGAATATCAGATATGTTGTCGGAGAATGTGTGAGGTCCTCCCTAAAGCTCTCGAAGATGGACCTGGAGGTCATTCCGGTCGGGTACCTGGTTTTCGAACCTGGTATGCTTGTGGGTAAGGTGGGAGAGGTGGAACTCATCGGGAGGAAGGACCTGGAACTGGGCAGGTCCTATGCAAAAGCCGTGGAGCTCCTGGGAATGGACCTCTGCTATCTTGAAGGTGGATCGGGTGTCCAAACCCCGATACCCGACGAGATGATCTCGGCGATCCGTTCGGTGATAGACATTCCTCTAATAGTGGGCGGAGGAATAAATACCCCCGAAAGAGCCGCATCCGCAGTGAAAGCGGGAGCAGATATTCTCGTAACAGGCACAATGGTTGAAAATTCCGAGGATGTACCGCAATCCATTTCAAAAATGGTAGCGTCCATGAGAAAAGCCTGGCAGGAGAGAATATCTTGAGGGAATACAACTGCACGATATCCACCCCGCTCGGACCCATGAAAGCAGTATTTTCCAAAACGGGCCTCGTATCATTCGGCCTCCAAAACGAGAAGGTATGCGGGAGATGGTCCGATCCATACACAAAGGAGGAAGACGACAGACTTGTGGCGTTGAAGACCTTTGTCACCGACTACTTCTACGGAAGGGATCCGGGAACCAATGATATACCTCTGGACATGGGCTGTATCTCGGATTTCAGAAGGAGGGTATACCAAAAACTCAGGGAGGTCCCTTACGGGAAGGTCATAACATACGGGGAGCTCGCTTCGCTTACAGGATCTCCCGGGGGAGCAAGAGCGGTTGGAAATGCAATGAACTCCAATCCGTTCCTTCTGATCGTGCCCTGCCACCGCTGTGTTGGTTCAGGAGTTAAAAGAAAATATTCACTTGGAGGTTTCGGTGCGGGACTGGATGTGAAGAGGTTCCTTCTGAGATCCGAAGGCCATGACGAAGGAACCATCGAGGGTGTCTGATATCACATAGTGCCATTGTCTCCAACAAAGGTTTATATGATACTAGCAGATTTAGCATCACCTAAAACAGACCAGGTGAAGTGACTTGAACCCGATACCGCTTCCGAAGAACAGACGCTCACTCTCCAGGGTAAGGGAAGGTGAGGATGTCAGGGTGATCTCCGTATCCGGAGGAAGGGGGGTTCACAGAAGGCTAAGGGATCTTGGCATAGGTACGGGATCCCGATTGAAAGTGGTTCAAAACACCGGCGGTCCGGTTATTGTCATGGTGGGCGATTCCAGAATGGGTTTGGGGAGAGGAGTTGCCGAAAAGATATTTGTTGAGTGATCATCAATTAGGATCATTTTACTTTTTTCAGGAGAAATGATTGCGGGGGCCTCCTTCTCGGGAGACCCCCGGCTTGATTCCGGGAGGGGGTGTGCAGTTCCTCCCGGAGGCAGGTGCTTGTGGGGTCCTTTTATTCGGATATCCCTTCAATGTCAGTCATATCTCAGGGCCTCTGCCGGGGCCACCGTGGATGCGGAGAAGCTGGGGAAGACCGTGAATACCAGAGTCGCCACAAGCGACACCGCTCCCACAAAGACGATCTTCAGCCATGGTATGTAGAATTCGAAATTCATCGGCTTGAACTCGTCATACCATAGTGTGTAACCCAGCGCCATGCCCAGAAGCGATCCGAGCAGAATTCCCGTGGTGGCGATGAAACCGGCCTCCATCAGGAATGACCAGGTGACACTGTGCCTCTGGAAGCCTATGGCCCTCATCATTCCGATCTCGACTCTTCTCTCGTGGACCGCCCTCAATGTGATGATGCCCAGACCGGCGATTCCCACCACCAGGCCCAGTCCCATGAATGCAGAAAAGAGATTGAACATCTGCTCCATGGAACTGGTTATCTGCTCCACTATGGTAGATAACACAACTGTCTGTAATCCAAGCTCCCTCTCGATATTCTTGGCAATTTCATCATCATTGACGCCGTCTGCGATATCAAAGAGATAGAAGTCAGCCCCGGTGATGTTGAACTGCTCTTTTGCACTGGTGCTGGAAACAAACACCCCTGCAACCAGCTCCTGCTCCATTATTCCGGCAATGGTCTTCTCCTCCCTGCCGTTTGGAGTTTTTACCCAGATCCGCTCTCCTACCTCAACAGCGAATCCCAGGTATTCGGGCCCCCACTCCTCACCTGTAAAAGCAAGGGTGGCATCCACAACAGCCAGGGAGCCATCGTTCTGGAGAGCTTCCCAGACCTCCTCATCCGATTCGAGTCCTTCCATACGTTCCTTGAACATCCAGCCGGTTTCCCTGAAATCGGGGCCGATCCCGATGAGCAGAGATTGCATCGTCTGGTTTCCATCCTCAATTGGATGTGCCTTTCCATTGTCAAGGATCACGTTTCCGGTTGGCAGCGAATAGATCCTGTCAAAGTCGTCATGTGAAAGACTATTACTCTCCTCGATCGCAAGGTTGACATCCTCGATAATGTAGTGGGATGAGGATATCCCGAGGATCTCTATCTCTCCCATCTGCTCCCGGGTGATCCTCTCTATGTTCACGGACAGGACACCGACTATCATCGACATAACCGTTATAGTGAACACGATAAGTGCGAACATGTAGATGGTCATCCCGGTCCTGAACCTGTTTTTCATGGGATAGGACGAAGCCGTTTTCATGGTCGCAGTCGGTCTTCCCGTCATGGACCAGATATTGGTCAGGGCGGACATGATCTGGTTGGAGTTGAATATGAACAATATTATTCCCGCAGATACCGCAAAGACACCCGACAGAACGAACATCTCCAAATCCCCTCCGTACTGGTCCAGCCCCAGGATCTTGGCAGGGATCATCCAGAATATTATCAGTATGACGGACATCACCGAATATGCTATCCTGTCTCCAACGATCCTCCTCGCAACCAGAGCTCCACCGATCAGAGAAAGAGATATTCCCGTGTATATTCCCGCTGCTTCATAGTTTTCCAGACCCATATCCTTGAACAATACAAGTCCGGATCCGAACAGACCCAGACCGAACAAGATCAGGAAGGATCCTATAAGGAGTACCTTGTTGGATTCCCTGGAGATCCTGGGTTCGGGAATATTCCTGATCGCCCTGACTATGTTGAGCTTGTTGATCCTGGATGCGGCAAAAGAAACGGTGACAAGTGAGATGAGCATCCCGAATGTGAAAGCGTGGACAAGGCTCACCTGCTGGAAGTTGAAACTTTCAATAATGCTTGTGTCATCGAACCATTTGCTGAACACGTTGTTCATGCCCCACAGGACAATGTAGGCAACACCCACGCCTAGTCCAGCACCAACGAGACTCGAAACGGCGGAATACATGGAACCCTCGAACACGAAGGTTCTCTTGAGGTCGCCTCTGGACATGCCCACGGCCCTCGATATTCCCATCTCGCTCTTTCTCTCCTCTCCCAGCATCACGAAGATGTTCACTATCAGTATGATACCGGCAATTATGGAAAAGGAACCGAAAACAAGGAACATCTGGGAGAACTGTTTCATCTCGTCTTTGCCCCGTTCAACTTCGGTGTGTTTGTCCCGTTTGACCTCCAGTTCGCTTCCATCCAGTATGACCTCCAGGTCATTGACAACCTGGCTGCAGTGCTCCTCTCCCCCTCTGACACCTCCGTCATTGGTCACGAGGATCATATTGACCATTCCCTGGAGACCGAGGGCTTCCCGGGCATTATCCAGAGGCATGAATATGCAGTCTCCCATCCAGTATGCCCTTCCCTCGTGGTCGACGATCTCTGCAATTGTAAATCTGATGTTACCGCTGTCGGTCGGTATCATCAGTTGATCCCCTTTGGAAGCATCCAGTTTTCCGGCGGTCTTGCTGTCAATATAGACCTCATCCGGAGGAAGGTCCATTGGAAGCTCCTTCCCTCCTTTTTCGTATGTACCGAATTCCAGAGAAGATGTGTTGTAACCTATCAGTCGGATTCCCGGTTCTGTCTGGCCCGAGGTCTCATCCATGACGAATACGGTTGCGTCAAGATAGGCGGTGACGCCTTCGACGTTTTCCAAATCGCGCATATCCTCCATCATATCGGCTACTTCGCTTTCCCGAATCAACAGTTTCTCGTCCTCGAGACCGTCGGCGTAGATGATCTCGTCCACCTCGTGATACATGTCGTAGTGGACCCGGGTGATCATCCTGTCCATTGTATCCCCGATAACCAGGGATGATGAGATGATCACGGTTCCTATCATCAGGCCCGCGATCACAATAAGAGACATCCCCCTCCTTCTTATGATCGACCTGACTCCTATCTTGAAGAGAACAGGGTTCCTGATCGCCGAGATGGCGATAGTCAGGAAAGCCGCTCCGATTATGGCTGCAAACACCCACAGCGGAACCGATACCCACACCGCAAGGACCGTGGCTATCAACAGCAGAGCCACAAATATCAGAGTTGTCGGATCGAATCGCGAGCCCTTTGCCATGAATTCCGCCTCCTAGGATGCCTTTCCGGTATCGGAAGCGATCTTACCGTCGATCATTCTGATCTTGCGGGAAGCCATCTTTCCGATGCTCGGGTCGTGGGTGACAATGACGAAGGTCTGACCCTTCTCCCTGTTCAATCTCATCATGAGATCCATAATCTCGTCAGAGGTCTTTCTGTCGAGGTCCCCGGTCGGTTCATCCGCCCAGACAATGGCTGGGTCATTAACCAGTGCCCTGGCGATGGTTACTCTCTGCCTCTGACCTCCCGAGAGCTCGGCAGGCATCTGTTTTGCCTGGTTCTTCAATCCCACCAGTTCGAGAGCGTTCATGGCCTTCTTCCTGGCAACCCTGGGTTTGACACCGGAGACCAGCAGGGGAAGCTCCACGTTCTCAACCGCTGTGAGCACCGGGAGCAGATTGTAGAACTGGAAGATGAATCCCATTCTCTCCGCCCTGTGCTTGGTCTTTTTCATGTCGTTGAGTCTGGAGAGGCTCATTCCCTCTATGACAACCTCTCCATCCGAGACATTGTCGAGTCCCGAGAGGCAGTTCAAGAGGGTCGTCTTGCCGCATCCGGAAGGTCCCATGATCGAGACCATCTCACCTTTCTTAATCTTCAGGTCCACACCTTTGAGGGCATCGACCTTCACAGTTCCCGTGTCGTATGTTTTCTTCACTTTGTCTGCAACGATTATTTCATCACGCATTCTCTCTACCCCCTGTTAATTACTGGTATCTCAGCGCCTCCCCCGGCTTGAACCTGGCCGCTCTGAAAAGAGGAGGCTGTACTATCAATATTGTAAGAAGCACCGTCATTCCCAGTGCTATCAGGACGAACTTCATCGGAAAGAGGAGGTCCATCTCAAGTGTTATGATCTCGAGCATGATCCAGTTGAGGAAGGTTCCCGTGGCATATCCGAAGGGGATGCCCAGCAATCCTCCCAGGACTGCCATGGTCAATCCCTCCGAGCCGAAGACCCTTCTGAGATGCCCCGCTCTCGATCCTATGCATCTCATCATTCCTATCTCCCTGGTCCTCTCCAGCACGTTCATGGTGAGAGTGGACATAAGGCCGATTGTGGTGATGAAGACGATCAGCGATCCCACCGCTATCATCAGGTTAACTATGTTCTGATTTGACCTGATCTGGTTTTCCATCATAACATACCAGATCTCGTTTTCAACGACGTACCCGCTTGCCATCATCCGGTCCTCGATCTCGGTAGATGTGGAATCTATCAGTGAATGGCTGTCGGACTCGGTCCTCACGACGAAACCCGAGACTGTATTGTTCCATTTCAGAACGGACTGAAGGGTGGTCATGGGCATGTAGCCTATCCTGCCGTTCATCATCTGACCGTTGTTGATGCCTATTACCTCGAATTGATGAGGTCCGGTGGCGGTCACTATGGTAATGGTGTCTCCTCTGCCTTTTCCAGTTACCTTGGACATGGCTTTACCCAGGACGATCACCGGCTCCTTTTGTTCCTGTTCATCCCGTGTGAACCATCTTCCCTTTCCCATGGTTCCTTCAACGTCAAAGGCAATGGGATCTGCGTAATATCCCATGAGGTAGATCTGCTCTCCTTCAAGTTCTCCTATGGATTCTATGAACGGTTCGGCATCGTCCACTCCCTCGATGGATTCGAAATCTCTTTCCATGTAGGTGGTGAGCGGCCGGCCGCCGTCTGTCTGACCGTGTGTTAGGATATCGAACTGGAAGTAATCGAATTCCTGTTCTACGGTAGTGGTCAATGAATAGCCTATAGAGACCACTCCCAGGAACATGGCCACGGCCAGGGAGATCTGGAGTATAGTTGAAATTGACCTGCCTTTCTTCCTTGCGATGTTCCTGAATCCCATCTGACTGGACCTTGGCAACCACTTGGATCTGAGAAGGACCTTATCTATGGGGGAGGACCCGTAAACGGAAGATATTCCGGAATCCTGCAGTCCTTCCCTTGTGTTGGTCCTGATGCCCCCTATCAACGCGGGCATGGTCGCCAGGAGAGTGATCATTATCCCTGTAAGAGCTGATATTATGATGGTCGGGAAGTGCAGTCCGAAGGAGGGCACCAGGCCGTAAAAGGAGGTGGCAAGAAACCATACCATTCCGAATGTTATCATTATGCCCACTACCACTCCTATGACCGATCCTACAGCTCCCATTATGAAGGATGTTGTAAGATAAGAGCGGACTATCATCAATCTGGTGGCTCCCACAGCCTTCATCTGGGCTATCTCCTTCCTCTGCTCGGTAATTATCGTATGCATGGTGTTCGAGATGAGGAAAAGGGAACAGAACAGAGTCATAAATGTGAGGACATAGAAGAAACTGGCAATGTCGGAGAATTCATCATCACCTGGCCAGCTCCCTTCTTCTCTTGTTTGGGGGATGTCGGTGAAAGCCACGAAGTCCGTGTTTTTTTCCAGATAGCTCTTCACCTCATCGGTTGTTTTCTCCATTGATGTCTTTGAGGTATCTTCAAGATCGAGTGATATTGAATTGTATCCTGTTGTATTGGATAGAAGAGAAACCGTTTCGAGGTCAGTGAAGAAGACCGCGGTTCCCCAGGTGGCGTGGCCGTAAGTCAGCGTACGTCCCTTTCCGGTTATGAAGAGCTTCACATCATTGCCGTTTGAATCCATTACAGTGACTTCGTTCCCTATACCTCCATCGTAGAGGTCGTATCTGGAATTCCCGCTGTCTGTCATCACTTCCATGGATCCAGGGAAGGAACCCTCCTCCTTTTCGATCCTGTCAACCATGGCTTTTTCAAGGTCCTCCATTCCGACGAAAAGGGCGTTGTTTCTTCTCTCTCCGATGTAGATCTTTGTCATGAACAATGTCTTGAATTCAACGTTGTTCACGTTGTCAATTTCCTCTATGGAGGAGATATCATCTGCGGTAACATGGGTGCTTGGCATGTTTGCCTGGACATTCCACATGTTGGTCTCCTGGATATCATCGCTCATGGCCTCGTCGAAGAGGGGAACCACTCCGAACATGCCGAGAGCTCCGACTGCGAGTGCGATCGTGAGTATGGTGAATACCGTTCTGGATTTCCTTTTTTTAAGGTCGCCCAGTGATTTCCTTGCAATGGCTGAAAGCATTCATATCACCTCAGGGTGGCGATCTGGTCAAGCATCATTCCGGATGAGACCTCGTTCAGGAAAGCCGTGGTCGAAAACAATGCCAGCATGCAATAGAATGAAAGAACGGCCACGGTGGAGATAATTCTGGATTTGTTGATCGCCATTTTCCATCCCTCCTCAGGCAGCTGTCGCAACCCTCCCGTCCAGTATCGTGATCTTCCTTCTGGCTCTTCTTGCTAGGTCCTTGGAGTGGGTCACGTAGATGATCGTCTTCCCCTGCTCGTTCAGTTTTCTCAGAAGTTCGAACATCCGTGCCTCGGTTATGGAATCGAGGTTGCCCGTTGGCTCGTCCCCGATTATTATGTCGGGATCATTTGCCAGAGCCCTTGCGATTGCAACCCTTTGCTGTTCGCCTCCCGAGAGCTCCGAGGGGAGATGGTGAAGCTTGTCACCAAGCCCCACGAGGTCAAGGTTCCTTTTTGCGATCCTCTCCCTTTCTTTGAGAGATCCCTTTGCTGCAAAATCCATGGGAAGCATCGCATTTTCCTGGGCAGTAAGTGTCGGGAACAGCTGGAAGAACTGGAAGATTATCCCTATGTTCTTCCCCCTCCATTTGGCCAGACTGTCTTCCTTCATGTTGTCTATCCGCTGGCCGTTGACCTTTACCACGCCTTTTGATGGCCTGTCTATGCCCGTGATCATGTTCAGGATCGTTGATTTGCCCGAACCGGAGGGGCCCACGATCGCAGTCAGTTCTCCTCTTTCTATCCTGAGGTCCACGTCCCTGAGGGCCTCGAATTCCATTTTCCCGGTCTTGTAAATCTTTCCGAGGGATTCTATCTCGATTATCGACATTTTGCTGCACCTGCCTTTCGATGGTATTGTTAGCCCCGCAGTACTGTTCGCCCCTCAGTATTGTTGGGGGTTCAGTATTGCATTGCTTACATTAGTGTGTAGTAACCAATACTATATATAATTTACTAGCAGAACCGTCAAAACATGACCATATGTTTCAAAACGGCCTGTTAGGTGGTATAATACTGATAGTAACTAGAAAGAAAAATGGCAGAGCTTTCGCTCAAGGGCAGGGAGCGGGACGGATCTGATCCGTCCCTGAAAAATCCGTTATCAATGGTCTTCTCTGCGGTTCAAGGACCAGGATCCGCTCATCGATGCATATGGTGATGAGTACAGGTTTATGCTTCCTATTATATCATCGAGTTCCTCCTTGGAGTGGAACTCGTACTGTTTGGACGGGAACACGTTCAATGTTCCCTGTATCTCATATTCGCTGTCTATCAAGGATTCCAACTGTCCTCTGACCCGCAGCAGGTCCGTGTAACGG
This sequence comes from uncultured Thermoplasmatales archaeon, assembly GCA_964445525.1. Lineage (GTDB taxonomy): Archaea > Thermoplasmatota > Penumbrarchaeia > Penumbrarchaeales > Penumbrarchaeaceae > Penumbrarchaeum. The sequence goes on along the minus strand of CAYULA010000008.1, from coordinate 65,039 downwards.
CGTATGTTTTCCGGGGTCTTCGGTCTCATATCTGTTCACCTTTTCTTCTGGGGACTTGAACGAGGAGTTCACTTTCTGACGAAGTTTCATCATCGTTCAAATGGGTTCGGGCGGGGGATGCCACCTCAAATTGAGGTTTCAAAATACTTCCGTCCTCAATACCTGTATAGGAAAGAGGAGATATGAACCTTTCCCCGCCTTCTGAAAAAATGTTATGATTTAAGTGAAATACTTGTCATTATTTCACTCTTCGAAGTACTCCACTTCCTTGAATTTCCTTACCATGACAAATATCAGTGCTATTATCAGTGCCAACAGCACCAGTGAAACGAGGATAGAGATCAGCATGGGTCCTCTATTTTTGGAATCTTCATCATCTGGACCTTCTTCGGATATCAATATGATATCCCCGATGTCTTCCACATCTCCTGCCACCGCATTTGCATAGGCCCTCTTTGGTTCGTAACCTTCCTTTTCAACCAAGAGATTGTGGCCACCCCTTGAAATCTGCATGGAAAAGGTTCCGTCGCTTGCGGTTTCCACTTCCTGTCCGTTGTCGAAAGTTATCAGAGCTCCCTTGATGGGATTGAAGAACTGATCCACCACTCTTCCTTTTACTTCCCCCTTTTCGGTGATTTTGAATTCATAATTAAAAGATTCCAGTTCGTTTCCCGCAAGGTCCCTTCCTCTTACATCAACATAGACTTCCGTGCCGTAATAGAAATCTCTCGGCGGGAGGAAATAGGCTCGATCTCCCTCCCATGCCGCGGATGAGGACCACTGGTTGACAAATATCTCTACAGAGGACCTGTTCATCTCCTCGGAGAACTCGAAAAAGATGGGGGTATCGATGGAAACATCGTTTCCTACCGGGTAGTGGTAGGAGACCTTTGGAGGAATCGTATCAATAATGAATTCCACGGAATCAATGAATTCGTACCCTGCAATATTTGTTGCCCTGATGGAAATAATATGAGCCCCTTCAGAATCGAAGTATTGGATGTGGCCGCCCTCCCTATCAACAGGTATCCAGTTGTTTCCATCGATGGATAGATGAGAAGAGTTCACCCAATCAGGATTTCCAGTCTCCCAATTTATCTCAACTTCCCTGGTATTCACATACTGACCTTGGGAAGGGTATGTTATATGGATCGGGGTCATATGATGTTCCACCTGGAATCTGATTTTATTCCGACCGGTGTTGCCCGCGGAGTCATTTGCCCTGATCTCCACTTCATGTTCTCCTCCCGTGATATTGTAAAAGGTAAAGGAATTCCTTCCCGTAACATTGATCCACGGATCCTCGTTGATCCTTATCTGGGTATCGACAATCTCCAGAAAATCGTCCTCGATGATCCATTTTACGGGAATATACTGGGTGTAGAGAATCTCTCCGGAATTCGGTTTCAGAAACTCAATTTCAGGACATCTATCATCCATTAGAAATTCAACTTTATCTTCGAATGTTCTTCCAAGATAATCCCTGCCCTGGACGACGAATTCATTCCAACCGTAATCCCATCTATGAAATCTCAGATATTCCTCCCCGGGTTCCCAACTTGTGGAATTTCCTACTTCATTCCAGTCCCTGTCATTGGTTTTCACATAGAAATTCACCAGTGACGGTTCAATTCCGAAAATCTCCCATGTGAATTGAATTTCAACCCGGTCATCTAATAAAACATCCCCGTTCCTGGGATTGGTAATTGTTACATGTGGGGTTCTGTTATCATTAACGGTTGTTACGGGATTGGACCAGTAACCGGTACCTTCCGTAAATTGCGGTTCCGCGACATAAACATATGTCTTCCCGTCACCGTTGTTCTCGACAGAGAAATTGCGAATTTCAGGACCGAATGAGCCTACGGTTTCCGGGTCCTCTCCTTCCTTTATCCTGAGCAATGTGACCGATTCAATCTCTCCCAGAAAATCGTATTCGGGGAGCTCCCATGATAGATTGATCCTTTCGTTTGTCTGATTCACGGTAAGAATTAAATGCTTTGAATAAACGGGTTTTAAAAGCGGGAATTCGTCTTTTATCTCTATTCCATCTTCTGTCAGGTCCACGATATGAGGTTTATCGACTATACCATCCCTGTCCACATCGATCCAATCGGAATCAGTCCAGTAGTTACCTTCTTTGTAATTTGCCGGATTTTTGAAATTGATATAATCATATCTATCACTTGAATCCAATCCTTGATAACTACCCTGATCCCATCTCATCCTGCTACCGTTGTTGTAGAAGAAATTGTTCGAATAAATATCGGATGTTCTATCGGAATATGCTAATACAGGTCCGTTTGTTCCGATAATATCATTGAAGCAAAATTCAGATTCATAATCACCATCGTAGATCAAAGCCCTGTCGCATTGATAGAATAGGTTCCTCGAAATCTTGATTTGAGACCTGGGTCCATGGCCCGATTCGAATTTTATTCCACAAAAACAAGAATGGAAAATATTATTTGATATTTTTTTTAATAACTTGGAGGTCGACCAGGATGCTAAAAGAATGGAAATCCCATTTTTATTGAAAAGATTGTTCGAGATATTGTACCTCTGATTTCCTATTAGATAAATGGAATTTCCGTCATCCTCGAAAGTGCAATTTGTGATCCTGACATCCTCACAGAAACAAACGGAAATTGAATTTGTTCCGCCCTTAAAAGTAATATTTCTTATTCTGACCTTTTCACATTCTACCGCAATGTACTGCCCCTTCCCCCCTGTTCCGTTATCATACATATCGGATTTGTATCTGACCATGATGGGAAGATCATTCACCGTATTGGTTTGGGAGAGGCCAGGTTGATATACCTTATTTGCAAATAATATCTTGAATGAACACCCGTAAAGTTTGTTGTCACGTATACTAACTCCCTGCCCTTTGAACATAACTCCGGAATCTTTCATGTCGATGATGGTGTTGTTGAAGATCCTTTCATTGAAATTCGGGTAAGAAATATCGATTCCGGTCGAACCATTTCTCAAAAAGCAATCCCGGATGGTCATGGAGGAACCCACCGAGTATATTCCTATCGGGTTATTCTCGAATGTGCAGTTTGAAATACAACCACCAGTTGCATATCTATTGTAAATTCCCGTTCCCTCATTGAAAATTGAACCGGAATAGATAGAATAATCTGTCCATCCCATGTTTTCCGATATCGAAGAATCCTTGAAGGTGAAATCAGTGCAACCGTTAATATTGATTCCCTTGCCGCAGTTCAATATCGAGCAATTGTCCATTAGGATACAATCAGAATATTCCAAGGATAAACCAGTGAGTGATTCGGATATGGTTGTATTCAATATGCTGATGTTGGAAGCATAGAACATTTGAATCGGTATGTAACCCTCACTTAGATCCAGAGAATCGATCGTCAGGTTTTCCACATAGTGAAGGATTATCTGACCGGGGTTAGCCAATAATGTTGAATTTTTCATATCTCTATTCCTGATGAAAACAAGGGATTTTCCATTCACTGTATTGTTCGAGTGTATCATTTCAAAATTTGTCGCGTATGGGAAGTATATTCCTGTTTTTTCGAATGAATTATTCTCGAGCCTCAGTTTGGTTGAAATTTGGATATATGCTCCTTGAAAACCGTTTGACCTGAAACTGCAATTGGTGATGTTGAGGGAGTGGGGGAGAGTGGACCATAACAGATCGCCCTCTCCCTGAAATATACTATTGTTTATGTCAAAGGTTGAGTAGGATGAATAGGATTTTACCCCATCATAATTATCCGAGATGACGCAATCGTTGATCTCTATCTGACGACAGTAATCCGTTATTATTCCGTAGCCCTTTGTACCGTTTAGTTTACAACCATATAGTATTAGATTTTCACATTGGTAGGCAGAGATTCCAAAATTATGGTTATTATGAAAATCCAGTTTTTTTAATGTGATATTGACGCAGTTGTAGAAGTTGAGCGGCATCAAAACGTTTGAAAAGGAATTATCCGAAATATTTACGTTATTGCAGAAATAACAAAAAACCTGACCGATCTCTTCAGGAAACTTCCAGTTCCCGAGGTCCTCTTTTATCTTGAACACCAATTTCTTACCGTTTATTGTATTGTTACTGATCCTGATATCCTTGTATTCGAAATCTCCTGAAGGTATGCTGATGCTTGAGTGCCAGAAGTGACAATCATAAACATGCAATCTATCCGTGTTGGACGATAGAATTCCATAATCTGTATTGTTCCTTAAAAATGAATCCATGATTGTTATGTTGTGGGAGTAATGTGTCCTGATACCTATACTATCACCGTTATCGATACTGCATCCATCGACAAGAACATTTAAGCCGTGATCTATTTCAATCCCGATACTTTTGAAATTTGATATCGAGCAATCTTCAATAGTAATATCATCCACATCATCCAGTATTACACCTGAAGATCCTTTTAGGAATTGAACGTTTTTTATGTTAGCCCTGTGCGAATTGCTTTTTATCTCCAAGGACTCCTCACAGTTCACTATCATGGTGTCGAGAATGTTCACCCCCGGAGAATCTTGAAGGAGTATTCCCCTATTGCATGACCTGATTTCGGAATCGGATATATTGATATTTTTTTCACATATTTCCAAACTTAACCCATTGAAGGATGATTCTATGCTGCATTCATCGATTCCAATGTTGGATGCCTCTATCAACTTGATCCCTTCCTCGAAACCTGATACCGTCAGGTTTCTGATAATAAGGTTCGATGTGGTTTCCCTGATGTAGATTCCTGCAAAATTGGAATGATGTGACGAATCGACTATCAGGTCGTTTATTATAAAGGGATCATTTTCTGATCCATTGCCAGGATATCCATTCTCTTCTATGTATTCCTTTAATTCATCGTTCTTGTGGATATAAATGGTCTCATCATCATTGGGATAACGTGAAGACCTCGTTTCCGTTAATGAATCATTTTCAACTTTATATATCTCCTCTTTCATCTGATTCTGAAATGAAATAAGACCTCCGGATAACATGATAACGATTATTGCAAGAGAAAAGAAGGTCCTCTTCATTCCCATCATCCCGGATTATTGAATGAATCCACTCAATTCTTACTTTATCCTTTTGACGAGATGTGCATCAATGAGGTCAATTATACCGAAAAAACCAATGATGGATCGAAACCTCTAGTGTAAAAGAACAAATACGGAGCACTTGATTTGTCCTCATGACCGATTCGGTTCACGAGGACCACGATCACAACATCGATTACGACGCAGACTACCGACCGGTTTTCCATGATTTCTACGAACTCATGAAATGGAGGGTGTCAAAGATCCTCCTCGTGTCATCACTATACGATGCTTTCACTCTCGAAGAAGAAGGGATCCTCTTCGAGCAGATCTCCAGCGAATACAGGGACCTCGCCCTCCCCTTTCCTCCGCAGGTGATCAGGGTATCCACCGCAAAGAAGGCCCTCAGGGAGCTCAAGAGAACACAGTATGATCTCATAATTACAATGGCCAGGCTCCCCGATATGGATCCTTTCGAATTCGGGAAGAAGGCAAAAAAGGTCCAGAAGAACATCTCCGTGGTACTGCTTTTGACAGATGCGGGAGACATTCCCCTTTTTCATGTCCCGGGAGAATACATAGGCGTAGACAAGGTATTCTTCTGGAACGGTGACTCGGCCTTGTTCCTGGCAATAGTAAAGTATATAGAGGACCAGAAGAACATGGAAAAGGACACCGCAACCGGACTGGTCAGGGTCCTCCTCGTCGTTGAGAACAGTCCCAGATTCTATTCCATTTTTTTACCTCTCATATACACCGTAATTGTTAGGCAGACGAAGAATCTCATTCACGAGGGCCTGAACGAACAGGAGAAGATGCTCAGAAAGAGGGCCCGTCCCAAGGTGATACTAGCAGAGACATATGACGAAGCAATGGCGATATACAGAAAACACAAGGACAAACTGCTGGGAGTGATCTCGGATGTTGCCTATCCCCGCAGGGGAAAGAGAGATGACAAGGCCGGATTCAGACTCTCAAGAAATATCGACCCGGACATTCCAAAGGTCCTCCAGTCGAATCAGATGGAACACAAGACCACTGCTGACAGGATGGAGATCCCCTTCATCTACAAGAGTTCCGAGACCCTCCTTCTTGAACTCAGGGAATGGTTCCAGAAAAATCTTGGTTTCGGTTCTTTCCATTTCCAGACACCGGAAGGTGTCGAGATCGGGCAGGCATACGATCTGAAGGAATTCCTGGACCTGATAGAGGAGGTTCCGGCTGAATCCATGAACTTCCACGGAAGGGCAAACGCATTCTCGAATTGGTTCTTTGCAAGGGGAGAGATCGACCTGGCCAGAAACCTCAGGAAGAAGAAGGTTTCCGATTTCTCATCCGGTGAGGCGATGAAGAGATTTCTAGTGAATTCGATAAGGGACTCTCAAAAGAGAAAGCAGCAGGGAATAATAATCGATTTCGAGAACCAGACATACGAGTTCCAGGGAACCATAACCAGACTCGGGGGAGGTTCACTGGGAGGCAAGGGCAGGGGTATAGCTTTCCTTTCAACACTGCTTCATCAATCCAAACTGGATACTCTGGTCAAGGAATGTTCCATAAAGGTTCCGGATACCCTGATAATGGGAACCGACATCTTCACCAGATTCATGGAAAAAAATTCCCTCGATGAGATGGTAATGGAGGGTCTCACGGATGATGAGATCAAGGATCTCTTCCTTGAGGCGAGCCTGGACGATGAAACACTGGATTCCCTGAAAACATATCTGAATCATGTCAGGGAACCTATTGCCGTGAGGTCCTCCTCTCTGCTGGAGGATTCACAGAATCAGCCCTTTGCCGGCATCTATGCTACCTACATTCTGCCCAACAACTGCGGTGACGAGGATCAGAGGCTCGAAGAGCTTGCCCAGGCTATCAAGCTCGTCTATTCATCCACTTTTCTTAAAGATGCCAGAGCCTACATCCAGTCAACGGTGCACGTTCAGGAAGAGGAGAAGATGGCAGTGGTCATACAGAAGCTGGTGGGAACCAAGCACGGTGACAGGTTCTACCCGGTCTTTTCGGGAGTTGCCCAGTCCTTCAACTTCTATCCCGTGGAACCCCTGAAAAGGCATGACGGAATAGCCTCAGTCGCCCTTGGCCTGGGAAGGATCGTTGTCGAGGGGGAGAGGGTCATGAGCTTCTCTCCCGAGTATCCCAAGGTCATACCGGGATTTTCCAGCGTCGATGATATCCTTTCCAATTCACAGTCCTATTTTTATGCACTGGACATGTCCGATGCATGCTTCGATCTCAGGATGGGAGAGGAATCCACTCTTGTGAAACTGGATATCTCGGAAGCTGAAAAGGACGGGGTCCTCGATTACATCGCATCTACATATGATGCCAATGACAACATGATCAGGGATGGTACAAGAAGAAGCGGTCCCAGAGTGATCACGTTTTCCGGGGTCCTGAAATACAATATGATACCCCTGGACAAGATCCTGAAAGCCATACTTCAGATAGGAAGAAGGGGAATGGGGAGGCCCGTTGAAATCGAGTTTGCGGGGATCATCAACGATAAAGGAGATCCGGAATTCTACATATTGCAGATCAGGCCTCTTGTAACTCAGAAGGAGAGGGCGCAGGTCCATATTTCGGAAAAGGATGAGGAAATGGCATTGATCAGTTCGGACAACGCATTGGGAAACTCAATGATAGATGATATTCATGATATAATCCTGGTTCCTCCGGAATCATTCAATAACTCCAAAACGGTGGATATTGCAAGCGAGATAGGCAGGATAAACAAGGATCTGGAGGGCAAGCCATACATTCTCATAGGGCCGGGGAGATGGGGGACGAGGGACAGGTTCCTGGGAATTCCTGTGAAGTGGAACAACATATCGCATGCAAAGGTCATTGTGGAGCTTCAATTGAAGGACTTCCGGGTGGATCCTTCTCACGGAACACACTTCTTCCACAATTTGACCTCGATGGGAACTCCGTATTTCACGATTCAATATTCGCTGAAACAGCACAGGGTTGATTGGGATTGGCTGCTGAGCCACGAATACGAGGCATACGGGGATATTGTAAGACATATCACAACGGAGGACCCGCTTTTGGTGAAGGTGAACGGAAAGACCGGCAAGGGAGTGATCCTGAAAAAGAAGTCATGAATGTTGAGAGAGGTTTCGATGCTGTTTTGGATATTGCTCTGGATATATGATATTGCCGAATCTCAATTTTGATTCATCTCATGGAATATATGCAACAGATCATTCAAAGGATCCTCCATCAGCATTATGATGAAAGCCGGGATGAGTAGAATATTATCTCTCCTTTCAAGGAGGTCCTTTGTGGCTATTACACCGAGTTCAAGATTCTTTCTTTCCACTAGGGATCTGACGACTTTTAGATCTTTATCTTCGATATTTCTGGAATATTTCACCTCTACGGGTATTGGTTTGTCTTTGCAACGAAGGATAATATCAATTTCCCGGTTACCCTTCCTGTAGAAAAATCTACCTTCGAATTGGAAAACAAGAACATTTTCTACCATCTTTCCCAGAGCTGGTTTTTCCATCTCTCCTTCGAAAGCTTCGCTTATGCATGGATGAGTCAGGTAAACCTTCTTGCCTTTCTTGGAGGATGTGAGAAAATTGTTTGAATAAGAATACAAAAAATTGATGCAATAAGCTGAGATTAGAGCTCCCAGATATTTTGACATGGTCTGTCTGGAGAGTCTGAGATCATCTCCCAGAGATTCCATATTCACTATCATTCCCGGATTAGATCCGATTATCCTTAAAAGCTCACCCACCAATGTGGTATCCTTAATATCTTCAAGATTCTTGAGATCACGGTTGATCATGTTATCAATAACAGCGGATCTAACATACATGGAACGGATGTGGTTCTCCTCTCTCAGGATCTCTATGAATCCTCCCGAGTAAGTGTATTTCAGGAAATCCTTCTGGAATCTTACCTTTTGTATCATAGCCTCTTTTACATCGTTCAGGTTCTCAATTGTTAATGGATGGCTGTCGTAAGAAAACCGGAGAAATTCCCTGAATGAAAGAGGCCTCAGAATATATGTAAGAACCCTGCCTGCAAGTATCTTGCCGGATTGGCCCTCGATCTCCATCCCGGAACTTCCTGAAATGACGAACTTCAGGTCGTTTTTAAGATCGTACAACACCTTGATCCTGTTAGCCCAATCATCAAGTTTCTGGATCTCGTCCAGAAAAATATATTTGATTCCCTCTTCCTGTCCGGGAAGATCCTGCTGGAATGTATCCAGAATATCTTCCAGGTTCTCTCCCTTGATATCAAAGGTGAAATACAGAATATTTCTTGGTTTCACTCCATTTTTGATCAATTGCTCCATTATCTGATACATGATTGTGGATTTTCCGACCCTCCTTAGACCCACTATTGAGATGATCTGGCGTTTTTCCATCAATGGCCAGATCTTTCCGAACAGATCCCTTCGCCTATCAGGACTCAGATGTTTCGGAACCTGCCCGAGGCTCCACCATTCGTTGATCCTGGATATCTCGCTTATCTCCATTCGGAAGAATATGTTAATTCAGATTAACATACTTTTCGATAATATGTTAATTAGGATTAACATAAATTAGATAATATCATAGATAATTAGACCGGTCGGGACCTTTGGATTGTCTTTCAATCAACGAAAATCCAGAATCGTGGGCCAAACAAAAAACGGTTATTATCATTATTCAATCATTTTTTGTTGTGTGAAATCGATATGTATCATTTCACTTCTCAAATCGGACTTTCTGAAAAATGTATCCGGATCAATATGATATCCTTACAGATTCAGAAGGGCCTTCATTCCTTCGACAAACGTGATAATTCAAATTATCATAATGGAAATTATCATGTTGGAAGGGATTCCGCCAATAGATGGGAATTGAGTTCATTCACCTATGAAAAGGGCGGCAAGGACCTTGCAGTCGTTGATCAGATTGTCAACCATGATGTATTCATCGGAGGAATGTGCCCGGTTGTGAATTGTCTCCCACACCGCGACCTCGAATCCGTTGTTTCTGAGAAGGGCCGCGCAGGTCCCTCCGCCTATTCCGCCGTTGAGAGGGTCCTTTCCCGAAGCGACCTTGATGGCCCAGGAGAGCCTCCTGACGATCCCGGCATCGGAGGATGTGGGGTGCAGGGTCATCTCGGAGAACTCTTCCTCAATGGATATGGAGGTTCCCGTCATCTTCTCCACATCATCAGCAACCTCTCTCATCACACGGAGGACCTCATCGATGGTATAAGGTGGAATGAGCCTGCAGTCCATGTAGAAGGTATCCTCTCCCGGAAGAACGTTTATCCCGTCCACCCCGGGTCCCTTCTTGGTGGGTTCGAAGCTTGACACCGGATGGTCGAACAACTCATCGATCCTGTCGAACTTCTCATGAAGGACCCGATCAACCTCGGATCCGAAGAGCATGGAGGCCCTGAGTGCATTATTTCCCAAGGAAGGCATGCTGGCATGGCACTGCTTTCCCTTTACTGTAACCTTTACCCATAGCAGGGTCTTTTCCATCAGCTCTATCACTCTTCCCTCGGGTTCCCCGTGGTCGGGAACCAAGATCAGGTCCTCTCTGTTGAAAAGGCCCTTATCCAGTAGATGACCGATACCTTTCAGGTTTGTCTCTTCCTCGTCGGATACGATGAACAACGAGACATCATGTACCGGCACGACCCCCTGATCCTTCAAAGTCTTCAGGGCGAAAATCGATGCTGTCAATGCCTGGCCGTTGTCCTCCGCCCCTCTACCTACAAGCTTACTCCCCACTTTTCTCAATTCGAATGGATCTCCTGTCCAAGAATCAGGATCTCCCGCGGGAACGACATCCATGTGAACGAGGAGGACGAACCTACTCGAATTGTCCCTTCCCCTTACCCTGACTTCAAGATTGGGTCTCTTTCCGCCGGGAACCTTGTCATCATCACAATCATGCCGGATGATATCGTCGAAACCCCATTCCCTGAGCATGTTCTCGATGAATTCGGCCTTCCTTCCCTCACCTTCTCCACCCGATAACGGTCCGATTGCAGGTATTTTCACAATCCCAGAAAGGAATTTTACCATTTCATCAACGGATCGATCGATGGAATCGAATACTGATCGGCACATATCCATCCTCAATCCTCACCGAAAAGCACGGATTTCTTCTTGACCTCTATCTCATTTTTAATCTTGACTATCCTGGATTCCTTGTAATCCAGAACATCCTGAAGGACCGTCTGGACATCATCTGCCTGAAGCACCACTATATCACCTTTCTTTCCCATGTCAAGAGCCGCCCGGGTGGCCTCTCTTCCGTCATGGATGATGGTGATGTTTTCCTCATTCAATCCGCCCTCGATGAGGCCCTCTTTCACCAGATCGGCAACCTCGCCGATAGGCCTTCCTCTGGGATCTGTTTCGGCAACGATGACGTGGTCGTAATATTTGGATATGGTCAGTCCGTATTCCTTTATGTCCTCATCCCTTCTGTTTCCAGTCCCGGCAGCCATCCTGATCTTCCTTCCAGCCGCAAGATGCGGTAATAGCTGCCCTGTTGCCTTGATTGCTCCCATGTTGTGGCCGAAGTCAACTATGACCTTGAAGTCGTCTATATCGATCACGTTCATCCTTCCGGGGGACAGTCCAATGGATGGGCTGAAGCTAACAAGACCCGCCCTGATCTGTTTCTCGTTGAGGCCCATGGCGGAAGCCGCAGCCACGGCCGCCATGGCGTTCTGTATGTTGAATGCGGCTTTTCCGCCGTATGTGATCGGAACCTCCACAACCTTTGCTATGGAAGAGGTCCATCCGCCCTTCTGAATTATGATGGATTCATCCTTGACCGTAACGTTCATGTTTCCTTTCTTGAGATTGTCCTTCAGTATCGGATTGCCGGGATTCATCGAAAAAAGTATCGTCTTTCCCTTGGTGCTTCCGGCATATTCCATCACAAGCGGATCATCCGCGTTGAGGACTGCATGTCCCGTGGGTTTCACTACTTCAATGGTGACCCCCTTCAATCTGGCTAGGTCCTCCATGGAATTTATTCCCCCGTCGCCTAGATGGTCCGAGGATACATTCAGGAACACGCTAACATCCGTCTCGTCGAATCCCAGACCTCTCCTGAGGATCCCACCTCTGGCCACTTCCAGGACGGCATGATCGATAGTGGAATCCATTAGCACGACCTTGGCCCCACCTGGTCCGCTGTAGTCTCCTTCAAGAATGGGTGTGTTGTTAATGACAACCGCATCGGTCGATGTCATTCCGACCCTTCCTCCGTTCAATTCCAGTATGTGAGAGATCAACCTCACGGTTGTGGTCTTTCCATTTGTACCTGTTACCGCTATTATTGGGATCTGATATTCCACACCAGGAGGGTAAAGCATGTCAACAACATTTCGGGCGATATTCCTGGGTGTTCCTTCCGAGGGACTCAGGTGCATTCTGAAGCCAGGTGCCGCATTCACCTCGATTATTCCGGAGCATTCCGGATCAAGTGGTGTGGTTAGATCCTGGGCGATAAGATCGATTCCCATGACATTGAGTCCGATTATCTGGGATATCCTCTCCGCCATGGACCTTATCATGGGGTGAACATTGTCTGTCACATCGACCGCCCTTCCTCCCGCACTCAGGTTGGCGGTGGTCTTAATGTACAGGATCTCCCCGTCTGGAAGAACATCATCCAGAGAAAGATCCTTCATTTTCAGTAACCTCTCGGTCATGTAGTCGATCTTGACCCTGGTGAGGTTCTTCTCGTGTCCGAATCCTCTATGCGGATCCCTGTTCAATTCATCGATAAGACCTTGTATGGTGGTCTTTCCGTCCCCGGTAACGTAAGCGGGTTCCCTCATTGCAGCTGCGGCAAACTTGCCGTCTATTACCAGTATCCGGAAGTCGAATCCTTCGAGGTTTTTCTCGACAAGGATATCCGAACAGACTTTTTTTGCATTTTCATAGGCTATCTTGAGCTCATCCTTTGTTGTGACATTTGTTGTGATTCCCCTGCCATGGTTTCCTATAAGGGGTTTGACGGCGACCGGGTAACCGATTCTCGTGGTCATCCTTGATGCGTCCTCAGCATCCCTCACTGAATAACCCTTTGGCACCGGTATTCCCATGCTTGAGAGGATTTCCTTGGTCCTCTCCTTGTCATCTGCTATCTCCACGCCGATAGCGGATGTATTGTCCATCATTGTAGCCTGTATCCGTCTCTGATGGATACCGTATCCGAGCTGCACATAGCTGTGCCTGTTCAATCTTATTATCGGGATCCCCCTCTCTTTCGCCTCATCGACAATTGACTGCGTGGATGGTCCGTAGAGATTTTTCTCCCTTATCACCTTGAGGTCGTATATCATTGGTTTGATATCAATGGATCTGCAATCGAACAGGGCTTCCACTATCTCCACGGCATATTTTCCCGCCTGGATTCCAACTTCCTCATCCCTGTAGCGATAGACCACATCGTATACTCCTTTTTCTTGGGTATTGTATGTCTTACCGAACCCAACCTCCGTTTTTGCAAGGCACTGAAGTTCAATAGCCACATGCTCGACCACGTGACCGGCCCATGTTCCTCTTTCTAATCTTTCGAAGAATCCCCCCCTCCTTCCCTTGGAACATCTATGCTCTATCAGGGTTGGGATAATTTCCTCCATTCTTTCCCTGAATCCCGCAACCTTGTCAGTTGGTTTGTTCTCTAGGTCCCCTATATCCAACTTCAAGTATATCGTGGGGTACCTGCTGTAGAAATTGGGTCCCCTGAGGGCCCTTATCTCGCGGATCTCCATTCCAATGTCCCCTTTCTATTGACAGACCAAATCGAGACAATCCATGTCAGCGGGTTTGAGGTATCTTCTTTCCCATAGATCGTATCCGAAACCCTTCACGATTGTATGAACATGCATATTCTCGATGGCAATTGCATCGCCATCAGAAACCTCTGTTATATTAGTATATCGGAGGTTCTGTCCGTCAAAGATCACCACTAGGCCGGTTCCAATGGCCTTCAGGTAACGGTTCTGTTCAATTACAACACCCGTATCCTCACCGAGTCCAAGACCTATATTTACAGGATTGGAACTTACTATTTGCATCAATCTTGAAAATCGACCCCTTTTTATGAAATGGCTGTCGATAATTACCTTCCCGATAAGTCCCATTCCGGTAGTCATGTGAACCGCTCCCTTGAGAAGAGCCTCCGTGGCGAGGCCTCCGTATATCATGGTATCCGGCATCGCTGCCGCACCCGCACTGGTTCCGGTGACAATGACCTTCTCGTTGAAATATCTCCTTCTGACTTCCTTCAAGACAGGGGAGCCACCGAGAATCGTGGTAATCCTGAGTTGATCGCCCCCTGAAAAGAATATTATATCTGCCTTGCTCAATCTTCTTACGAGGGAAGCATCCTGTGCTTTTTCCCTGTTGTCAATATGCATCACTCCCAGATCGTTCCCTCCGATCAGGGAAAATGCTTTTTTATACATTTCTTCCACTTCTTTTGGGATCTCAGATGCGGTGGTGATAAGTTCGATCCTTACAGGTTCATTTCCCTCCTTATTCACAAGAGAGATTAAACTCCTTAGAATGGAAAGGTCCTGTTCCTTGTCCTCGTTTCCACCCACTGCAACCAGTAGTCCCAATGGAGTCTTACGGCTGGAAGAATTTGTAAGATCGGGGGTTTGAAGCATTAACCCTACTGAAATGAAGTTGATATATAAATTGATGGTCAGGTGTATCAAATCTGATCACTCTATACAGATGACATCGGACTTATCAGATCATTCCAAAGGTTTATGGGTGACCCCTCGATGAGGTATCGATGAAATGGCTTGCAGTATCGGACCTCCACGGAAAGCCAAACAGATACAGGGAACTCTTCAAGGAGATTGAGAAGAGGAACCCACCAGCGGCTCTCCTGGGCGGGGACCTCTTTCCGAGAAGGGGCCGGATCAAAGAATTTCTGGAAGAGTTCCTTTTCAAACCCATTGAAAATCTAAGAAAAATCGGAATAGGAACAAGGATTCTTGCAATCCTCGGCAACGATGACCCGAAGGAATACGAGCACCTCTTGATCGATGCCGACAACAGGGGTCTAATGGAATATATCCCCATGAAGAAAGTTGAGGTTGGAGGGATTCCCGTTGTGGGGTATCCTTACGTCCACCCCTCGCCTTTCAGATTGAAGGATTGGGAGCTATTCGATGTTTCCAGGTATCTCGATCCGGGGTGCATCTCGCCGCTTGACGGGATTCACACAACCGATATCGATCTTTCCTCCTTGAGATTCAGGACCATAAAGGATGACCTCAGTTCACTTTCAGGTATCAGTGAACCTGCAAGGACTGTTTACCTTTTCCATTCTCCCCCCTACGGAACCGACCTGGATATGGCGGCGATAGACGGGCAGATGATAGATCATGTCCCCCTTGATCCTCACATAGGTTCCATAGCCGTGAAGGAATTCATCGAAAAGCACCAACCCCCGGTCACTCTTCACGGCCATGTTCATGAATCCTTTCATCTTACCGGTAGCTATTTTCAGAGACTGGGTACGACACTGTCGATATCGGCCTGCGGGATCGAAGAAGGCCTGGTCGTTGTGACGTTCGATCCGGCCGGGAAAGAGGATCCGGAAAGGATCATCGTTGTTTGAAATTCCCCTTGCCGCGTTTCAATTCAAGCTTCTCTGCCTTGCCGTACACGGAATTCAGGTGAACGGCCCATGAGGATTTCTCTGAGATGTCCCTGTCGGTTATCACGTGAACGTCCAGAAGTCCTCCTGTTGTAATGCCGGTCCTTTCCTGGTTCTCGATGTCAAGCTTTCTGCTCCATTCGTTGAACCAGGCAATGAGGTCCTCCTCCTGTTCCCTCGTTCCCCTGAAGTGTATGATAAGGTCTATGTCCGATGCGGGTCCGGCGGTTTCATCCTTTACAGATCCTGCAAGATAAATTCCCACGATTGCGAACCTGTCGGGGTCCAGCGACGAGATGATCTGGTTGATCTTTTCCCTTCTCCACCTGGAATGGTCCGGTGGGGATATGTATGCAAGAGCTTCGTTCCTGTCCCCGTCCATGTAAACTGAGAGGGTTCCTCCCTTGAACACATCGGGTATCCTCACCAGTCTGATGACATTTTCCAGACCCTTCGTGTTTTCCACGAACTCATCCAGTTTATTGTCAGGTCCGGTGAGAAGATCGATGTTCAGGGTCGATCCTCCCTCGTCCGGATAGAGGGGAAGGTACATGATATTGGCCTCGACAAGGTCCTGGAAGAAATGGGTTCCGAAAGATAGTTCGGGAAGATAGCCTCCTTTTCTCTTTGCAACCTCCACAAGGAGGCAGGTGTTGTTGATATCCTGATACTGAACAGGGACTCCAAGTTTGATGTCTCCACGGCTTCCCCATCTCCCCGGTCCCAGAAGTATGAACTTTCTTCTGGGAAGCCTCTCGTTCAGATCCCCCACCAGTCTGGCCACGTTCAGCATCTCCTCCCTGGTGGAGAGTTTCTCGTATTCCTCGGCATCCACGTAGACCACATATTCTATGTTTTTGAGTATCGAGGAGGTCACATATCTGCTGGCCGTGAAAAGTATGTTCTCGGAAGGAATATCATGGGGGGGAGGTGCCACATCCAGCTTCTGAGCTTCGGTCTGCGGCCTGCACTGAAGGATGGTGAGATCCTTACCGTCGGAGGCGAACTCGATATCGACGGGGTATCCAAGTTCCCGTTTGAGAAGTTCCAGGATGGAGTTGAGATATTTCAGATGGGGATGTTTTTCGTCGAAACCATTGAAGGTCACCACCAGTTCCTCAGCCTCGGTGTTTACCAAACTCGAGGTGGGGGAGATGAGTGCCCCCTCCCTGTAGATGGAGAAGATCGATCTCAGCATGGGATAGATATCGCCGTATTTTGTTATCAGGTCATCAACCTTCACTGTTTCCAGCCGGTTTTCCTCCAGGTTGATCACATCCATAAATCTCTGGCTGTACTGAACAGCCTCGTCCACGAGGGTATTTGCCCTGAGCTGCGGCCTCTTGGGTGAAATCAAAGTGGGATAGTCATCCGCCACCCTGTCCACCGCCCTGGTTCCCAGTCCGATCACCAGTCTCAAAATTCCATCTTCCCTCCTAATCCTGGAGGACCACCGGAACTCGTTGTTGGAGAGGGCCACCCCGGCATATGCGGGGAAGAAATATTCGCCAACCCTCTTTCCCACAACCTCCTGAATAATGACCCCCATGTATTCCAGAAGGTCAAGCATTCCCCTCTCCTTCCTGTACTGGATCGCATTGGGATTGAAGGTCGAAGCCCATACCTCTGCTATGGCATCTTCCAAAGACCGTAGCCTCTCCTCGAAGGACCCCTGATTGGTGATAAAGAGACTTTTATATTTCCCGGAGAAGGCGGCGCCGAAAGAATCCTCCAGATGACTCGAGGATCTGACTATCAATGGGGTTTCGCCCGCTTCTCTTAGAATATCCTTGAGTCCGTTGACGATCTCCTGGGGGAATACTCCGTTCTTGAACATCTGCTCAAGGAACGGCTGCTCGTTTCGGATCTCGGCAGGTTCGAAGTACTTGATGTGGGCCACTTCCTCGAGAGTGTTGTAATTTATGAAATCCCTCATCGTATCGGATGTTATGTACCAGGACCTGGCGAATACGACCCTCTTAAGGTCGCCTTTGTTTTCCATCTTCTTTCTGATTATCTTCTCAGCGAGAATGATCCCTGAAGCCTTTCCACCCAGGGTGCCGACGCCCTTGGAGGGGCCTATCATGGAACCCATTATCTCCGCGAAATCTTCAACCCGGAGGTACTTCTTTGCGATGTTGAGGTATTCAAGTCTCGATGTGAGGAATCTCCTGATCAGATTCGTCCTGATTGTCATTCCGTCTTCAAGAGATAGGAATCTCTCGCTTATCGGGACCGAAAGATACTGGTTCAGGATATCGGTTATCTCGGACCTGCTTATGTTGGGTTTCTCGGATGCGAAGAGAAGGGGCCTGGTTTTGGACTGTCTCAACCAGAGTGTGATCAGATCCAGGATCTCGCTGGATTCAAGGCTGTTTTTGGCAAGGTCGAACACAGACTCCTCAACCCTCCTCAAGGCATCGATATCGCTCCTGGGATTGGGGATGTTGATACCGCACCAGGCCGAGTCCCTCGAGTCTATCGGGCAGAGACCGGTCATTATTCCCTCGAAGGATACGTCCTTGTAATGGGAAAGGTAGTAGATCATCTTCCTCGTTATCATGAAAAGGGTCGAAGGATCTGTTTTCAGAAGTACATCGAGTATGATCCTCCATTCCCCTTCCTTGGAATCCGATTTATCCTCATGGGAGGATCCGCGGGCGGAGATCTCCGTAAGCATCTCCCTGTATCTCTTCAACTCGATATCGGCCTGGGTTGACTCAAGATACCTTCCCAGCCTCTGGGTGATGGAATCCAGCAGCTTTTTCTCTTCCTTGAGGAAGGGCCCGTGATCTCTTTTAGGCTTTTCACGGAGATAGAAAACCTCGATGTTGCCGATTATCTTTCCCTTTGCCTTGATCCCGGAGGTCAGGCACCATGGGGTTGAGATGAACCCCTCTGTCCTGAAATCCCTTGCCCTGTACCTCAGTCTGGCGCGTGTTTCATTGGGAAATTGAAATGCATCCGGAAGGACGTCCACGATCTCCTGGAAGATGGCATCCAGGGGCCTGGATTGATCGGACAATATGTCCGACACCTTGTAGAGGCATTCGAGCTCCTTCTTCCTCTCCATGAGCTCCTCCTTTTCTTTGAGATCCTCATCGGTGAGTCCGTTGTTTTCCTTCATCGGCTATCCCTTTTCGTTGCTTTTTTGAGAAGATGGAATCGATATGGTTCCTTCTCCCTTTCTCCCGTCTATCCTGATGCAGGCAGGTTCTTTCAGAACCGCATGGATTAGATGTTTCCCTTCTTCCGATTCCGTGCGGCTCTCCAATAATGTCAGGTCCATGTTCTCGTTCTCCGAGAAGGTGAGTGTGAAATAACTCCTCTTCAAAGAGCTCATGTTCTGAAAGAAATGTGATCCCTGGGAAGGATCGATAATTCTCCCCCTCACCGGCGTCTCCACTATGGCGAAAGCTCCCGAAACATCTGACCAGTTCACGGGTATCCCAAGCCATGGGTCAGAGGAACCGAAACGACCCGGTCCGATGAGTATGTAGGGTCTGCCCAGATCGGATATCTTCCGGTTTAGCCGTGAAATCTCCTCTGCCGCCTCACGGGAGTTGGCCAGGTCAAAATCCGGATCTTTGATGTAGATAAGGTCCCGGCAGGATCTGTCTATTCCGTTCCCGAGAACCTTTTTCGACCTCAATAATACGGTCTCATCCTCCCGGGGAGATATGTCAACCTCCTCCGAATCCCATCTTGCAACCATGGACCTGATTTGAAGAAGATGAACGGAAAGACCCTTTCTATCGATGTCCGGTTCTGCCGTGAACTCGATCTCCACGGGACCCCCGAGCGCTTTTTCACCTGAGGCAAGCAATTCCCGGACCACCTCGGGAAGCTTGATCGCTTTCTCCTTCAGGATAGGGGCGAAATCCACAACCTTGGGTCCTTCCCTGTGAGGTCCAGGATAAAATCTGTCGGATTGGGTATCGTAGGTGGATACCACCAGGTCTGCCGTTCCCTGGGCCAGGGCGGTTTCTATGGGCTCCATCTTGAGGGTTGATGTCTCTTCCGGATGGGCTCCGGGAACCGAGGACCCCAGATAGATTGCAAAGAATTTCCTCTGTGACGAATCCATCAACTCCTTGACATCGTTGAAAATCGACACACCAGGCCTGTGGGGGCAGAATTTCCACCCGCCCATCCCGTCGACAATAACCTTTCCCAATCCAAGAGCAATAGTGACGGTTCCCTCTTTTCTTCCGCATCCTGGAAGAGGCCAGTAATCCTCGGATCTGGCCACTCCCGATATGGATGGGTAGAAGAGTTCCCCGTGTTTCATCCCTGATACGCTCTGGATTATAACTCCCATCCTCTCCTCCTCGAGCCTGTTGCTGGTTGCTCGAATATAGTCCCTGGCTTCCTTGAAGTAGGTGGAGGCATAGACATATTTGACAGCCCTGGCGAGGTCCTTGAATCTCTTGTCGGCTGAAGGATCGTTGTTGGGCACCATCAGGGAGGCATACACTCCTGCAAACGGCTGAAAGACCGCATCTTCCAGTAGGGATGACGATCTGATGGAGAGGGGCCCCTTGAAGGACTTGACAATGCTTCTTAGGTCCCCCAGGAGCGTTGTGGGGAGGTCCGCATTCAGGAAGCGATCTGCGATCCTCTCGTCGGAAAGCGTTATCAGCTCATCATTCAGAAGTCCGTTCTGGTCCATGAATGCCGAGAAGATGTCGGTGCAGATTATGACCATCGGGGGAATTGAAACCCTGCAGTTTTCCGGCAGGCTGTCCAGGGAATGACATAGCACCCTGTCCATGAATGCAAGCCCTCTGGCCTTGCCGCCCATGGGTCCTTTTCCGATCCTCATCACTCCGGGTTCGCCCGGACCCTGATCCCGGTTGTAATCCATTACGGAGCCTCTTCGATCTAGAAGCCTGGATTGCTTCACCATCTCTATCAGTTCCATCTTGTCAATGGTTGATCCTGAACGGGTTTTGATCCATCTGGCGATCTCGAATTCCAGTATTGAGTCAAACCAGCTCTTAAGTTTCTCCATTGAAAATATCTCGCTTACATCGGTCTCCTCGATCGACTGCAAACCCCTGACGAGCGATCTCAATTCCCGTATCGGACCGGGAATTGCGGTTTTTGATTCCGCGGCCAGATCCTCTGGCAATATGACATTTTCCAGGAATTTTCTAACCTCTAGATCCACATTATGCTTTATGCTGGATATCATACTGACGGAAATGCTCCCGATTTCTCCGTCATCGTCTGTCACCAACAGAACCGGGTAATCATTGCCTTCCACAGAAAGCAGAACATCCTTCAGCTCAGGTCCCGATCCCTGGAATATCGCCGCCCCGATCCTTCTTCCCTGATCTGGTTTGAAAGTCTCTTCTCGGTGAAGCAGGACAGGGATTATTCTCGGCAGTCTGCGATTCAGCCTTCTCCTTCTCCTCGGGGTGGGGTCGGACCCGGTTATCTCCAGAAAGGCCGAGTGAACGGTCCTGTGAGCTATCTCCATTATTGCCGATACCTTTCCGATATCACTTCCCCCGATGATGATTTCCAGGGGATCGGGGATTCTTGGGTCACATGTTCGGGATTTTAGGTCCTCCATGATCCTCACCATGGTTTCTATAATGGTCCCGTCCCCGTTCCACGTCATTATCAGGTCCAGTTTCCCGGATCTATCGTCATCGACTATTCTTCTCACCTCGGGTGTATTGCTGGCAAGAAGGGCAACCTTGGTTCCGGGTGATTTTTTCTTGATCTCAACCGAGAGGTCAAATATTTCCAAATCCGATGGCTGATTGAATGAGATCACAAGATCGTAAGACCTGGATGAGACCTTGTCGATAGCTTCCTGTCCGTTAGATGCATGGTCGATGTTGGGGATAAAGGTCGAACCGGTTTCTATGTAGATATCCCTGAAGTGGTCGGTGAGCCTCCCTTCTTCCTCGAGTAGAAAAAGGTCATAATCCGTGGAGATGAGGATAATATTCCTTATTCTACTGCCCGCATCACCCTCGCAGGAAAAATCCCTGAGAGAGTCCGGGCCCCGGGAATTGTATCGATCGGACACGGGTCTTTCCGATCCATCTCCACGGTCTGCCATCAGTAATATCTCCCTGCATGGGGTATATCTATATCCATCCTCTAAGCTTTGCGGCTTCGGCCACCCTTGATATGGCTATCATGTAAGCCGCATCCCTAAGGGGTACGTTCCTCTTCTTTGCCAGATCAAGAACCGCATGGAAGGCCTTTGTCATCTTCTCGTCGAGTTTGCCCAGGACCTCGTCTCTGGACCAGTAGTAGTTCATATTACACTGGACCTGTTCGAAATACGAACATGTAACGCCTCCGGCGTTTGCCAGGAAATCGGGTATGACCATCACTCCTTTTTCCTTTAGCACGGCATCTGCCTCGGGAGTGGTGGGGCCGTTGGCACCTTCGGCGATGATCTTGACCCTATCTGAAATGAACCTGACCGTTTCCGCATTGATCTGGTTTTCAAGCGCCGCCGGGATGAGAATGTCCACATTCTGTTTTATCCAGTCGTCTCCGGGCAGCCTCTTGTATCCCTTTTCCTCTGCCATTTTCGGGTCCACGGTTCCGAACCTGTCTGATATGGACCTGAGTTCCTTCAGATCGATTCCTCCCTCCCGCAGATATGTGTAGGAGGTCTTATCCCTCTGGTCCCAGCATGAGACGCATATGACCCTGCCTCCGAGCTGGTTGTAGAGTTCAATGGCGTACTGGGCAACGTTTCCGAACCCCTGCACGCCTGCGATTGTCTTTGCCGGATCGAGGTCAAGGTCCTTGAGGGCCTCCCTCAGGTGATAGATGACACCGTAGCCTGTGGCCTCGGTCCTACCGAGAGATCCGCCGCTTCCCACCGGTTTTCCCGTTATGAAACCAGGGAACTTTCCGCCGGCTATCTTCTCGTACTCATCCAGCATCCATAACATATGCTGGCCCGTTGTCATGACATCGGGAGCGGGTACGTCCTGGAACGGGCCGACGTTCTTGGAAACCTGCCTGACCCAGCCTCTGCAGATGCCTTCCTGTTCCCTCATGGAGAGATCATGCGGATCGCAGATAACTCCCCCTTTTCCTCCTCCAAGGGGTATGTCCGCCACCGCGCATTTCCAGGTCATCCACATTGCCAGAGCCTTGACGGTATCTGCAGTTTCCTGGGGATGGAACCTTATTCCTCCCTTGCAGGGTCCTTTTGCATCGTTGTGCTGGACCCTGAATCCCCTGAAAACTTTGTAGCTTCCGTCATCCATTTGCACCGGAATGTTGAAATGGTATTCCCTCATGGGTTCCCTCAACAGTGCCCTGGTACCTTCGTCCAGTTCAAGTGAATCCGCTATCTTGTCGAACTGCTCCTGCGCCATTTTAAAAGCGTTGAATGCTTCCCTAGCCATGTCATCGCCTCAAATATTGACCTTTTTAGGTCCTGCTCACTTCAATTGATGGTCCTATATAATCATTATGATAAAGATCACGTATTGTCACTCTTTGTGTTACAATATTTATCAATATGTTACATATTTACCCGTTTTAATTCTTTATTTTTCCGAAATATGATTCCATTGTGGAAAGTTTTATCTATGCATAATACAATAAATGCAATGTTTATTTTCAAAATACCGGTCAGGTTCAAGGGTCAATTTTCATCTGTATTTCAATTCATATTGAATTCAAGTGGCTTTCGGAAATAAAAAGGGTGGTCCGGCGGAAACCGCCGGACCCATTCCTGACTTATATCTTGCTGCGGGATCTAAAAATCATACCAGGCCCTGGTCGAGCATGGAATCGGCTACCTTGAGGAAGCCGGCGATATTGGCTCCAACGACGAGGTTGCCCTTGTATCCGTACTTCTCGGCGGCATCCCAGGAGTTCTTGTGTATGTTTATCATTATCTGGTGGAGCTCCTGGTCAACCTTCTCGAAGGTCCAGGCCAGACCAACGTGGTTCTGAGCCATCTCGAGACCGGATGTGGCTACACCGCCGGCGTTTGCCGCCTTGGCGGGTCCGAATAGGACCTTGTTATCGACAAAGTAATCGACACCCTGGGGAACTGTCGGCATGTTCGCTCCCTCCGATACGGCTATACAGCCGTTGTTAACCAGTGTCTTTGCCTCATCGAGGTTTATCTCGTTCTGGGTGGCGCAGGGAAGGGCCACGTCGCAGGCGACTCCCCAGGGCCTCTGGCCCTCGTAATATTCTACTCCGAACTTCTCAGCGTATTCCCTGATCCTTCCCCTCTTCACGTTCTTGAGCTCCATCACGAAGTCCCACTTGTCGCCGGATATGCCGTCGGGATCGTGAATAAACCCGGAGGAGTCGGAAAGGGTGACGACCTTTCCGCCGAGCTGGTTGACCTTCTGCGTTGCGAACTGGGCGACATTACCGGAGCCTGAGACGACAACGGTCTTGCCATCAAAGGATTCGTTCCTGGTCTTGAGCATCTCCTCAGCGAAATACACTGCTCCGTAACCTGTTGCCTCGGGCCTGACAAGGGATCCTCCCCAGTTGATTCCCTTTCCGGTGAGAACGGATTCGAACCTGTTTGTGAGCTTCTTGTACTGGCCGTAGAGGTATCCAATCTCCCTGCCTCCGACACCTATGTCACCTGCGGGAACGTCGGTGTTGGGTCCGATGTGCCTGTAAAGCTCGGACATGAAGCTCTGGCAGAACCTCATGACCTCGTTGTCGGATTTGCCTTTGGGGTTGAAATCGGATCCTCCCTTTCCTCCGCCGATGGGAAGTCCGGTGAGTGAGTTCTTGAAGATCTGTTCGAAACCAAGGAATTTGATAATTCCTATGTAGACCGAAGGGTGGAACCGGAGTCCCCCCTTGTAAGGTCCTATGGCGCTGTTGAACTCGATCCTGAATCCCCTGTTGACCTGGATCTCTCCGTTGTCATCCATCCAGGGGACCCTGAAGAGGATCTGCCTCTCGGGCTCGACCATTCTCTCTAGGACCTTGGCCTTTTCGTATTCTGGATGCTTTTTAAGAACAGGCTGAACGGACTCTGCTACTTCCTTTACAGCCTGATGGAACTCCTTTTCGCCAGGATTCCTGGCTATGACATTGTTCATGAATTCTTCTACGTCCATGGGTTTTCCTCCGATCTCCCGGTAGCAGTTTTTATTGCCTTCCGGGCAGCTGGTTCGGACCCAGACAAGACCTGTTTCGACCTTCCGGGTCGCAACTTGAATATAGTGGTCATATTTAAACGGTTCCTAGTTGTATTCATCTATTGCATTGAACTATTGAGCAAAAAATCAACGGATATTCTACATTATTACAAATTCAAAGTTTGAAATTTGTATAACGGTAATCAATCATATTAATTGGAACGGTCAGGGAAAGATTCCTCTGAGTTCGATTGCCCTTGATATCTTTCCAATCCCGTTCTGGAAGGCCGAGTCCCTCATTGAAATGCCTTCATTTCCGGCCAGGTCCCAGACCTCCGAGAAAGATTTATCCATGATCCTTTCCAGGTTCCTGTTGACCTCATCCAGGTCCCAGAAGAATGATTGTATCCCCTGCACCCATTCGAAATAGGAGACAATAACTCCTCCGCTGTTTGCCAGTATGTCGGGGACAACATGTATACCCTTCTCGTTGAGGACCCCGTCGGCTTCCTTGGTAACCGGTCCGTTCGCCCCCTCTACTATTATATCGGCTTTTACGTCTCCCGCATTATTCAGGGTAACCTGGTTTTCCAAAGCGGCGGGGATCAGCACATCGACATCCATGGTCAGTATATCACTGCCGTTTTCCGTGAACTCCACTCCATGTCCCTCATAATCCCTGAACAGCCTGGGTTTCCCTCCCGGGAAGGTGTATTCGATAAGTTTGTGGATGTCCAGGCCCTCGGGGTCATACAACATCCCGGAGACATCGCTGACAGCAACCACTTTTGTTTTCTTCTCGGAAAGAAGATGTGCGGCGGTGGAACCCACGTTGCCGAAACCCTGGATGGCGACCGAACAGCCCTTGGGATCCTTTCCGAGCCTCTTCAGTATCTGAAGCGTATTGAGCATCACTCCTCTTCCGGTTGCTTCGCTCCTTCCGAGGGAGCCTCCGAGTTCCAGAGGCTTGCCGGTTACGATATCGAGCATGGCGTTCCCACGATACATGGATGCGGCATCCATGAACCAGCCCATTGTCTCGGGATTGGTGTTCACATCGGGAGCCGGAATGTCGGTTTTGGGACCAATTATCGGCATGATGGCCGCGGCATACCTTTTGGTGATCTTCTGTACCTCACACGGTGACATGTCTGTGGGATCCACGGTAATACCGCCTTTTGCACCACCGTAGGGAACGTTTGCCACGGCACATTTGAGGGACATCAGAGTGGCAAGGGCCTTCACCTCGTCCAGATCGGTATCAGGATGATATCTGACCCCCCCTTTGCAGGGGCCTCTTGCCGATGAGTGCTGGACCCTGTAGCCCGTGAAAACATCGATCTCCCCGTTGTCCATCACGATCGGGATCTGCACGGTCAGTTCCCTTTCCGGTTTCTTGATCATCTTTACGATCCCGGGATCGGTGCACATCCTTTCAACTGTCGAGTCGATCTGGTCAAGAACGCTTTCGTAGAATGATTGTACCATGATCTCGCCCCTGTTTGTCTTGATCCAGAGAAATATCCGGTAATTAAACCTTGTACCGGAATATTATAAGAATCACTCCTCGTCCAAAGGTCCTCCCTTTCTGGTGAAAGCGGAGATGGCGATGATCACCGTTGTTATGATCAGACCGATTCCCAGGGCGAACACAATGTAGGGAGGGTCCTCTCTTTCCTCTTCATTTTCAAGAGATTCCATGGTGATCGTTCCCAGGTCCAGAGGTCCCCCTCGGTAGGGAACATCGATCGAGAATGTCGCATTTATGTACCCTTCTTTTGATATGTTGAATTGGTAATTTCCTTCCTTGAGATCAATAGTGAAAGAGCCGTCCGGGGAGGTTTCAGCCATCTTCACATTCCCGAGTTTTATCCTTGCTTCGGTTATCGGATTGCCATCCTGATCCACGATCCTTCCCGTGACTGTGGTTGTTTTTAGAGGATCCTTGACTGTCTTGAAAGACCATGTGGCGTTTACCCGATTACCGGCTCGATCCCTTCCCCTGAATATCGCGTTGTAGACCGTGAAATCATCCAGTTCCTGGAATGGAACAAATTCGTAAGTATTGTTTTCCCTGACATACCATTTCCCGCTCGTTCCGTCAATCTCGAAGGAGATTGTTGAAGTCTCGATAAATTCTGAGAACCTGATCCAGATTGTTGAATCTATATCAACTCCTTCATTAGCCGGATACAGGTCCAATATCTCGGGAGCCGTCTTGTCCACGCCTATTGCAATATTGTCAACGGCTATATTCCCTGCAAGATCCCTGACAAATATTACAAAACTGAAATTACCCTGCGGCAGGTCCAGGGAGATATTGTTACTGTAAACGGGTATTTCTCCATCCTTTATGATTTCAAACCGCCCCTCCGGTACATAATCGGGGATGTCCTCCAGGCTCAGATGGGACATATTGTGGACCTCGTACCAGATATTTTCGATCCCCATGTTATCGGTGGCATTCCAATGAAATCCGGCAAGGTCATTGGTCCAGTTCATCTGTCTTGCAAGACTTACCCGGGGGATTATCCAATCACAGAAGAAGGAGATATCGTTCCTCCCTGAATAGCCTCTACCGTCCCTGATGATCACTGAAAGTTCATGCCATCCCGTCTTCTCCAACGAAAAAGACCATTTTTTGGGTGTCCCGTTTGTATCCAGTTTTTCCCCGTCCAGGAAGAGATCCAGATGGGTTATCCTCGACCATTCTCTGTTGGAATACCATGATACCGTGACATTCCTCCGATCGAAGACCGATCCGTTCGCAATTTCAAAATGAACTAGAAGAGGAGACCTGTTGAGTTCAACAATCTCATAAACAGGAGCTCCCTCTCCCAGAATCGATCTGGCCTGAATCGAATATAGCAGTTGTCCGTCTTCTCCCGGTTCCCTGTCAACGAAATTTGTCACATCCGCCAGGACCCAGGAAGCCGGAGTGGTATTGTCCGTCTTCAACCTGCGGATGGTATAACCCAGCAATGGTGTATTGGGATTGACAGAGGTCGGCTGCAACCAGCTTATTATGATATCATCCATGAACTGTTCGGAATCCGTCCCGGTCGGAGCTCCGAGTAACGAATGGGGCAGATAGACAATAGGTTCGGAATCGGATATATTACCCTTTCCGGGTATCCTGTCGTATGGGAGGTCAACTTTCCCGTCACTGTCGGAGTCCGGTTTTGTATGGTTCCAGTAGTAGTTTCCATGGACGTAGGTGTTCTCCTCATCGATATGCATCTCTGCCGGATCGAGAATGAACCTTCCGTTGTTCACGAATGCGTTGTTCTCTATTCTGTTGAATTTGCCTGAAAACACCGTGATCGGGATATCGGCGTTCTCCAGGAATCCGTTGTTTTCTATCCTGTTGCTCTCTGAATTCAGGGACAGGATCACACCCTTTTCCCCTTCCCTGAACAGATTCCCATGGATCATATTCTCGCGGGAATTGACCATGTGGATGCTTATTTCCGTTCCGTTGAAGAGGCAGTTTTCGATCCGGCTGTCTGATCCGGAAGAGATGTTGATCGCGGTTTCAATGATCTGCTCAAAAATACAATTCTTTATCATCATCTCGTCGGAGTTCATCATCGAAATCCCGGTTTCCAGTCCGGAGAAGTTGCTGCCGGCAATATGTACTCCATCCGATTTGAATGATTTAATTCCGATACCTTTGCCGGAAAAAGAACAATTGGCGAGTTTAATGCTCTGGCAACCGTAAATGAGCACATTCAAAATACCACCGGAATTCTCAACATCCTCGAGAATTCCGTTCCTGCAGGCCAGGAAGATGTATTCTCCACCTTCGGGATCGATCTCAATGTCTTTTAGATCCATTTCCTGGTAAAAAATTACCGGTTTCCCGTTTATTGTATTATTAGGGGAGATGAGGATCTCCAATTCAGGATCAATATCAAAGAGATCTATGGAGGTTCCGATCAATTCATTTGAAAATAAACTGCTGTATACCGAACCAGAAAGCAGTATCCCGATGTCATCATCATCTATGATGGTGTTTTTCATGATCACGTTCTGATCTCCAGAGTCGATTATGCCGAATCCACCCTCGATATTTTCGATCTGGTTGAATCCGACCTTGTTCTTGTATCCGTAAAGTTCAATGCCTCTCTCACATTTGCTTATGAGATTTTGGGAGATATTATTCCTGTTACCCTCATCCTTTATCGCCGTTACTATTCCCGTGAATTCGTTTGATGAAACGTTTGAAAATGAGTCCATTATCCGGATCCCAGTTTTCGTGGAACCGTCGGAAATAAATTCGTTTTCGAATATCTTCACCTCACTGGATTCCGAATGGATCATGGTCGAAAAAACACCCACGATTTCATTTCTCGATATTGTCAGATCTGGCTTGTATCCCGGTTTTGTCCTGATACCATAGTCACAATCTCTGAAGGAGGATTCTGTAATCGAAGTCAAAGAGCTATCTGCAATCTGCAACCCTTCCCTGCATTCATTTATTTCACAGTTTTCTGAAGTTGAATTGTAACATTGTGTCAACAGTATCCCGGTGTCGCATCTCGAAATATTGATTGATTCTATCCTGAGATGTCGGCATCTGTATGCGTTTACACCCTCGTACACCTGATTTGATATCCTTGTATGATTTATTTTGATCCAATCACAGTGGTAAAGAAATATTCCGGCACTTCCTTCCAAGATATCGGAATAGTAGATGGAGAGGTTCGTTGCCTCCCATACTATCCACTGGCCGACATTACTTGGAACCACCCATCCTTCGTAATCCGACCCCCCTAAATAATACACCGGTTTTCCACCTACTGTGTTGTTATCGGGTATTGTATGGGATACAAAATTATCTCTCTCGTTCTCGAAGTAAAATGAGCAGTTGAACATCTCATTTCCGTAAAACTCATTGTGGATTGCATCGAAGATATAGATCCCCTCTTCACATGAAACAATTGAGTTGTTGGAAATCCTGTTGTTGGATGAACCGTATTTGAGGAAAATTCCATCGTCGTTGTTTGCCGCATAATTATCGATAACCGTGTTATCATGGCTGCTATCGAGTCTGATTCCGTGATCATCGATGTTGGTTATCGAATTGTCCTGGACTCTGTTCCTCTCTCCACCAATGAGATAAATACCGTAATCCCAGTTTCTTACTGTATTTTCTTTAATTAGGGAGTCGTCCCCTTGAAAATGAATTGCATGGTTGGCCCCGTCAACGATAAGGTTTCCAAAGATCTCGTTATCATCATTTAGTATCCATAAACCATTATGACAATCAAATATTGTATTGTTAATGATCCTGCAGGGTGATAGTGATCTGATACCGTATCCTGATGAGTTGATCCTGCAATCCATTATTGTCCCGTTTCCGGAAAGGATAGAAATTGCCCCCAGCGGAGCTCCTCCTCCGTCCGCTTTTCTTATGGAACAATTACTTATGGTAAAATTATAGGTTGTTGAGATTCCGATTCCGTAACCGGAGCCATTGGCATTCAGGTCCAGGTCCTCTATCATATATGGATCTGCCTCCGATCCGTTTCCAGTCCAGTTCATCTCTGCCGCCTTCTGGTCGAAGGCAGAATCGTTCAGGATCAATATGGGGCCGATAGTTCCGTTCCTGCTGTTAACCCGGGTCGAAATTACTGATTCAGAAGCATTCCCGTTCTCATAATGATGGAATGACATTATCGAAAGGATCATCATGATCATCATAAGTGCGGTAATGGACCTCATCCTATCTCCTTTCGGATAATGGACTGGATCGGGATTTATATTGTTCGGTGGGGTGATTCTTATTCAATCCCTTTCGAACTTCCTCTCGTAGTACTCGTCCTGGAGCTCTCCGACCACTTCTTCGAGAAGGTCCTCCAGCGTGACGATCCCTGTATGTTCCTCCCTGGAATTTTCAACAATGGCAAGGTGGATCCTCTTTCTCTTCATAAGGTCGAAGACTTCTGTTATCTCATCTCCTTCCTTTACCAAGAAAGGTCTCCTCATCAGGGATGGTATCTCCACGTCTTCGGCCATTATGAGGTCCTTGGAATAGATGATTCCGATTATCTTTCCGTCATCTCCCATTACAGGTACCCTGGTGAATCCATGAGAGGATATTGCCGACTTCACCGTATCCACGGGCATGTCGTCATCCATGGTGAAGACATCCTTCATTGGAACCATTGCCTCCTTGACCTTTCTGTCACCGAAGATGAAAACCCTGTGTATGATCTCCTTTTCAATTGGTTTGATGACTCCCTCCTCTTCGGAGAGGCTCACCAGGTCCTTGATGGAATCATCGGTTGTAAACAGACTCTTGGTCCTCTCCTTTCCACCTACAATTCTGATCAGAGCCTTGGATATCCAACTAAAAAGGATTATGAATGGTGTTAGAAGTACAGAGAGATAGTAGATAATCCTGGCATTTCTGAGTGCTACCTTGGTGGAATCGAAGATTGCTGAGTTCTTTGGCGTGATCTCCCCGAATACTATCACCAGAAAGGTGATTATACCTATCATGATGGATACACCCAACTCGGCAAAGAGCTCGTTTGCGATGAGGGCGGCTACAGAGGAGAGAACGATATTTACGATATTGTTTCCGATCAGGATCGTGATAAGAGTCTTGTCCATGTTCCTTTTTAATTTGTAAACGAATTCGATGTTCTTCCTGCGGTCCCTTCTCAATTTGGCTACTTCCGCGGGAGAGAGGTTGGTCAGCGCGGTCTCGGAACCGGAGAACCATCCTGACAGAAATATCAATACGACCATAAACACGATCAGAAATACAACAGTGACTACCGTATCCATCGATACACTCCGTTTTTCCATACAATATCTTGCTGATCGAATATTAATCTCTCCCCCAAAATCGGCCTTTCAAGGAAAACATTGATACCAATAGATCGACTAGAACATACCATGGAAGAATTGAAGCTGTCAGAACAGGAATGGAAGAAACGCCTCTCAAGGGATCGTTTCGAAGTGCTCAGAAAGGGAGGGACAGAGATGCCTTTCACCGGAGCCCTACTCCACAACAAGGAGAAAGGTGTATACACCTGTGCCGGCTGTGGACTGGAATTATTTTCATCCGATTCCAAATTCGATTCGGGCTCTGGATGGCCATCCTTCAATGATATAGTCGAGCAGGGACATGTGAAAACCAGGAAGGATCTCACTCACGGGATGGTAAGGACCGAAATAGTGTGTGCAAGATGTGGAGGCCATCTGGGTCATGTATTCGAGGATGGTCCGAAACCAACAGGTCTAAGGTACTGTGTTAATTCCGCATCAATAGATTTCGAGTCAAAATAGTCAAATTGGTATCAAACACCGTTCCTTTTTTATACAAAATAATTCGATAATAAATAATCCGAGGGGAAGATCGATATGAAAGTGCTAGGGGTCAATGGGAGCTCGAGGAGGGACGGTAATACTGCTATAATGATCGAGAGGGTCTTCCGCTCCTTGGAAAAAAATGGCATCCAATGTGAAATGGTACAGCTTGCCGGTGAGAAGATTAACGGATGTATCGCCTGCGGAGCATGTGCCCGTAACAGGGATGGCAAATGTGCAATAGATGACGATATGGTAAATCCCATGATAGAGAAGATGGCATCATGCGACGGAATGATCCTTGGATCTCCCGTATATTTTTCCAATATAACCCCTGAATTGAAGGCACTTATAGACAGGTCGGGAAGAGTTGCCAAGGCCAACGGTTATCTTTTCAGGAGAAAGGTCGGAGCAGCCGTGGTGGCCGTAAGAAGAGCCGGGGCGATGCCGACGTTCAACGATATCAACTATTTCTTCCTTGTTGAACAGATGATAGTGCCAGGTTCATCATATTGGAATGTGGGCCATGGACTTGATCCGGGTGATGTTCTCGAAGATGAAGAGGGAATGAGGACAATGGACGATCTGGGGAGCAACATGGCCTGGATACTTGAAAAGATCAATGATAATAAGAATTAAACATTTTCATTTTTAATCACCCATTGAATCGAAAATTTGGTCGGTTTTTTGAGCGAAAAAAACCACTATATTACCATTAACAGACATGATTATATAGTAGTCTGGACAATGTATGTCAGGGGAAATGGCATGCCTGACGAAGACAACCCTTTCTTGGTGACTCCGAAGAAAGCCCATCCGGAAGAAGAAAAAAAGGAAGATTTCGGAACCGATGAGCTTGTCTCCTTCATGGTCACCCCGGAAGATTCGAAAAGAAAAGAAGAGCAGAAGCCCTCTACGACCGCATCAAAACCACATTGGGAATCATCTGGAACCCCGATTTGGGACAGAAAGGTCAAAAACGTTGATGAAGAGGATTACGAAGTCGTGGACCATCAGTAGGCATGAAATCAGGTAACTGATCGTTCGTATTCGGACTTCTCATCCTCCTCTGCCTTTTCAACCAGTCCGTGGACTGTTTCCTGGTTTATTATGTTGAATATTTCAATGGCCTTTCTCTTTCCTATGCCTTCAACCTCTTCGATCTCCTTGACCGAAGCGGAGAATACTCCTTTGAGGTTCTTGAATCTGGACATCATTCTCTTGGCCAGTATACTTGATATGCCGGGCATTGAACACAATATTCCCTCTGATATCTCATCAATTGTCTTTCCGGACCTCTTTTTCTCCTGGATGTGGCCTCCGGCTTTTTTCCCCTCTTTTTTGTGGGCGGCGATCATGAATTCCGCCGTCTCGAAAGGGTCCTTGGTGAAAATCAGGGGTATATTGAAATCCACCGCAATTGAGGCCAGTGCGCCGTGAAGTGCATTCCTGTTGATCTTCCTCCTGTTGAATATATCATCACCCTCGATCAGGATGACGGGTCTCTCGCATCTGGAGGAGAGCCTCTCGGCCTGGTCGAAGAGCCTCCCGTCCACCAGAGAGTCCGATAGGTCCTGGGCTGTCTTTCTCTCGATTGTAACCCTCTTCGAAATGATATAATCCCCCTCCTCCAGGGGAGCCGGGATCACCTTGTATCCTTTCCTGATCAATTCCTCCGCAACAGATGAGGTGAGCTCCCTTCTGTCCACTATTATACCGGGTCCCTGCTGTTCGTCATTTTCCTTTTCTTCCGAAAATGATTCAAGGGTCGGCTCCTGGCCGGATTTTTCTTCCTCTTGGGGTTTGAACTTTTTCTTTCTCTCCGGTAGAGGCATCTTGGCAAGCATTCTTCTCAGTGACATGAGCTGCCTCTCCATCTTGAGCTCCTTGTCCCTGGCTGAGAAGGAATATGCCACATCCCTGGTCTCCTTCGACATGAGAACAATGACTTTTCCCGAGGAATGCCTGCCTGTCCTACCTCTTCTTTGAATGGTCCTTATCTCGGAAGGTATCGGTTCATAGAATATCACCAGGTCTGCTCCGGGTATGTCCAGCCCCTCCTCGGCAACAGAGGTTGCGATCAGAAGGTTGAAATCTCCTTTTCTGAACGCCTCCAGCACCTTCTTCTGTTCCTTCTGGGAGAGGCCCGAATCATCTCCTCTCGTGGCCTGCCCGACGAATCTGACAGGTTTGATGCCTTTTTGCGATTGTTCGTTCAATCGCTTGTAAACCAGAGAAGCTGTGTCCCTGAAATGGGTGAAGGCGATAATTCTGGCCTTTGGGTCCTCCCTCAGTTTCTGAATTACCGCTCTCTCGAGGGCGATGACCTTCGGAGGGACCTCTCCAAGAAGGGCCTGGGCCTTGTTCATGGCCATGTTGAAGAGGGGATCGGAAACCACTTTCCTGGTGGCCTTCGAACACCCGGGATTTCCGGTCTCTTTCATGAGTCTGTCCAGGTAATTGTACAGAGACTCCGGTCCCTGGGTTTCGGCCAATTCCATGGCGTGGGAGATCTTCATTGCCTGGGCCTGTATTGACATTGCCTGATAGTAGGACCCCCCTTCTTTACCGGCTTTTTTGATCATTTCCTGGATCCTGGCGGCGGCGCCTATCAATTCTTTCACTGATGTGTTGGACCCCCTCCTTATGACACCCATTCTCTGTAGTTTCGAGATCCTGTCCAGGAACATTCTCTGCAGAACCTGGATGACCGATCTCATTGATTGAGAGAGTTCCACCTTTATCCTTGATATCTCCATCTCCTGAATGTATGGTTTCACATCAGGGTCCGAATCTATCCTGACCTCGATCTGTTCCATTCCCAGGTTCTTGCATACTTCATAGATCCTGGAAACATCATGTCCGGGAGAGGCTGTGAGGCCCAGTGTCAGACCCTCGGGTCTTTTCTCGTAGAACATCTCGGAGATGAATACATAGGGATAATCCCCCACGGCTCTGTGGGCCTCATCCACTATCAATGTCTCGAAGATCCCTATGTCCAGGTCTCCGGATATAATATCGTTCTTGACCACCTGTGGTGTGGAGATGACAAGGTCCCCCTCGAGATAGATATCCTTTCTCTTCTTGGGGGGAACCTCCCCGGTGACCATCACCACCTTACTCTTTTTCAGGTTGGAGTTCATGAAATCCACATGCTGCTCCACCAGTGGTTTGGTTGGTGCCATCATCAGAGCCGGACCTTTTCCCAGATTCATTCTCTCTGCCAAAACAATTAGGGCGACAATGGTCTTGCCCAGGCCCGTGGGAAGTACAACAAGTGTTGGTTTCTGTAGGGCTTTGGTTGCTATCCTGACCTGATATTCCCTTCTCCTGATGGTGGAATCCTCTATGAGGGGATGCGATAGAAAGTCCTCGTCTTGAGCCGTCACGGGGATACATTCGAGGGGTTCGATATTAAGCCAATCCACGGGAGTGAACCGAAACTTCTAAACAATTCAGGCTACAATGCAATAAGAAAGGTCCTTACATGCCTATCTAAAGGTGAGATTAATGGCTGCCGCAGATTGTTACGACCTTATGATGGATGGACCGGACATACATTGTCCAAGATGCCAAATCCCGATGGTGGCATGGAACTGGGGGGGGCAGATCCTTTACACTTGCAATGGTTGCAATGCACTCGGATTCAATATCAAAAGGGCCGGAGTGGACATTGACCGTTTCAAGGTATTGGAGGTTCTGGATGGTCATGAGTGCAAGGGATGTTCCAAAAGCGTGGAAAGAAGAGAAGCACCAAATGTTGACTTTTATACCTGCTCGGGATGCAATGTAGGCCTTTTTGCCGATGTGAAGGAAATCCAAAAGCTTGATATCGATTTCGACGACACAGAGAACTGCGCCAACCACAGGGAGATAAGGCTCCGGGTAGGTGAAGCCTATGACAAGCTTGTCAAGAATCTGATGTAATAGGAATACCAAATAGTGTTAGGCCTATTCCTTGTTGTAAAAAGTATTTGAATTTCAAAGTAGGCCTGGTCCAATCAATTCCTGTCCATAATCAATCAACCGGGATCATTCATTTTTTGTTGCCTTCTTCTTAAGCAGGATCACAACTATGATGATTATAACGACAAGAATAATCAATGTCAATCCCAGACATCCAAGGATAATGAACAGAACCGATGAAGTGCTTTCCTCGTCTTCATCGTCAGTAAGGGAGATGGTTCCGCTGAACTCCTCTCCTTCCTGTACGTTCTCGTAGAGTTCCGTCAATTCCTGGGAATCCTGGTTCCACTTCGTCTCCGAGGAATCGGAATAGGCCCTGACAACGACATAGACCTCTGTCATTCTCTTGCCGTCACCTCCGCCGCTCTCGTCCTCATCAATGAAATCATCATAGAAGCTTGAAGGTCCCTTGGCGTAAGAATACAAAGCCCATTCCGACCAGTCATCCTTTCCCCCTGATCCGGTTCCCTTGAAATAATACTCGAAAGTGATGCCAAAGAAGCTTTCTCTGTCTTGAATATCAGGTCCATCCGTCCATTCATCTGTATCGTATGATCCGTCATCGTAGTAGGTAACATAGGTCACAGAGCAGTGATGCACATCCCCCTCGGTGGATCCTTCCGTTTTCTGTTCGAGCTCGAAACTGTCACCGGTGTCAAGTGAATATTCGATCTTTTCTATCTCGACATCGATCGAGTCGTCATTAGGCGTTTCCTTGAGGGGGTCCGGAAGATCATCATCGTCGTCATCATCATCGACCACGAAGTCGGGATAGCTGTTAATATCATCTGGTGCTGTTCCCGCCAGATATTCCTCCTCATTTGTAAAACCGTCACCATCGTAGTCAGCATCCGAATCGTCAATAGAAGTGTCCAATCCGTACAAGATTTCCCAGTCATCGGGAAGGTCGTCATTGTCCATATCGTTGTCGTCATCATCATCATCGTCATCCGTATCATCGTCAACTGTTGAACCGGAGCCGAAATCCTCGTTTACATGATCAACCGCTGTTTTTACGGGATATCCGGTATAATCGAAAACCTGTACCGATGCGGAGATGCCGGCTATGGGATGTGAATCCACACCCAGATCACCCCTCCCTATCTCGAATTCCAGTGTGTCTGTACCGTTTCCCGTGGGATTAATTACGAAATATTCGGTACCGAAGTGAGCATCCCCGTAAGCCATAAACGATCCAGATGTCACAATTATTGACATGTTGGTGTTGCTCAATCCGTCTCCAGTATTGTCCAGATAAAATGCGTAGGTGTAGCTTAGTGTGGCATTCTCATACTCGATAAGGCCCACAACTTCAAATGTAAACACCACGGGATCCGAGCTCTGGTCAACTTCAAAGGATACAATATCAGCATTTTTCGAAATCGTAGAGTCAAATCCAACATTCTCAACATCACCGGAAGGATCCTCTTCAGTGATTACATCATCAGCTCTTGTATCGGCCATTGTGGTGTATGAAAATGATGCAAGAGCGATCAAAACTGCCAACAAGGTCAAAGTTAGAATTCCAGCCTTCATTCCAAACCCTCTACCGCTTAATGAAACTTGGATTTATTTATTAGTTGTCAAGAATCACCATTTTTTGTCCTATTAATCTTCCAAATCGAATCTATGGACAATATGCTTTTAAACAAGTTTCTCGAATCCATATTCCATGAGGATTGAGGACGCCGGGTCCTTATCTCCCACAGGGGACCTGCTGGCCTTTGGAATCGCACTTGCTCTCACGCTTGGACTTGGAGGGGTCCTCTTTTATGAGAATGATGACGGGATCGATGAATATCCATTTGAGGATTGGTTCGGGATACTGATAAAAAGCGAGCTGTTGGACGATAACGGGGATGGTCTCCTGAACCTGCTCAACGGTGATATATCCAACCTTTCTCTCAGAGGTCCCGTCATCGATGAGGACCTCAGTATAACGGAAACCGGCAACGGTTTCAATATATCCTTTCTTCTGGCAGGGGGTAGGATCCTCTCAGCGGATGTCGATCATGAGCCCGTATCTCCACTCCATTCCACGGTGGTTCTGTTCGAAGGCAATCAACCGGGGAAATTGACCATAGGTGCAGTGAGGATGGTATCATGAAGAGGATATCAACAAATGATGGTATGGAGACACCGCTCTCCCTGACCTTTCTCGTAATTTCCATCGCGGTCATATCCTCTGGAGCCTCTCTTCTGATCAAAGAAGGAAGCGAACACTCCCCTGCAGGTCTGAGGACAATGCAGGCAGCGGATATGGCAGATTGCATGTTCAATCAAATATCAAATAGACATCCATTTCTCCTTGCAAATTTGGATTCGTTCAACGACACCGTCATAATCTGGACGGGAGATGAAATAATCAGGTCGGGAGAAGATATCCAGTTTGTAGCGACCATTATCGATGTCATCAGTTTCACACCGGATAATCTATGGTCAATGGTTGTTCTTTACACCGGTGCAGGACCTGATCTCACTATTTCCGATTCGGTTCTTTCGATCATGGGGAGGATCGGTTCTGAACTGTTCATCCGGGTAATCCTTCCAATTGAAAGATCCCCTGCTCCAGGGTTGGAGGTGCTTTCCTGAAATTTGCAGGCAAGCCCTTTGACAGAAGGGGAAGAACGGCTTTTGCCTATCTCGCAATAGCCCTGGTGGTCCTCTCATCGGGATATATCTCCTACATGTTCTTCCTCGAGAGGGAATCGGAAACCGCCCAAAAGAATTCCGGGATAATTTCCGAGATGAACACCGAACTCGATTCGCTCGAAACCGGGATACGGTCCAATCTGATCGACCACCATGACCGAATATTCATGGAACTGGTAAGCGATCCCGAAGAGTGGAACTCCTCCAGACTGGACGGAGCACTGGAGGGAAGATTGGCGGAGGGCCTGGAAAATGAGGTCCTGGGATATCTCGAATCGGAATCGGGCCAGGATTACATTTGCGAACTAGAAAACATCACTGTTTCCATAGTTCCGGTTTCCGTTTCGATCCTCTCTCCGTCATCGAACTCATCGGAATATGCACCCAACGGTACAGGACCATGGGAATATGGTTGGAGACCTGCGTCAATGGGAGCCAATACATCAATATCGGTGACCCTCTCCTCTTCCACGCCGGGAAAAGGCACGGTGGTCCTCAGGAACTTCGATATCAATATCGTGAGGGAATCCGTCACTGATGTGCTATATCAGAGAATGGACAGATTGTTGAAAGCCCTTAAAGGTCCGGAACTCGGCGAGCTCTACCAGCATATGATTTCATCTCTGGCCGGAGCCAAGGCTTATCTGGGATATGGAAGATCCATGTCGGCATCGGACACCCTCCTCCCCCCGCCAATATTGACCGATCAGGAACTCGCCTCCTGCCTGGACCTGTCGGTCCATCTTCTGTCCAGGGCTTATCTGGGTATCTTTGACCTGAAAGGTTTGGAGGAAGTGGAAAGGATACTGAGATCGGCGGAGGGATCATGGAATTGTTCGCCTCCCGTCCCTGAATTGCTTGAAGGCCATGAAGGACCGGTGGATCCGGGAATGCTCGTCATGGTCCTGGAAGGCCTTTTCTCGGAGACCTCTCCACCGGGGCCTGAGGACCTGCTGAGGCCCCTGTTCCTTTCATTGGTTGAGAGGTTCGCTCTCGGTCTGATTGATTACATCGGCCTGGATACCGGTATTCTGAATACATTCGGAGGGGTAACGGGTTTCTTCAGGGGAATTTCCGAATCGGTGGATTCATTCTTCGAGGACACATTCGGGTGCAATCTGATCGACACCAGGGATACAGGGGTCAGGAGCTTGATAAGGGACCTATACAGGTATTCTTCCACCCTTTCCGAGATCGAAGGTTCGGTCATGCTCAGAGAGGTCAATGGCATCAGTTGGATGGATCGGGAAGTGGATGGCTATCCTCAATTGTCTTTCGATCCCTTCGAAAGGGAATTCTCGGCAATGATCCTCGAAAATTCCACTAATGTGACCGAATACAGGATAGTGGCCAGGTATCACCTTCCCTCTCATGAGCCTGAGTTCCGTACAGTTTCGATATTGAACGATAGGGATGTATTGGAGGGCATTTCGAATGCTCTCGGGGTCGATGAGGGCATAATATCGGCAGAGGTCACATTGAGGGAATCAGCGGAGAACATCATCAGGGATGCTGTTGAGAAGCTGATAACCGGACTGGTGGATGATGCACCCGAAACCTGGGATCGCATCTGGAATGGTTGGGAATACGACTCTCCGCCTCCACTGGATTGCGGGATCTGTCCCACGGCATATCTCGCTTCTTTGAGCCTGTCATCCATACCTTTTGTGGCCGATGAACTGGCCGCAATGATCGAGTCATCTCCGGATCTGTTCGACCTGGAAGGGGCACTCGGAGATATCAAGAGAATAATCGGTGAACCGGTTTCGGATTGGTGTTACGATAATTACAGATCGATGGTTGGGGGAGATAAACAAGCACAGGAGGTCCTGCTCGATTATACCGAGACCCTGCTCGGATCTGTCGAAGTTGAGGTAATCGATTGGGAGAAGATCGGTTCGTTTTCCGCGGAAGAAGGATACCTCACGGGTTCCCATGGCCAGCCGTTGGATATCCATGAGGTCCTGAACGAAACGGATATTCTGGCTGAGATCGGACTTGGACTGGATCAGGGGGAGGTTCCCGGATACCTCCTGGATATGATACTGGATTCGGTCAATTCCTCCATGGATATCATAAGGGAGAGAGAATTCGGAAGAGGAGACGTTTTTCCACAGCCGGGATTCATACGATCCTCTTTCCAGGGAGAGATCACTCGGAGCGAAACCCCAGCCGAGATTCTTTCCTCGTTGAACCTTTCAAGGTTCAGGAAAGAGGTGGAGGATAACCTTCGCTCCGTTATGCGCGGAGTGATGAACGACACATCAGGGGCGGAAATGCTCTCCGCATCAAGGCATTTCCTGCCTCCCCTGAACGGGACAGGAGATATTGTGATCAGGAGGGATCATGCTCCCTTCAGGCCAATGGAAACGATCACCCCCTATCTCGAGGTATATCCGGCGGAAGATTTCATTTCGGAGATGGATTTCACCGGCGGATACCATGATCCGGATCCGACCAATGAAGGATCCCCCTACAGAACCGATATCAACATAACACTTTCACGTGGATACGATCTCGAATTCGGTTCCATTTCCACGGTTCCCCTTTGCAGAAATATCCGGTTGGATGTGAAGTCGGCCTTATCGGTCTACACGGTCTGGCCTCTGGAGGGAGCTAGCTACGAGGAAGGGACAACACTCTACGATCTTGCAATGGACAAGGGAAAACAGGCGGCCATGAAGATCACGGAAGAACTTCTGAACGGCTCCACATCGCTCCTTTCCGGCACTCTATCCTCGCTTCAGGAGGTCCCACCTCTCATCAACGATATCATCGAGAACGGGGACCTGGATCTGGCGGAAGCCAGTCGTGTTCTATCCAATGTGACCATGGAGCTTTCCTCCGCGTTGAGGGATCTGGTAAAGGACCTGATCAAGCAGCTGGTGGAGATGGGCCTGACAGGTATTCTGTCGGCACTTCTGGACATACTGGGAATAGATGAGTTCAACGTTGATTTGAGATTCGGTCCGCTGGCTCTCGGCCTGAGAACCGAGAAATCGGCGCTTTTCGGAGAGGAGGGAGCTCTCCTGGAGATGACTGTTGATGTTGTCTCCATTGGCCTTTTCGGATATCTATCATTGAACAGGGTGGAGAATTCAACGATCAAGTTCAACGGGACGATCAGGATCGAAAAAGGTCCTTTGTACATGAGAATGGAGGTGGACCCCTTCATGGAGGACAGGCCGCACATGTTCTCGGTGGAAGGCCATTACGGAATCGAAGGGGGTATATCATTCTCGTTTTCCGTACCATCTCTGGAGGAGTACAAGGTAAGCGAGATATCCCTCTCCGGCTCCCTTGGAGTGGAACCCATGATCCCTATTCCCCCTCTGGGAATAAATGCAGTGGTGGACGGTGGATTCCGTTTGAGATACAGGATGCCCGAAGAACTTCCAGCAGTGCTTAACGAGATAAATTTCGAGGAAGGTAACATCACCTGGATAGAGATTTTCAATCCGAGACTTCATCCCTTCGGAGGTTCCACCCTGGAAATGAGGGATGAAAAGGATAAGCTGATCCTTTCCTGGATCCTCCAGGTTTCACCTGAGACCCATACAATGGTGGACCTCTCCCGGGAAATGATCTGGAGAAGGGGTAACGATTCCGCCTGCGCCGGGAATTATCATGTGGTGCTCAGGTCCCCTTCGGGACTGATCATGGATGATGTTCGGATCGAAGATGCTGAGGATGGAGCGTATGCACGGGACAAGGATGGTTACGGCATCTGGAGTTGGAAGGAATCAACACCGGCATCACCCAATAGCGAGGGAGCCTCTATATCCATAAAAACTATGATAATCTCAATGGCGTTCACCTCGATCAAGGAAGCCTGGTCCGAGGCTTACGATCTGTTCGGGTTCTCTTTCGATACCGTCACTCATTTTCTGGAGAGGGCCATGGAGCTTTTCATGGAGAGGTTCCTTGCCATGATCAGCGAACTTGTTATTGATGTGAGGATATTCCTTAAACTGGAGATCGAGGACGCCTCCGGAAGCGCCGGGGGAGGGTTGGAATTGTCCCTCAGGGCCGAGGGAGAAGCCGTGGCACTGTTTCTGGAATGGCTTTACCACAACATAAGGATCATTGTATTGAACATAAAGGATCCCAAAAGCTCCGGCGACCTTGTTGAATTTCCGCTCCATATACTGGAGAAATGCTGGATCACCCTACTGGTGTTTGCTGAAATCGAAACACCCGTATCGGTGGGAAACATGGCACCAGAAGGAACAAACATACCCGAATCTCTCACATACGGTTTCTCGGGTTCCGTGAATCTTGCCCTTCCTTTCGACCTGATGGGGAAGGACCTAGGCGATTGGAGAACATCATTCGGTGTCAAGGTCATGGAAGCTCCCCCTTCCGTTGTATCCCTCTTTTACGAAGTTGATGAATTCGGGGGAACAACGGATCTCTGGATCCTCAAAGGAGAGATATGGGAATCCCCTTACTAGGTTTCCACTTTCCAGCTGTCCTCGTAAAGGTCCCCGGAAACCATTAGGGCTTGACGGATCACCCTGATCTCTCCCGAGTGAATGGAAAGGTTATCCGGAAGCAGGGTTCCCGGTGGAAGCTTCCAGGGAAGCGGGCAGATCCCTTCCTTTATTCCGGTAGCCGAACCTGTCCAGAAGATGACTCCCCCGCTGTTGATATTCATCTTTTCTCCCTTCAGCTTGATGGCTTTCCCGAAGGTGCTTGAGGGTTGGAATCCGATCTGTTCCAGCTCGATCAATTCACCGATGGGCCCGTTGGATTCCAACCGGGTATGGATCAGGATGGCGGACCTGTCACCGGAGTCAAAATTGACCAGCTCAATGGATCCGGGCATCTCGAGTTCGAATCCGCCTGTTTCCCTGCTCAGATCTTTCAGCTCCTCGATCGAGATCGTTCTCTCTCCAACCGGGACATGAATCGGAATGATCAGGGGATCCTTGATAACCGGATATCTGTTCCCATCCATGCTGATGAGGACCATTCCCGGAAGTATTTCAAGTTCGATGTGATTCCTGCCTATCCTGTCCGGGAATGAAATGGAATCGGAAACATCCGCCTCACCAAAGGAAAGGGTCATACTTGAACCGGGTTCCGAGACGGAAAATGACCGAATGACTCTTTCCAGATCATTCACCAGGCATTCAATGGATTCCTCCTCCGAATTCACCGCCCCCTCGCTAAGGAATCCGGTAAAGATGCCGATAAGGACGGAAGCGGAAATAAGCAGCCCTCCCCGTATGATGAGATCGGATTCGGTCATCGCACTCGATATATTACCCGCTTTACTGATATTTGGAATTTTCTTGTTGAAAACATATATTAGGAAATATCGGATTGACCGTCACATGCCCAAAGAGAGGAATTCCCTGGAAGTCGTCTCCTCCGGAATATCGGCCCTGGACGATGCACTGCATTACGGCGGATTCAAGAAAGGGGCCATACATCTCTACGTGGGGGATCCTTCCTCGAGAAAGGACCTCTTCGGTTTTCATTTCCTGAAAGAGGGACTCGAAAAAGGGGAGAATGTGGTCTTCTATGACGTGGAAG
Organism: uncultured Thermoplasmatales archaeon; assembly: GCA_964445525.1. Classification (GTDB taxonomy): domain Archaea; phylum Thermoplasmatota; class Penumbrarchaeia; order Penumbrarchaeales; family Penumbrarchaeaceae; genus Penumbrarchaeum. The sequence goes on along the minus strand of CAYULA010000008.1, from coordinate 20,719 downwards.
CTTCATCAGACGAGATAATGGACCTCATGGAGGAGGAAATGGATGATGTCCGCCTGAAGAAGGTCGAGTTCGTGGATGCCTGCCCGGAATATACCAGATTCTTCATACAGGCGGTTCCGGCCAGGATAATCGAACACATGAGGAACCTGGATGAGAGGAAGGTCAACAGGGTCCTTATCAATCCACTTACATTCTTCATGGAACAGTTCGGATACAAGGACGCCGGGGATTTCGTGATAATGGTCAGAGACATCGCGATGAAGAAGAAGCTCTCAGTGGTATTCCTCATGGCTGACATACTTCCCGAAAGGGACATGCAGTCGATTATCGACAAGTTCGACGGTCTGCTGGAGCTGAGGACCGTTCGGATAATAGAGGGGATCTATCACACCATACAGATCAGGAAATTCTCCGTTCAGCAGAAGAACATGCAGCTCACCTATCACGTACGGGGTACATCTGTCAAGATCACCTCCACGGGAAAGATAGTGTGACCCTTATCCGGACCCTTTCTTTGCGAAATAATCATCCGCCTCGTGGTATACATCAAGAGATCCTATATCGAACCATTTACCATTGAACTTCCAGGCCACCACAGGCCTGTTGTTCACAAGGTAGTCGATGAAGTGACCCAGAGCATCGGCCTTTCTTCCCTCGTCAAGATATCTGAGAACAAGTCTCAGTGAATCGGCCTTGAATATGTAGAATGCTGTCGCCGCCATTGTGGAGGGAGGATTTTCGGGCTTTTCGAGGAAATCCTTAATGACACCGTTTTCCCCCACATCAACTATTCCGTAGAGTTTGGCCCTTTCCTTGGTTCCCACATCGTACACGGCCACAATGTCTCGGTCCACTTTCCTGAAGACCTCCACCGCTTCCAGCGGATGGAATTCGAAGAGATTGTCACCTCCGATTATCATCGTATCCTCGTTGAGGTCCTCCTTTTCGATCAGGTATCCCAATCCCCCGATGGATCCCAGTTTCTTGTCCTCGGTGGGAGAGGGCTCGATAACGAGCTTTACCTTATTTTTATCATAGTTTTTCAGAAATTGAGAGAACTGATCATCGAATGCCTCGTTGGTGGAAACAAAAATCTTCCCGATGGTTTCCATCTCGATCAGAGTGTCGAGGGTGTAGCTCAACATCGGTTTGCCTCCCACTTCGAGAAGATGTTTTGGTCTGTCTTTGGTCAGAGGCCACATCCTCTTTGCGAATCCGCCCGCAAGTACGATCACATCCATTCTATCACCTCCTATCCTTGGTCCATCTCATAATAAACCTTTCCTGGGATCTCGTTTGTATCGATCCCGGTCTCTTCTTTCTCACGGTCCTTATTGCATCTTCCGGGTCCATCCCCCGGTGAACCAGATAGAGGCCGATCATCGTTCCGGTCCTGCCTATGCCTGCCGCGCAATGGAGCATCACTGGTCCCTCATGATTGTCTATCTCATCCATGATCCTTCCCGCAGCCTCAAGGGATGGTACCGACATGTCCACCACTGGGAAATGAAGGCACCTTATTCCGGAGAGTTTCTGCCAATTCTCCGGCCAGGGGCTCTCGGTGAGATTAATTGCGAGTTCTATTCCCTCCTTCTCTTTCAGGTGCTTCAGGTAACTCTCGTTTGACGGATAAACCGAGGCAAGGAGCCGTCCCTCAACTATCCAGTTGTAGGGATATATTCCATATCTGGAGAACATCATCTCTTGCTCGGGAGTAAGCTTCATCAGATCTCCTCCAGCTCCTCAAGTTCCTCGAATTCCTCCGTGTCGGACCAATCCTCGATAATATCCTCTTCAACGGATAATGGTTTCTTCTCGGGAGGAGGTACTTTCGAGGGCGTGCTTCTCTTTATCTGGGGCCTCTTTTTCTTTTCGGGACGGATATAGGAATCATCTATTGCAGGAGGTTGAAAACTCCTTGGAGAAGAGGGCGCTGGCGCAGGCTCTTTTTTAGGAGGAGGACCGTGCGATGTCTCTCTTCGGGCAGGAATGGGGCCTATGGAGATCTTATCAGGTTTCCTGGAAATGGTCTTACTCTCTTTGTCCTCCACCTGAGGCGATTGTTTCTTTTTTCTCAGAATCAGGAAGGATACAATCACCACAACAACGATCACTATCAGGATCAGAAGGATCCAGACTAATGAACCCCCGCCTTCTTGTTCTCTTTCCTCTTTTCTTCCGTCCTTCACCTCGAATTCGAATGTCAACACCTTGCTGTTTCCCGCTCTGTCGATGAAAGTGATGTTAACATCATGTTCCCCCTCCGGCACCTCTCTGAATGTCGTGGTGCCTGCGTCGGTATCGTGCCGTGCCAGGGTTTCAACCCCGTCCATGGAGGATGTGATCCGGATGCTCTCACCGTTTTCTTCCATGGACCAGTGAAGTATGACCGAATTTCCTTCAACCGATACCTCGCCGGGAATGACCTCGGGATCCTTCCTGTCCAGAATGAACGAAGCGGTGTCGGAGGCGGACCATCCTCCGATGTCCGTCACTGTAACGGTAATTTCATGGGGGCCATCATCGAGGTCCGTCATCTGATATCTGGAATCATTGGAAAGCGATGAGTTAACACCGTCAATTTCGAGGGTGATGGTGGCGATGCCCATGGATTCTATCACACTCCATTCCACCAGACCGGGCCATTCGTTGAGATGCTCCCCGTCAAAATTTGAGATCTCCACTTCCGGAGGGTTCAGATCAACCTTGAAGCTCTTTTTCAGGGTCCTCGTGTTGCCGGCGCGATCCATGCAATTTAGAATGAACAGGTGCTGTCCTTCTTCCAGCTGTATCTCCCTTGATTGTGATAATCCAAGCTCGAAAGGTCCCTTCCCGTCAACAGTGTAGTTGTAATGATCCAGACCGTATAGGTCCGTTCCCTCCCATTCGAATCTCAGATAAGAATCGGTCAGCACATCCTCTTGAGGTGAGACCAGCTCCAGGGTTGGTCTGGTGATATCCACAACCACATCAATCTGTTCCTGGTCTGAATTACCGGCCAGGTCGTGGGCAATTATCCTTATTGTATGATCGCCCTCCGTCAGGTCCAGCGTCCTCTCCGTTTCCTGTCCTCCGTTCATTTTCTGCTGATCATCCACGAATAGGTCGTATCCGGATATGCCCCGCTCCTCGAAAGCACCCCACTGCACAGAAACCTTTGTCACATTGAAAAGCGCCCCGTTCTCTATTCCTATGAAACCTACCGATGGAGCTGTTCTGTCAACTATGACCTCGACGGAATCCGAGAAGAGATTTCCCGACGGGTCCTTTGCCTCTATACTTATTGTATGAACCCCGTCCTCGCTGAAGGCTACCTGATAGGAAAGGGTGTCTTCGGATAATGATAGAGGGTCATTCTCATCCAGAATCATCACTATACTATCGATTTCAAGTGATGTGAGATATTCCCATTCCACCAGAAAAGAGGTCTGTCTGGATGGAAGTTTAAGTCTAGGTGCTGTAATATGGAGTGAAGTATTCTGCGAGATCCTGAAGGCTATGGAATCGGAGGCGCGGTTGCCCGCCATATCGCAAACCTCCACGGAAAAGGAGTGCCACCTCATATCCAGGAATGAAGAGAACGATTCTCCCTCTATGCCTGTGAATATCTCTCCGTCTATGGTTACATTGGTCCACTTTATTTCCGTGAGGTCCTCGCTGACCCATCTGAAATTCACCAGCCTGTTGGATATGACCGACGAATCCACAGGATAGAGTATCTCGAGAACCGGGGAACGGGTGTCCACCGTGAAGGTAATGGTTCTGGTAATATTATTGCCGTAATGATCCGAGAACCTCATTTGGTAGGTGTGTATTCCATCGGAAAGGTCAAGGGAATGGTCCTCGAAGGGATCCCTCTGGACCCAATCACCATCATCTATTTTGCAGGAAAGTGACAGCGGAACGAATCCCTCCTCTACGGACCAGCTGACCTCCACCACCCCTCTTCCGTGGAAATCTCCTTCCTTTGGTGAAATTATACTTACCGGTTCTCTACCGTTTTGAATAACCAGATTCAATGAGGTAGCCTTCTTCAATCCGCCCATGTCAACGGCTCTCATGTCAATCGAAAACTGACCGTTTGTGAGGTACAACCCGTGATGGTCCCTTCCGGTTATATTGATCCATTTGCCCATATTCTTTCTTATCTGGACCATCTCAAGGCCCGTTTCATTGTCATAGGCTTCCCATGTGAAATTGACGTACCTTTCATCGAGGAACCTTGTTGATGGTGTCAGCACATTGAGGTACGGCTGTCCGAAATCGAAATACATGTTTGAAACGGGATTGGGATCGGTCTGTCCGTTGTTTGAGGAGAGCTTGTAATCGCTCTCATCGGAGAATCCGTCGCTGTTTTGGTCCTCGTTGTCCCAATCAAGCCAGTAATTACCCACATTGTTCTTGCTCCATCTGAACTGGGACCAGCCGTCTCTCGCCTGTTGGCTCAAACCCGAATACGATTCTCCGGACCCGTGATTGTACATGAAAATATTTCTGTAAACCATGCTGGTTGGGGATCCTCCCGAATTCAGCTCTATCGCATAGTCCGAACATCCGATGAATCGGTTGTGATGGATGTCCATGTATGCAATCGAAGGATGATTCGTTGCCCAGTGAAAATAGATACCTCTGCCTCCGCTACCGTTGAAGATATTGTATTCGAAGGTAAGCGAGGACCATGATTCGTAACCGGTTCTCACCGGGTCGTAGGTATTGGGATGCTGGACATATATCCCGTCCTTGCCTCTCATGAAGGTGTTGTTTGCTATCTTGATCCGATTGCAGTCGTTCAGATAGCACAGTGTATGATCGGATGATGTTCCGTTGAGAACATTTCCCTGAAAATCGGAAAAATAGCCAGAGTAGAGATAGAAATTTCTTGCATTGAAGGTGTTGTTGGAGATATCCGAGTAACGGTACCTGTTCTGACTGTAATATTGTATTGTTCCACTGTTCCTGGTGAAATCAACGTAGTAGGTCCTGTCAAGATAGATGTTCATTCCGGGTGAGTTGAAGGTATTGTTGTGTATGTCCACATAATACCCGTAGTAGGCATTTATGAGGTGGCCGCTGCCGGAAGGATTCGAGAAGTTGCATTCGGTGATGTAGACCCTTATGGGAACATACATGTAGAGTTGGGTCCCGCCTCCTATTATGGTTATATTTTTGAGCTCCAGATTCATGGAATGATAGCCGCCTGAATAATACGCCCTGAGGTATATCGCAGGTGAGCTGGATGATGCGAAAATTGTTACATTTTTGATCTCCAGATGATAGGTGGTGTTCCTGAGGTAGATCCCGGTCTCCCCGGAACTGCGGCAGTCTATCTGAATGTCGGATATCACGAATGGGTCCACAGCGGTTCCGCTTCCCGAGTCCACCTGGGAATGATAATAGAGTTCCGTGTTGCTCTCGATCCTAATGGGATCGACGCTTTGCAGGGCCAGGACCTCCATCTCGTTGCTGGAGTCTCCGAGAATTGATAACCCGGCGAAGGAAGAGAGGGCCATTACCAGGACTGAAATGAAAGCCATGGCCACTTTTGAGTGCATTCTTCCTGTCAATAGACCACCCCGTACTTGATGATGGCTCATTTAATTTAAGTTATTTGTAATTCATAACCTCCCAGAGCACCCAAAATTGATTATTGAGGCTGTCGATATTCAACCGCTTGAAGCGAATCGTAGATGTATACTATCCCGGCAGATCATTTCCATCCGTCTCGGTAACCGGCAGCCGATGTTTCAGATCATGCGCCCACTGCAACGGCAGATACCTGAGTTCAATGATGGATGTTGAAGGTGATCAATCCCTCTACGGATTCGGTATGTCTCTATGGAAAAAAGGAGGGGTAGGTTTGCTCGTCTCCGGAGGGTGCACCCCCGAAGGTGCGGTTCCGATCGACCGCGGAATCCTGGACCAGGTAAGGAGATTGAAGGATGAAACGGGACTTCTTATAAACATGCACACAGGTCTTGTGGGGAAGGAAACGGCTTCCTTGATCGCTTCTTCCGGAGTGGATGCCATCTCATTCGATGTTCTCGGGGATGACTCCACTATCAGGGAGGTATTGAAACTTCAAAAGAAAGTGGAAGATTATACCAGATCATATGAAACCTTACTGGATTCGGGACTCAATGTTGTACCTCACATCCTTGCCGGATTTCATTTTGGGAAGGAGAGAGGGGAAAAGCGTGCGATAGATATAGTATCCGGATTCGAACCGGATAGGGCCGTCCTGATAACCCTAATTCCAACAAAAGGAACAGGGATGGAAGATGTCCAACCAATGGATAGATCCGAATTGCTCTCAATTGCCAGATACATGAGGGTAAAGATAGAGGGCGATTTGATTCTCGGTTGTATGAGGCCGAAGGGGATGTCCGATATGGAATCGGAGATCCTCAAGATCGGTTTCAACGGAATCGTACTACCTTCCCGGAAAACTTTGGGAAATATCAAAAAAGAAGGTTGGAAAACCACGAGTCATGATAACTGCTGTGCAATCGGTTGAAGATATTGTAAATTTCTTTTTTTTATTTTTAGCTAGATTTATTTAAGTATCTTTTTTCAAATACTTCACCGGGGATCGAATGATGATCCCGGGGTTGATCCTATTTGAGATCGGTTCTGCTCTATGATTCGAAGATATATTCCATAATACTTCTGAAGGTTGTTCCGGAATCGGAGAAGAAGCTCCTTTCAGTGATCAGGGAGCAGGCCCCACGCATGGGCGATACCAAGATGGATATATCATTCAAATCCGGCTGGGCGATAATTGAGCTGATGAAGGATGCCTCTCCCTCCAGCAAGGATTTCACCGAAGTTTCGCCAGAGTACCTGAAAATGAGATACGATGAGGTTTCCACCATATCCAGAAAGGTGATGGACAAGATAGGCAAGTTCGGAATGCCCGGATGCCATCCTCACAACTACAAATTGTTCACCAACGGCTCAAGGGACAATGTCTGGCTCAAGACCTATTCCGATATGACATTCCTCTACAAGGATAGAAAGGCGGATCAGCCGGAGATCCTCCAGACCAATATCTCCTATCTCAACAGGATACTCCTCGGAAAGGGAGAAGTGATGGTTAATTCCATCAAACACGGAAAGGTTGGCGCGTCTCTCTATATGCTGGGAAGGTCAGGTCAAACATCGGAATCGAATTTTCCAAAGGACATGGTTATGGAGATAAACATATCCGACATTTCCACCTCCCAAGGTTACGGCGAGGGCCCCATCAATATAGCCGGCTCCACTCCGTACGGCGGTGGTGAGGGACCCGAAAAGAGACTCTATCAGACCAGGCAGAATTACCTCATAAACCTGCTTGCGATGAAATCCAAGCTTCTGGAACTCTTCCTCATTCAATCCCAGTTCCTGGACATGAAGCAGGGAGAACTCAATAAGGTGGGCGGCAGAGGCAAGAGCCTCAAGGACGATATCTACCAGCTCCAGAACGACATAAACGAGCACATGAAACTGTACATTCCAAAGGATGATCGAAAAAAGAAGAAAAAAAAGGAGAAGGATTTCCTGGCCAGGGAATCCTTCCAGAAAGAGAAGGAGCTTCTTACAACAGCCTCAGTGAGGTTTTCCCTGGTATCGGAGGTGGAGCACGAGATAATGAGGAATACCTCCCTGCTCCTGGAGATGGACCAGAGGACCAGGGATACCACGAACAGTCTGTCCCTGGGATCGGAGGACCTTTCCCTTGAAGGAGTCGGGTATACTCTTGGTGAGATTACCATCAAGCAGATGGAAAAGGACAGGAGGGACCTTCTCACCCTTCTGGAGGAGTTGTCCCATTCGAGGGATATTCTCTCATCCACCATAGAGGTCCTCAGGACCTTCATAGACACCCGGCAGCGCGAGGTCTCGGAGGACATGAGCAGGTTGATGAACCTGCTCTTTCTGGTATTTGCCTGCATCGGCCTTGCGGATGCCCTTGGCAATTTCGTGATTCTCGTCCTTGACAGGGGATATCTGAATGACGATCCCACTCTCATGGAGGTTTTCCAGTACGGATCCTTTGGAATGATGATGACCCTGCTGCCGCTTTTGATCGCCGCCATATTCCTTTATCTGTTCTTCAAGAAGAAGGATTGAGTTTCTTTCACCGACCCCTCCCTATTCATTTATAACGCCTGTTTATTACTCTGCATTCTTGACCGGGGGTAGCTAATGGCAGTTCCCTACGCAGAGAAGATGGCAAAGAGCCAGAAGGAGATCTCCATATCGGATTTCTTCGCAAAGAACAGGCAGATACTGGGTTTCGACAATCCCTCCAAGGCACTTCTGGTTTCGGTGAAGGAGGCAGTGGACAATTCCCTTGACGCCTGCGAGGAAGCGGGCATCCTGCCCACTGTTTTCGTGAAACTGGAGAAGGTGAACGACAAGGACCGCTACATAATGACGGTCAGGGACAACGGACCGGGAATCGTGAAAAAACAGATCCCGAATGTTTTCGGGAGGCTTCTTTACGGATCGAGGTTTCACGCAATAAGGCAGTCCAGAGGACAGCAGGGGATCGGAATATCCTCCGTGGTTCTCTATTCCCAGCTCACAACCGGCAAGGCGGCAAGGATAACTTCCAGGATAGGAGAGGACCACCCCTGCCATCAGATAGAGGTCCATATCAATACCAAAACCAACAGACCTCAGATTGAAAACAGCGATGTCATGCTTTGGGATTATCCCCATGGTACCGAGATATCCGTGGAGATGGAGGGACGATACCAGAAGAACAAGAAGCAATCCGTTATTGAATATCTCAGGGCTACCGCTATCGTCAATCCCCATGTTGGGATTACCTTCGAGGAGCCGGATGGCGAGGTCACCAGGTTCCAGAGGGTTGTCGAGATACTTCCCGAGGCTCCCAAGGAATCCAAACCCCACCCCCACGGTATAGAAATGGGTGTTTTGAAGAGCATGCTCAAATACACCGAGGCAAGGAAGATGACCTCCTTCCTCACAAATGAGTTCACCAGGGTTTCTCCGAGAGGCGCGAGGGAGGTACTTGAGAAGGCCGGACTTGATGAGAAACGGCATCCCAAATATCTTTCACTGGATGACATTCAGAACCTCTACGACAAGATACAGGTTACAAATTTCATGGCTCCCCCGACTGATTGTCTCTCCCCGATAGGAGACATGCTGATCAGGAAGGGTCTGAGAAAGGAGATAGATTCCAAGTTCGCCTACACAGTGACCAGGGATCCCAAGGTATTCCGTGGTACACCCTTCCAGGTAGAGGCGGGAATAGTTTACGGTGGAGACCTTCCTACCGGGGAACCTGTGAAGGTCTTGAGATTTGCCAACAGGGTTCCGCTTCTATACCAGCAGGGAGGCTGTGCGATGACTCACGCCATAGAGAGGATCAACTGGCGTCCCTACGGCCTGGAACAGAGGGGGGGCAAGGGCATTCCCGTGGGTCCTGCCGCCATACTTGTCCACATCGCCTCCACGAATGCGCCGTTCACCTCCGAGTCCAAGGAAGCCATAGCAGATGTGGATGAGATACTCGATGAGATCGGAAGGGCTCTCATGGACTGCGGAAGAAGGGTCAGGGCGCATATCAACAAGAAGAAGAAATTGAAGAAGGTCTCGGAGAAGTATGACATAATAAGGGACATTCTTCCCGAGATCTCCAAGAAGAGCTCATCGATACTGAAATTACCGGAACCTCCGCTGGATCCCATAATCACCAAGATCATGAACGTTCACGTTATCGACTCGGGGGTTGTCTATCATGAGAAGGGTGACGGGGATTCCAGGGAGAAGGTTACCGAAGTTACGATCAAGTACCAGAATTACACCCAGAAGGAGAGGAGCATGAAGCTCTATGTCAAGGTGCCCGATGCCTTGATACAGGGCATCTACCCCGATCACAGGCTGAAGAAAGGATTGATAGAATGGGAGATCGGCCCGGTGCCCCCTGCAAGGTCAATTCGACTGGGATTCTCTCTTCTGGGGCTTGACAAGGATGACTACGACGAGGTGGAGGTATTTTACTCCAAATTGCCCGGAGAGGTGATAGGGGCGGAACCGTTCTGAGGTGGAATGATGGCAGCTACCAAGCAGACAAAGGGAACCAGGGAGGCCAGGATCAGGCTCAAGAAGATCGCCGAATACGTCTACGGGCAGTTGAAGAACCAGGAGGTTCCCCACCTCGAGGTTTCCTCCAGGACCAAATCCAATATCGTGCTCTCAAAGGACCTCAAGGTGTGGAAGTACGGAAATGATAAGGTAAAGAGGAGCGCCAAGGACCTTGGAGGGGCAACAAGCATTCTGAGGTCCCTCTATACCGTGGATTTCATTGACGAGATGATAAGGATAGGAAAATCTTCGACACTTAGGGAGATGTACTATATCTCCGAGGGTTGGGAGAGGGGGAAGTTTCCTTCCCAGGACGACTCCAACCGGCTGGCGGAGGACCTGGAGATAATAACCCAGTGTCTCAGGGAAGATTTCAAGCTCAGGCCCGAGGAAGACGGGGCCAGGGTTATAGGGGACATAACCATCGAAGAGACTAATCGCAAAGGAGAGAAGAAGAGAATAAACTGCAAGGATGATGTGGGAGATTCCGGTTACGGGATACCCTACAACGTCGAGAAGGAGAAGTTGAGGTTCAAGAACGTCAATGCAAAGTTCATCATTGCAATAGAGACCGGCGGTATGTTCGACAGGCTGGCCGAGAACGGATTCGACGAGAGCCACGATGCCATTCTGGTGCATTTGAAAGGGCAGCCGGCCAGATCCACAAGGAGGTTCATCAAGAGGCTTCATCAGCAATCCAAACTTCCCGTTGTGGTCTTCACCGATGGTGATCCCTGGTCGTATCGGATATTCGCATCGATCGCATACGGTGCTATCAAGACCGCACACATATCCGAATACCTGGCCACCCCGGAATCCGTATATCTCGGGATAACCCCTTCCGACATAATCAACTACGAGCTTCCCTCCGACAAGCTCACGGATCAGGACGTGAATGCACTGAAATCCGAACTGTCCGATCCCAGGTTCGCATCGGATGCCTGGAAATCCGAGATAAAACTCCAGCTCAAGATCAAGAAGAAATCGGAACAGCAGGCACTGGCCAAATACGGTCTGGACTATGTGACCGACACATATCTTCCCGAGAAGCTCAAGGAGCTGAACATTTTATAATGGAGCCGCTTATAAGCGGACATGAAGCGCTTGTCCTTCATAGGTCTCGGAATAGTGGACGAGAGGACCGTCCCTCTCAGAGGGATCGATCTGATGAAGGCGGCCGACAGGGTATTCTGCGAGTTCTTCACATCTATTCTGGAGGGAGGCTCCCTTTCCCGGTTGGAGGAAATCATCGATAAGAAGATAGAGGTCCTTGATCGAGAGGGGATCGAGGAAAAGGAGATCGTAATGAGATCCCTGGAGGATGTGGACCATGTATGCCTGCTTACAGCGGGGGATCCCCTGACCGCCACAACCCATCAGGAGATCAGACTGGATGCCATGAAGAAGGGATGCAGGGTTGATATCTTAAATTCAGGTTCTATATTCACAGCCGCCGCCGGTGTTGCGGGCCTCCAGCATTACAAGTTCGGAAGGACCACCACACTTGCCTATCCGGAGGGAGATTATTTCCCAACATCGCCTCTGGATATGATCCTCGAGAACAGGGAAAGGGGCCTCCACACTCTCGTTCTCCTGGATATCCAGGCCCATAATGAAAGATACATGACCGCTCCTGAAGGGTGCGATATAATACTGAAAATGGCGGAGAAGTCTGGGACCTCTTCAATAGGTCCTGATACAATGTTGGTAGCGGTTCTAAGAGCAGGGAGAGAAGATCAGAGGGTCATTTATAGCAGGATCGAAGATATCAGGGGGATGGACCTCGGAGGTCCTCCCCACTGTCTGATAATTCCCGGGAAGCTCCACTTCATGGAGGAAGAGGTCCTGGAGCTCTTCAGGATCTGATGTGTTCAATAATCACCGGGATTCAAGTAAATCCCCAAATATTTTCCGAGGGCATGACCTTCCTCCGCTACCGTTTTGAAAAATGAGATGTCACCGTGATTGTCGAGATGTTCTCTCGGATAGACCTGGACCGATAACATTTCACCCTCACCATGGGCAATATCATATGCAATATCGGATGCAATGAACTGGAGGTCTTCTTCATCCGATCTGGTTATGACGAGAACATCAATATCGGATTCCTCATCATCATCCCCTCTTGCAACTGAACCATAGAGTATGACCTCCTCCACCCGATCTCCCAATCTGGACCTTATCTCGCGTGAGAATCTTCTTGCGATCTCGATCCTTTCGATCCCGGTCATTGAATTATATATGCCAGTATGATTATATAAATATTCCAAGAATGGAAAGGTAATGATCAATCAACAATCTCATTAAAATCCTGAATTTGTTCCTCTTCAGGATTTGCGTTCTTTCCCCTTGAAATAAAAAAATAAAAACCAATTCCGCCCACCAGAAGAACTAAAATGAAGATGACAAGAAGCATAACAGGAATAGAAACACCTGAGGATCCACCTTCCGAAGTGGATTCAATTGCAGGTCCTGATTGATCACTCTCTCCGATGGAGTTGACGGCTGAAACCCTGTAGATATAGGTGGTTCCGGAAGGCAGACCTTTGTCAGTAAACACGGTATCGTTCCCATCCACTTCCATCACCACCGGGTCCTCTCCTTCTGCGAGGTATCTGTATACCTTGTATCCGATGATCGGTGATCCCCCGTCATTTTCGGGTGGAGACCACGATATTTCAATGGAATCGGAAGAAATTGATTTTGCAAATATCGACAGAGGAGCAGAAGGTTTGCCCTTTGGAATTATTTCCAGAATGTCAGAGAATTGGCTTTCTCCGATGGAATTCATACAAGTGAGTGAATAATAGAATTTTTTACCGTTTTCAAGACCCTCATCTTTGTAGGAGCCAGACCTCTGATCGGTTCCGAAGATCTTTTCCAGATGGTCTCTGTCGGTTCCCCTGTATAGATTTACTCTGGAGACCTTGAACCCACCGTTGTCTTCTGGACCTTCCCATGAGATCTCGACAGATCCGTCTCCTGGTGTCATCAATATGTTTGCAGGAGGTGACGGTTTACCACCGGGAATTGCACTCAATGTATCAGTTAGAGGTCCTTCCCCGATCTCGTTTACAGCCAGAATGCTGTAGAAATATTCCCTTCCATTGATCAATCCGGTGTCGTTGAACACAAATGTGTCGGAAGAGATTGTTTTCAGTATCGACAGATCGTTTTCCCTTTCTCCACTAAATAGTATGTAATTGAGGATCTGCGATCCTCCGTCACTTGACGGAGCCTTCCAGGTGATCTCAATGAATTTATCTCCCGGTATCAGTTCGAGATCAAGAGGCTTCCCCGGAGCTCCCAGTGGTTCGACGACAACAGTGTTGGACGGCAATGATTCCCCTATATCGTTGTAGGCTGTTACCCTGTATCGGTATGTTTTTCCGTTATCCAGGAATTTATCAGTATAGGTTGTCATCTTGTTTTCCATATCAATTATTTTTATCCACTCCATTCCATCCGAGTTTCTGTAAACATTGTATCCGAGGAGGTCGGATCCTCCGTCGTGGTAAGGAGCTTTCCAGGAGAGTTTGACCGTTGCCGATGATGAATCCGCTATCAGTTCTGTGGGAGAAGTGGGAGGACCGATAGGATCTCCTATGACCGACCTGGAAAGAGGAGAGTTACCCATCTCATTTCTCGATGAGACCTGATACCAGTACCTGTTCCCGTTGATGACATCGGTATCGTTGTATTCGGTTGGTCCTGCCTCGATCGTGAATTCATCAGTATTTTCGCCGTCGGACCTGTGGATCCTGTAATCGATGATGGGGCTTCCGCCGTCATCGGTTGGGTATTCCCATTTCAGGAGAACGAAATTGTTACCTGATTCCGCTGTGATGTTCTTGACCGATACCGGTGTTGTCATCGGAGTTGCATTGACCATGTTGGAAGGCAATGATTCCCCCATATCGTTCCAAGCGGTCAGATAGTACCCGTATCTCACTCCGTTTATCACATCCCTGTCGGTGTAATCATTCTTCCCCGGTACGATCGGAATCTTTTCTGGAATCGATTCAACTCCCTCGAATTTGTAGATATTATATTCTTTAAGATTGAGGCCTCCATCGGAGAGAGGTTCATTCCATTTCAGTTTGATCGTTTCGTCTCCAATCATCTCAGCCGTCAAATTCCTGGGAGGTGAGGGTATTGAAAGTGGTATTACATTGATCTCGCTGGATGGAGGTCCGTATCCGATCCAGTTGTGTGCCTTCACGTAGTAATAATATTCTCTTCCGTTTTCCACATCGGTATCGTTGAAAAATAATGATCTTGTCTCTCCTATCATTTCGAAAGGATCAATTCCCCTTGGTTTCTTGAACACCGCATAAACATCCACTGGAGAACCCCCATCGCTCCGGGGAGGATCCCAGCTCAGTTCCACGAACGATTCTCCCGACCTGGCTGTGAGGTTTTCGGGAGATGAAGGTGTTCTTGTAAGGTTGAATTTGATGAGGAAGATATCATTGTCTCCATTGTATGTCGTATCAAACGATCCGGATTTCATAGGAAAATCTTCTGAATTGGTCCCTCCCATCACCAAAGCTTCATTCCATTCGGAATCATAGAAAATATGTGAACAAAAATCACGGTTTTTTCCACCAATATATGTTGAATATAATATTTCACTGCAATTCGAATCGAATTTTATATAAAAACCCTCTGAATCACCCTCTTTCACCTCATCCAAAACTCCCAATGGGATGTAAAAATTATCCTTCTCAGGATAACCGATTGATCCTACTACATGAATATCTCCGTAATCATCTATTTGAATCGATCTGGGTTCTTCAAAACCTGCACCTCCAATAAAGGTTCCAAAGACCAATTGAGTTTTATTTGGATCAATACAGACTACATACCCGTCTCCATTCTCATTGAAAGTGTGATCATAAGCTTCTTCTGTGACAGGAAAATCGGTGGAATATGTTTGACCGCATGCAATTATCGAACCGTTACGGGCGATGTCAATCCCGAACATATAATCATGATCGGATGAACCTCCGATATATGTGGAATATGATATATTCATCAGAGAAAAGTCAAATATGGAAAAAAAGCAATCTTTAATTGACGCTATATTTTTCTGTATTGCATTCTCTGTGATATAGAATTCTTTGGAATCAGTTGTTCCTCCTATGTATAATTGATTATCTTCGAATTCAACACATTCTGCAGATTGAGATCCATCTCCACCAAAATAAGACGAATATATCAACTTCATTTCTGTGATGTTGAATTCTAGAAAAAACAAATCATTTTCTCCTTTTTTCATTTTTTGAAATGAATCATTGGTTATCGGAAAATCTTTGGAATCCGTATTTCCTTCTAATAAAATATTATTGTTCTTTTCAAATATTTCATCTAAGTGTTCTCTTCCGGATCCTCCGATATATGTTGATGATAAAAGTTGAGAACCATCTAAATTTAATTCGGATATAAAGATATCACGGTGTGTATGAATCGGTCCTTCCATGTTTAAGTTCTTGCAATATGCATCTTCAGTAATGGGAAAGTCTGCTGAATCAGTTGTTCCAGAAATAATTATTCCATTATTATCTGAAATGAATTTTGAGCCAACCTCACCATTTGAACCTCCGAGGAAAGTACAAAAAATTAATTTATTCAAGGCAAGATTCAATTTTAATATAAAGATATCATTTCCATCTAATGAATTATCATAAGAATCATCGGTGATAGGGAAATCATATGATTCAGTATCACCTACTATGTATATATTCCCCTCTTCATCAAAAATAAAATCTCGAATTTTATCATCATCCAATCCACCAATATAAGTAGAGATATTTATCTGTTTAAAGTTGTTATGAACTGTATTATATTTCGAATAATTTGGCATTTTCAATACATCTGTTTTTTCTTCATTACTATTAATATCTAAATAATTTAATCCCAATAATTCAATAATGATATCATCTTCCAGTCCAAAATTATCTTCCAGATAAAAAAGGTCATGAGAGATATTATTTGTTCTGTTTAAAGTTGTTTTTGTCTCTAATTGTCCATTATTATTTTCAAATACCACATTTGTTCCATTTTCATCATTATAACCAATTGAAGTGAATGATGAAACATTAAATTTCCAATAATTGGAATCATTTCCTTTGATAAAATTATATTTGGTATCAATTGGGTTTATTCCAACAACATCATATAATATGGGATCTTTTAGATATATTTTAATGGGTAAATTAATATTGATTCTATTTTTATCTATGATATTTTTTCCACATGAACTGCTAAAATATAATTCAATGTGATCTTGCATGAAAAAAACTTTACCTGAACTTATTATAGTAGCGAATTTCACCTCTCCTTCCCATTGTCCTTCATTTTTAATGAATGGCAAAAAATAAAATTCTTCCAAATCATCCTGAGAGTATAATATGGAATTTTCTGCATTTATTGAAGGATTATTATTAATAATATTTATTGATAGTAGGATAAAAACCATCAGATATATACAGACATACTTCATACTGGTTTCACCATATATTCACTTTAATGCAATTAGAAATAAAAAAAAATATTGGAGCATTTATTATATTGGGTTGCTCCAATAAAAATATGTACAATCATCTAACTGATGATTTGCAATATGGTAATAACTTATTGCCCAGGTATCGCACCAGTCGCAATACATTCCATCCCAAAAGAGAATATGGTCCATAATCATATTGTCAGAATCGTATGCATCCAATCCATCCAAATTGTCGTCTCCATTATCATTTGTTGAGGTATATGATATCTGGAGGTCACCACAATAATCTAATACAATTCCATTATATGTATTATTATGAACAAATACCTGATATAGATGATCCTCATCTGCTGTTCCTACAATGGTGAAATCGTCACATTCGTAAGCATATATCCCATACTCGTTTTCATATATCTCCGAGTAGGATCCGATTGTGCAATCATCAGAGTAATATAGTTCTACGCCGCAGAAACCGTTGTTAAAGATCATGTTGGAATCGATCGTATTATAATCACCGTTCACATAGATACCATCGTAATCATTGTCATGAATATCGCAGAAATTAATCAAGTTTGAATCTGACGAATCGATGTAGACACCATAGTAATTATCGAAAATATTGCAATCATATATCCAATGAGAATACGCATTATTTAGCAGAATACCGGATCCGTATCCTGTCATTCCATGGATCATGCAGTTAATGATCACCACGTCATGATTGTCCATGGTTGTGATCGATGATCTGATTCCCGCAACAAGATTTCCACTTGCCCCGTCAATTTCCATGTTGGAAATATTAACTTCGATATTATTGGTTCCGATGTCAATGATGGGATTGTTGTTATTGGTTCCTGAGATGATTGGTCTATTCGGACCACTCATAACACCTATGATATTGATTGATATCTGAATGTCAATATTTTCATTATATGTTCCGTATGCGACATAGATTGTATCACCGGAACTTGAGGCTGCAAGAGCTTGTGTGATTGTTGCATAGTTCGGTGTTCCTCCTCCTCCAACATACCTGTTGGTTGCTGCTACTTCGTCCAGATTGTTGACGATCACGATCGCCGAGAATGCAAGAAGCAAACCCAGGATCACCGGTTTGTATTTATTTCTCATGTTCATATCTTTCACCTCACTTCCTATTGATAAAGGACAGGATCCTGTCCGGTACCCGTCAGTAGATAATTCTCTCTCCAGAAGGCCTCGATGAAATCAACAACCTCATCGTTATTTGTGTCAGCAGCAGGATCCTCGAGACTTCTTGTGATATTGAAGAGGTCCGGATCGTATTCCTGGTCATGTTCCATAGAACAGATGATGTCTCTTGAGGAATCCTGAAGATCGATTCCTCCCAATCCTGATTTTTCACCATTTATAATTACAGTTGTATGGATGCAATCTATCTCATCGATCCATGAATCGATCGTACTTGTCGATATGTCTCCATCATCGAATGAGAAATAAGTTTCATTGAAGAGTCTTTTGGCATGGTCGGATATATAGATTATTACCTCGTCCGAGGATTGGGAGTTATTCTCCAGCCATTGGAATGAAATTTCTACATTTGAAATATTTGCCGGACCCTGGGATTCCGAATCCAATGTTGTCGTCAGGTACCTGATGTCATCTCGATCCAGTGTTTCATTGATGTAATCGAAAAATGATGAAGCTTTTTCCAGCTCACCTGTTGAATATCCACCGTTTCCTGATATTATGATCAGACAGACACTTTCGGAGGTGATTTCGGCCGTTGCTTTGTTTGAGATCAGAGTGGCAACCACCAGAATCACTAATGTGATGATGGATGCCGTTATGACCTTTTTTGTTTTTCCGATAAATTTCTCCTCTTCTTTTTTCATCAAACGATATCAGGAAATGAATTAGTATATTAGGATTGCTCGGGTTTGGGATTTCGAGGGGGGGGTCATTTAAATACTTTTACGTACGGGTGAATATTTGTTTTCTTCCAGGCAGTTGTTGAAATAGGATAACATCTCTTCCTTCTTGTTTTGATAAATCAAATGAAACTTTCGCCCTATTGTAAATAAATCATGTGGTTTGCCAGTCTTTTCTCTCCTTAAATTTATCAATGAAAATGCTCTGAATAATTTCATAATTTAATCATTCTTCTGATCCGATCTCATCCCTTTTGTTTCTTGTAAGGAGTGAGAATAAAATGATCATGACCATCAAGATCGTTATCATTATTCCGATGATCAATAGGTAATTCACAGATTCTCCATTTGTATCGTCTTTTTCAAGTGTCACTTCCAGGTAAGGATCACTTTCAAACGAATAGGTATCGACTGTTACGGTTTTGGTTTCGTATCCGTTCCTGAGGAATTTGATTTCGTGGGTTCCCGGTTCGATCTCGAAAGAGAACATTCCGTTTTCATCTGTAGTATCCAGGATCCGTCCTTTTCTCTCAATTGATACAAGTTCAAGCTCATTACCCGAATAGTCCGTCACTTTCCCGGTTATGGTGATAATGAGAGATTTCGAATCGAGAATGATAACACCAAGGTCCAAGTCCAATCCAGGATCGATGGTGAATGACAAGTTCCTGGATTGATATCCGCTAGCAGAAATCTCGATTGTGTGAGTTCCACTAGGAAGTGAAGTATGGAATCCTCCATCCATTTCATATTCTGTTTTTATCCCGTCGATCAGAATGATAGAATTTTCAACAGGATCGTAATCCCTGTCCAGGACCTTTCCCCTTACACTTCCCCAGTCGGTCGTTTTCAGGGACCAGGTGAACGGATCCATCTCGTTTCCCGCAAGGTCTGATCCCTCAATTGTTATGGTGTAGTTTTGATTGTTTTCCAGTCTTCTATCCAATACAAATTCGAATCTTCTTCCTCCTTTGAATCCTCCATTTAATCCATCGACATCATAAGTGCATATTCTCATGATCTCGTTAAATGATACAAAGAATACTGGTTGTACAGAGATATTATCCCCCGTTGGGCCGTATTCCGAAACGGAGGGGGAGGTCCAGTCAAAAATGATATTCGATATTATGGTTGCATGATTTCCTGTTTTGTCAAAAGCCTTAATATAAATGGGAAAGGTACCTTCTCTCTCGGAAATGAAATTATGTCCGGATATATTATCGGATTCTATCCATTTTCCGTCAGGTCCTTTGACCAGAACATGTGAGATCCCTGCGAATGAATCTTCCGCTGTCCATGTCAAGTACAATTCTTTTTCCTTAGTCAGGTTGGAAGTTTCATTCCATTTGATTTCCGGAGGTGTTAGATCAACATTGTAGGTTAATCTCTTTCTGGAATAGAATCCGGCATTGTCGTGAATGAAAACAGTTACAATATGTTCACCTTCCGACAGTTCAGTGAAATTGTATCTCCCTTCGTAATTGATAACGGATCTGTTCTCTCCGTTGATGTTGAATGTATAATGGACCTGATCGGAAACGTTATCGTATCCAGTAGCGATGCATTCGATCCAGGTTTTGTTGGTGAATGATCCGGATTCGGGAAGTATCATATCTAGGACCGGTGGGTTAATGTCTACTATGAATGTCGATAATGAGATCTCCTCGTTTCCCGCCCTGTCTCTTGCTCTGATATGAACGGTATGTAAACCTTCTTCAAGGTCAGTGAATGTGTATTGATCAGCACCGCTTGCATCGATCCAGTCGGTCTCGTCAATCTTCAGATGAATGGTATCGATCTCCCCGAGGAATTCCTCCACTAACCATCTGACTGTAACATCCTCTGTTGAGAGTATGGATCCGTTCCATGGTTCGTATATGTTGACGTAAGGTTTCCTGTCATCCACGATACCTATGACATACTGGCTTTTCGGCGTTTCCCCGAATTCGTTGAAGGATGAAATGGCATAATGATAGGTTATTCCAGAGGAGACATTGTAGTCATAGAAATCCAGATCGGTTGTCGATTCGATGAGATCGAATTGTTCGGTTCCATCAATTCTTCTGTATATCCTGTAACCATCAGGAATCATTAATTGATGACCTTTCCCTCCGTCTTCCCAACTCAATTCGATGAAAGGATTCATTCCCTTTGTTGTGATGTTTATGGGTATTTTGGAAAGGACAGGAAAAGGTGGTGATTC
>CAYULA010000007.1:0-91475 GCA_964445525.1 uncultured Thermoplasmatales archaeon | reverse complement strand
CAAATCTACGAAGGTGAAACGGGTGAATCTAATCTGAAACGCAAAACTTCAGTTAATTACTGAAAAATCCTTAAGAGATTACCCGGCCGATTACTATTGTACCGGATACCTTCTCAATTTTTATCCTGACAGCGGCACCTTTCGTGACACCGGGAACGTATATGATGTACTTGTCAACCTTGGCGATACCGTCACCGAGCCTGCCGACGTCTTGTATCATCACGTCAACCTCGTCCCCGGGTATCATAACCTTCCTCCTCTCCTTGGCCTGGAGACCTTTCTTTACCTTGACAGGCCTCTTTGCCCCGCACGCCATACACTCGACTACATTTGTGCGGCCCTCCTTGATGAGATGTGTATCGGGTTTTCCGCACTCACCGCAGATAACAAAGGATGAAACGTACTCGTTCACCTTGTCCTTTAGCTTCTCTTCCGGGATAACCGATTTCAATATGAGCCTCCGCCCCTCCTGGGATCCTGCCGAACCCAGAGACCTCAGGATGTGGCCCTGAATG
Organism: uncultured Thermoplasmatales archaeon; assembly: GCA_964445525.1. Classification (GTDB taxonomy): domain Archaea; phylum Thermoplasmatota; class Penumbrarchaeia; order Penumbrarchaeales; family Penumbrarchaeaceae; genus Penumbrarchaeum. Next base: position 90,960 of record CAYULA010000007.1, on the reverse strand, counting down.
TGAACCGGATCCCTTCTGATGGTCTCGGCTATCTCCTGGAAGTTCTTCCAGACCGTCATCTTGCCCTCGTACATGAGATCGAGTTCGGGTACGGCCCATCTCTCCTCTCTGGTGATCTCTTCTTCGGGCATGGAATCATGGGCCCTGGTCAAAAGCCCTTCGTAATCATATTCATCGGTCATGGGAACGACCTCCGAAGTGCCCATAAAGGGTCACCTATATAAACATCGCTGAAAAATATCGGACCTTATCCCGTCACATGGAAGCTGGCGACTCGATTCCCAGTAACGAAAGTCCCGCAGAGAGGACCTCCCTGGAGAGTTCAACGAGGGCGAGCCTGGCCTTTCTCCTTGAGGGATCCTCCTCGCTGATCACGGGACAGTCCCTGTAGAATTCGTTGAAGGTCGATGCCGTCTCCACAAGGTATACCGTGAGCAGATGGACTTTCCTGTCTGCCGCAGATTTCATCACTATCCGGTCGAAATCTGCAAGCTTTTTGACAAGGTCCCTCTCGGAATCTTCGACAAGACTTCCCCAGTCGAATTCCCCTTCAACCTCTTCCCCGGACCTTCTTAGAATGGAACAGGCCCTTGCGTGGGAGTACTGGACGAACGGTGCTGAGGATCCCTCGAAGTTCAGGGCCTCCTCCCACCTGAACACTATCTTCTTTTCCGGCTGGACCTTGATCATGTTGAACCTTAATGCACCGATTCCCACAGCTTCCGATATCGATGCGAGTTCACCTTCGGAGAGGTCCTCCCTTCTCTTTTCCACCTCGATCCTGGCAAGGTCCACCGCTTCATCGAGTAGATCATCAAGGTAGACCACCCGGCCTCTCCTGGTGGACATCTTTCCTTCCGGGAGTGAAACAAAAGAATAGAATACAACTTCGGGAAGCTTTTCGGAACCCAGCTCACGGAGGGCAAGACCAAGCATCAGGGATTGGTATTTATGGTCCTCCCCCAGAACGTTCACCGCGTGATCCCAGTTGTCCAGCTTCCATTTATGATAGGCTAGGTCGCGGGTTGTATACAGAGCGGATCCGTCGGACCTGGTGAAGACGAATCTCCTCTTGTAATCCTTATCGTCACCTCCCTCGATCAGCCGGGAAAGATCAAGGTATTTGGCCCCGTTCTCCTCTCTCAGAAGACCACTCCTTTCCAGTCCGGATATCACATCCTGCAATGAGCGGTCCTCCACCACCCGTGATTCGTACACGAACTCATCTATTGATACGTTCAGGCGGTTCAGGGATTCCCTCATTCCTGCAAGGACATCATCACATGCTTTCCTTACGTCCCTGGCCCTGATAACGGGTTTCCCTTCGGCAGAAATTATTCTGTCCCAGTCCCTTTCCGCTACCGCATTCTCATAATTGTAAAGGATCCTGCCTATCTCATCCTTGACATCGGGTTTTTCCTCCATCAAAGCGTTTGCTTTCTGATAGAACCTGACCAGAATATGATCCTCTTTGTCCCTTTCGGCGGGCTCCAGTTCCGAAGCATCGATATTTTTCAGGCCCCAGACCAGTATCATGACCTGCTTTCCCATGTCATTGACCCAGTACTGCGCCGTAACCTCATGGCCAGCATGCCTCATTACCTTTACAAGGCTGTCACCTATAATCGGATTCCTGGCCCTGCCGACGTGAAACGGTCCGTTGGGATTTGCCGAGGTATGCTCGACAACCACCCTCTCATCGATTTTTGATCCTTTGCCGAGCTTCGTTCTGTTCTTCCACAGGAATCCGGCAATATCGGAGGTATAACTTTTGGGATCAAAGATGCAGTTGAGGTATCCACCCTTGACCTCCAGTGAAAAGTTCTCATCAGGACCTATCCTGTCCTTCACGTCTCCAGCAATAGCCTCGGGAGATCTCCTCAATTCCTTTGCAAACGGAAAACAGACCAGGCAGAGGTCCGCCATCCCTTTCTTAGGTTTCTCAATAACCGGATCGGAGGACGCTCCCAGATCGGAAAGTGCCTTCTTTGCCTTTGCGATGAACCTTTCATCGTAAAGCTCACGCGGGTCCATAAAAGTCGAAAAGGACCCATGTTTAAAACATTAACCATCAACTTTGTTGGTACTCACGGACACAACCTTTTTTAATGGACATTAGGATTTGGTCATTGGAAGTTGGTCTCAAATGAATGCCAGCAGTAACACGCAGGGCCCGTCAGAGGACCTTCTATTCAGGCTCAGGGCAAAGATGGAAGACAATGCATACCAGATCCTGGAGGACGGAGGCAGCAAGCTCCTGGCATTCCGCGTACCGGGTGAGAACATAGACCTTTTGAGGTCTCTCGAGTACCTTTCGGAATTCCTGATACCTGATTCCATTGAGGGAATAGAGGAGATCGTGATAATATCCGACAAGAAGTTCGAGATCACACCGGCTTCCATGATCGCTCCAAAGCTCGAAGAGAAGAAGAAGGAGGACGAAAGGCTCTACAAGGAACTCAAAGGCAAGCTGAAACAGGTCCTGGAGCCTCTGGTGTTCACCACAGAGAACGACATACTCGAATTGTACAGGGCCGCGATCAGGGTGGAGGGTTCCAACAAGCGATCGGATTCCTCCATCGGTCTTGATCTGCTGAAAGTTGAGCTTCCCAAGGAAGGGGAAGTGGTGTACCTGATATTCGATGACGGGTACAGAAAGATGACAAGATCGGCATTCGAGATATTGGTTGATGACGCACTCACTTCCCTCAGACAAGGGCCTTCCCTTGCAAAGGATCCTCCTTCAAGCACTCTTTCAACGACAAGGACAATTGTCCAGTCCAAGCTGGATGAAAGAGCTGGAGCGGAGGCAAAGACCAGTAAAAAAGAAAGAAAATCCACCCCCTTCCAGCAGAAGAAGGCAATCGAACCGAAGATCCTTACCAGGGAATTCTCGAGGCAGATGGCGTCCATGGGATACCGAAAAGACTCGATGTTCTCCAGAAATGACGTTCACCAGCTGTTCATGATCGGCCTCAAGGGACCGGCGGTATTCTTCAAGGTCCTTCAGAGCGAGGAGGAGCTTGATTCCTTCCTGAGGGTGCTCTCTCACAGAAAGGATGCACTGGGGGTACTGGTTTCGGAAACCTGGGATCCCCACCTCGAGGCGGTCTCCAGGATCAACGGATTCATTTACCTGGATGTTGAAAGATCCGGAAGGGCCCACGAGGTGATCAGGGAGGTTCTCAGGGAGGGTGGGGATATTTGAACAGGGTTCCCATCGGCTGTGGAGCCGTTGACAGGATACTTGGAGGGGGAGTCGAGAGCTCGGCAATAACCCAGCTTTTCGGCGAGGGGGGATCCGGGAAGACCAATATCTGTCTCCAGGTAACCAGAAACGTTGTCAAGGGGGGGCAGAAGGTCATCTACATAGATACCGAGGGAGTATCGATGGAGAGGTTCCAGCAGATATGCGGTGAGGGAGACCATGACTCGATCTCCAGGGAAGTACTGTTCTTCCAGCCGCTGAGTTCAAGTCAGCTGAGGGATTCCATGAGGTCCACAATGAAGCTGGTGGAAAAGGACCTTAAAATCGGCCTCGTGGTTCTGGACTCGGCCACTGTATTTTACAGGATGAACCTCGGGGCCGGAAGGGACGAGGAAAGCAGGAGGGAGGTGTCCCAGATACTGCTGGACCTTATGAACATCTCCAGGAAGCTCGACATACCCGTATTGATAACCACTCAGGTGTATTCCTCGCTCGGTCCCGGTGATGTCAGACCGATAGGAGGCCATTCCCTGGCCCACAACTGCAAGGTGATCCTCAAGATAGAGAAGGTGGGAGACAGAGGCTTCAGAAAGGCGACGGTGGTAAAACACAGGTCGATGCCCACTGGAGAAGAGGTTTATTTCAAGCTCACAGACAGAGGAGTGGAGGATGCGGAGGAGGATGAGATAAATATGGAGATATCACGTTACTGCTGACAACCGAATACCCACTCCTGATACTAATAAGGTATATTTTTGCAAAACTCTTTAAATAGAATCCGCTGGGATTTATTATTCCTTACGGGGGAATCCGGACTTATTCGGGGTTACAAATTCCCCTATGCAGGAATCCTAAAAGGGGGAAAGCACATGTCAGCTAAAGGTATCGTAGCTGGAAGAATCGGATTTTTGAAAACATCATTTGCATTGACCGGAGTGGTGCTGCTGCTTGCCGCATCAATCCTTTTTGTCGTGCCGGGAGATGTCAAAGCCGAGACCAGGCCGGGAGGAACTCTGAAAAACGATCAGCCCGCCAGAACCTATACAACCGGCTGGTGGTGGACCGATACACCCGACGACCTTCAGTTCAAGGTTCCGACAAAGACCAATGAATACACCGCAATAGCAATTCAGAACAGGGCGTCCGGAGAGGATTTCGACCTCTTCGCCTACAACGATTACAGCATGTCCCAGGAGATCGCATCATCCACCAAGGGAAGCGATGTGATAGATTTCGTGGTAATAGACGGACACACCTACACTGGCAATTACAAATACGCAAAGGTCTACAAGTTCACGGGATCCAACTGGAACTCGGGAATCAGGATAGAATCGGATTATCACACGGTTTCATCTGATCTGTACGGAAATGATCCCGATGCCGACGGCGATCTCGAGATAGGAAAAGCCCGGTACTCCCTATTCGAATACCACGGCACACCCACCTACTCGGGCACTCTCAGGGGAGAGTATCCCATCGTGAATATGTACGATGTCTACCTCGAATCCGGGGGAGAATACGATTTCGATATCTATTCTGTATATTCGAACCAGAGGCTCTCAACATACCTGTTCAAGGGATCGGGAAATTCCGATGATGCACTTGCATACGACAAGGCTTCGGTAAACGGGGAAAGCCTCAGTTTCTCTTTCGATCCTGAAGTAACCGGCTATTACGGCCTGTGTGTGATCGATGAGAACCTGGGTTACGACGGCAGCTTTCCTTACGACAATCACACCATCCTGATATCATCCGATTTCGAGATGTCGGCAGATCCTGTAAGTCATCTCATCGCTCCGGGGATGAACGCATCATACGAGATAGACATAGATTCTCTGGGAATTACCGGAGATATTGATCTGCACTACAGGTGGAACAGCGGTTCCTCGAACATTTCCACACCAACTGGGGCATCCGGTGGATTGAATGTGAACAAGGTTACGCCCGGGGGTGTGGGAACAAAAAAGGTATACCTTAATGTTAGCACAACCTCGTCAATGTCGGCAGGGACCTATTACCTCGACATATACGGAAACGACACGGGTCTCAACGGCAAATCCCACGACGTCAGAGTAAAACTGGTAATTTCCACCAGTCCGGACTTCTTCCTGACCACAACGCCGGAGCTCAGGGTCATCTCTCCTTCCACAACCACCACCTACCAGGTTGAGATGGACACCATCAACAACTTCAATTCCGATGTGACACTCTATGCAAGCTCCGATCCTTCTTCCTCAACATTGAATTTCAGCTTCTCTCCTTCACAGATAAATGCCTCAAGCAGTGTATCCAATCTTACAGTAACCACCACTACTTCAACCCCGGTTGATATCTACAACCTCACGATCTGGGGAACGGGAGGAACACTGACGAGGTACGGAAATTCAACCCTCAGGATCAAGGAGCCCATAACCATCGACCTCGTATCGCCCGGAACATCGGATCTCGTATCGGGAGTGTACACTTTCCAGACGAAGGCGGGAGATCCCACGGGTACCAAATCGGTGAAGATCTCATTCGGAGGGCAGATGTCAGGTCTGGGATCGGTTAACATGTATTACAACTCGGCAAACAGCTTCTGGGAAAGAACGGTCAACACCTATTCATACATAGACGGATCGTGCTCGTTGAACGTTACAGCTGAAGATTACGGAAGCGGTGTTACAACATTGGGTCCGATAAATTTCACACTCTCCAATTCTGCACCGAATCCGATAATCAACACTCCTCTTGACAGATCCTACGTCACGGGAACCTCCATGCCCATATCCGTCAATACCACATCACATGTGATCACCTGCAGGTTCAAGGTCGATCAGAACGCCTGGACACCTTTGACCAGATCCGGAAACACCTGGACCGGGACATGGGATACCACCCAGATCACAGACGGACAGCATACCCTTACAATCGATGCGAAAGATACAGCTGGATTGACAGGAGAAACATCGGTCACGATATTTGTCGATAACAGCGATCCTACCTGTGATATCAATTCTCCCATCGACGGACAATTTATCGACGGATCCTACACTTTCAGGGTCGTCTCGACTGATACCGTGGGTGTGCATCATGTTGACCTCACCGTTTTCGGTCAGACAACCACGCTTCCCTACAATCCAATAACATCATCCTATGAGTATACCATATCAACGACCACCAAAACCGATGGAACCTATACTGCATATGCAACTTCATATGACAATGTAAACCTGTCCGAAAACAGCGATACCATCACCTTCTACATCGACAACAACGATCCCACACTTTCGATCAACTCACCTGAGACCTCGGAGATAATAGGCGGTATCTACAATGTTTCTGTCACCTCCTCGGACCTTTTCTTGCAGAAAGTTGAATACAGAGTGGACTCCGGGGGATGGCAGAACCTATCCGGATCCGATCCTGATTGGTGGATCCATCTCAATACCACGGAACTGCAGGACGGCACCCATACATTATCGGTGAGATCGCAGGACATGGCATCGCATCTAACGGAGCAGGCGGTTCAGTTCATTGTGGATAACACCAGACCAACATGCAATCTCGTATCACCTTTTGAAGGAAGGTTCATCGAGGGTGTCTTCACCTTCCAGGTGTCATCAACGGATTCCGTTGGCATAGACAGGGTAGTCCTCGACATGTTCTCGGACAGCGTCCAGACCACCCTGAACAAGCAGACTGGCTACTATGAATATCAGTTCAACACCCTCACTGTTACCGACGGTACATATAACGTTACTGCAACTTCATATGATCTCTCGGGCAAGAACAGAAGTTCATCCGCAGTCAGCTTCCGTGTTGACAATCTGGCACCGGAACTTGCAGTTGTCGGTCTTCAGACCGGTGATTATGTTTCCGGTATCATTAGCTTCTCGGTCAACGTATCGGATGCTTTCCTCAAGGATGTCATGTATTCCATTGACGGAGGGGAGTGGGTCAATACCACCCAGGCATGGAATACTTCGCAGATACTCGATGGATCACACCAGATTATCTTAAGGGCCAGGGACATGGCCGGACACACCACCACCCAGACGCTAAATTTGATAGTTGACAACAACGTTCCGGTTTGTTCCGTCAACAGTCCTGTGGAGGATGAATATGTTGAAGGCTCATACACATTCAGACTGTCCGCTTCCGATTCCGTGGGCATAGACAAGGTGTACCTGCATCTTTTCGGATCCAATTTCACCGCCACCTTTTCCGGATCGTCCGGATACTACGAATTCACAACCGACACATCGATCAGGACTGACGGCAATTACTCATGCAGGGCAATAACCTACGATCTGAGCGGAAAGATGACGGAATCATCATGGGTGAGTTTCAAGATAGACAATGACGCACCACAGATGGTCGTGAATGAGATCCAGACCGGGGATTACGTAAGCGGAAATATCAGCTTCAACGTGAGTGCGACCGACAGGTTCCTTCAGGATGTGGGTTATTCGGTTGACGGAGGGGCATGGGTTTCCATTTCCACCACATGGATAACGGGCGACCTGCTGGACGGCAGTCATACGGTGATTTTCAGAGCCAGGGATCACGGAGGACATGCCACCACCCAATCGATGAACCTGATAGTTGACAATAATGCTCCGGTGTGTTCCGTCAACAGCCCGGTTGAAGACGAATACATCGAGACCGCATACACGTTCAGATTATCTGCGACCGACTCGGTTGGAATAGACAGGGTTTATCTGAACTTGTTCGGAGCCAACTTCACTGCTACCTATTCGGGGGCCTCGGGCTACTACGAGTTCACGACAGACACCTCACTAAGATCTGACGGCAACTACTCCTGCACTGCAATTACCTACGATCTGAGCGGAAAGATGACGGAATCATCTCCCATCAACTTCAAGATAGACAACAACGATCCCCAGATGACCGTGAACGGATTACAGACAGGGGACTATATCTCGGGGAATATTTCCTTCAATGTTTCTGCAAGCGACAGGTTCCTGCTGGATGTTACCTACTCAGTTGATGGAGGGGCATGGATCCAGAAAGGAAATCCGTGGATCACAGGCAACCTTCTTGACGGAAGCCACAGCGTTGTCTTCAGATCCAGGGACAAGGCCGGACACGACACAAAACAGACAATGTCCTTGATCGTTGACAACACCTATCCGGTCGTGACAGTCAACTCCCCCGCAACGGATGAGTTCGTTGACGATGCATACACATTCAGGGTATCCGCCCTTGATGCGGTCGGAATGGACAGGGTTTATATCAACGTATTCGGCAATAATTACCTGGCAACCTTTTCCTCATCTTCGGGCTACTGGGAGTTCACCACCGATACGACATTGAAAACGGATGGAAATTACAACTGCACGGCAACAGGATATGATCTGAGCGGCAAGGAGACCGTTTCTTCCGAGGTCAGTTTCAAGATAGACAACAATGCCCCGGTCCTCAGGGTTGTCAATCCTCTTCCCGGTGATTTCCTGGATGGCTATGTGGTCATTGCCGTCAACACAACCGACATATTCCTCAACCGGACCGAATACAATGTGGACGGAACCGGATGGGTGGATGTTTCGGTCCCTCTGAATACCTCCAATTTCGGCGACGGCAATCACATGATCACCATAAGATCACTGGATGATGCGGGACATGTAACCACCACATCGGTCAATGTAATAATCGATAACTTTTCGCCAGTGGGTACGATCTCATATCCCGGGGAGAATGCTTACGTGACCGAACTGACACCCACATTCAGGGTGGTAGCATCCGACATTGTGGGAGTGGAGGGAGTGATGATAGGACTGGATTTCCCCGGTCTGACCGGAGACCTTTCAATGAGCTACAACTCGGCCACGGGATATTACGAGTTCAGGACGGATGTGACCCTGATCCCGGACGGTGATTACAACATTACCGTCACCATAACAGATCTGTCCGGCAAGGAACTTGTCATCGGGCCCGTACTGTTCAATGTCGATACCCATTCTCCGGAGATAGTTCTTAACGAACTGGGAAACGGGAAGATTTTATCCGGAGAGACACCGATCAACATGTTTGCCAGGGACGTCTATCTGAACAGGGTCACCTACAGGATAGACGAGAATGAACCCATACAGCTTTCCTACGAGATGACAGGGGATTGGGCGAATGCATCCTTCTTGCTGGATACGAGATCTTTCAATGACGGGGGACATACGGTAACCTTCAACGCATACGACAAGGCCGGTTGGTATTCATCCGTTACCTTCGATATCTTCATGGACAACATCGCACCAACCTGCACGATAACATCACCCGTCTCCAACGAGTTCGTGGAGGGAGTAATCACCATCAGGGTGACGGCTTTCGATATCGTTGGAATAGATTATGTCCGCATCCAGGTATACGATCTGGATGCACAGGTTCCCTTCAACGCGCAGACAGGTTATTACGAGTATTCCTCGAATACCATAACCTGGGGTGCGGGCGAGGACGGTGTGAGGAACGTAACCGCCATCGCATATGACCTGACAGGAAAATCATATACCTACGGACCCGTCTCCTTCAACGTCGATAACAGGGCCCCGACCATCAATATCAATTCACCAAAAGAGGGTGAAATTGTTTCCGGTACCTACTTCTTCGATGTGATAAACAGCGATGTATTCAAGAAGGGAACCGACTACAACATCGACGGTGCTTCCTGGCAGCCGGTTTCCATAGGATGGAATACCGAGCTTGTCACCGACGGCCCCCATGAAGTTACAATCAGGGCCACCGATCTTGCGGGTCATGTTACTACAGAGTCCATGATGGTGATCGTGGATAACAACGACCCGGAGATCTCCGGAGCGGGACCCACGGAAAATGAGTTCATAGAGGGCTCGTATATATTCAGGATTGCCGCAAGCGACGGGGTAGGCATAGATCAGGTTAAGATCAACATCGCGGGCATGGAGAAGAGGATGTCCCTGAACAGCCTTTCGGGATACTACGAGTACATGCTGGACACAAAGACGCTTCCTGATGGAACATACAAGACGAACGCATCGGTAACGGACCTCTCGGGAAAGACGGTCACGACCGAGACCGTGGATTTCAACATCGACAACAACGCACCGGACCTTGTAGTGGAAGCACCCGTCAAGGACCAGCTGATTAGCGGACTATTCGTTGTGAGAGCCTATACCGAAGATGTGTTCCCGGGTGCCGTATATTATGCCATAGACGGAACCACCTGGATCGAGGTGACAAAACCCTGGAACAGCACCAAGGTGATAGACGGAAAACACAGGATAACCATCATGACCGAGGACGAGGCGGACCACAGGACCGATTTCGATATAGAGGTGGTGGTTGACAACACAGCACCGATCATATCCCAGGCAACAATAGTTCCCGGACAGTCCTTTTCCGGCGTCCAGACCCTGCGGTTCTATGCATATGATTCCATTGGGATAAGGCAGGTACAGCTGTCCATAGACGAGAGGGCCCCATTCGAGATCTACAGGGGCGAGGGAGGTCTGTACTACGAATATCTCTTCGATACCAGAACGGTCAAGGACGGCGATCATCTGATCAAGGTGGAATGCCTGGACAGGGCCGGAAACACCATGGCATCGTCATACGGAATAAAGGTGGACAACACCGGTCCGGACATAGACATGGATTATTACTGGATAGTGGGCGATCAGCAGATCAACGAAGGAGAGGTCAAGGAAGGGAAATCCGTTGTTTTCGAGGCTACGGTGGAGGACCCCTCCGGAGTCGAGACGGTGATGATAAACATCGATTCCCAGGGATGGAGGGAAATGACTCCCGACGCCAACTCCTCCAATCCGGATACCTTCGTTCTGTTCTGGCCCACCTCGGGAGTTGAGGGAGGCTCGCACGTATTCCAGATAAGGACCACCGACAAGCTCGGAAACGAGAGGGTGATGTCGGGGATGCTCAACGTCAAGGAATATGAGGAAAAGAATACCTTTATCGAGTCATTCACCGAATACCTTCCACTGATCTGGTTGATCCTTTTCATCCTTCTTGTGATCCTGATATTCGTCCTTGCCTACACAGGAGTGATCACCAAATGGGCAAAGGGCGAGGGGATGAAGAAGAATCAGGAGCCGGACGTTGAGTCAAAGGAGGGGGCCCTTCCCAGATCAAAAACCGATGAGCCAAAAAATGAATCGGATAAAAAACTGATCAGGAATCCGTTCAAGAAGAAGGAGAAATCATCCGAGGAAATGAACTGGGAAGATGAGGGCTCCAAATAAAGGGGAGACGGTCAACCGTCTCTCCCTTTGATAATTTGCACAAAACCTTATTGAACGAATCAAAGGGGTGTAATGACCGGATGACGTGGAAGATATCGTCAAGAGGACAGAAAAAGAACGGATACCGCAGATTGATCTTTTTCCTACTATTGATATCGATCATGACGCTGTCATCGTTTGCAGGTTCTTCAGAAGGCGATACAGCCCGGATAGGAGGAGGATATCTTCTGCCCAGAATTTCCTCTTCCGATGAATCATTCTGGAGGTCCTCATCGGACAATGTTCCAAACAGCACCCACGTTACACTTACCGTTCAGGGAGCCGGAACAAAAGGGATCACACTTGCTCCCCAGGATGTGGTATTCATCATGGATCATTCAGGATCACTGGAAACCTACGATGGCCAGGTCCTGAGAATTCTTGCGGCTCATGAATATGTAAACAACATGATAGCTCCCTTTGACAGGGCTGCGGTGATAAAATTCGACAACACCGCATCACTATTTCATCATCTAACCTCAGCATACGCCCAGGTCCACGCCGATCTGGATGCCCTTGCCAAGTCGGCTCCCCAGGGCCAGACCAATTTCCAGGACGCGATTGACCTGGTCAATACCGAGTTCGAGACATTCGGAAACGAGGAAAACCAAAAGATAGCCTTGTTCTTCACAGATGGCGTACCGGATCCTCCCTCTGCCAATGTAACTCTTGCACAGATGGATCGTCTGGTGGAAAACGATGTGAAATTATACACCATCGGTCTGGGTCCCGAGCTGGACGAGAGTTCCCTGAGGTGGATGTCCGATTACACCGGCGGTCAATTCTACAAGGCGGAAACCGCCGAGGAGCTGGTCAGCATCTATATGAAGATATCCGATCAGTTCTACAATTACACCGCAGGCATGAACCTCACCGTGAGGGCGCATCTTTCCGAGGAGCTTGAATATGTACATGATTCCGTCAATATTACCGGTGGATTCGAGCTGAATGAAACCGATGGCACCGTACTCTCATGGACAGTTCCCCATGTTATGATCGGACAGAACTGGTCGGTAAGGTTTGAAATCACCTCATCGGAGGCCGAAGGAAGAACCAGGGTATTCAAGGATGAGAGCGAGGTTGCCTATACGGACTGGATAGGGGAGAACCGGACAAGGGAGATACCTGCATTCTACGTGAATGTTATCCGGTCCCTTCCTCCGCCCCTGCCACCTCCGCCACCGCCGCCGCCCGCCGTGGCACCCGCACCTGTTCCGCCTCCTCCGTCCGTTCCGGTTGTGGCACCTTCCGTGAACGTGGCACCCGTGATAACCGCCACACCCAATGTCGCCCCGGTAACAATTGGTCAGACCGCTACCGTCCCGGTAGAATACATGCTTGCCGGACTGGCCGCTCTGGGTATAGCCAAAAGGGCGACCATCAAGAAGAAGATCATCGAGAAGCAGAAAGTAGGAGTGGGAGCCTAAGGGGGAAAAGAGATGAAAAAACAGGGATGGATCACCACGGTTTCCGGCATGATCCTTGCCGTCATATTGTGCGGTTTGGCACTTATCCTGACAGGCGAGGAAGCCGGTGCCGAGTGGGAGACCAATGTTTTCGAGGAGGTCATAGAGATCGAGAGGACCCCCGACCATGTAAACGACAGGTCGCCTCTGAACAACGAACCCATGCACCTTCTCATAGAGACAACCAACAATCAGACCATCAATGCAGCCGATGTAAGTTATACATGGTCCTTCGAAGGAATGACCTCCGCCAAGGGCGGCTTCCAGTTCAAGAGGATCGATCAAACCACCATGGAGGCGGAGATCCCCGGTTACCCCGGGGGATACACGATCAACTACGAGATAATCGCATATGATGAGAAAAATCACCCCCTCACATCCGCAACCTACTCCTACACCGTGGTTCAGAACGGTTCATGGAACGGGGACGATTTCGATTTGAATCTGAACATGGAATGGGGGCCCGAGGACCCGGTGAACGGCCAACCCGTGGTGGTAAATATCACCTCCAGGGATCCGGAGGTTGCGATAAAAAGGGCTGATATTTTCTACACGGTCAATCTTCCCGGTTCGGATCCTCAAGACGGGGTCAACTTCTTCCAGAGAGTAAACAACACCCACATGACCTACGAGATACTTCCCTATCCCGAAGGATCAACCGTCAGTTTCCACGTGGAAGCCTATGACAGCTACAATCATGTGGTGAAATCACGATCACAGACCTACAGCTACCCGATGCCGACCCCCGGTGAACCCAGATACACAGGTTTCATTATTCTGACATTGATAGATCAGGCCGAGCAGACCCCGGCAGACGGGGCGACCGTTCTCTTCTACAACGCAACATATTCCTATGAGACAGAGACCGTGGGCGGAATAGCCCTGACCAACCAGACCGTTTACAATGGAACCTACGGAATAAAGGTCACCTACAAGGGAGAGGAGTACGACTTCGAGGTGGGTGTTCCGAGATCCGACTGGACATTCAGCTTCCGCTACGAGATCAACAAGGAGACCTTTTCAGTGGAATTCGAAGATGAGGAGAGGCCCCGGTATCTGGAGCTGATAGGTGCCGGTATAGTACTGGTCAGCGCCGTGGCGGGAGGATTCGGAGCGGTCAAGGCAAAAGGTATCAGGGAAGGAATCAACGAGAGAAAGAAGAAAGCCAGGAAGAGAAGCGAGAGGGATCAGGAGTTCAATCGCCTTGAATCCCTTTTCATGGACGAGAATAAAAAGGAGCTAGTTCTTCGCACCGCTGCCTTTGGAATTCTGTCGGTTCTGGGATTGTTCTTTGCTCCCTTCTATCCCTGGTGGATGGTTCTCATACTCGCAGCTTTCGTCACCGCGCTCTCATGGAAGCTCCCGTACATATCCATGATAGTCCTCGCAGTCCTGGTGACCGCATCGGTGGCCTATCAATCGGACGAATTCGGCTGGGTCTTTTTGATATTTTCACTTGTTGTGATGATAGGCGGTTTCTTCGACTGGAAATATGCATATTTTTCATTCCTTACGGTATTTCTCGCCGGATTCGGATTCGGTTTTGCCATACCGCTGATCGCGGCGGTTACCGTGTCCCTTTTCATGGGAACGCTGGTGTTGATAACCGCAGGTATATTCCTGCTTGTGATCGCTCCTTCCGGCAACTTCGTCTGGTTCTCGTTCCTTGCATCCCCTGAAAATGACAGGAGCTTCGTTACATTCTCAAGAGGTGTGGATTCGGGATGGAGTCCCATAGATTTCGTTAACGAGATCGCCGATCTTGGCACGGTTAAGACAAATGTCATCTCCACGGTACTTCTGGATACAATGGGTTCCGTGATTCCTTTCTTCGGGCTTCTGGGTTGGGGGGCGGCCATGGTCCTGGGATATCTGATCCTGAAGAAATGGGAGAAAGGGGATGTGCGGATAGGTTCGGACATAAAGAAATGGATAGGAAGGGCGGTGCCCGGGATAATCGTTGCCGTCTTCGGTGTGATATCGATCCTCTGGGCGGATGCAGAATTCACCCTCTGGACCGGCATTGCCATTGCCGGGTGCATTCCCGGTTCGATACTTGCCTTCAATCTAAGAGCATTCGGAGAGGAATCCCTTCCGCTTCATTACGGGGTGGAGGAGATCAGAAGTTCCGATGTGGGAAAGAAGGTCTCGGACATGGTGGGTTTCAGAAAAACTTCATTCAAGGACATCGGCGGCCTGGAGGAAGTTAAGAGAGAGGTAAAAAACGCCTTGATGGTGCCACTTCTCGAACCGGAGATGGCCACCAAATACGGAGTCAAACCCTCCAAGGGTATGCTGCTTTTCGGTCCTCCGGGATGCGGTAAGACCCTTATGCTCAGGGCGGTGGCATCGGATCTGAACGTGGAGATGATAGGTGTGAAATGCTCGGATGTGATGTCCAAGTGGTACGGAGAATCCGAGGGATTGATTGCTTCGCTCTTCGAGGAAGCCAGGGCGAAGTCCCCCTGCATCCTTTTCCTGGATGAGATAGATGCCATAGCAAAGAGGAGGGATTTCTATTCAACGGATGATGTTACCCCCAGGGTCCTTTCGATAATGCTTTCGGAGATGGACGGAATGGACGATGCGGAGGGCATCATCGTGGTGGCAACCACCAACATGCCTGACCTGGTTGATCCGGCCCTCATGCGACCTGGAAGGTTCGACAAGGTGATCTACGTGCCTCCTCCGGATGAGATATCCAGGAGCGAGATCCTGAAGATACACATGAAGGGAAAGTTTGTGTCCGAGGATATCGATATAGACAGGATATCCAAAGAGACGGATGGATTCTCCGGAGCGGACCTCGCAAATCTTGTCAGGGAAGCTTCATCACTCGGATTGGAGAGGGCCCTGGAAACGAGGAAGCCTCAGCCGATAACGATGGATGATGTGGAGGAGATCCTCGACGAGATCAAGCCATCGGTCACTCCGAAGATGATCAAGATGTACGACAAGCTGAGGAGGGAATACGAGAGGAAGAAGAAGGGGAGAAACAACAATTCCTCGAAGAGATCCGAAAAGGCGAAGGAAAACAATCCCCCCTCGAAAGAGAGCTCCCCTCCCCCGCCTCCCCCGAAACCCGGATCGGGGAAGAAGGAGGATAGGGTCTATGACCTCGAGGATATCGAGCACGAGATCGACGAGCTGAACGACTGGGAGGGATCCTGATTGGATCCTGTGGTAACGGGTTCACTCGTGATCGTTGTAATCGGGGCAATATTACTGGGATATCTGGGGTTCAAATATCCCAGGGGAAGGTATGACTGGCCTTATGAAAGAGAGAGGACCTTTCGATATGTTGTGTCGGGGGTCCTCTTCTTAATAATAATGGGACTTATTTACTGGATCACGAGATACTGGGACTACCCGCTTTCTGGGAAAGGTGTCTTCTATCTCGCATTGATAATCATCCCTATTTTGATCGTACTGGGATTGATCTTTCCAAAAGGGAAACAGGACCTTCTGGAGTGAATTCATTTCAAAATATTAACCCTATAATACTGTGTATTATTTTGAATGAATAAAAGAAACCTGGTTTATTCTATTCCACCTATTCCGAAGCTATTATCATATCCTCCAACCTGGTATCCGTATGAAGGATCGATCCGGGGGCCTCCGCAAGCCGATAAGCCCAGATTCCACCCTGTCGATAAAACATATAATTCCCTTTGAATCCCAGTACGGTTCCTTTTATCCTGTCCCCTTTGTACCTCTTTGGCTTCGAAGGGAGAGGCTCCGAAAGAGGATAATCATCTATCAGGATGGGTTCCATCCTGAACTGCCCGGGGCCCTCGAGAATGAAAGCTTTGGGATGAGAGGAGGCCTCCACATCCTCCCACATCATTTTGAGGTCCTCTTTCAGCTGCAGAAGGTCCCTTCCGATTTCTGAAAGGTCCTTTGCCTTGGTGGTATTTCTCAACTTCACGTTTCCCCTAACTACCTGGGGAATGGCCAGGGTCCTGGAAACCGCCACCTCGTAGGACCTGGCGGAGAACCTATCCTTTAACAGAAACAGGGGAAGCATGGCATCAGCTCCCTGTTCCATGGCCCTTTCCCTCATCCTCCTGAACTGGGTCATCCCCACCTTAAGTGAGGACCTGAAGGAGGTGAAATAGACAACATGCGGGACCTGGCAGAAGGAGGCTCCGCAGGATTCCTCGTGGCAGTGGGGCTCGAATACGCATGCGGGATCCGGAATATCCCGAAGCAGGCATTCCATGCACTGGGAGAAACCTTCCGCGGGAGGATTGGAAGCGGGACACGGCACATACCCGCCATCAACAAATCTCCCCACGCACAGTGGAGGACCCGAGAACCTCAAGGAAGCCTCCCCGATCTTCATGAGATCGATACGGAAAGGCAATCCCTCCCCTTTGAGGATCTCATCTCTTTTCTCAAGCGGGAGCAGGGTCATACCGGGATATCCGCCGTGCCAGGACCTGTCCAGAACATGATAATGGAAACTCTCCTCACCCTCGATGAAGGAGACCATGTCACCCGGACTCCCGATATAGGGGATTTCGGCCGTATGGAGAGGAGCAAGAAGGTTTTCCATCATCAAATTAAAGTATGGGCCTCTTTATTAGGCTACCGATTCCTACCGCTGGGTGAACCACATGGACCTTGAACAGAGACTTCGGCTAGTCCTTGAAGGGGCAGAGGAGATTGTTACCGAAAAAGAGATCAGAGCGGTTCTCGAAGAGATCGATGATCCGACTGCCTACGTGGGATACGAACCGTCCGGTTTCGTTCACATCGGCTGGCTGATAATCACGAAGAAGATAGAACAGCTCATTGAAGCAGGGTTCACCGTTGATGTTCTTCTGGCTGACTGGCATGCCTTCATCAACGATAAGTTCGGAGGGGACCTCGAAAAGATCAAGGCGTGCGGAGAGTACTTCATCCACTGCTACAGAGCATACGGGCTGGGGGATGCAATAGACGAAGGCAAGCTGAGGTTCAAGTGGGCCTCCGACATGGCCGACAGCGCACATTACTGGGAGAGGGTGCTCAGGGTCTCCAAATCCTCCTCACTCTCCAGGATAAGAAGGGCCATGTCGATAATGGGAAGAAGGGAAGAGGAAGGGGACCTGGATACCTCGAAGTTCATATATCCCGCCATGCAGGCGGCGGACATCTTCGAACTGGGTGTTCACCTTGCCCTGGGAGGCATGGACCAGAGGCATGCCCACATGCTGGCAAGGGATGCGGCGGAGAAACTGGGATGGAAGAAACCCACGGCTCTCCATACTCCCTTGCTGTCAAGTTTGAGCAAGAGCGGAAGAATGGAGATGGTCACCGGCCCAACCGGTGGACTGGACCACGACGCAATGGCCGAGAGGATAGAGAAGGACCTCGACCTTCTCACCGAGAACGAGACCCTTTCGGATGAGACAAGGTCGCTTCTCCACGGACTGAAAAAGATGGATGAGAACAAGAGGCACCGCGCGATAGAGGTGCTCATAGCCGGAAAGAGGAGGGTGGGAGGAAAGACACCCATACTCTCTGTAATGCAGAACAATCACAATGATCAGGACGCGGCATTCGATAATGACGAACTGCACCGGCTTGACATGCATCTGAATGTGGCCAGAAGGGAGCTTTTTGCATATCTGGGGGTGGAGGAGAATGATAACCCGACTGAATACAAGATGTCCAAATCCGATCCCGATTCCGGCATATACCTCCACGACGGAGAGGATGATATAAGAAGAAAGGTGAAGAAGGCTTGGTGTCCCGAGGGGGTCCCTGACAATCCCATCATGGAGATCTGCAGGATGATAGTATTCCCCCACGGCAGGAAGCTATTGATCAAAAGACCGGAGAAATGGGGAGGGGACCTCACCATAGAAGATTACGAGCAGCTCAGGGTCATTTTCGGCAAGAAACAGCTTCATCCGGCCGATCTGAAAAAAGCGGTGGCCACAGAACTGGTGGATATACTCGGGACCTTCAGGGATTACTTCAAGAACGAACCGGAAGCCATGAAAGCGGTGAAGATGCATGCAAAGAGCATCGGTAAGTGATAATTCCGCTATCTATAACTAGTAAAAGGGATTTCATTGGTTAATTCTCCTAACAGGTGCTGACAGATGGCCGGAGAGATCGTCGAGGGTATCAATCCCACCAGAATGGAACTCCTCTCGATCAGAAAGAAGAGGACGCTGGCGGAGAAGGGGCATAAACTCCTTGGTGAGAAAAGGGACGCTCTCATAGTCCAGTTCTTCGATGTTTTGAAGAAAAGGGAATCACTGAAAGGGAGGGTCGTATCCTCATTCAAAACAGCAGGGTCCTCCCTTGAAGATGCCATGGCATCCATGGGCTATGAATCGGTTCAGGCCTTTTCCAAGGGAATGCCCGAGCATGAACCTCCCGATATAAGGACATTGAACATCATGGGTGTCAAGGTTCCCGTCCTTGAATTCCATGAAAGGAGGGAGGGACAGCTCCCCTGGTCCATAGGTTCCACTCCCCAGTCCCTGGACGATGCAACCGTAGGTTATGAAAAAGCACTTGAGAATCTGCTGAAACTGGCAGAGACAGAGGGTTCCATGGAGAGGCTTGCCCTGGAGATCGAAAAAACAAAAAGAAGGGTGAACGCACTAGAACATATCTTCATACCCAAGTTAAAAAACACCGAGAGATACATAACCATGCAGCTTCAGGAAAGGGAGAGGGAAGACTTCGTCAGAAGGAAAAGGATCAAGGCCATGATGGAAAAGAGAGATAAGGGCATTTCCGAACCGGAGGATCCCTTCCTCTGATCACAGGTGAATGAAGATGGCAAGGGTCAGGAGATCATCCTACAGGCAGCCTGTAACTCCCAAGGGCCTTGAATCCATCGAAAAAGGGACGGTCCAGTGGTTCGATACCGAGATGTATTCGAATCTTAATACGGAAGTTCTCGAGGAATACCTGGATGAAAAGAACAGGAAGGAGAGTTTCGATAGGTCGCATTTCTCCTGGAGCAAGCTGATGTTGATCCTGATAGTTGTCGGACTTCCATTCACTCTAATTTCACAGTACATAGCCTTAAAGATCGGTCTGGTGACGGGGGGAGCATTCTATGTATCGTACCTGGTGGGAATGGCAAGAAAATGGAAGCCCACACAGGTGAACATAGCCTCGGGTTCGGCCACAGCCGTGGACAGGACCGTGACGGGATTCGTTTTCACATTCCCCGCCATATATCTGCTGGCCTATTCATCACAGTACGTGATGTCAACCGGAGAACCCCTGATCCCGACATCACTGATAGAGGATACCAACATCGTACCTCTGGCGATCGTGGCTTCCTTTTTCGCATCGATAATGGGATTGATGTACTTCATCATCTTCAGGAGGTTGTGGCAGGTTGAGGACCCCCTTCCTTCACCTGGATTTCAGGCTTTCGTCAAACTGCTTGACATATCCAACAATCTGTCCGAAGGTGGAGTAAAGCATGCTTTCAGATCCATAAAACTTGTTTTTTATTCATTTCTTGCAATGTTCGGGTTCGCTTTTTTCAGGGATTTTCCCTTTGGATCCAAACAGCTGCCAATTCTGACCTATATCATGCAGGGCATTGGACTCGGCAACTGGTACAGCCACGGAAGGATACACATTCCATTTTCAATGTCCAAGTGGACCCATATCTCTTACGAATTCACGGGGATAGGATTTGCAATCGGCTGGTTTTTGAAGTTCAGGGCCGCATTCATTGTTGCTGCGGGATCTTTCGTAACCTGGTTTTTCATAGTTCCAATGGCGGTGTGGCTGGATGTTCCGATCTACATTCCCATTCTCGAAAAATACGCGGGAACCGGTTACGTATCAACCCATGCCCTTCCCATTCCCGACGGAGAGCTATCGGCTTTCATACCCTATGCCTCCCCCGCTTTCGGAGCCGCCCAGGGCATAGCGAAGATCATAGCAATAGGAGCCATTCTGGGCGGTGGAACCACGGCCTTGATAAAGATGATACCTACCTTCAAGACCGTTCTTACCGATATAACGAAAACAACAGGCGGCGAGAAGAGGGAATGGGTTCCCGGCAAGGGATGGTATGAATGGCCGACTCAACATATTGGCATCGTGGCGGGAACCGCCTTCCTTCTGATCTTCCTAGCATTCTGGTTGTACGGGGGCTTTCCCTGGCTGGCTTCTCTCGCTTTTTCGGGACTGCTGGTTGCGCTGACCTTTCTGCTGGGAGCAATAGCGGTCAAGATTTCGGGAGAGGTGGGAACAACACCCGTGTCGGGAACCTCTTTCCTTACATTGCTTCTGCTGTTCGGGGTTTTCACCCTTACAAATGCAGTGGTGAAGTTCGACAGCCAGGCCCAGATAATCCTCATGGCGCTTGTGGGTACCACCGTTTTCGGTTCCGCCATATCACTATCATCCGAGATCATGTGGGATTTCAAGGCCGGTCTCTACGCCGGAACCAGACCGATGCATCTGATCAAGGGTGAGAGCGTGGCGATATTGATAGGAACTCCGGCAGCCGCTCTGGCGGCGGTTTTCTTCTCTACGAGACTTGCAAGCGGGGACCTTGCCCTTGAAGCCCCTCAGGCACACGCTTTCGCCGTTTTCGTTCAGATACTTGCCGGAGGGAAGGTGATGTACTCGCTGTTCCTGCTCGGCATGGGAATCGGGATCATTGTCGAGTTATTGACCGGAATGGGTACTGCCTTCGGACTGGGCATGTACCTGCCCCTTCAGTATACCCTCATGATGATAACTGGTGGCGGGGCCAGGGAGATATGGGAAAGGAGGTGGCTCAACAGGAAAGCCAGGGAGGAAGGATGGGAGGAGAATCAGAAGACCTTCCGGCTCCTGGATTCCTACATGATAATGACAGGCCTGTACATAGCGGAAGCCATAATCGGTACACTGCTTGCGATTTGGCTCGTTTCGCCGCTTTCCTGAAATCGAATTAAATATCAAAAGCTGATTTTAGTAGAGATGGAGGTAAAAGGCAGGAAGAGACGCAGACTGACCTGGATAGCCCTTGCAATTGTTTTTGTTGTCCTGGTAATTGTGATCTCCACGGTTGGAAGGGATATACTCAGAGAACTTGCCGGACTGAATGTAGTGTATGTCCTCTATGCACTGGCCTGCTACCTCGGTGTTCAGCTTTCATGGGCAATCAAATGGTTTCTGCTGGTTAAGAGGAGGGTAAAGAGAGCATGGTTCCCCTACGTTGCTCTTGCAAACATGTACGGGAACTTCGTGAACGTGACCACACCTTCGGGAAGAATGGCGGGGGAGCCTCTCCGTGCAAGGGCGGTGGCCAAGAGATACCGAACCAGATTTTCATCGGTTTTTGCCTCTGCAATGGTTGACAAGATGACCCTCACCCTGGCAATGATCATCCTGATAATACCGCTTACCATCTACATGACATATTCATTCTCCATGCCGAGAATACTGGAATACCTTCTGGGAGCCTTCGTTCTGTTCTGGGTAGGTGTTGCCACTGTTTCCTACCTCATTTTCAAAGGAATGGAGGAAGGGAGATCGAGGAGGGTCGGGGGTTTCATCTACAAGATTTCCAAGATAATTCTCCGGGGAAAATATCGAGACAAGGGATTTTTCATAAACAGGGTCAAGAACGGTATCATGGAGTTCAAGAGATCATTCAAGATCCTTTCCAAGGATCCAATCTTCATGATAGTGGATGTTTTTCTGGGAATTGTCGTATATCTGTTCAGGTTCTCTGCGGCATACATGTTCTTCCTGGCAGCGGGTCATTCCGAACCATTCCTGACCGTATCGGCGGTGGTGATGATAGCCTTCATAATTGGTTTGATGTCCCAGCTTCCGGGAATGGTCGGCATAGGGGAATCCACCATGACAGGTTTCTATCTGGCCATGGGGGTCCAGGCCTCAACGGCAATAACGGTTTCCATACTGACACAGCTGAATGTCTATGTGTTCGAGATAGGACTTGGATATCTGTCGATGATCGCATTGAACCTCTGGAGGACAAAGAGATCAGCCTCTTAGTTCAAGGGCTGTCCTGTCCAAGACCGACCTCACATTTACATACCATTCCTCGATGGCCTCCTTGAGCATCTCCTGCACCATTTCCGGTTCCACCGCTTCATATACGTGAAAAATACCCCCGCCTTCCCTGTTTCTTACCTTCTTGATCGCAAGATGATTATCAACAAGTTTGGATGCTGATCTGTAAGCGGTCGATCTGTCCCTACCTATCCTTTTTCCGATCTCCAGAGCAGTTCCAGGCCCCCTTTCAAGAAGCTCCCTGTAAACCTTGAGGTCCTGAGAGGATAGATCGAAGAAACACTTTATTGCATTCTCGCAGTTTGAACCCATCTCCCTGGGGAACTTTCTTACATCCATTTGGATCACCATTGCATCACATGTAAGGGGTCAAGAGAATATGACCGTGTTTTATCAATTGTTCGCCATATGCGCACAACTGTTAAAAAGCTAATGAGAAGGTGTGTTTAAAGATGAACCATAACAATGAAGGTATGAAGGAACTGACAGACTCAGATTTCGAGGATTTCATATCCGGGAACAAGGTTGTTCTCGTGGATTTCTGGGCTCCGTGGTGCATGCCATGTCAGCTTCAGGGAAGAATGCTGAAATCCAAAATCGATGAGCTGCCGCCAGGAGCAAAGATTGCAAAGATAAACGTTGATGAAAACCCCCGGATCTCTCAGAAGTTCAACATACGGGGAATTCCGCAGATGTATCTTTTCGTGGACGGAAAACCTTCAAAGGGCTGGACCGGAGTGACACCGGCCAAAGTCCTCTTCAATGAGATGAAGAATTACCTCTAGATCAGGGGGAGTATGGAACAATCCCTGAGATATTCCGATCCAAGATCCGTCGTTTCACCCGATCCCCTTCCCGGAATGGGAAGTAGCCTCGCCGAGAGCGGCTTGTTCAATTTTGTTGAAAGATATGCCACATCCCTCAAAACCGAGGCAATCCTGTCTGCGGTTGTTTCTCCCGGAATCGGTACAGCATCCAGACCGGTTCCGCAAACGGATGAGTAGAGAAGCAGTTTCTGAAGGTCCAGTGCTCCCGCGTCAGCCGCATTGGCAAGTCCCTCATCCTCCATAACGGGAAGCATCAATCCCGAATACCCGCATCTCCTGACGGTCACATCCGAAAGAGACCTGGTTATCGCCGATGCGGCGGAAAGGGTCCCATTGGAACCGAAGGGTGATCCGATCAGACTTTCCATGGCGTTTGCTATTGAACAACCCCCATCCAGTCCCGGAGCGAATGACAGGTCAATTCCCCTGAATTCGAGATCCGAGGATGATTCCAGTTCAAGACATACACCCTGCACTTTCTCCAGCTCCTGGTTGTAGAGGTGACCCAGGAACCTCTCGAACTCCTTCAGGTCCGAGGTCCTTTCCGCGGCCCTGTTCACAACATCCCCCGATTCCATACCGATGGAGAATGAAGAAATACCCCCTCCGTGGTAGGCCGCCGGAAAGAAGGGTATGTCCGGGGGACAGGAAGCGGTGGAGGCGAACATGAAATTCCTTGAACCATCCTGTGAGATTTTGGAGATCTCCTTGACCATCTCCGAGGCTGCGATTATGTTATCTTCAATCGGACCCGATATCAGGTCCCCTAGAAATGCCGAGGTGCAAACGAATGTGGTCTCGGACAGTATCTTCGGAATGCTTTTGATGAAAGTCGGAGTGATGGAGGGACCCACCGAGATGAAATCTATACCGTTCTTCCTCGCTGAAGCCTCGATATCCTTTACCGAATTTATCAGTCCGTCCTCGGTCCTGTTGATGAGGTAGGTAATCCATGACTGGGTCGAGATCCTGAGGGTCTGGACCTCCATCCCGTTATCGTTGAAGAGGTCCTTTGCACGGCCAAGAAAACGCCCAGTCTTCTCCATCTGGAGGTCCAGATCGGAGAAGTGGACATGGACCCCGGCCGTTACGGTCCTCACCTTCATGAAGTGGATAAGGACCCTTTGGTCTAAAGTGTTTTCATCGAGGGGGTAACACTCGATTATGGATCTATCTCAACAACCGTACCCGGGATGATTCCGAACTGAGAGGAAAGGCCCTGGTTCACCTCCACAACATAGAGACATGGATCCTCGCTGGAATAGATATCCAGTTCACTGTCGGATTTACCCTCGCCGGAATCAGCCTCGGATATCCTCATGACTCTGAGGTCTTCGGATATGAATATGATATCGAGGTCAAGATAGGTATCCTTCATCCAGAAGGTGGCAACCTTGGGAGAATCGTAAACAAAAAGCATTCCATCCCTTTCTCCCAGAGAGGTCCTCCCCATCAGGCCCTTGGTCCTCTCGAATTCGCTGTCTGCCACCTCGCAGTCGATAACAATGTCATTGCCCTGGACGAAGAATCTGACCTCGGCTTCCGATGATTGACCAGGGTCTTCTCCGGTGGGAATCACCCCTGCCAGACCCAGGGCCGTTATCAGTATTATCAGGATCATGGCTGTTTTGTTGATCCTATTACCCCCGATAAGGGAAATGCCCTCAAGAGGTATAAATCATTCAGTGTCGCAGGACATCTCCCTCAATGCGGACACGAAGTTCTCGGCCATCTCCTCAAGTTTTTGCAGGTCTTCTTCCGTGGGAGCTCCTTTGGCCTCCACCACCGGCTCCACGAACTTGCAGAAGGAGGATTTTCCGAACTCCTGAAGAGCCTTCACTCCTCCGCCTCCCCATCCGCAGGACCCGAAAACGCCTATCACATGGTTCTTTATTCTGGATTTCTCCAAGAAGTGGACAAGCTCATCGATTGGCGGGAACATTCCGGTGTTATATGTGGGTGTACCTATCAATATGCCCGTGTACTTCCAGGTCTCGTTGACCAGGTAGGAAAGGTGGGTTCTTGAAGCATCGAATATTCGGATGTTTTCTATACCCTCCTCCGAGAGCTTTCTTGCAACCCTTTCAGCCATCTTCTTTGTGTTTCCGTACATGGACCCGTAGACTATGGCCACACCATCCTTTGTCTCCATAGAGGATAGCCGGTCATAGAAATCGATTATGTACCCCGGGTCCTTTCTCCAGATAGGTCCGTGGGTGGCACAGACGATCTTCACCTCCACAGATGAGAGCTTCTTCAAGGCGGCCTGGACCATGGGGCTGTACTTTGCAACGATATTGGTGAAGTACCTGGAGATCTCGTCCTCGTAGTATTCCTTGTTCAATTCGTCATCGAAGATGTTCCCATCAAGGGCTCCGAAACCGCCAAAGGCATCCCCTGAAAAGAGTATGCGATCCTTCTGTTCGTAGGTCATCATTGTCTCGGGCCAGTGGACCATGGGTGTCATGACGAACCTCAACTTCCTTGATCCGAGATCTATCACATCGTTTTCTTTCACGATATGAATGTTATCGGTTATCTCGTAGAAATCGTCAAGGAATTTTGCGGTCTTGGCATTACCAACCAGCTTGATATCCGGGAACATGTCCACCATTGCTTTGATCGATCCCGAGTGATCCGGCTCCATATGGTTTATTATGAGGTAGTCGATCTTTTTTTCGCCACCCACAAGCTTTTTGAGCTTGTGTATGTAAGCGGAAGTTGTGGTGAACTTCACCGTATCCACAAGCGCGACCTTCTCGTCAACTATCAGATAGGAATTGTAAGATACCCCGTAAGGCAATGGCCAGAGTGATTCGAAAAGATCTGTCTCCCTGTCGTTCACTCCAACCCAGTATACATTTTCCACAATCTCGATCGGTTCATCCATCGGATCAGCTCCAGGATAGGATTTGGAACGATATTTGATACTTAAATATTTCACATGGATTGTACCATTAAGGCTTCTTCACAACTTTTAAGAATAAGAACTCTATTGGCCGCTGAACAGGAGGATCCTTGACCATGTCTGATGAAGAGAAATGCTCGTCCTGCGGAATCCCCTTGAAGGGAGAAAAGACCGTGGGGTTCAAATGCCCCTCTTGCGGGGTGGGCTTTATCGGCCGCTGCTCCAACTGCAGGGACCAGTCGGCAGTCTACATCTGCTCGAACTGCGGATTCCAGGGACCTTGAGGTGTGATTCAAATGGGAGACGTTCTCATCAGATACAAGGTGATGCCGGAGGGACCCGACGTGGACCTCGAGGCCATAGCAAGGAAGTACGAGGGATATGTACCGGATCACGGCAGGATATCCTCATCCGAGATCAAACCGGCCTTTTTCGGAATGAACATGCTCGAATGGGCTGTTGTTCTGGATGACAAGAAGGGCGGCGGCGAGGAGCTTGAAAAGAAGATGAGGGAAACCGACGGCGTAAGCTCCGTCGAGGTCCTCGAGATGGGGCTTCTGTGATCATGGTTCTCATCGAAGGGAAGGTGGCTCTTCACCCGACAGAGGATCCTGAAAAGGTAAAGTCCTCAATCACCAATATCTTTCCTGAATCCGATATCAAAAAAGAGGTTGATGGATTCCATTTCATCACAAATGATGCGGATTACTTCATCGAGATCATGAGGGAGCATCGGATCAGGGACACGGCCGTGATGATAATGGAGAGGTCCCGGAGTGGCGGATATTCAAGATTTTTCCTCAACAAACAGGCCGCATTCATGGGAGTTGTCAATTTCACGGAAGGCGACTCCACCCTGGGAGATATCGAGGTTGAGGTGAAAGAGGGTGCTGAAGAATTGATCGATTCGGTCAGACCCTGACGGTATCTCAGGACAACTCAGTTCAACACCACTTAAATATTATTCGAGACAATTGGTACCTCATGAAAGCAAAAGCTGTGAGCCTGGCCGTAATAACGGTCCTGGTAATGGCATTTGTGCTTTCACTGGTCTCAATCGGACCCGTTCCAGCTTCCGCGCTTCCGCAGATGATAGAAATCGAGGAAGACCTTGTATTGATGACCGTCACGGATGATGAAAAAGGGGAGGCGGAGATCAATGTCTCCGTCAGGTCGCCTTTTAGCCAGAATACGATTTTCAATATTCAATCCAAGCTGTCCGGGGCTCCTTTCTGGACAGTGGATCATCCCGAAAGTATCTATCTGGAACCCTTCGAGGATTGGGAATTCAGGGTCTATGTTACAGCACCTGCCTCAGAGACCGCTTACAAGGAGGTCGAGCTTTCCGTCACGGTCTCGCCTGAGGAAGGCCAGGCATCGGGAGAGGATACCTGCAGGATTCGGGTCCTGCCCTATTTTGCGGCTGAGGTCTTTTCCGAGGTGGATTATCTTATTGACAGACCTCTATCTGGATCCTTCGATCTGACCGTCAGGAACGAGGGAAATATCCCGTCACCTATCGGTCTGGATTATCAGGGATCCGTTGACCTGACATTTCCCAATGACGTATTATTGGACCCTGGCGAGACCGGAAACCTGACGGTGAATTACGATATCTCAGGCGAAACAACTGACATAGTCACCCGGATCACCTCCTCTTCGGGTTCCACCTCCGAAAGAATCATCGATCTGACGTTCATTTTTGACGGGGGCCTCGTTCATATATTATTTGACAGAGGTCCTTTCCTGATTCTTTTGCCGGGAATCTCAGAAAAGGATTCGGTTGGAATTCTCTGTTTAGGAGGAAATGTGAACAACATCGGAATAGATGTGGTAGGGGAAGACGAGGGAGTTGATGTTAAAGCAAAGAGAAATTTCGACATGGGATCCCTCGACAGGGAGTTGGTTCCCCTTGAAGGAGAAGGATACTCCGGGACAAGACCTCTGAGAGTGAGAGCATTCGGTTTTGTCGAAGATGAGAGGATCACATCAAATCAAATGATGATACCTGTTGAGGGCGAGGCAAATCGTCCCGAAACCATCTCCACCGCCACTCTTGTTTACGCTGGAGGAGGTACGGCTGCGGCGGGAGCCGCAGTGATAGGATCCTTCGCCTACCTCTATTCCGCATCGGAGATATTCCGATACAGGTGGCTGCTTCTTGCTTTCATTCCCCTCTATTCCACAATACACGGAGAGAAGGTCCTGGACCACTTCTTCCGCGGCAGATTGTTCGAACACATCAAGGAGCATCCGGGCTCAACATTCACTGCACTCAAGGAACACTTCGAGGTGAACAACGGCACATTAACATATCATCTTCACAAGCTTGAAAGAGAAGAACTGATAGTGCACAGAAATCATGGCAAATACAAACTCTTCTATGCCGACGGGATCAAGATTAAGGGAGTTGAAGCCGTGATATCACCCATAGACAGGGATATAATTGATCTGGTATCTGCAAATCCCGGGATATCATCAAACGCAATATTTGCCAATCTCTCATCGGATAGATCGAGGAGGACCGTTTCCAGGCACCTCAAGCAGCTGGAGAGAAAAGGTTTCATAAAATCTGACAGGAAGGACGGAAAGAGGGTATTCTTCATCACAGGGGACCTCGAAAGGGTCCTGCTTCCCAAGAGGGGTGTTGTCGAGGTTTCGGAAATGACCCATGCTGAAGCCTGATTATTTCATCATAGTATGTTTGAGAAAAAATTATTGAAAAAGCGCCGCAGGGCGGATTCGTTCCGCAAAATTGGGAATTTTGCTCAGTCCTACACCAACCTGTTTTGTGCTTGATGTTGGTATAGGGCAACTACGTTCGAATCCACCCTGCGGCTTAATCATCATTTAATTGATATTGATGAAAAAAGCGCCGCAGGGCGGATTCGAACCGACGACCTTACGGTTAACAGCCGTACGCTCTAACCTGCTAAGCTACTGCGGCACCGGTTAGGAACCGTTGAATAATGACTTCTTATTTTAAATTGTCTATATTCAATGTATAAATATCTGATCTGGCCAGATTCAGGTCCATTTAAATAAAGATAGAGTTTGATTTATTAAACTCAAGCAACGATCTCATCTTGAAGTTTTCTTTCCAACTTTGGTATCTTGATCACAAAAGTGGCTCCTTTGGGAACTGTATCCTCCAGCCAAACCTCCCCGCCGTATCTCTCGATCACTTTCTTGACTATGTACAATCCCAGACCCGTTCCACGATTCTCCCCGTAGGAGAAGCTCTCCTCGAATATCTTGTCCCTCAGTTTTTCGTGCACACCGATCCCGTTATCCGCTATCGAGACCAGCACGAATCCCTCGTTCTCGATTATCTTGACATTTATCCTGTCCGCTCCACCATGGAATATCGAATTTCCGATTATGTTCTCTACCACCGAATCGAAGGCCGTATCCACCTCGATCCTGGCATTGCCTTCGATCCTGTATTTTACCGGATAATCCACTATAATATCCTCTATCTGGTCCCTGAGGTCGATTTCCTTCTTCTCCTTTCCGGATATCATCAGGTTCTCGAGCTGGTTCATCCTCTTTGTGATGTCAATTGATTTTCGAACGGCTTTATGAGCCTCCTCGATCAAAACAGGATCAAGTGTATTTCCAGTTCTCATGAGATCCAGGATACCGTAGGCTATTGTCAATCTGTTCCGGATATCATGACGGGTGATCCTGGCTATCAATCGAAGTATCTGATTCAACTCGATGAGCTCTTCCTGAACCCTCTTCAGGTCGCTTACATCCCATGATACTACGCTGATTACCTCTCTTCCGTTGTAATTTATTATGTTGGCCGAGACCTCAACATCGATAACCCTGCCATCCTTGGTCCTGTATTTTCTGGGTCCCACGAAACCGTACTGTCCGTTTGGCAATTTGCCTATCTCTTTGTTGATATCCTCATGATCATGGGCTATGAAATCATAGGGTTTCATACCCAGGAGTTCATCAGCGGAATATCCAAGCAGATTCTGCAGGGTGGTATTGCTCTCGATTATCCTCATGGTATCTGTCTCAACCAGATAGATGTTGTTGGGGCTGTATTCAAGTACAGCCAGATACTTTTCCTCGCTGCCCTTCAATCTCTGTATTGCCTCATTCTTCCTGGTAACATCCATATGGATGCCGGAGGCAATGAGTGGCTCTCCCCTCTCGTCTCTCTTCAAAATCTGCCCGGAATCCATGAACCATTTCCAGGATCCGTCCTTTGATCTCATCCTGTATTCGGCATTGAACAGATCAGTTCTTCCCTCGTAATAATCGTTCTGGGCCTTCACGAAGGAGTCCATGTCATCGGGATGAACGTGCTCCTTCCAGGTATTCGAATCGAAATCAATCTCCCCGAACTCGTATCCCAGAAGTAGGGGCCACCTGTCGCTGAAGAAGACCTCCATGTTCTTGAGGTCCCATTCCCAAACGGCTATGTTTGCCGATTCAAGGATCAATCCCATTCTCTCTCTGTTTTCCTGGAGCTCGAATTCCGCACTCTTCCTTTCGGTAACATCGAAGCATGTCACTATCAAGAATTTCTTACCATTCCATTCAATATCATTGGTTTCAACATTCAACCAGATCCGGGACCCATCCTTGGTAATTATCGGGTAATCCATATGCTCCAGGTCCTTGGAATCGAGTGCTTTTGTAGCTCTTTTCTTCGCAACGGGTCTGAACTCTGGTTCTGTCAATTCCCAGAAATCCCTGCTTGCGATTTCTCTTCCTGAATACCCCGTGAGCTGTTCGATATATGGATTTGTGTATACAACCCTTGAATCCTTGATGACAGCTACACCGCTTTTGATCCTCTCCGCAAAGGAAATGAAATCAACGGGAACCAGAGGTGATGTTTCGGAAACGGAAGATGGTGGATCTTCCTTGGAAACATAGCTTCTCCGGGAACTTGCACCCTTTCTTCGCATCCCTAATCATCTCATTCAAAGAATAAATTCCAAATTATCAACAAAATCAATCTTTTATAGCTTTTTCCGTCTTGAAATCATATCATGGAGCTGATTGGATCCGTTCAAATGTTATTCCAACCCTGTTCATATCTTCTTTATCAGATCAAGTATCATCCTTTCCGGAGCTGCACCTTCCTGGTGGTGATCCTCGTTAATGACGGTCCTGGGCACTCCCATTACCTTGTATTTTTGAGAGAGCTGGGGGAATTCCTGGGCCTCGACCATGTCCGCCGTGATCCTGTCACTGAGAAGGGCCATATGATGGGCCAGAACAACAGCCCTGGGACAGTAGGGACAAGTTGGTGTAACGAATACCTGGAGGTGAATATCCTTGTCAAGATTCTTGAGATAATCCTGCCCCTCATCCGAGATTCCCACGACACCCCTGGATATTGTGAGAACGGAATCCAGCAAAGAGGTGAATTCGTAACCTGCCGGAATGCCGAAGAACCTCACTCCCATGTATTTTCCATCCTTTCCGGATCCTTTTAGAGGAATAATAGCGGGGACCTTGTCCACGCCGAATTGGCTTGCGATGTCCTGATTTTCCTTGATATCCAGTTCCTCGAAGGTCAATTTATCTCCCAGAGAGGATAGTTCATCGGCTATCATTTTCGTATCAGCACACATCGAGCAATCTGTTTTCTCCGTGAAAACCAGAAGGTGGACAGGCGAGTCCATTTCCAGCAGAGATTCCCTCACTTTATCCTTGGTTTCATCATCCATAAGCGACATAACGATATCTCCTCGGGATTACAACTTTAATATTGGGCATTAATAACGTTTGTGCATAATATTTACATCACCTGTTTCTACAGACTAAGATCTTGACCAGATATCATCGGGAAGGTCATCATAAACCTCCTCCTCGTTGATGGACATATTTCCATCCTCACAGGACAGGTTGCCCGAGGTCAGATCGGCGATGTACTTCTTCTTCAATGTCCAGTAGTTGATCCTCCACTCTCTTCCGTCGTAGAGTGTGGTCTCCTCCCTTTCGGTCTTCAATATCCCCAGGTCCTCCAGCATGTAGAAGATATCCCTGTCGTCTGTTTTGAGCATGTTATCGATTATTCTCTCACCGAAACCGAAGAAATTGAGAACGTGTTCGGCCATCTCTTCAGCCACATCGCATTCAAGCTCTCCTTCCTCGTTCTTTCTGCTGAATGAGGACCGTATAGCCCTTGCCAGGACAAGCCTTGATATGACATCATCCCGCCCACCCGGAAAAGAAGTTTGACTTCCCTGGCGGGGTACATCATCTTTAATAGGCATATAATATCAGACCTGGAGATTTGCCACTCCTACCATGAGCGTATTGTGTTGTACCATATTTAATGTTCACCCAATTGCATAAGTAATTGTCGGTTTCATGGAACAAGCTCAAAAGCTTTTTAAAAACGGTCTGTGTTGGATATCGGAGGTTGAGTGCAATGGCCTCCATACAGCTTTCGGAGAGAACCGTGAAATTGATCGTTGTCTCGCTTTCGATATTGGGAGTTACGGGTTTGTTCGTAATGGCGCAATTTTCCGAGGTAGAGGACATAAGGATCCAGGACCTGAAAGATCATGAAGGCAAGAGGATCAGGAGCAGGGGAATGGTTGTCGGACAGGATTTCCCTCCCTCGGGGGCCTCCAGATTGTTGATAATGGATGGCAATGACACCGCCGAGGTTTACATAGAGAGGTCCTCCAAGGAATACGATCCCGGGACGCAGATAATCCTAACGGGCGAGGTCTTGGGAACCGGCGGAAGCTACTCGATAACGGTTCAATCGGACACATCCATAGAAAAAAGAGAAAAGGAGAATGAAATCCCGTTTAAGAAGGATATGGATCAGGGTGGCATTACATTCTTCGAAGGAAATGTAGTAAAATCAACTTCAGGGGGGTGGAATCAGAATGACCACGTCGTCCTGGTGGAGACGGAAGAAGGCCCTTTTTATGTCGATGTCACCGCTCAAAGAATGGATGAAGAACTGAAAACAGGGGACCTCGCATTCTTCAAGGGTTGCATCATGGATAACAACTCGATAATGTGCTATGGGGACCGATCGGTGAAACTCATCTACAGACCGGAATCGGAGACGACCTCACTTACGGCCCTGTTGGAAAGGATGCAGGATTCTCCCGGTGATGTTCCGGCGGGTAAAATGGATATAAACGCATACATCAAATATGAACCCCTATCGGTATCCGTCTATATCAGCGATGAGGCCGAGGGTTCGTCAATCTCGGTAAAAGCAGTGATACCAGAACCGAATCCACTACTTCATAAAGGGGATCTGATAAATTTATACAACTCCACGGTTAACTGGGATCCTCAATCTCTCAGATACGAGTTGAGGTCCGAAGGTGCCCTGGTACTGATACCGCATGGCCCTTGGCACATCAGACTTGGCAATCTGGAATACGGAGTCTCATCATACGAGAACACGGAGGTGGTAATGGGTGGGGAACCTGTTTCGCTCAACGGGACCATATACCTGCTTGACGGAGACTCGAGAATCGAATTGAGAGGGAATGAAACACTGCCTCTCGGAAGGGATCTTGAGATCAGGGGTCGTATCAGATATGATCCGTTGAAAAATGCCCACTTCCTCGAGGTCCTGGAGGTGGAGGGTTGATAGATACCATCCTTCTGATAATGATCGCAGCAGTTCTGGGAACCGGTCTTGGGGTTCTAACCGGATTGATACCGGGTCTACATGTCAACAACGTTGCAATCATCCTTCTTTCCATTTCCCCGCTCATGGCAGCAGGACTGATGTCATTTGCCGGACTCGGGGAATACACGGTTCTTCTGATGGTTTCCTCCGCAATAGTTGCCACCTCTATGGCTCATACTTTCCTTGATTTCATTCCCTCAACATTTCTGGGGGCCCCGGAGCCTGAAACCGCCCTTTCAGTACTGCCCGCCCATGGTATGCTGATGGAGGGAAACGGTTTCAGGGCGGTTTTCCTATCAGCAATCGGCAGTTTTGGAGCGGTCATAGTAGGCTGCCTGCTTCTGATACCCTACCGATTGATGGTAAACGAACCCATAAACGGTTATTCCATTCTCAAGGAATACATGGTGTGGGTCCTCATTGGCGTTGTAATTCTCATGCTGGTGACCGAAACCTCCGAGATCCCATATGTGTTCAAGAAAAGGGCAGATGGAGAAATTCAACGGGAAAAAGGCAGATTCTCGAGGACTCTCGGAATAATACTGGCCCTTTTCCTGTTTCTGTTGTCGGGGATTCTGGGTCTTGCGGCACTCGATCTGAAGGTAACATCACCTTTCGGTCTGCCGGCGACGGTCTTGTTTCCGCTTCTGTCCGGTCTGTTCGGAACCTCCACGCTCATAGAGAGCCTCAGGGGCGGGGCAGAGGTCCCCGAGCAGAAGACAGACCAGGACCAGGTCGATGTGGCTGAAGCAGCGGGATCGGTCACAACCGGTGGCATAGCCGGTTCGGTTGTCGGTTTTCTACCGGGCATGAGCGGAGGGGTCGCCACCATTATCGCCATGCTCTTCAGGAAGGACCCCTCCCCATCATCGGTCATACTTACTCTATCCGCAATAAATACAGCCAATTCATTCTTCGTTCTTTCCGCTTTGTTTCTGATACTCAGACCGAGGTCCGGTGCCGCCATAGTAGTTAACGAGTTGATAGATGCAAGCGAATGGACCGCAATATCACCGCCCGTGGACCTCACACTTCTAATGATAGCCGCATTGATCGCTTCGACACTCGGATTCTTCCTGACTATTTTCCTGGGGAGAAGGCTTGCCAACCTCCTTCCGAAGGTACCCTACCATTTGCTCGTAAAGGGGATTATCATTTTCATAGTGGTGATGGTATTCGCTTTTACGGGTTTCCTGGGCATGATATGCTTGATAGTCGCCACATCGGTTGGAATGATAGCACCGATAATCGGTATAAGGAGGTCACATGCCATGGGAGTTCTCCTTCTTCCTGTTATCATGATGATCTGGTAGGTACTCCCGGAGGCCTGACGGATCCTTTTCTTCTTGCCGGGACTCCGATCCAGATCTCATACGGGCCGACCCTTGTATTCTTGGTCACGATCGAATGGGCACCTATGACGGATCCTTTACCAAGATGGCACCCCGGCATTATCAGCGATGATTGACCGATGTCAACGTCGTCTTCTATGACCACTTTCTTGAGGATAAGGGCCCCTCTTTCCCCCACGTGTCCCAGAACCATAACATCTCCGCCGAGTGTCACATTTCTACCTATGCTGACAAGGTCCGGATCGTGAAGGTATGTTGTATTGATCAATGTCCCCCTTCCGATCCTCATTCCCATCAGCCTGTAGAATAAATTTATCAAAAAAGTGGTCCTGGTTAATTCCAGGAAGAACTGTCTGTTGAATAGTATTATACCGTTTACCACGGACCAGTATCCCGCAACAGGAGATATGTAGGGATATTCCCCTTCCTTTTGATGAGAAAAGATACCCAATATCCACTTAAGGGCAGGACCGAAAATAATCAATCCCATTCCAAAGGTGAGATAGGAAACCCCGATTGAGGCTCCAAGAACAAGGATATCGATCAACGGGTACGGGGTCCAGCCGGAATGATTCTCCAAAGCATATTTCAACAAAAACAGGGGCGCAACCAGTGATGATGATATCAGAACCAGTGCTATTGCAAAGAGAGGGATCCAGCTGAATGACGCGGCGATCCTGAACGGGAGAGGTATCTTCCAGCCTTTTTCAAGATAAAGGTCTTCCTTCGAAGGAACGGAATGTTCCATTAATCTCCTACCCAATGACAGACCACCATGTTGAAATGAGAGAATGCTGAAATCTGATTAACACATATCGATTATTTCAAGAATATCATACCATGATGCGGTTCAAGCATTCCGTGGCGACGTTGTAGGCTTTGACATATTCCTTCTTGATGACCAGATTCTGGATTGTTTCTATATCCCTTTTTATCTCCCCGGTCGCCTTTCCCTGGGTATTTCTTATTTTCATCTCCTTTCTTATATCTGCCACAAGCGAGAATAACTTGGACTTGGCCAATTCCGGATCTATCTCCTCTCCCTCCCCGCCAAAGGCCTCCTCAAGTTCTGGTTCGGAATCCGTGGCACTGCTGGTAACCGACATTGATAGACTGGCGATCTCTTTTTCCAGTCTCTCTATCTCCGATTCCGCCGCCTCGATGTCGTTTGTCTCGATAAGATCCCTTATACCGGTCATCTTCTCCCTTATCTCACCCACGGAGATCCCGGCATCAACAAGCTTCTTGACCTTGACATCGAGACCGATCATCCTGCCCCTCAGTTCATCCAATGAGGACTGTACAGTTTTTCTGTTTTCTATTCTGTCTTTCAAATTGGAGATCTGCTTCTCCACAAGATCGATAACGGAATCCACATCTCCGG
This sequence comes from uncultured Thermoplasmatales archaeon, assembly GCA_964445525.1. Taxonomy (GTDB): domain Archaea; phylum Thermoplasmatota; class Penumbrarchaeia; order Penumbrarchaeales; family Penumbrarchaeaceae; genus Penumbrarchaeum. Next base: position 53,895 of record CAYULA010000007.1, on the reverse strand, counting down.
CATCCATCAGAACCTTGGCCTTGGTATGGGCAGCCTTGAATGTTGCGATCTTGAGTCCGATAGACCTTGCGCTCTTTATCAGATTGCCCAGTTCCTCGATCAATACGGTTGATTTGGCCGACCTGACCTCCTTTTCGATATTGTCCCTCAGGCGATACAGATGTTCCATGGCTTCCTTGTACTTGCCGTCCTCGGCGATGTTGTAGGCTTCCTGAATATCGGGCTCCAGGTCCTCCAATTCCAATCCGTATCTCCGGGATTCTTCCCAAAGGTCCCTGATCTCCTTCTCGATCGCGGAAAAGGTCCTCCTCGTCATCCTCTCCTCCAGCTCGACCTGCGCCCTGGTAAGGAGGTCCAGAGACTCCTCGACATCTCCAGATTCCATTTTCTCCTTGGCCAGTTCCATCATTCTCTTGGAACCTTCGGTCTCGATAAGAAGCCCCTCGGCTTCCTTCAGGGTTGCCATTGCATTATCGAGCCTCTCCCCGATGGCAAGTGATATTTTCTTGTTTCTCAGTTGTTTGAGCAAAGACCTCTCCTTTTCTACGCTTGCCTTGTCATTTCTTGCCAGGAAAAGATCCTTGACATCCTCGAGACCATTTTCAAATTGTTCCACATCAACACCCTGGTCTCTGAGAGATTTCATCTCGTTCATAATCATGATCATCAATTTCTGATATTCCACTCTCAATTCTTCCCTCCTCATGAAGGAGAGTTTCTCCTTGAGGGTTTCCATTTCCGAATCAAATGTCTCCATATCCCCGGAAGAAAGAGCCTTACTCGCCTTTTCAAGGGGTTCATCCAAAGGTGTGACATCTATCGAGAGATTGATAAGCTCGTTTTTGGTGGATAGAACCTCGTTCAGACTGGTTTCCGCCTGCTTTCTTATGCTGATGTTGAGGGTCTTCTGGAATGCGTTCTGGGCCTTTTCGAGCAATGTCTGACAAAGTTCCAGATCATTATCCTCCATTGCCTTTTCCGATTTCTCCAGTATAATTCGAACCGGATTGGTATCGATGGATGCGGGTATGTTTTCCATTCGATCCTTGATTTCCTGAATCCCCTGCTCGAGTGTCTGGGTCCTGCTCTCTTCAAGGTCGGCCAGGATATTGGCTGCCTGATCGAGAAGGCCTTCCATACCTTCCATGGCGCCTTTGATATCGGAAGAGAATTTCGAGAGAAGATGATCCTTCTCCCTCACCAGTTTGACATGCTCTTCGGATTCCTCTCCCAAAATATCCGAAATACGCTGTATCATGGGTTCAACCGACTGGAGGATCTTCTCGAACTTCCTCCTCTCGGCATTTGCGGCCTCGGAGGTGACATCTTTGTAAAGTTCCCTGAATCTTGAATAGGCGAATGTTGTATTTTCCTCGGCTCCTTCAAGTGACTTTTCTATCCTCTGATTGAAGGATGTTTTCTTACCTTCATCAACAACACGGGATAGAAGGGACTTCATTTCATTTCTCTTGTCCTTCATCTCCTCGATAAGGTCGGGTGCCAGGTTCTTGCTGTCTTCCTGGATCAATTCAATGGATCTCTTCAGCTCCTTAAGGGATGATACCATGTCATTGATATCGGATGAATTCGATTTTGCCATGATCGCCGTTATGTCAGGTATCTTGCCGTCGAGCCGTTCCTGTTTTCCGATGTCAAGATAGAGAGATTCGGTCTCCCTGATGCTTGCTATCATGTCATTTATGTATGAAGGTGCCAGTGACATCAGATATTGAGATAGCCAGTCATAACATATCTTCCAGTACTGATCGAACATACCCTTGTCTTTCTTCTCCATGGCATCCTTCATTGCTTTTATGTGAGGCTGTATCCCGCTTGTGTCACCACCCAGGGACCTGGTTTCGCTGTCAAGGTCTTCCACCAATTTTTCCCTGGCAGCCTCTGATTCGATATCAACCTTCACATCACTTTCTTCCTCTCTTTCCTCCACCGACGGAGATGGTGGTGCTTCTTCCATCTCATCAGGAATCTCATTGGCCCCTTCTTTTGCAGATGAAGCATTTTCTCCCCCCTCCGCAGGTGGAACAGGCTCCAGATCTTTCCCTGCTGATGGCCTATCCTCTTTATCCTTATCTTGATCACTCTCTGCCGGTTCTGAAGGTTCCGTAGCTTCTTGCTGTCGGTCAGGCTCTTGACGAACCTCTTGTTGGGAAGGCGGGGTCGGATCCTTCGTGGGTTCTTGATTTTCCTCGGGTTTGACAGTCGTTTCCTCCTGAGATGGAACCTGCTCTTCCGATGAATCATTTCCGGCATCCGCTTTTTCCTCGTCCTCGATCCCAATCTGGGTGACCAACCTATCCAGATAATCCTCAAATTTGGAGATGGCTCTCTCCAGGTCCTTTTCGGGAGCTGCCTTGGAGACCTTCTCGATCTTGATTAGGCTCTCTTTCAATTTGCCTGTGTCCTTTCCCTTCTGCTGTATCTTTTCCAATATTTTCCAGCTACGTTCGATTCTCTGCTGAACGGAGCCGTCCCCTTTCTGGACCATTGCGCCAGCACCTCCCGAGCATCCAGAATGCCGGACTTATTAAAATGAGAGTACGTTAATAAGGTTTCTTATCTAATTCCTTCAAGGTGAAAAACTATTCTTTTTCGGGTTTTTTCGCCTTTACCTCCAGTTCCTCTATATGCGAGCTCGATTCAACCGGACCTCCGAGGCCGGGACCAGGAAGCGTTGATGCCACCGGACCTTCGGATGATTCCTTGTAACCTTGGGGTTTCGGTCCGCCGTAGAGGTCCTCATAGGATGACTTTTTCGTGGAATCCTCATCCTCTATCTCCTTTCCGAAAGGATCCCTTCCCTCCTTTTTCATGCTCTCTATGTGTTCCAGAAATTCCTTTTCCTCACGTTTTTTCTCCTTCCTCTGTCTCTGGACGAGGAAGAAACCCGCCACACCGAAGATAAGAAGAACAATGATGATGCCGATTACCACAAGAATATTGGAGGGTTCGGCGAAATCCCCGAATGAGGATGAGGAACCTCCGGATGTATTTCCCGCAGGTTCTATGGTATCGACCTCAAGGGCGCCTTCCCCTGCGGTATCGGTTACGATGTATCTCTCTGCCAGACTACCCGTTTCAGCGTATTCCAGTTCGTGAATGGAAACGGCGAATATGTCAAAATCCTCTGGATCTATAGGAAATCGGAGGCCTCCCTCAACGAGTTCGGTAAAGGGAATGTCCCACACGAGTGTGGCCTTGTTCAGAATGCGTCCCGTGGAATTTTCGTTCAGGGAAGGATCTCCTAGATAGCTTCTATGTGCCAGGACCTCTTCCTCATAAGGTATTCTGAGAGGAATATCATCCCAACCGGTGATGTTCTTGAAATCGAAGGCGGGTTCCTCGTATCCCGACCTCACAATGAAAAGGTGATATCGAAATGTCCCGTCAATCTGGATGGTATCCTTGATCTCCAGAAGGATCTGAAGGGAGCTTTCCCGCCTCTGTGTTGTTATTCCCAGTATGTCAAGGCCCACCGGAGAAACCGTGGAGACGGTCAGAATACGGTTTCCCTCCCCTTTCAATTTCCACTCTTCCATTACCTTAACAGCGTCCGACCTCTTATCATCGATATTTCTTACAAGATCACCTTTGGCGATATCTTCCGGGGCCTCCACGTCTACGGTGATGTTCTCCCTGATTTTCACGGAGCCATCATTTACGATAAGGGTGATTGTTGTGTTTCCCGAATGGCTAGTGGAATAAACGTGGGATCCTATCCTCCCAGTGGAACTCTTTCCGTCACCCCAATCCCATTCGAATACAAGTTGATCACCGTCCGGATCGAAGAAACCACTGGCTTCGAGGATTATCTCCTCGGAAGGGAGAAGTGTCAAGTTTCCCTTGAGGATCTCTATGGAACCCGGGATGGGTGGATCGTTCACGGGTTCGATCGATAGAGCGATATCAATGATCTGGCTTCCTCCCCTTCCATCATTTATCGTGACGTTGAAGAAGTAGTTCCCTACATGGTCCTGGATTGGGTTCAGGACCATGGTCCCGTTCTGGTTTATCTCGAAGAATTCCGATATCTCCGCCGAGGCATTGGTGGTGAAGGAGAGGGAATTTAATGGATCATCATCATCGGAGTAGTTCATCTTGTATACCTTTACGGAATCCTCCTCGGCATACATGTTGAAAACCCCATCTGTATAATCGGCACCGCCGATCCTGGTTACATACGGAAGGTCGTTCACCTCCCTCACCGATATCGTCAATGAATCCGAAACGGAACCGTCGAAATCTGATGCCTTGAAAGACACAACCTCCTCTCCGTGCCAGTTAGGGTCGGGAATGATATGTGCGTGGGTATACTGTTTCTTCTTGGAACCGGTTCCCTCGGTGATGTTGACCAATTTCACTTTCAGGTATTGATTGGAAGATGTCACGTTGAACTCTACTCTGTCTCCCCCTGTTTCAATGAAGTGGCTGGAAAGGTTCAGAGGAGGATCCACCTCTTCATCCTCATTTATTACAAGAGTACCGGGCCAGGGATCATTGGTATTGACAGTTGGCAATGTCGTGTGGGACCACTCGGTAACATTCAAGGTGTAAGATGGATTGTTAACGGGACTGTACTGGAGACCACCTTCCACGGGGTAGTATATTCTGAAGTGTATTACGATCTCCTCGCCACCGTCGTTTCTCTTCTCGAATACCTCGTTATGTTCAAAGGTCCCCAGAAGATCCTGGGTCTCATTGAGAACCTCGAAACTTGATGGATTTTCCGCGAAAAGATATGCCCTCACAGCCCTGTTGGGCTGAATGGAGAATTTGTAGTAATCAACCGGATCGCTTAAGGGATTGAGATTGGCCCCGAGGATCAAGGACCCGTCAAGACCTGTTGAACCAGGTTTGTTTATTCCGTCATTTCCACTGTTGATTATATCCTGAACACCGCCAAATTGAAAGGTATAGCTTGCTGAACTTCCTTCGGGATCCGTGGTTATCTCGAAGAAATAGTCTCCGTCATATGGAATGAAGAATTCCACATCCGACCACTGCCCGTCCGAATAGAGGAAGGAGAAGGGTCTTCCGTTGGGTTCATAGAACGTTCCCTTTACGTTTGCTCCCGAATCCTTCTTCAGGGATACGGTCAGTTTCTGGGATCTGTCTCCCTGATTGTCATCCCCCTGAAGTTCCATTATCTTGAAAATATCCCTCGTATTTTCAGGATCCAGATTTTCTTCCCTTGCATCGGTGTCGAAGAATATCTCAACCGCCTCATCGAAAAGATACTGATTGGAATATGCACCGGAATCGGGGCTGATCAATACCGCTGGAAAGATCGCCGACATGAGCAATAACAGAGGGACCAAGATCCTTTTGATGGCGGACAACATCCTATCACCCTGGACGTTCGGTAAAGACTCCACTGGTATATTGAGGTTACCTGGATTAAAAGATATAAGTAAAAAAAAAGCGCCCCCCTCGAAAGGAAAGCGCTGAAACTCCTCACATCAACAAACTTACTCAGTTTCCTCAGGAGGCTGAGGAGGCTGGGGCTGCGGAGGAACGGGTGGCTGCTGGGGAGCCTGCGGAGGTACCGGCTGCTCGGGTTGCTGTGGTGCAGCGGGTTGTTCCGGTGCAGGGGGCTGAGGTTGCTCGGGCATCGGTTGCTCGGGCATCTGCTGCTCCATCGGCTGCTCGCCCATGGGTTGCTCAGGCTGCTCGGGCATCTGCTGCTCCATCGGCTGCTCGGGCATCTGCTGCTCCATCGGCTGCTCGCCCATGGGCTGCTCGTAGCCCTCCATGGGCATTTCGCCTCCTTCAACACCTTCGCCACCTTCTTCAGGCATGCCCTCTCCCATTTCAGGGGTCTCGGGCATCTCCTCTTCTTCCTTCTTCTTTCCCTTCATCACCACAAGGATGATGATCAGAAGGATAACAAGGAGGACAATCACAACGATGATGATGATTACAACTGTCATGTCGTCATCATCTTCCTCCTTCTCGGCAATGGTCACGGAGAAGGTCTGGGTAGCACTGAGGCCTTCAGGATCCTCCACCGTCACCGTGAAGGTATAGGTTCCCGGTTCGAGATCGGTGACTGTTATGGTTTCACCGGTCATTTCCCAATCGGTGTTTTGATTATGGGTCCAGGTGTATGTCAGATCATCGCCCTGTTCATCGGAGGCTGATACGCTGAGATCGAAGGATTCTCCCTCTTCCACTTCTTCAACGGGACCTGTAATGTCGCCACTGATCGTGGGAGCGGTATTCTCCACGGTCACATTGACGTGGAAGTATCCGATTTCAACTGTAGCTGTTCCGTCGCTCACATGGGCGGTAACGTTGTAGACACCCGCAGTTGACCAGTTGTAGAGGAAGTATTCCTCGTTCCAGCCTGTGACCTCCTCTCCGGTGAAGACGTCGATCTCCCAGATCACGGTGAGGTCGTCCCCGTCAACATCGTTGAGATTGGCAACAGATACGTTGACCTCCTCTCCGGTGAAGACGTCGATCCTATCTGCATACCCGGTTCCCCACTCTCCTGTCGGAGGATCGTTGACGGCCTCCACGGTGAAGAGGATCCAAACGTAGGCATCCTTCGGATTTGTAAGATCATCGTCCATTACCGAATAATTAACGAGGAAATGGCCGTTGAGATTCTCGTCGATTGTGACATTGTACTGGTGGAGGGCGGAATCCCACTCAATCTCGATACCATCCATTATGTCATCGTTGATATCGGTTGACAAGTTCATGTGGTCGGTCTCAAGATCAGTGAAATTTACCGTGAAATTCACACCCATCTGATCCTCTTCCAGTTCCAGTTCCACGAGCCATGAGAAGTTACCCATCACCCCGGTTACATTGAGGAGCTCGGTCACATTGACCCACTCGGGCATGTAGCTCATATCCTCGAAGATCACTTCGTGGATCACCGGAGGATCGTTTACCGGTTCAACCGTCAGGTTGAATATGTTATAAGCGAAACCTCCTTCCACACCATTGGTATCCTCCGCTGATACGTTAACATGCTGCCAGCCCGTGAAGTTCTCCGGAGGCGTGACATGCCAGTGGGTATAGATACCATCCATGACCGGGGTGAAATCCCATCCGTCAGGAACTCCGTCCGGGAATCCGAATGTCAGATATGAATCGGCCTGATCCATCATGGGCAGCCAGGTATCCGTGATGTTCCATGGGATAGTTTCATCCTCGGTGAATGTCGGAAGTGTAAAAGCTGGATTCAGGATTACGGGATGCCAGATAGTTATCATGCCCGTATCGTTCACCGCTTCCGTTCCATTATCGATCTCAACCATCCACTCATGGTCGCCGACATAATCAGGCGAGTCGGGTGCGAAGGTGAATACCCATCCTACCCTGGTCTCATTCCACATTTCATCCATGTTCTCACGGAGATCAAATGGTCCGAGAGGTCCGACCGTTAAGGTGACATTGAAGTCGTTTGAAAGGTTCATATCCGTTCCGGGCACGAACCACTCGAAGGTATTCAGGAGGGTATATGCGTTACCATCATTAGCAGGCTCAAAAGTATCGGTTACGGTTACATCCAAGGTCTCGGGAACCGGCTCAACATCAGCCTTTACCTGAATACCAAGGAATGCCACCATTATCATGGCCATTGCGATAGTTATGGCCATGGCTCTTTTTCTTAACAGGTTCTCCATACTCATCACCACCTAGTTTTCACATAGGTTCCTATGCTGTGTTATCCCAGGTGAGTCTATGTCCCCTTAAAGCTCACCCTATCGGTGAAAAACATCTAATCATTATATAAGTATTTCCAGGAATTCTTAACTTAATGACGTATAATCTGTTGGATTCATTACAACAATGCGTATTTTTCAGATTTTAGAAAATGTGTAAAAAACCTGATTTTTATCCCGGCCAGAATAATATCAAATATTTTTCCGTCGAAATAGAATCTCAAATGGTTTTTTTTAAACTCCTCTGATCCCCCTCTAATATATGTAAAGTTGGACTAGAAAAACGCTACCTGAAGGTTTCATTTCCCAATCCGTTATAAGGAGAAGGGGCACCAATAAATATCAGTACTTGTTTCAGCGCCTTACCCCTGACCATTGTAAAATGGCCTGGGGGCAATTCAAAGAGGTCCGATCCCATGGAAGACGAGACCATCTGGAAAAGAACCAAGTTCGCTGCAGAGATCGGAGAAGAGGATTACAACACGGAGGTCACCCTCTGCGGCTGGGTCCAGTATACAAGAAACCTGGGTAAAATGGCCTTTGTACATCTGAGGGACAGATCGGGCGTGGCCCAGTTGACAGCCCTATCCAAGACCATGGACAAGGAGCTTTTCGACCTGATCGTGAACGTTCCCAGGGAATCCGCCCTCAGCGTTAGGGGAATTGTGAAACAGGCAACCCAGGCAAAGGCCGGTTGGGAGATCATTCCCTACAAGGTCAAGGTAATGGGCGAGGCCAACACACCCCTTCCCCTGGGAGTGGTTGACAAGGTTGACGCCGATATGGATACGAGGCTGGACAACAGGTTTCTGGATCTCAGAAAACCCGAGGTCCAGGCAATCTTCATGATCAGATCGACATTGTTGAATGCTGCAAGAGAGGTATTCCTCGAGGAGGATTTCATAGAGATCCAGACCCCGAAGATAGTCGCAACCGCCACGGAAGGAGGCACAGCTCTTTTCGAGATGAACTACTTCAACCGCAAGGCATACCTCAACCAGTCACCTCAGCTTTTCAAACAGACCATGATGGCAACAGGTCTGGACAGGGTATTCGAGATCGGTCCCGCTTTCAGGGCGGAGGAACACGACACGGTCAGGCACCTCAACGAATACACCTCTATCGACTGCGAGATGGCATGGGGGACCCTCGATGATTCACTTGAAATTCTGGAGAAGGTTATCCAGAGGGTTTATTCCAACGTATTGAACAACAATTACATCGATCTGGAGAAGCTGGGACAGAACATAGTCTCTCCCGAGAGGCCCTTCCCCAGATTGGATTACAAATGCATCATAGACAAGCTCTCTGCAAAAGGCCTCGAGATTGTGGACGAGGCTACGGGAAAGAAGAGGGTTATAGAATGGGGAGACGACATCCCCATGGATGGCTTCAAGGAGATTGCAAAGGACAGGCCTTCCCTCTATTTCGTCATGAACTGGCCAATGAAGTTGAAACCTTTCTACATTCAGCCTCACCCGGACGATCCCGAGGTATCCCTCGGATTCGATCTCAACTTCGGTGAAAAGGAGCTTGTATCAGGAGGCCAGAGAGTTCACGATCCAAGTCTGCTGAAAAAACTGATCAGCGAAAGGAACCTGGATCCGAGCAAGTTCGGATTCTACCTGAAATCATTCGACTTCGGCATGCCGCCCCATTCCGGATGGGGCCTCGGCGCCGAGAGGCTGACGATGATACTCACGGGCAGACCCAATGTAAGGGAAACGGTCCTCTTCCCGAGAGACAAGAATAGACTGGTCCCCTGATCTCCATCGTGACCTGCACAATTTAGATATATCCATACCATCGATGGACGGAGGCCCTTTGGGGGCGGGGGAAGAATATGGATGTCCAACCTGAAGAGGGAAAGATGCCTTCGATTGTGATAGTGGGTATTGGAGGGGGCGGTTCGAGGATCCTTTCCGACGGTATGGAGAAGGTCCTCAATTACATCAACGTGGACAGGTACTCCTGCCTGGCAAGGGCGGTTAAAGCCACTACAGAAAAACCGCTTACATTCATTCTGGATACCTCCTCGGACCCCACCAGAAAAGGATTTTTCGAAAACATACCAGATGAGCAGAAGATCTCCCTCTCGCAATCGGCGAGAGGAATGTCCAGGGGTGCGGGAGGACGACCGGGAAGAGCCGCCAAAGCGGTTCTCAATGATGATGTGGTAAAGAACCTCGCATTCAACCTCTACAAACCGATCTCTGAGGCAGAACCGGCTATTGTGGTTATCATCCATACCGCCGACGGCGGTACGGGAGGTGGCCTCACTCCCGAGGTCCTTCAGCATCTGGGTTACTGCCTGCCAATGTCCACGATCTTCTGGGTATTCACCGTTCTTCCCAAAAGGACGGCTCTGTCTCTGCAAGGCCCGAGGACCGTTGCCCCTACCATGGGAAAGCTTCTGAAGGTGGCAAGAAGGGTGACCAGAAGGGATTTCACCAACATACCCTTCAGGTGCAGGGAGGTCATAAACTCGGCCATAGAGGTAAGAAAACTGGACCAATCCTACGAATTTCAGCACTCCAGGATCGCCATATTCCCCCTGTCCAATCACCATTTCGCCCAGTGCATGAAGGATTTCGGCAGGAAGCAGATCAGGGAAGAGGTCCTCAATCCTTTTCCTATCGAGCTGCTTTCCCAGGCCCTCTATCCGTATCTGAAATACAATGTCGCTACCTACGAGGAGCAGGTGTGGATGCAGGAGAACTGGCCCCTGGGACCCATAGACATCCCGGATATTATGGCAGGACTCACCCCCGAAAGACCATTTGTCATTCCTCATCTTTATGTGGATCCCGATATCGATGATGACAAAGAGATAGAATCAGTCGTAAAGGACCTCGAAAAGGGGAGGATCAAGCTGGAAAACCAGACCAATGGAAATGAGGATGATCTGGGTCTTTTCACATTCACGGGATCCTCATCACCTCTTTACGAGTTCAGGGCGACATCTCTTTACTGCATACCGATCTATCCAGAGATGAGCGAGTATTTCGAGGATTTCGGTGATTTCGTGGCCGATCAATGGTTCCCTTCACTCTCCGGCAAGATGAATTTCATCACAGGAAAGCAGGGGTTGAAGCTTGGAGTGATAAGTCACGCAGCCAATCTGAAACCTCAACCGATCCCCAGCCCTCCCGAAAACATCGAACTGGGATTCAAGAACGGATTGCTTGTAACCCTGCTATTCGGAGCTGTTCCGGAGGACCTCCCCGTTTGGCTTGAGGCCACAAGGGATATTGTAAAGGGATACAAGACCGAGGAATTCTGGGAGGTTTCGGGTTACGATTCCAGGGATTGGCTCAACGAGATCTCCGCATATATCGGTTGGACCGATTGGCCCTATAAGAAATATATTTAGGCTGGATCTGGAAATTCTGAAATGATTATAGATTGATCAGCAATTTCCGTTTTTATTTATCTCGAAACCTTCTTTCGTCGATTAAAAACATTACGAAGGTTCGAGACCATCGGAAAAAACAGCCTTAGGCTTCGGTTTGATAAATAATTTGTACATTAAAAAGGGGAAGTCCGGTGGGACTTCCCCGTATATCCGATTCTATTTAGGTGTCTCAGATCCTCTTGGAGGTCTTGAGGAGCAGAGCCGCTCCAACAAGGGCGACTATCGCCAGGAGGATGATGAGCATGGTGGAAATGATCGGATTTTCATTCACCAGCTCCTTGACAACAAAGCTACCCTGGACCTTAACGGTCCTGGTAACGGAGTTGCTGTCTCCCTCGCCTCCGGGGGCCTCGACAACGGTGTTCTCTGGATCGAGTACGACCTCGACCTTGTGTTCACCGGCCTCTGCAACCCACGAGAAGATCACGGTCTTCTCGTCGGTCTCGTTGTCGCCGTTCTTCACGGACCTCAAGGTGGATACCTTCTTCTCCTCACCGTCGATCTTGAGCTGAACATCCACGTTCTCTGCTGGAATGTCGCCCACGTTCTTTATCCTCACTATGATGGTGAGTACGTCTCCGACGGTGGCGTGGTTGTCTCCGTCGGCGTTTCCTCCGGAGAAGTCAATGGCCCTGCCCTTGTCATCCTTCACGAATACAAGATCGGGGAAGAGGACCTCCAGCTTGATTATGGTCTCGTTCCAATCGGTTGGTCCTCCCTCGCCGCGACCTGCAACGGAGATATCCGTAGTGGTTGAGGACTGAACCTCGAACCTAGGCGCCTTTAGAGTGAGATGGACCCAGGCTGTCTGACCCTTGTCAAGCACCAGGGTGATCTCGCGGATCTCTTCAATATTGGATCCAGACACAGCGGCTGCGGTGAAGTTCGGCGTATAGTAGACATCGGCCACCAGATTGGAGATGGGTATCTCCTTGGTGAAGTCGAAGGGCTTGATGTTGGTGGTGAAGTCCGGCGTGTTTGCAATAGCAACGAACTTGCCCTCCCAACCGTCATAGAGGACCTCCATCTGATCCCTGACGGGATCATAGCGCTTGCCGAGCCTGAGGTTGATCCTCTCGAGGCCGTTTCCGTAGTTGCCCACCTGGAGCACGAACGGCTTTTCCTGATCGGGCTGGATCTGGGTGGTCATTACGTTGGTCTCTTCCAGGGTCTCCACTCTCAGATCGTAGGTCTGATTGACAAAGACCCTCACATAAACCACCTTGGAGGACCCTTCTCCCGTCAGGTTGACACCTACTATGTAGCTTCCAGTTCTGGTATCTTCGGGAACCTTCACACGGCCGTTTATGAAGATGTTGCTCTTCCAGTCCATGTCGAACTCGTATTTCTGATGCCCTTGCATGTCATAGAATGTCAGGTTCCAATCAAGGAGGATCTCGTAGGCGTTGGGGTTTATGATGTCCTCGCCGTTTCCAAGGTTTGATACCTGCATTCTGAACCAGACGGTATTGCCGGGATCAACCTTGACCTCCTTTTCTATGACCACCGCATCAAAGTCGTAGACATGGTTGACTATGACCGTGAGCGGCGCCGAAGCACGGAAGTTGGTGGCATCTCTGATCACCCCTATCACGTTCAGAACCAGTTTCTGGTTGGCCCCTACGTATCCCGGAGCGGTCACCCTTATGGTAACCGGCCTGGTCTGGCCCTGATAGACTGCCTGAGGCTCCTCGGGGAACCTGACCTGCCAGCCGGGCTGCTTGCCCTCAATGGACAAGACAACGTAGATGATATCCTTGTTACCGAGATTGGTGATCTCAAGAGTATATTCCACGGTTCCGTTGGGATCCACATACTTGGTTGAATCCTCTATCTTGAGCTGTAGTTCGTTGACCTCGCCGACTATCATTATCAGCTTGTCCGTTTTTACGATGTCCTCGATAACAGCTTCCTGGGACTTCACCGACACTCCTGTAAGTATTATCGGGATCTGTGTGTCCTTGGTTGCATCTATCGGGCACTTCACCTTGACAGTGAAGTCAGTTCCGGTTATGCCTCCGAACTGTTCAGCAAGCGGAGGAGCTGTCAGCGATATGTTCGCCGTGATCTCTCCCGTTTCAACGAAATACCAGTCCCAGCCGGCATCCCGCGGGGGTGCGCTCAGCGATAGTTCATAGGTATCGTTGAGGTTGCCCTTGTTCAGTACGGATATCGTGTAGATGCCTTCGGCACCCGGGTTAATCTTGTCCCATTTTTCTCCCACAAGAGGATCCAATGGATCGGTCGATGCCTGTTTGAGATAGTTCAACTGGAAGTCCACGAACAGATCCAATATCGTCAAAGTCGTTATCGAATCCGATGCGAACTGATCCTGGGACGAGTTCGCAGTTACGTTGATCCTCGCCATCTCACCTATCTCTCCCTCCCAGGGAGCATAAACCGTTAGCTGTATGAAAGCCACCTCCTGCGAGGCAAGCCTCACGTATCCCGGATTATCATTACCTCTGTCAGCCGGTGTATCGAGGAACACGGACCATCCCTCTGGGATGGACTCCTGCTCGACCTCTACATATATTGTATCCTTGTTGACCTCGGAGATTCCCTTACCTGTATTCTCAACTGTGAGATTGTATTTAACGTTGGAACCGGGAGGAACGGATTTGACAAGCGTGTCAAGAGGCTGACCGGTCTCCTGATCCTTCCTGGGGTAGATGTCCACACCGTAGGAGGTCTGGGGATTGTAGAACCCGGTCCTGTTGAGGTCGTAGTGGAACTCCGGCCAGTCTGCCTGTCCCTTCACGGACCTTCCGCCTGCGGAAATGCAGTAAACATTTCCCTCCTGGTCGCCTATGACGACCTCGAGCATTCCGTCAAGGTCGATATCGCCCACAACAGGTGAGGAGATTCCGATGGGAACCGTGGTATCATATACCCACAGTACATCCTGTGTCGGTCCGTCTCCGGGGTATGGAACTCCCTCGTCGATGCCATCCGACGGATCACCGTCGAAGCAGAAAACCTTGCCCGAATCGGAACCTATCACGATTTCCAGTTCATCATCGTTATTGATGTTACATATGGCGGGGGATGACATACATCTCCCACCTGTATCGAAGGACCATAGAAGGTTATGGTACTCTGTGTTCATCACATACATCATGCCATTATCGGAACCGAATACTATCTCATAATCGAGGTGCTTCTCTTCGGGATCATCCTTGGCTACCTGCATGTCTGCAATTGCTGGTGAGGAGAATATCGATGCCCGGGAGCTTCCGGTCTGATAGTCCCAGAGCTTCTTGCCGCCTGGAGTATAAGCATAGAGCTTACCGCCCCAGCCGGTCCAGGTCCTGGGATAACCTTCTGAACAACCGATGAAAATCTCGGTCTCGGGAGATCCGGTGACGTTTGCAACAGCTGCGGTTGCATAGGTCTGGTGACCACCGAGCCAACCGGAAGTGGATTCGTCGTAATTGGGCTTGCCCTCTGCATTCTCGCCCTGTCTCTCCCAGATCCTGAGGCCTCTGTCGTGGTTACCGATGATGAGCTCGGTATCTCTCTCCTTTGATGGATCGGGATTGATGAGCTCTGGACCGTTCCAGAAATCTCCGTCAAGGTCATGGGCGACTACGGAACAGCCGATAAGGCCGCCCTCACCGCCGGTAGGGGCTTCTTCCCTAAATATGGCTCCGCCATCCACCTCGAAGGCTTCCATCCATCCTTTTCTTCCCTCGTCATCGGAAGCAAGGACGATCTCCAGGTCCTCCTTGTTACCGGTCCATTCTCCCTCCAGATCGGTGATGCAGGCAGTTGAGAAGTAGTAACCTGTGGTTAGACCCTTCTTCCACTGTTTCTCGCCGTCCGATCCGATACAGAGCGCACCGTCCTTAACTCCGATGATGACCTCGGGTGTATCTCCGAGATTTACATCAGCTGCAATGACCGATGCGAAAATGTGAGGGGGATCGAAATCAAGGCCTGAGGTTCCGGATGTCTGGCCGAGATAATCTATGACATCATCCCCGTAGGGATTGGTCCAGAAATATCCTCCGTCGGGCCTCAGTGCATAGAGGTAATCTCCTGCTGAAGCGATCACTACCTCCAGATCATTGTCATTGTCAAGGTCAACGATGGCAGGGGAGGAGAGGTATTCACCTTCAGCTTCGAAAAGAGTGGTCTGCCACTCGAGCTGGCCTCCTCCTGACCTTGTAATGTAATCGTTAACTAGCGGGTTTCCGGTATCGTCAACTGGCGCTTCCATCTGGCCAAGGTTCTCGAAGAGATCCCTCTTTGCATTGAGCCAGGTGTCGAAGACCAATTCATCGACATCCACCTCGTCGACATACCTGTAAAGCACGTATCCCCCAACAGCGGATGCTGTCAGAAGCATAAGTATGCCTGCGACGAGCATGAGCCCCTTGGGGTGGAAATTTTCTGTGTTCATACACCATACCTCCTGTTTAATGGTTGAGTTTCACGTCAAGTACAATCGAAACATCTTCCGAGATTATATTAATACATTACTGTACACCTGTTGTATCGTCCAGTAATGTGAAGATTGTTGATTTCTGTCCAAGGGTATTTTATTATAAAAGAATGCTGTAGGTGGCAATTAATATGCGTCCCGATTGGGTTTGTTAACCAGCTCCTCTTTAATCAGGGGGATTATCTTGTATGGGAGTATGTTCTTGTTTATCGGCGTTACTTCAAGGATCCTCACATCATCCCTCCTTCTTATATCCTGAAGCAGGGGATTCCTGGATTTCTTGTGCAGTGTCAGCAGAAGAGGCTTATCGGCTTCCAGGGCATCCTTGACAGCTTCCACGAAATTCTTGGACTCGACCTCAAGCTTGCCCACCTCATCAATTACAATAACATCGGCTTCCATCGTGGACCTGTTTATCGCGGCAACTCCTATACCATCAAGAGCTTCCATGTCTATACCGTATTCGAGAAAACGGACCTCGGAATCCATGTCGATGCGGGCAAGGACACCTTCCTCTTTGGTGAGCAGGTCCTGGACCATGAAACCCACCTTCTTACCCTTTTCCTCTATTGCATCGGTTATCATTCCGCCTACCTTTATTCCCTCTACTTCAAGCATTTCCACGACCTTTCTCAAGGCATGCGTCTTACCAGCTCCAGGCAGTCCGGTGATACCTATTTTTATCTTCTTGGTCACTTGTTCTCACCAACCCCTGTACCATATGCCCCGAAGGTTCTTGACCCGTAACATCGACTCCCCTAATTAATCTATGGATTTTCATTTTTAACAATATAATTTCCAAAATCATTTTCCAATAGAGCCATCTTTTTTTAAGCGGGAAAATACCAATACGAAAAGTATATAGAGTCTCCTCGGATATGGTCAAGGGAGGTGAAAATGGATGGTTATAGGTTTCATTCTGATAAGCACGGCACCGGCCAAGGAACATGATGTTTTCAAATCCCTCATGAACGTACCAGAAATTGTGGAGCTTCATCCTCTCTTCGGTGAATACGATCTGATCGCGAAGATCGAGGCAAGGGATTTCAATACATTGGGCCAGATCGTTGTGGAGAAGGTCAGGTCGATTCCAGGGGTCATCGACACAAAGACCCTGACAGGTATCAAGTTCACCTGAGAAAAAGGATCATCGGTAGATGCCCATGCTCGACCGTTCCGCAAGGGGAAGAAAGGTTCTCTCAAATACTGGATTAAGAAGGACACTACTTCTCCTTTCATCAGGTTTTATACTGTTGCTTCTATTCTGTCCCCTCCTTGCAAGCGCCGAGGAGGAGGAGGAAGATACCTCCGAGCACGATTACCACAACAATGAATGGACCTTTCTTATCATCTCTTTCGTTATGACCTACGGCGCTTCTGCAATAGTGATAAGTCTATTCACCTTCAAATTCGGCCAGGGAAAGGCAAAGGTGATTGCCATACCGATGTTGCTTTCAGGACTAATCATATGGGGGATCTGGATCTATTTCAAGTTCATAATAAGTGCGCAATTCCCCGATGATACGATATTCAATATCATCCACTGGTCTGCAGCACCCATTCTCAAACCCTTACTGGCCGTAATAGGTGTGATTCTGGGAGGAGGCCTCTCCCTGTTCTTTTTCCTGACAGTGGTTGTCAGATCATGATTGATTGAATCCTGACTGGATTCGAATTTTTCTCTTTATTCCAGACCGAACTCGATATGTTTGATTCCCTCGTCTGACACCTTGAATCTACCCTGCTTCCTACCCTGATTTAGAAGACCCTCGTTCATCAATTTCCTGAAGTAATAGGTCAGGTTGTTTGGAACATTGAGGTCATTCTCCTCCATGAAATTGGTCATCTCCTTTGAGCGAAATTCCCTCTTCCTCAATTTCTTGTTGATGCAGTACCCGGAGGCCAGTACCTTCATATCGGTACTCTTTCCCTCCAGTTTCGGTAGAATATCCTTGACATCGAGTTCCTTGAGGTTTATGGAGGGTTTTGGTTTGGGTTTCGGTCCCCTTTTCGCAGGTTTGGACCTTGTTCTCTTTTTCGGAAATATCGTTTTGACTTCTTTGAAAACATCATCTACGAATTCCTTATCACCCTCTATCTCAATGAGATTTCTTCCATTCCTTACTTTTATCTTGTATAATTCTTTGGTTTCCATGACCATTGATCGATTATTTGATATTTAATGATTTAGAGTAAATCTTTAATATATTACCGAAAAACATGTTGAATTTGTTATAAGATAATACACTTCTTCCAATTGGATTCATGGAATAAAAATATCAAATCCTGATGAAGAATTGGAAAAATTTAGGTAGATTCCCAAGTGCGAACATCCGATATTTTAATAAGAAAAATCTGGCCCTGGAAAAAACATCAAAAAAGGAGAACTGGACACCTAAACTCCGCCGAGAACATCCACACCCTCATCAAATGTGCCTATCACCCTGCTTGCAAGCTCCTTTGGATCGGCAATTATTACCCTGCCCTCGCCTTCCTTTGCGATCCGTCTGGCTGAGTTGACATAGGTCTCATCTTCAGGCTCCAGCAAAAATATATTGAACACAAGGTTGCCGAACCTTAATAATCTCGATGCATTGGAAAGGGCCAGTTCCATTGCCTTTTCCAGATCACCCGCCACGGCTTTTCCCTTCTCATCCGTGTAAGCTTCTGGAAGGCCGTCCGTGATGAGGAAGAGAAGGTACCTGTCGGCCCTGGAGTTGGAGAAGATATCGGTTGCCAATGCGAGAGCTTCCTGATGATTGGTGAAGCCTTTGGGTTCCAATTTCATTACTTCCTTCAAAGGAATGGGCGAAGCTCTGGTTGACATTGAGATTATATCCACTTTATTCCTCGGGTTTTCTCTCTTGAGGGCCTGGGTCAATGCAAGAACCGACCTCTTGGCAGCCTCAAGCCTGTTGTTCTCCCACATGGACCCCGATACATCGACTATGATGACACCATGTAGCTCTGTAGTGGTGACCTCCCTCAGGACCATCATGTCATTGTGGTGGATCGTTCTGTCTGACGGATGGTTGATCCTCGCGTTGACAACCGTCTGAAGGATGTCCATCCTGGCTTCCTCGCCTATCATCCGGAGTTTCGCTTTCTCGTAGACACCCGCATCAGAAACACTTGTTCCCCTCCTGTCCCTGATCCCCCTGCTTCCTTCCATAACCTCAGCATATATAAGCTCGGTGAATTTCTCCACAAGAGCCTCTGTTATCTCCCATTCGGATTCAATATCTTCGAGGTTTTCACCAGGAGAGGTTTTTGAAATGTATCCCATCTGCGAAAGCTTTCCGAGGACCTCCTTTTTAACCTGCTTCTTGGAGAAATCCCTTATGGATCTGGACCTCTCTTTCATCTCTTCTTCGAAATCCCTCTCCAGCTCCATTATCTTCTCCCGGGCCCTGCGTTCATCCTTTTCGGTTTTCTTTATTGTTCTCAATTTTTCCTCTTTCTTTCTTTCAATTTCATTCTTCTTGTTTTCGGCGGAACTCTCGACCTCTTTTCTGAGCAGTTTTCTTGCTTCCCGGTGATACCACTCGGGATCATATGATCTCTTCAACCTTATCAAACCGCTGGAAAATCCGTAGCTCTCGGATATCCTGCTGTCCACCGCTCTTTGCAGGTTCTTGTCCTCGTCGAGCCTTCTTTCCATGTCGCTTTCCCATTTTTCCAGATCGCTTCTCAGTGAGGGGAAGGGAAGCGAGATCGCTCCTTTGGACCTTTCACCTTCTTTTAACGAAATTTTATCCTCTTTTTTCCTGAAGAAGCGGTTCCTTATTCTGCCGAAGAGAGAAACCATGCCTGAGATTATCCTCATGATGATATCCTTGATCTTCCTCCACAATTTCCTGAAAAAACCTATCTTTTCCCTCCTTTCCCTTATTTCATGGCGCCCCTCAAGCACACCTATCAGTTCTGTTGCCAGAATCTCCCCCCTGATCTCTTCCGAGGAGAACCTTCTGAATGAGGATTCATCCGAAAGAGGAACATCCTTGGATTCCCTCATCACATAAACACTGGATGACCTCAGGTCCTTTATCTGTTCGTCGAGAGACGATCTCCTGAGCGTCCTTATTCTCTCGAGCTCGTCGGACATCCTCTTCCTCAGTTCATCAAGCCTGTCGGCAATGGCTCCTTGTGTCCTTTTCTCCTCCAGGTAATCATCGATTCCGCTGAGTCCTTTCTCTGCAAGTTTTCTTACAAGCTCCCTTTTCTCCCGGGAAGTCAGTCTGAAAGGGGTGTACACACCCCTGGAGCAATCCGGAATGACGACTCCGGCCCCTTTTATATGAGGGTAGGATATCGGATTTTCCGCGCTCAAATCAGATCACCCAAAAGCTACTCGCCTTTGCATCCGAAATCATCCATAAAATTGAGGATCCCAACCACCCGGGAGAGGACCTCGCTCTGATCCAGTTTTCCCTGATTCCTTTCGGTCCTTAGAATGAATTCCCTCAGAAGATCCCCGTCCCCGCCTTTGGGAACGGAACCCGATCCCAGGCCTTTTGCGATCTTCTCTGCCCTGGCAACCGAGGAACCCAGTTCTCTCTGGAAAAATGTGCACCAGTATACCCTGAAGGCCCTTTCGATTGCAAGGGGCATATTGCCTTCCAGGAATTCCTTCAATATCTCCTCGTTTCTCAGGAAAGAGTCTCCGCCCCGGGCTCTGATCCTTCCGAACAAGGCATCCCTGACACCCTTTTCGAAATTATTCCTTGAAACGTATTCATCATCCTTAAGAACCGAAAATGCCACCGATCTGGTAACGGTGTCCAGAATGGACCTGTTGGAACCCACCTCTGACAATTCGGGAATATCAACCGAGAGATCCCTCCATGCCTCCACGACAAATACTGCAGCATGGAGGTAGATCTCGGGAAAGAATATCGATATGGGCATCCCCTGTCTTGCCACATCGATGATTGTACGATTCTTGTGATGGTCTCTTATATAATCAACGTAGATATTTGACAGTCTGTCGTTCAGCGGTTCATTTATCGCATCCAGATCCTTGAGATTGGATGTGGTGATGGCAACGAATGATCCGGGGAAGGTCTCTCTCGATTTTGCAGGTGTGACTATTCCTTCCTGAAGCGCCTGGAGGAGGACGTTCTGTGTTCCCAGGGGGAGTTTGCCTACTTCATCCACCATGAGAAGGCCCCTATTTGCCTGTAGAAGCTTTCCCGGTTCGAGTATGAGGGGACTTGTCGGGTCCCCGACCTCTTCCAGTTTGTGTAGATTGAAAACCCCTGTCAGATTATCCGGAAAGACTTCCGAGGACCCCTGAACCCTTGCCAGTCCGTAACCCTCCTTGAGGTTGAAAACCTTCACGGGAACCGTAGAAGGATCCACCATCTCCGGATGGAACTCCTCTCCCTCAACTCCAAATCTGGTTTTGCAGGAGGGACAGCAGCCAACCCTAGAATAATACAAAGGATCGATTATCGACATGGGATCGTCCTGGACGGGGCAACCCTCCACAACATAGATCTCCTTGGGAAAGAGTTTCCATATCTCCTTGGCAAGCGAGGTCTTACCGGTTCCGGAAGGACCGAACAGAAGAATGTGGGAACCGCCCATCAAAGCTGCCACCAGACTCTCGAGCACATCGGCATCCATTACCGTTCCGGGAAAAAGAAGCGCCAGGGCCTCCTCCCGGGAATAGCCTTTGCTCCTGAACTCTCTCAACCGTTTATGGATCTCATTGGAAAGGGCCCTTTGAGCCGTGAGCGGTGCATATCCGGATTCCTTCAGTTCCATTGCGTTCCGATATGGTTTCAGTACCATTTTCTCGTCCCCCGGCGAATTCAAGCGTGATCTCAGGTCAGGACCTCCCCAACGCATTACGGTGTATAATTATCCTACTTTGGGATGGCGGGCCGGGGGATGGATTTAACTAATACCTGGTTTTTGGGTGAAAAAGGTGGATGTCCATGGAGATCGATAAAAATCTGCCCGAGGTATTGGTAACGAGGAACCTTCCCGATCCAGCTTACCAAATTCTGAATGGAAAGGTTGAGATCGATAGCTGGGAAGAGGATGATCCCATGCCCAGGGAGAAGCTGCTCGAAAGGTTGAAAGGGAAGACAGCCGTGATCTGCCTCCTCAGCGACAGAATGGACAGAGAAGCCATCGATTCGGGCAGGGACCTGAAAGTCATAGCCAATTACGCCGTAGGCTACGACAATATAGATGTGGAATACGCCACGGAGAACAATATTGCAGTGATCAACACTCCCGGTGTATTAACCGCAGCCACTGCGGACCTGGCTTTTGCCCTTCTCCTTGCGGCAGCCAGGAGGATCGGTGAGAGCGACAGGTATGTCAGAGATGGAAGATTCAAGCAATGGGGACCCAAATTGATGCTGGGAAAGGACGTCTGGAAAGCCACTCTCGGAGTAATAGGTGCAGGTAAAATAGGTAGAGCTGTTTTGAGAAGGGGTAAAGGCTTCGAGATGAACCTCTTATACTATTCAAGAAACAGGAAAAAAGACCTCGAAGAGGAGCTCGGAGCCCGTTATGTAAACTTAAAGGAACTTCTAAGGGAATCCGATTTCGTATCCCTGAACTGCCCCTTGACAGATGAAACAAGGCATATGATAGGTCCCCGAGAGCTGGAAATGATGAAGGATGATGCCGTATTGATCAACACTGCCAGAGGTCCTGTGGTGGACGAGGAGGCCCTGGAAAATGCCCTAAAAAATGGCATAATAGGTTCGGCCGGCCTGGATGTGTACGAGAGGGAACCCCGGGTCCATCCGGGACTCCTTGAATTGGAAAATGTGGTTCTGGCACCCCACATAGGATCATCCACCCACACCACGAGGAACGCGATGGCCGAATTGGTTGCCAGGGGAACTCTGGAGATCCTGAGCGGCAACGTGCCTCAAAACTTGGTGAATCCCGAGATTGTGGAAGGGGAGTCAAATGACAGAAGTTAAGGATATGCGATCCACTTTCCAGGTTGAAAAATGCGACCTGATGGGCAGAAGGGGAAGTTTCGAGGTCAACGGAAGGAAAATCAGAACCCCCGAACTGATGCCGGTCGTCAATCCCAATAAACTCGGACATAAAGGAGCGGTTCAACCAGAAGAACTTCGAGAGAGGTTCGGCTTCAACATGATAATTACCAACTCTTACATAATTAACAGGGGAGAGGAGCTGAAGGAAAGAGCAATGAGGGAAGGACTTCACAGAATGTTGTCATTTGACGGGATAATAATGACGGATTCAGGAACCTTTCAGAGCTATATGTACGGTGGAGGGGAGAAGGAGGTGGACGTAGACCCCCTTGAGATAGTACGGTTCCAGAAGAAACTCGGATCCGATGTGGGGACCATCCTGGACAGATTCACGGTACCAGATGCAATTTGGTCCCAAGCAAGGTCCGATCTTGATATTACCCTGACCAGAGCCCGTGATTCTCTTTCAATTTCCGAAGGAATGGAGGTTGCCGTTCCGGTTCAGGGCGGCCGCCATCTCGATCTGCGAAGGACATCCGGGGAAATTGTAAGATCCTTGGGTGCTGGTTATGCACCTATAGGCGGCGTTGTACCGATAATGGAATCATACGATTATTCTCTGCTGGTCGATGTAATTGCAAACTCGAAAATCGGGTTGGGATCATCAATACCGGTGCATCTTTTCGGAGCGGGGCATCCGATGATACTTCCACTTGCGGTTGCCCTGGGATGCGATCTCTTCGACTCGGCCTCATATGTCAAATTCGCCCAGGATGACCGATACATGACAAGGGAAAGGACCTATCACATCAATGAGATGGAGATCCTTCCCTGCTCATGTCCCGTATGTTATTCGAGGGACCCCCGAGACCTCTTGTCGATTCCAAAAAGAGAGAGAGAGCATTTGACTGCCAGACATAATCTATGGGTTCTGAGAACCGTGATGGATGAGATCCGTTCCTCCATCGAGGAGGGGACCCTTTGGGAGATTGTCGAGAGGTCTGCAATGTCCAATCCGAAAATGTATGCAGCCGTAAGAAGGATGAGAGATTACAGGGAGATACTTGAAAAGGAATCACCGAGATCGGCAAGAAGATTCATCTGCTGCTCCGGTCTTTCTCTGGCCAGGCCGGAATTCCGCAGATATGAAGAAACATTAAAGATCCTGAATGAGGAAAGGATTGAAAAAACGGTATTGCTGGATGACTGGAACTCTTCCCGCAACAGGAATGTCACAGAAGAATTTTCCAGACCCCCAAAGGGTTGGAAAACAATGGTGAATTCTCCTTTCGGACCTGTTCCGTACGAGTTGATCGAGATGTATCCTCTGGGGCAGTCGATTTTTCCTCCACCGAATTTTCTGGACATGGAACTATCGAATCATATGGATGAAATGAGAAGTCGGTTCGACATAGGTAAGGTGGAGCCATGGAATGGCAAGGGTACCCTGGACATGGAGGGGGAGAGGACCTCCACTGTAGAATTCGACATCGGAAAGGTAATCGCAACTGCAAGGGTTCAATTTGCCAACGAGCAGGGGATCGACCCTGCAAGAAGTCTCTTCGATGATTTCGACTCCCCCGGGGACCTTATTGAGAGTATTGTCCTCAGAAAATCCAGGAAGACGGGCAGGATAAGAAATGTTCTGATCAGGGAGGATGGTTCACTCAGGCACCTATTATCGATCAGGGCCGAGGACGGATTGATAACATTGAAACTGGAAGGTGCAAAAAGGCTGCATTCCTCGATACCTTTTCCATTTAGAAGGGTCAGGGTTGACAGTGAAACGGGAGAATACAACGCCCGGGGCCTCAATGTTTTCTGCAAATTCGTAACAGAGGCCTGCACGAATTTGAGGGCCGGAGATGATGCAATGGTTGTGGACGAGAATGATAGGCTCCTTGCAGTTGGAAGAGTTCAGGCCTCGAGGAGCTACCTCTTGGATTCCCGATCGGGAATCGCCGTCAAGGTCAAAGAAGGAATTTCATCCAAGAAGGACAAGGATAACAATTAACAATACATCGCTTATATGAGGTTAAAAAAGAAGGTGATCCATTGGCAAACGATACCGACCAGACCGAGACGGTCCCCAGGCAGGAATTCGGAATCAGGAAAATGGAGCTTGTCAATATAATCGAAGGCGTAAAAGATGAGGGAAGAAGGACAACCTCATCTGTAACGCTTGTTAAGACTCCCACCTCCACCGTTGTGGTGGATTCGGGGGCCAAGCATGTCAGGGATGAACTGGTAACGTTCATGAGAAAGAACGAGGCCAAAGTGGAAAAGGTGAATGTATTATTGACCTCCCGGGCCGATGATTACCATTCAGGGAACGATGACCTTTTCGTCCACTGCCTCCAGCATGTTCTCGAAACGGATTGGGGAAAGGTACCGGTCAAGTCTCAAAGGAAAGTGGCCATCACAACACCCGTCCACTGGATAGACAAGTTCCTGAAGATAGTGAAACTGCCCTTCCCGGAAGGAGAATCGCTGGCGCTTTTAGCACATTTTCCGGATAGAGAGGAACTACTGGAACCCTCGACAATTCCGTTCATGGGCCAGGTAGTGGGAATTACAGGCATCTCGGTTCCCTACAAGGAGCACCCCGAGGTGAAATCCGCCCTGATCAAAGCCATAAACATGGAAAGACCCAAGGGGAATATCGAAACCATGGAGGAGCTTCTTGCATACTGTGATTTCATAATACCTTCCTACGGTCCCATGTTCAGGGTAAGGGGATGAGGATTTGAATGAGGATTTCTGGGATGGTGTGAATTCAACCGCAGAGGGGATCAGGTCCATGTCCATCAGAGGGGCCGGGAAGATTGCGAGGGAGGCATCATCTGCCCTTTCGGACCTCGCCTCTTCCTGGAATGGAAGCTCCAAAGATGATCTGATAGAGGATCTAAAAAAGGCGGCGAGAGAGCTCCATTCCACGAGACCTTCCGCAGTCTCCCTCAGAAATGCGCTGCTACTTACTTTGAAAGATGTTGAAAAAGAAACCGACATCACCTCTGTTAAGGACATGGTGATTAAAAGATCAGGGGAATTCATCAGCTCTTCCCAGAAAGCACTTGACAGGATCGCAGAGATCGGAAAGAACAGGATCCCCAAAGGATCGACGGTGATGACACACTGCAATTCCAGTGCGGCCCTTGCCGTGATCCACTCCGCTTTCATGGATGGGAGGGTGGAGGAGGTTTTCGCTACGGAATCCAGACCATGGAGGCAGGGGCAGATCACCGTGAAATGGCTCTCGGGAAGGGACATTCCGGTTACCATGATCGTGGATTCGGCGGTCAGACACTTCATGAACGATATGGACATTGTATGCGTTGGGGCCGACACCATCACCGCAAACGGGGCAGTTATCAATAAGATCGGGACCTCGCAGATTGCCCTTGCGGCAAGGGAAGCGAGAACTCCTTTTATGGTCTGTGCGGAGACCTACAAGTTCTCACGGGAGACCTTGATGGGATCTTTGGTGGAGATCGAGGACAGGGGTCCTGATGAAGTGGCAGATCCCATGAGACCGGAGGATTTTCCCGGGGTCAAATTCAGGAATCCTGTATTCGATGCCACACCCCCTGAATACATTGATTCGATCATCACGGAACTTGGAATTATCTCCCCTTACATGGCAACCGAGGTTATCAGGGAAATGTTCAATATCTCGGGCCCCATCCCCCTTGATTCAAAAGGAGTTGATTTCTACTGGTTGTAGAAGGTGTTGAATATGAATTCTGATGATAATAGTGAGGAGCCCGTTGGAGTTCCAACCGATTTCGAGATAGTTGCAATAGACCTGGAAACGGGAGAGTACACAACCATCCTGAACAGGAAGGATGCGGATGTGATGGGTGTAAGATCCCTCGATAGGGTCAAGGTTTCCAACAAGAGGGAATCCATGACAGCCATCGTCGAATTAACAGATTCCGTGGTCGAACCCGGCCAGGTTGGCATCCTCAAGAAAGGAAGGAAGAAGCTTAATATTCAGGCAGGGGAGAAGGCCAGGGTTGTTCCCGTCTCCAGACCCAGGTCGATCGAGCTTATAAAAAAGAGGCTGAACAATCAGGAGCTGACCACAGAGGAGATCAATATTCTCACCGAAGAGATAACCAATCACAGGCTATCAGATGTGGAACTCTCGGCTTTTGTCTGCTCCACATACATGAACGAATTAAACAACAGAGAGATCAAGGACCTGACACTGGCCATGGTAAAAACAGGCGAGTTGATCGAGCTGGACGTTGAGCCGGTCTTCGATTTCCATTCCATCGGAGGTGTTCCGGGCAACAAGGTCACTCTTCTGGTCGTCCCTATAATCGCTGCCTCGGGTCTTCACATACCGAAGACCTGTTCCAGGGCAATATCTTCGGCGGGAGGAACAGCGGACATACTGGAGACCATCGCCAATGTAACCCTTCCCGGATGGAAGATCAAGGAGATCACCGAGAAGATCGGGGGCACGATAGCCTGGGGAGGGGGTGTGAACATAGCCCCCGCTGACGATATTATCATCAGAGCCGAGTATCCCCTCTCGATAGATCCGTATTCACAGGTGATAGCCTCGGTCCTGGCCAAGAAAAAAGCCGTGGGTGCGGACCATCTCCTTATGGACATACCCACTGGCCCTCACACCAAGGTTGAATCCATGGAACTGGCAAGAAAATATGCCAGGGATTTCATGGAAATAGGACAGAAGATCGGAATAAACGTACAATGCGCCATAACCTACGGAGGACAACCTGTCGGAAGGAACATAGGTCCCTCCCTCGAGGTCAAGGAGGCTCTCATGGTCCTGGAGAACAATCCACCCTCCTCCTCAACAGTTGAAAAAGCAACATCCCTTGCCGGAATAATCATCGAGATGGGTGGTTTCTCGGGAAACGGCAAGGCGGAAGCCATGAAGATCCTGAGATCGGGGGAGGCACTGGAAAAGTTCCACGAGATCATCAAGGCCCAGGGAACGGATTTTCCGAAAATAACATCCGAGGATGTAAAACTCGGAGAATTCAATGCACCGGTCCTCTCCCCCGGAGAGGGATACGTGGCCTCCATCCACAACAAGAACATAGTCAGGATCGCCAGGGCCGCTGGCTGCCCCCATGATAAATACGGGGGAGTGGTGCTAAAAAAGAAGATCGGACACCAGGTGGAAAAAGGAGATGTTCTCTTCGAGGTCTATTCATCCAACGAGCAGAGACTTAAAATGGCGGTTCAGACCGCAAAGAAATCCATGCCTTTCATAATCGAGGGGATGGTGCTCGAGAGAGTGCCTGGAGAGAGGATCATACATTCCATCTGAGTTCATGATCTGAACTTTCGGAAAGGAAACCGAAACGGATTTAAGCCCATCCCGGGTCTTGGCATATAAAGCCGGGAGCCACGTCATGAGCAGGAGAAGAGGTCCTCTGAACGACCTGTTCGGAAGTTTCAGAAAGAAACAGAACAGGTTCAGGCAGGTCCAGAGGACTCTAAGGAGGGAAAGGTCCGGCAGACTCCCCATCAACTTCTACGGTTCATCGGACATACTCACCAAGGAACAGTGGAAGAGAACCGTCGAGAAATACAATTCCAGAGATATGCTCGAGGGCCTGGACAAGATAGAAGAAAAAGCACTGTTATCCGAAGCCGGGATCAATGTTCCTGATACATACATGATCCTTGAGACCGCTGAAGATCTTGACAGCTTCAAGATCTGGCTCAAGGGCTGGAGTAGGGGATTTGCCCTCAAACCCGCCTCGGGTCACGGCGGAGCGGGAATAAAGGTGATCAACGGAAGAACCGCTGGCAGGTTCATAACGATATCCGGCAAGGGGGTCGGGATAGACGATCTGGTTTCCCATGCGGAAAGGATACTGAAGGGAAGATACACCAGAGGAGAACCCGACAGGGTAATTGTTGAAAGAAGACTCCTTCTGGACAGGTCTCTTAGGGAATTGATGACTCCCGGCCTTCCCGACATACGCATCGTTTCACTTATGGGATTTCCGATAATGGCAATGACCAGACTTCCCACCAGGAGGTCAAGGGGAAAGGCCAATATTCATCAGGGAGCGATCGGGGCGGGCATTTCACTCTGGGAGGGAAGGATCACCTCGGCAACGCTTTTCAGAAAGAACGTCAAGAGACATCCGACCTCCGGAAGGTTCCTGGTCGGATTCAGATTCAATATGTGGGAAAACATACTTGAGACCGCTTCACTGGCCTCCGATGTTTCCGGATTGGGTTTTGTAGGGGTTGATCTGACAGTTGACGCTCAAAGCGGGGTTACTGTCCTGGAGGTCAACAAGAGGCCGGGTCTCGAGATACAGAATGCCAACAGGGCAGGTCTCAAAAGGCGCATAAAATGGGTGGAATCCAGGGTGAGAAAGGACTCCGATGGAATCAAGGGTCTGGGACCAGGTATCAAAGTCGAGCTTTCCAGAAAATGGGACAAATACGGTTGGCGGAAACCACCGGAGGATGAAATGGAGGAATGATCAGGAATTATCCTCCGGAGAGCTGTCCACTACGATCCTGATCACGGTTCCACCCTTCATGAAAAGGATGTAACCGTATCTGTTCAATCTCTCCAGCGCTCTTTCAAGCTCATGCGGGGGCAGTCCCAGGTCAAGATCATCACGTATTAGATCGAAATTCCCCGTATCCTCGGCCATTGTTCTGAGTTCGAAAAATACCTCCCTGTCCAAAGGTCTGAGCTTGCCCCTCCAGGGATGGGAATCCATTGATGTTAAGACCTTCTCCTTTCTCATCTTCTTTTCCACCTCCTCCAAACCCCTTTTCATCAGTTCCTTGAACAGATTCTCACCCTCTTTCAGTGAGGATAATTTTCTGGAGTACCCCTTTCCATCGAATTGCCTGCCCACACTCAATCTCGTAAGGGAAAGTCCGATCCTCAGGGAAGAGAGGGGGTCGATCGATGTGGCTGCGAAACCATCCCAGACAGCTTCCTTGTGGGCGGCCCTGCTGAGTCTTTCCGCCATCTCACTGACGGCTTTGTCCGTTGGAGGAGGAGTGTACAATGCCGTTAGCTGATAATCGATCACATCGAGGTCAACGGATCCTTTTCTGTCCATCATCTCGGCGTTGTCAAGGACAAATGGAAGGTGAACGGGAATGTCCACCTTCTTCAGAGTCTTGAGATATTTGACCTTCCTGATAACAGAATATGCATTCTCCGAGGACCTCTCCTTCACGAAATCCTTGTAACCCCGAAGTGAATCGAAAATGGAATACCTGTAGCTGGTTGAACCTCTGAGCCTGAACTCCACCGGAAGCTGGGAGGTAATCGTATTTGAGACATCAAGGGGAGATCCAGCACCGCTCAATCTCATTGACTCCAAACCCTCGGATCCTATCCCACCGTCACCGTAAACGGATGGCGGTGCCGATACGAAGAGAATGGATATCACCTTGTCAAGCAGGTCCTCTTCGGCATATTTCCAGTTTGAGGATGTTCTGTAGACGAACTCGTCCATAGGTAGAGAGGGGGGAGGGAGGGGAATGCTTGCATCCTCCGCATCCACCACTTCCACCACGTCTCTGTATCTGACCTCCATCCTTTCTATCCTTCCCGACCTCACTGGAAGTACCGCCCTCTCGATCCTTCCGGGTATTATTTCGACGAACTGGCCCTCATTCAATCTGTTTGCAATATCCTCCGGAAGCAGATACACACGACCCCTGTCGATGTCGGTGAACCTGGATGCCTTCAGTTCAATGGTTCTCGGGGAGATGAAATGCACGAAACCGTGATGGCGATAATCCCTATCGAAAAGGAGCATCCTCTCGAACCTGCAGAATTGGGCTCCATATTCCCGGTCGGACAATCTGAAAGAGGACAAATCAGAGAGCACCTCCTTCTGATCTCCTTGATCTTTTCTTTTCGGTCCTCTTGCGCTTTAGATATTCTTTGAGGTCCTTCTCCAGATCGTGGGAGGTCCTCATTCGGTGAAAGTAGAGGGCTGATAACCGCCTCAAATCAGAGTATGAATCCAGATCAAGTGTCAGATCAGGGGTGACCGGAGCAACCTTGACATCGACACCTGTTGCCTTCTTAAAGGTCCTTTCTGCATCCGTTACCTTCATCTTCCATCTCAATGCCTTGAAAATGGGATATCCGAATTTATAGGCCAGGTAAGGGTAGGTCAGAGGATTTGCACCCATCTTCCTCAAAGAGTAGAACCTGTCAATAAAGCGTCTGTCAACGCTTTGGAACTTAACAAGGAACATATTCCCCATCATCAGATGATTTCTGGCGTTTTTCTTGCTGAATAGACCGATATCATCGATCAGGGGTATTCCGAATTTGTTCAGATTTCCCGCCTTCGGATAATTTGGCCCAACACTGCCAAGGGAAGTCAGTTCATGGTCCTCGATATATTTTTTCAGCTGCTGCCTCGATCCCATTCCGAAACGAATATCAGGGTCTCCCTCTCTTTCAAGCGCCTTTTCAATGAATTTTCCAAGGTTTTCGGAGTTCACAAGCGGAAGATCTCCCCCGAGGACCAGTAGTTGTTTTTTATGGTAACCGATATCCGAGAGAGTGTTTTTTCCTTTCAATATGTTCTCTCCTATCGAGTTCCCCTGCTCCCTGACCTTGAAGCCGGTGATTCCGGCTCTTTTGAGTTCCCGCCTGATCTGCTTTGAAGGTCCAACCACAACGGCAAGGTCGTCATCCAGTTGTCGGCAGTTGTGGACAGCCCGCAGCACAATGGAGATCGAGGCTTCCCCCTTTCCTGAAAGATACTCCAGAAGATACCTCTTGTTCTTCCTGTAAATCCTGTCACCGGTCTTTCCGGCGAAATAGAGAACCCTCTTCAAGAAGTTGATATTGTTCTGGGATATGAGATCCGGATGCAGGTAAAGCAGAGCTTTGTTCTCACCAACTATGTAGTCATCCCTGTTGATCTTGGAAGCAAGGCTTGACTCCAACTTCTTCCTGTCAACTCTCCAGAGGCTCGGATGGGATATCCTGTAGAGTAATCCCCTCCGTCTCCGCCTCCTCAATTGACGTTTTATTTTTGCGTTTCCTGCCAGGATTATCGTTGCAAGGCCGGAAGTTTCACCCTCACCCATTAATACTGCTCCAGGTACGATTCCTTCCTGGTATCGATAACTGATGATATACAATTTATCAAAAAATCGAACACTCCTGTCCTACAGCCTCCGGACGATTATTTAAAAGATAGTTGATTAATGAGACACTTGAAACCGCAAAATATTAACTACTGTATTAATCTGAAGACACAGGAGCTCACTCATGGAAAGACCCGGAATATTCCCCGTTAAGAGATTGATAGCCGCTGCGTTCATCATTCTTATGACATTGACAGTCTATTATCCGGCCCTAGGGGAAATGGGAGAATCCGATGATCGGGAAGAATCGGGTGTTACCAGGTCCTCCAGCGAAAAAACCAGAGCGCTTTCCGATGCGGTAGGTCTGGAATACATTGCAATAGGGGAATCCAGATTCCGTGACGAGATAGAACCCCTGATAAATTGGAAGACAAAGAAGGGCGTAAGATCCGGTTATTTCACCCTGGATGGCGAGAACGGAATATTGAGTTCGTATAACGGAAGGGACGTGCAGGAGAAGGTCAGGAATTTCATCCAGGACACCTGGATAGATAGTGGCGGAAGGGAGGGAACACTGAAATGGATCCTTTTGGTGGGGGATGGTGAGATAATACCCCCGAGAAGGACATTCGTCAACGGAAGCTCCGAAAACGGCGGAGACGACAATGACAACTATGTGATGTCCGATCTTTACTACGCCGGCCTGTCCAACACCTGGGATCAGGACAACGACGGCGTTTTCGGGGAGGAGGACGGCGAGGTCCAGGAACTGGACGCCATAGCCGAGGTCTATGTTGGAAGGTTCCCCGCCTCCACGGAAGAAGAACTGAAAATAATGGTTGACAGACAGCTCCAATACGAAAGAAAGCCGGTCCGGGGCTCATGGACGGATTCAATGCTGCTTGCAGGTTCACTGATGGACGCTCCCAACAACCAGGGCCTGTTCGATCCTTACAAGGACAACGCCTATGAGCTTGTTACCAAGGTCGAGGATATGCTTCCTGAGGATATCGCCACCTATAAACTTCTGGATTACCCCAGGCTGGAATGGGGCGGTTACAACAGAATGTTCGATACGCTGAACGCCACCTCATTCGAACAGCATTTCGAGGCCGGGTTCTCTACGGTCCTGATGGCCTGTCACGGAGATATCAACGGCAACTGCACCCACTATGCCGGAAACAGCGGGGGAAATTATCCCTACTGGGCGGATTACGGAGTCTATTTCAACTACACAACGGCGGAAACAATAGAAAACGGAATGAGGACACCTTTCGTCTACATATCAAACTGTGATTCGCTCAATTTCACGGAATCCGATGATACCAATATGGAACGTATCATGAGGAACAAGAACGGAGGGGCCATAGGGGTCATCGGGGCTTCCGTCACAACATACAGGGGAGAATATTTCGATGACACATCATGGGGAAACTGGTGGCTGGCAGAGGAATTCTTCGAGATTCTGTATTACAACACATCCAGACCCGGAAAAGCCCTTTACAAGCTAAAGGAGGATTATGTAAATCATGTCCATACCAAGGATCTCCTACCCATCGAGGTCAGGATGTTCAATATCGACAATCTCGCCTATAATCTCCTTGGAGATCCCGAAGGACCTCTCTGGCTCAGAGGTCCCAGGGAGCTTGAGATAGAATATCCTGACCGATATTATCAGGGAAATTCAACGATTAAGATTAAGGTCAGGGATGAGACAACGGGAGCTTTCGTAAAGGATGCCAGAGTATGCATCATGGATCCCCAAAACGAATCAATTTACAAAGTTGGAGTCTCCAATGAACAGGGAGAGGTTACCATACCCCTGATAATGGATGAACTTGGAGAGCTGGACCTTACTGTCACCAAAGAAGGCTACATTCCCTGGGAAACGGTTGTCGATGTGGTTTCAAGAAGGAATGTTGCGATACTGGAAGATCTGACCCTGGTACCGGAGATTCCCGTAAATGGCAGTTCCTTCCAGGCCATCGTCAAGGTAGCCAATACCGGAGATATTGTCCTCGAGGGAATCACATTGAAAGCGGTTCTGGGATCTCCAGGTGTGCCTGATGAGATGATCAGGGAGAGATCCTCAATTAGGCTTATTCCTGGAGAGATAAAAAATTGGTCATTTAGCTTCGGACCACCCTTCAACAATATTCCCAACAACGGAATCTACAACCTCAAGATCTCGGCGAGATTGCCACCGGGACCGCTTGAGAGCGATACTAAAGACAATACTATGGTATTTCAGTTCAGGGCAAATGAGCCTCCCTCTCTGGTTGGGCTTTCATCGGGTTACGGAATGGATGAGGATACAAGGCTCTCCGACACGAGAATGGTGGACCTGTCAGATTACTATATCGATGACGGATTTCCCGGGGAACCAGTATTCACGGCGGAGGTCGTATCCGGAAACCTGATAGCCGAGATTTCAGATGGATCAATGCTGGATATTGTACCACAGAATGATTGGTACGGAAGCGGAGAAGTGAAATTATTTGCTTCTGACGGTTCGGTCACCGTTTCCCGAATACTGGAAATCGAAGTGGATTCCGTACCCGATACCCCGGCTTTCAGATCCTGGCCCGATTCGGTCGAAGGTCTGGAAGATACCCCACTGGAGTTCAATGTGGAGATATTCGATGTGGATTCGACCGAAGGGAACCTCACCCTTTCCGCACCCGGCTGGGAGAACATCACTTTTCAAAGGGTCGAGAATTCATCAGCTTTGGTTTACAGTGTGAATCTGACCCCGGGTGAAGAGGATCTCGGACCCTCTGTGCTGGTCATCAGGGCGAAGGATGAGACCGATCTCTTTGCGGAGGTAAGGATAAGCATGGAGATATCAACCACAAACGATCCTCCGGTTGCGGAATTCGATCCGGAAATCAAGGTCAAAAAGGGAGAGAAGATCCGCATACCGATCATCGTTACCGATCCGGACAATGATATCGACATAAAGGTGGGAGCAGCGGGGCCCATAGTATCGGGATATTCCTACCAGGATGGTGAACTTATCATCACCCCCCTGGATGGTCTGGAAACCAAAACATACACCATAGATATCTGGGTCGATGACAACGGAACAAGGGGCAACCGCTCATATAAGGCCAGTATCCGCATAGTGGACGAAGAACAGGAACCCATTTTCCTGACTTTCATAATTCTGGTAATTGTCATTTTGCTGGTATTGATCGCTTACGGAGTGTTCGTGAGGTCCCAGGAGAGCAGGCAGAGGAAGATGCTGGACCGTGTCGAAGATGAGGTAAGGATGTCCAAGCCAAAAGGAAGAAGGAACCGACGCAGGGAGGCTCCCAGACAGATAAGAAAAGGATCCATCCAGGCTCCTCCCGCACCCAGTGACGTTGAGGCATCCCTTGCCAGAAAGGGGATAAAGGAGATCGAATCGGAAGATTGGGATACGGAAGATGAGGAGGAGGAGACCACGGCCTTCAAGGATCTTGAATCCGAACTCGATGAGGTTCTGGATGAGCTTTACCCGGGTTCGGAAAACAGGTAATCCTTAAATACCAAACCTGCTTGTAGTGACGCAATCGAGGAACGGTCATGACAAAAAAACCTCTGAACATGCTCAAGGAATCCCTTTCAAACAGGGTCATTGTTGAACTCAAGGCTGGGAGGGAATTCAGAGGAACCCTCGACGGTTATGACGTGCACATGAATCTCGTCCTTAATGAAGCGGAAGAGATCATCGGGGGAGAGGTGGTAAGAAAAGCCGATACCACCATAGTTCGAGGGGACAACGTGATCTACATCTCACCGTGAGGAGGATAGAAGATGTCCAAGGGAACTCCGGCACAGGGAAAGAGGCAGAAGAACACCCACATTAGGTGCAGAAGGTGCGGAAAGCACTCATATCACATCAGGAAGAAGGCCTGCTCATCATGCGGGTTCGGTAATAGCTCCAAGATCAGGTCATATGCCTGGGCCAAAACTCACTGATACTGCACAGGGTCACTCCCTGAAACCGACTCCCGCTGAAGATAGGACAGTTTCCCTCCATTTTTTTTCCAGTGCATTGGAAATGATGATAATTGCCACCGCACCCAGAATGATTATTATTACTATCCCTATCACGGATGGCAATAACATATCCACCATGAGAAAGGACAGTATCGTGGAAAACATCAACGGAAGCACGGTGAACAGCATGTATCTCATGAACACCGATGAATCGAATATGAGAGAGTTGGTCCAAAGACCCGTGAGATAGGCTGTAACGAATCCCATGTAAGGGACCGCAACCAGAACCAGGGGTATTCCGAAGAAGAGGCCTTCAAGATCATTTGTTATTATAGACATTGCAACCAGGAACAGAAGAGATATCGGCAACGAGAAAAGTATGTATATCCTCAACTTGACCTTGATGAGCTGGGATGTATTCACCGGTACGGTCTGGTCGAATTCCAGGAAATCAATATTTGTAAGGTGGGTGTAGATCGATATCGTGAAGAATGAAACCATCACGGCAAAGAAGGTGAGATTGAAGGATACGGGAACGTTTTCCAATCCAGCCAGGAGTCCTATCATTCCCGACATTATAATGAGTGGGAATAGAAGAGAAAAACCGATCCTGATGTAGGCTTTTCCCCTTATCATTCCCAGTATCTCCCTGGAGAAAAGTGACCTGGAAACGACATCTTTGGGATAGATAAACCTGGCAATGGACATGATCTTCTCATAAGAACCTGGGGCGTTCTTCCTGGAAGACCTCTCGCTGCCATCGAATGCCAGTGTCCCGAAAAGCACATAGAGAGCAACCAACAGCATTGTAAACAAGATGAAGGGCCATGAGTCATACCTTACAGCTAGCATTCCGGGAACGAATCCACTGACCTCCGATGTTATGACCTGGATGGTAATCAGGGGAAGTAGCGAAAACGGGATGAAAAGCAGCATCCTTCTTCTTCTGTTATTCAACGAAGAAGATACCAGAAGGCTCAATGAAAGGCCCAAAAGGAATGTGGACCATTGTGCCGAAGTGATCAGAAGAAATCTCTCAAATGCCATCGGTCTTATGATCAAACCAAGAAGCAAACCAGCCGTCATGGGTATCAAAATAAGTATGAGGTAGAAGAGGAGGTCATGTATGAAGTATGCGAAATACATCCTTTTCTCCCCTACCGGCTGATAGGTGGTGGAAGCCGCAAGCATTGTAACAGGTCCCAGCGACCTCTCGATGAATTCCTTGCCGAGGAATGCGATGCCCCCCATTGAAACCCCGAACATGAAGAGAGAGGCAAGTATTGCGGTGTGTATCTGATCGTAGCTGAATGAGTCCTCGAGATAAGGTAGGAAAATATATCCTGACATGGCCCCCATAAGGATTATCTCGGGAAAGATTACGAGTGAAAGCGAGGAGGAAAAGGACCTCCTTAGCCTTATCTCCTCCATGAGAAAGAGCCTCACCAGCTTCCACATGGATGAAAGAATCGTCTATCCGTTCTTAACCATTTACCCCTTATTATCCCCGGAGGAATGGAAACTCAATAGCGGAAGAAGGTCCAGTATGTTCGTTATTATACGGGAGTCTATTTCGATACCCTCCGGGGGCTCCCCCGCGGTATGGTATTCCCTGGTGTAAATGGAATCCATGCCCGCATTTCTCGCCCCGATAACATCGGTTTCGTACCTGTCGCCAATGTATACGGTTTGTTCGGGATTGAGATCCATTTTCTCGAGGGCCATCTTGAATATCTCCGGATGCGGTTTCGTAAAACCGACCTCGGCGGAGATGATTACCGGATCGAAGTAGCTGTCAAGGTGTTCACTTTCCATAAAACCCCTGATGGCTTTCCCGTCCATTGCATTGGATATGAGAGCCAGCTTTGCCTTATCTCCTTTCGGAGTTCTGGAGGATTTCAAGATGTCCAGAACATATCTCGAAGAAGACCTCATCTTCAGGCAAGACGCGAAGCTGCCGGTATGCGTGGACCTCAGCCCCTCCTCGATTCCCGGATCCAGGTTGTAACTTTCCCTCAGTTTCTCCGCTATCTCCTTTGATCTGAATTCCACCGAGGATTCCCAGAGTTCCTCTGCAGACCTCTTCCTCTCGATTCTGACAACTGATCGAAATATTTCCAGGAAATCCCTGAAAGGGATTTCATTATCCGCCAGTCCCGATTCCCTGTGCCACCTTACAACAAATTCCATGGAATCCCTGGGAGTGAATGGTATCAGGGTATTGCCCAGGTCGAAAAGTACACCCTCGTAGAGGATCAGGTTCTTCATCCGAGATCGGTCCTATCTGGCCTTGTTGAAGTAGTTGGCAAGATAAGTGAAAAGCGCCCCGCCGATTATTATGGGCCAGGCGACCTCCGGTTTGCCGTTTTGAGCCTCGTATACGCCCCATAGAATGATTATCATACCAACCGGGGTTATGAAATGATACGCCCATCTCATGAGGTAGAATATCCTTGCCGCGGTGGAAACCCTCCTCTTCGGTGTCGGAGGGGCCCTTGGCCCTGTTACTCCTGTCTTCCTCGGTGCCGCCCTTCTTACACCCGCACTGACCCTTTGCTGCAAGTTTCCCACTCCTTTTGTTCGGCGGGACAATGTCTTAACGATAGAATAAGGTTGCCGTCACTATGGGATATCGTGATAATCACCTACCTCGAGACCTGTCCTGGGAACAAGGGGAATGGAGTAAGATCCGTCATCGTAGATCCATTTTTTTTCATCCCTTAGTACGGGCTCAGGATCCTTGATCGAGGCAGGGGTTCCTAGTCTTACCGGAAAGGACCTCCTCATTTTTCTGTTGAACATGACCTCATGCAATCTTCCACCTTTCAGATCTTTGATGGAATGATAGCGGTTGAGGCCCCTGAAACCATAGCAGAGGTCCCAGTCCCCGTGGTAAATGCATCCCGAGCAGATTCCATAGAAGTAATACAGCCTGAAGGTACCCATGAAACCGAGTCCCAAAATGAAGAGAAGGAATGCAGGAAGAATAACTGGCCAACCCGCGGGAATCGTAAATATCCAGACAATGATGCCCGATACCGAAATACCCAGGATTATCTTGAATATGATTTTCAGAAGCAGACTCCCGGACCTGATCAGATATTTGCCCATGTGAATGGATCCTGCCATAACGGATACCATCAGCAGTATTGATTGGTGAAAGAACGGTTCGGGAAAGGACCGATACCATGTGGTGGCAAGTATAGTAATTGCGATGATGAAGGCAAGCGGATATGCAATAGAGCAGCCGAGGCAGAATCTCCTGCCCAGCATTTCATAGGTGTCTTTCTCGTAGAAGGAACAGAGTGGATGGTGGGATAGGAGGAAGGGAAAGAGTGCTCTGA
This sequence comes from uncultured Thermoplasmatales archaeon, assembly GCA_964445525.1. GTDB lineage: Archaea > Thermoplasmatota > Penumbrarchaeia > Penumbrarchaeales > Penumbrarchaeaceae > Penumbrarchaeum. Next base: position 14,953 of record CAYULA010000007.1, on the reverse strand, counting down.
AAACGTCCGTGACCTCCCTTGGAGCCATGAAGGAGAAGATCGGACATTCATCTTGAAATTTTGCCAAACCCGCAATTGGTCGTCATATGCTGGACATATTCTTTTTTATTCATAAATCCGCTGAAAATGCGAATGATTTAAATATATATTTCAGCAATCAGCTTATGTCCTTGTTCGAACGAACTCAAATGGAAATGGGGGACTAAGAATGGTAGATAAAACGGTCTTTGGAATATTGGCAATCTTGCTGGGCTCGATAGGTGTCCACAAATTTGTGGTCGGCCATACGAAATGGGGTGTTGTATATCTATTAATCACTGTCTGTACCGGAGGAACCCTGGCTTTCATTCCCTGGATTTTCGGACTTATCGCGGGAATCAAGGTGTTGACCGGAACAGATGAGGATTACCAGGAATATATCGATAATGAAGGATTCATCTGATCCTGAAATTCGAGGAGCGGTTCCACTGCTCCTTTTTTTTTTAAAAAAATCTGTTCGATCCTATTATTTTTCATCGTGTATAATCAATTTGTAGCAGTGAATTCCGTATTAATTTAACATTGACGAAAGGAATTCACTGCGTGAGAGGGCCACGCTAATAATAAAAATATAATCTAGTGGCCCGGACGGGAGGGTATGAACCGTAAAAACAATTGACGATTATCCAGGTTCATACCCTGAGATGAAAAACGGTTAAAATCTAATCTTATCATTTTTCATCGTGTGTAATCAATAAGTAGCAATGGTTTTCGTATCATCTTGGAATAGACGAAAGAAAAACATTGCGGGAGAGGGCCACTCCCCGTATATGATTATAAAAAAATAAGAGGGAGTGGACCGGACGGGATTTGAACCCGTGGCCTCTTCGTTGCAAGCGAAGCGATCTAGCCGAGCTGATCTACCGGCCCACAGTAATTGGGGAATAGGTCTATTCAGGTTGGATATTTAAGATTTGGCACCATGGTTTCGGTTTTCAATCCCTATTCCTCACCAAGATCAGCGGATGCACCCGAGCTCCTGACGATCAACATGATTATGACTATAGCAATGATCAATCCAATGATTCCTACAATCAGAATTATGAGCATTGCCGACAATCCTTCTTCTTCATCATCATCGGAAACGGTATCATCGTCATCATTATCCGAATCGTCGTCATCCGTGTCATCATCACTAGGCGTGTCGTCGTCAACATCGTCGTCATCGTCGGTCACATTATCGTCGTCATCATCGCCTCCATCATGGACGTCAAGGACGATAACGTAGGAACTCTTCACGAGGAGGGTGTCACCGAACAATGCCTGGACCCAGACGTTCCAGTTCCCATCGGTCAGATTGAAAAGGGTGATCTCGAACGATCCGTTCTCATCGGTTATCGCATTACCCGTGAAATTCCGGTCACCAAACCAGACACCCACGGGAATACAATCTAGGAAAAGCCCGTCGGACCTCGTGACATTTCCCCGGATCACGATGTCCTCACCTTCATTTATCTCATCAGGGTGGTCAAAGTGGAGTTCCGCCCCGAATACAACAGGATCATCCATATCGACTTCATCATTCCAGACAAGGACCATGTCCGAAAGGGCAATATCATCATGAATGAACATCCCCCGGATCCCATACACATCATCAACCAGACCTGACATATTGAAGGAACCGGTGAACTCCTCCTGACCACCAGGACCGATATTTGCTGACCCGTTGATCTCAACCATAACCGCGGACCGATTGTCCAGAAGGGAGATGGAAAACCATCCTTCTTTACCAACGGTTCCCTCATTCGATATAGTCATCGTTGCATTGATCATGGTGGAATTGTTGAAACTGCCCGGATTCACATCCAGAGAAGAGAGGGAAAGCATCGATACCCCTGCATGGAACGGCATCTCTATTGACCTTATGAGGCATCCATCGATCGTTCTCAGCTCCAGAATGTACACAAAGGAACCGGAATGGATACCGGAGTCCCATGAACCGATTATCTCCGTGGTCAAATTTACATCAATCAATGAAGATGGAAGGGTCTCGATGAGATCTCCACCGCTCCTCTCGATCCTCTGGGAAAGGGAGATAATTCCACCCTCTCCGACGGGATCGACGGTTGTCGAGAATCCGGCAATATCTCCGGTCTGCAATCCAACTTGAGGACCATAATAATCTACCACATCCACGAAGACGGCTGTTGTATTCACGTGAAGGGTCCAGCTGTCACAGCTCCTGGATACACCTGCGCTATTGTCATGCTGGAACGAGTAAACCCTGACCAGAAGTATGCGCTGTCCTCCTTCATCCCGGACCTCCCATTCCATGGTTTTATCCGGGAAGAAATTATCCGTAGGGTCCAGAACCGAATCCTGATTCCGGGTAAACAATCCCCCCTTCATGGTTAGTTCTACCCCATCGATGATGTATCCCTGGAAAAGAGGAATTTCCATGTCGGAATAATAGGACCAGCCGGAATCCATCTCGATATCGACCGAGGAAACCGTCTCTCCATCAGGGAGGACGAATTCAAAGGTCTTGAAAGGTACGATGGGTTCTCCCGGCATATGGACTTCGGAACCTCCCGGGATCCAGGCTCTCTGTCCTCCGGTGTCATTGATGAATCTCATCTCATCGATCTCTATTTCATATTCAATATCTCCCCTGGAATCGCTGTTAACGAAATCCCGGGATCTCGTATCGACCCATGGACTCCCGTCGGTTCCGAACGCAGGATCTCCGTAGAAATTGTATTCGTAGGCCCAGTATCTGCCGTGTTCGCTTGGCAGGCCAAGACCGGAAGCGTCCCTTATCATCTTCCTCTCAATTTTCTTGAAGGCTACTCCTATCGGCATTCCTTCGACATAATCCTCTATGAATTCTATGGCGTTGTTGTTTGATGTCCTGTATGAATTTTGGGTTGAGCCGATGTATACGCCCACTCCGTTTCTCATCGCCGCTTGGGCGAAGGAATCCACCGCATCATGATATCTCCCGGACTGGCAGACGAGACCTATCATCACCGGTCGGTGTGTGAATCCGAATGATATCGAATCCAGGTCCCAGCTGCTAAAAAGACCCGACCATCCATGTTGTTTTCCGTGGTCCCTGAATACCAGAAGGTCCTTGTTGTGGATGATCCCTTTTATGTGATTCTGGAAGTTGATTGTCAGGTTCCTGTAATCGAGGACGAGTGTCCTGTCCGCCCATCCGCCTATTGAAAGTACAATCTCATCATAACCTCCTTCCCCCTGCATACTGGTTACAGCGACGGCGCAGTCATCCGAGGCGGGGGTGATATAGTTTTTAACGCTCTTTCCCACCCATTCTCCTTCGGTTGCATCCCATTCGATCCAGCAAGGTTCCAGATATCCGTTGCTCGAGTGTATGACAACAGCTTCTCCCCTGGCTCCCGCTCTCTGATGGATGAAATCCCCGGCACCGAACCCATCCTCGTAATCAAAACCGCTCACGGATATGTCCACCCTGTCCCAGGTAGGATTCCGGTATACCCTGATCTTGTCGCTGTGATGATCGGCGACAACAATATCCATGTCACCGTCGTCATCCATGTCCGCTGCGCTTATCCGGTGGTTGGTTCTGATATTGGCAGCCGGAAAAGAGGTCAATTCGTTCATCCAGTGAGTATAGATATGGATCGTATCCGTTCCAACATCTCCTTGGACGATATTGTCAGAGAAGGAAGCGGAGTAATCGACAAGGGCAACAGGATCGTCGGTATCGAACCATGTTCTGATGGACCATTGTTCCGTTCCGTCCATCAGGAAGCATTTCAATTCATCCCCATCCGGGAAATCATCGAAAACAAGAATCATCTTCCTGTCGAAATAATCGATCCAGCCGACCTCCACGGCTGCCCGGTCGGACATATCCAGATAAAAATCGGATTCGGCACCGGTGTCTGGATGATAGATATGGACCCTGTCGCCGGAGGAATCGAGAATGACGACCTCCCCCGATCCGTCGCCGTCAAGGTCGCCGGCGTCCATGTGCCTGCTCTTGCCATCGAACTCCAGGGACCCATCCTCGATGGGAAGGTGGCTGCTTATGTGCTGCAGGCTGCAGCTTCTCATATCATCATAAATAAGCAGGTGAAGATCATCAGCATTGCCCTGGAAGGATCCTACACCATCCCCGCCTCCGGACATGATTATTCCGTTTCCGTCGTTATCGTTGCGATAAATTCCCGAGGCCACACCTTTTGAGGCCCTTATAGGTTCTAGGAGTTTTTCGGGAGTATTCCCGAGAATTCTTCCGACGATCAACCTGGGGGCATTTCCTCCGTTAAGGTTCGAATAACCGTGATCGCTTCCCTCTACATCATCCGACTCAACGACGTTTTCGTAGCTCCATGACGGAATAATCTCGTCCTCCCCCAGAATGCCCAGATAACCACTGTCCTCGAAATCGGGGTGAAGAAGCTCCTTCCAATCGATCAATGTATCGAGGATCTGCTCCGGTGTCGGAGATCTCCCTCCCCTAATATCGATGAATCCGAACACACCATTCTTCAGTGCGAGAAGCTCCCCGCATTCGGCCAGCGTTTCGAAATAACCGTCACCGAAAACGAAATGTCGGAGAAGCAGAACGGGGTTTGTGATCATCAGATAATTGGAACTTAGCAGAGCCTGCCTCGCTCCAGCATCCATGATATATCCGTCCTCGAAGTTCATTGGCGGTATCCAGGTGAATCCGCTGTATGTCACGAGCCCGTCGGACCTTTCGTAGCTGTATGAAGTTGTATAATCGAGAGATGGGTTATCAGGTCTCGGGACCTCGTATCCGAGAATCCACTCTTCCGAGTTATACAGTAATGGTATGGCTCTGTATTCGAGCCATACGGTCTGACCGCTTCTGATCCTGGAAGCTGTCAGCACGACTTCCCATTCCTTTCCGTCTCCGAAAAGGGGATGAGTTCCATCTTCACCATCGATCGGAACGAAACCCTTTATTCGATCAACGATACGAACGTTTACCGCATCTCCCAATCCATGGTTAGTTACGTTCAATCTCACAGTGCAGAGTGAACCTACTCTTCTGATGTTAGCCCTTCTGACCCAGATCTCGGGACTGGCAGGAGGAAGAATATTATCCACCTCCAGGGTCCTTGTGACGGAAGTGATGTTCCCCTCGTTGTTCCAGACTTCCAGTGTCACATCATGGAAACCGTCGAAATAACCGGTGGTATCCCAGGAAAACCAGGGTCCGAAATAGGTTGCAGTCGGGGGGTGGTTTTCATCGTGCTCGATCTCCACACCGTCAACATACCACGTTCCGTTAACAACTCCCCCTGGGTCCTCGCATCTTGCAACAATCATCTCCGTTCCGTCGTATGTTCTATCGGTGTTGGGGAACCATACAATCTTCGGGTATGGGATAACAATCGGTTTCATAACCTTCATTGAAGGTAGTTCGAGACTGGATACTTCTCCTTCCTCGTCCGTAACCCGAATAACAACCTCGATGTTCTCCCAGTTTTTTACCAGATGCTGCATTTCTTCCGGTTTTCCGAGATCGAGCTTGGCAATGTTCTTCTGCCTTATCCCTCCGAAGCTCTTATATGGATGTCCGTTTACATACACATCCACTTTTTTAATTCCAATATCATCTGAGATGTCAACGGGGATCTTCATATCCTCTTTCCATTCGTACTCGAGATCCCCGGAGAAATCAATGGTTGGTTCTTCTCCGGTTTCCGGTGGAAGCGTGACGAATGGGACGGGATCGCTGAAAATTGTTCTTCCGTAAGCATCTGTTACCTTGATGCTGAAAAGGTACTGGGTTCCCGGAAGCAACTTGTCAAGCGTCGCTGTCACCTGGTCCGAGACTGCACCGGAAGAGTAAGCACCTGCATGTTCCAGGCTCTGGCCGTATTCTATAACGGATGTCCCCGGAATCGATGTGGCCCATTCAATAATCGCCGTATTTTGATCCGTATCAGTCACTTCGGGTGAATGTATGAATTGAAATATCGGTCTCTTTTCCCACGTGATCAAATAGCTGTTATCCCTCTCATCCATTTCCGGGACCGCATCATGGGGATCTGCCGTGACATTTATGTTCAATGGTGAGATTTTCGTGTCCCAGGTCCAGTCGAATTCTTTCGTTACCGATTCCCATGGATCAAGGTCGTCCGAAATTACAACCTCCGAATTCCATGTTCCATTCAATTTCAGTGAAACATTGAACGGGGAATAAGCCGTTTTGAAACCGGTGTTCTCGACCACGATGACCGTATTCTCCCCCGGTTCCGGAATATGAACGGATCTGACCCACAAGTTGGGCATATCCCTACTCCAGACCTCTGTCCTCTGATCGTTGGATGTATCGTTATCCTCGATCCACTGGGGATCGTATACATTCACCATGACTTCGACCGATTCACCATCCCATGATATTCGCTGCTGGAATGTCACGTTCAGGAAACCGGTCCATCCCATCATATGCTGGGCTTCAGAGAAGTAAGGATGTCCGTTAACAGTCAGATTAACATAGAACATCCCGGTATAAGATGCGGCTAGACTTGCAATTCTGCAGTAGACTGTCAGGTTCTCGTCATACCAGATATCCTGAACGGCCAGATCGACCATTCCGTTATCCCTTTCACCCTCTCCGAAGGAGAAGCCAATAAAAGCGGTCATGGATATTATAAGCACAGTGAGAAATTGTCCCCATCGAAACAGCCGGTGTTCCCTCATTTCCAACCCCGCACAGTTATTGTCGGAAATGAAATATTATCTTTTTGAATGGCATTCTGTTGTATTTCAGGGATTATCATGAAATATGCGGTTTATGGTGTCTTCATGGTCAGTGATATGAACGGCTACCGAAAGGGCCTCATACTCGAATATTTTACACTGATCTACAATCTGTTCGAGGCGGTCCTCTCAATATTTTTCGGATTCCTTGCTGGGTCCCCCGCACTTGTAGGTTTCGGACTGGATTCCATCGTTGAATCTCTTTCAGGTAGTGTCCTCATATGGAGGCTCCATCAGCACGAGGGCCTCTCCGAAGAAAGAGAGGAAAGGATCGAGAGAAGGGCAATAAAACTGGTATCCGTTACATTCTTCATCCTGGCTGTCTGGATCCTTTATGAATCCCTTGAAACCCTATACACGAGTGAGGCCCCTAAAGCTTCCATTCCGGGTATCGTGATTGCCACTGCATCGATGATCATAATGCCGGTTCTTTCATTTTTGAAGGTAAGAACCGGCAAGGAAATCGGATCGAAGGCCCTCGTCGCCGATGCAAAGGAAACAATGGTATGTGCCGTCCTCTCTGTAGCACTTCTTCTCGGATTGGGACTGAATGCTCTCTTCGGCTGGTGGTGGGCCGACCCTGTTACTGGATTGTTCATTGCATTGTTCTTGATCAAGGAAGGTATCGAGCAGTGGCGGGAAGCCAATGAGTAGAATACAATGAATAATCGATCGAAGCAGGCTTCGATCGAACGTACAAACCCCCGCTCCCCCGGACTTAAGCTGTATTTTTCAGATCAAGATTATTTAAAGAGATTATTGACTGGACGCTTTGAATTTCCTATTTCATGAAAAAATGTTAGAATCTTTCTCCGATCTCAATCCTCGTAATAATCCATGGTGGATCTGTACCTGAACATCACCGCAAGCAGGAATGAAACCAATATTAAAAGTCCCAAAACCGTGATCACCCAGAAAATCCTTTCTCGGAAAATACCTTCGCTATCATCGTCTCCATCGGAGGTATCTGCGGAGTAGATCTCCTTCCCTTCCTCGTCCAGCCAGGGTGAAAAGGGAATTTTATCGGTTATGTTGTTTCCTTTGGCCCCGGGATTTTTCCTGGAATTGAACGGACCATTTCTATGGCCCCACCAATTATGTGTTGCATTTATCACACTCGGATCCTTCTCCCCTTCCACCTTGACCCCAAACAACCTGTTTCCGATCAAGTGATTGTAATGGGCCGAATTTCCCCTGGAGTTGTTGCTGCATAGAATACCAACCGCATTGAATTTGATGATTCCACCCTCGATGTTATTGTTGTTCGACCCTCTCAATTCCAATCCTTCATGTATGTTTGATATCGCCGAGATGTTTACGAGAATGTTGTCATGGGAGCTCAAGAGAAGTATTCCATGCTCATTTTCCGTGCAGATGACACCTTTCAACAGGCAACCGGAAGAATCCCTGACCAATACACCGGTGGTAAATGAGGTGCACAGCACATTATTCAATGTCACATTTTTTGCAACAATCACGATTCCCGTTTTCATGACCTTGGATTGATTGGGTCTGAAATGTAATCCCTCCACATGGACACCCTCTGCCATTATTATCATCAGATCCCCTGTTCCAAGTCCATTGATTATGGTTTCACCAGGTCCCGCCCCGATAAGTTTGACCTTTTTTTCGATCTTCAGATATTCTTCATATTCCCCCTTCATGACAATGATGGTGTCGTCATCATTGGCCATGAAAACCGCATCACGAATCAGCCCGGTCTCATCCACGTGAAATGTTTGAGGGACCGAACCGCATTTATTTCCGAGCCAAGGCGAATAAAGTACATTGACGGAAACATGATCACCGTTTCCGGGACCGACCCCACCCGGACCTGATGGATTTCCCCAGTGATTGAACCTGGCATCCACATCGGGATTGGAAAATGAGGCGAAAACCCCGTAATTGGTGTTCTTGGCAATATCGCAGCAGGTAATTTTCCAGCCCGAAGATCCATCAAGGTCAACTCCCCTGCTGTTTCCCATTATCATAGTCCTCGAGACATAGGTGTTTTCGCTGTCTCTTCCCAGTATACCGTATTGGTTCTTCTCTATACCACAGTTGATGATGGAGCAGTTATTCGACCCGTTCAAATAGATGCCATATACGGAATTGTTGAAGACCCTGGTGTCTGTGACCGTATTCTCAGTGCAATGTGATCCTATTTCGATCCCGCTCGATCCGCACTGGGTGATGGTGCAGTTTCTGATGTTGTTGTTATTGGACCCTGCAAAGGTGTAAAAGAAGATATATCGGAGGTCTATCCCGTTACCATCGGCTTTTTCTATTAAACAATCAGTGATATTGCAGTATGAGGACCTCAGGAGGCTTATCCCGTTGCCGCCGCATTTTGATAAGGTACAGTTATCTATTGATACATTATCTGCAATTATGGAAATACCATCGCTTCCGAGAGGACCCGTGGCTATGTAAATATCTGAAATCCTCACAGATGAAGAGATCACTGTCACAGCAGTACCCGAATTATCGGCATCGATCAGGGAGTTCAAAGAATGATCCTTCCCCGAACCAATTCCCGACAGGTATAATCTCTTATCGATCAATATGGATTCCAGAAAATGACCCTCTATCAATTGTATCGAATCGTCGTCCGAAGAATTATCTATGGCAGTTTGTATCGAACCGGTCGGATCAACGAAGAATGTCATGGGCGATGAATCCGGCACCAATCCCAACCAGGGTGAGTACTGCGCATTGGAGGTTACTCCGTTGCCTGTTCCGGGTCCTGAACCTCCGGGTCCGGATTCATACCCCCAGAAATTGAATCTGGCGTCGGTTCCCGAGGATGCTCCTGTCTCTTCCAATCCATACCCTGTATTATCAGATATTTTTCCCCATTTTATGCAGGTATCTTCGGCTCCCTCCAACAATACTCCGCTTTTGGAATTGTTGATCACGGACGATCCCGTGATCCGAGTCCTTTTTCCTTTTATAAGTAAACCGTTCCCCGAATTATTCTGGATCTGGCAATTATCGATAAAAATATTCTCGCATCTGTTTTCGATGCGGATCCCGGCTTCAACGCAATCGGTTATCCTGCCCGATGATATATTGATATCATGGGCTGCAAGATCAATTGAGTCATCAACCAGAATCCCGTTTTTCCCGGTTTTTCTTATTCCGCAATTTTCGAACGAGCAAGAATTGGATGTATAATCCACATGGATCCCGTTATCGCCGACATCAGTGACATTGCAGAAACTTATGGAAGTACCATCTGCCTCGCTATTTGGCCCTCCTACCACGATCCCGTTTCCGGAATAACCTACTGTGGTTATATTGAAATACCGCATCACAACATTTTCAGCAAGTATATTTACCACATCACCGCCTTCATTATGATAAATTACAGGATAGGGGGGAGATTCCACCAAACCGTATAGAGAGAGGGTTTTATCCACAATGATCTGTTCTTTATAATATGAATGATAAACATATATTATATCAAAGGGAGTGGAATGATCAATCGCGGACTGGATGGTCCCGTGATAATCCACGTAATACTCCTGATGGGGCTCGGTTCCCACCCAGTTTCCAAGCCAGGGTGAATATTCCACTGCATGATAGATCTCGCTCCCGGATCCAGGACCCCAGCCACCTGGCCCTGATGCGTGGCCCCAGTAATTGAATCTTCCATCGATATCATAAGAATTTGAATCGGCATACACTCCGTAATCTCCGCAGTTGTAAATATCACAGTCATTTATCACGATCTTGCCAGAGTCCTTGATATATGCCCCATCATTAGAATTATCATGAATGCTGCAATTTGCAATTGTGTCATCATAGCCATCATGGAGGTGCAGTCCAATTTCATTTTGGAAGAATTGGCACTTGCTTACGATGGTTTTGTAGGTATCTTCAAGATACAATCCCGCCTCCTGAGAATCGGTGATTGTGCAGTTGTCAATAACACAGGCGTAGGTATTTTTGAGATGTATACCGTAACCTCCCGTTTCGCCTATGGTGCAATTATTTATGATGCAGTAATTGTCGTTGACGAGGATATTATCCTGGCCATTTCCCGAGATGGAATGAATATCCAGTAGTGATAAGACTACATTTTCAGCCGAGACATTTATTGAAATACCGGAGGTCGGATTGATATGAGTATCAACAGAGGTTGATGTTCCGTTACCTGTCAAATTGAGGGCGAGTTCTATGACACAATTCTCCTGATATGTCCCCTCAAAAACCCTGATCGTATTGTATTCCTCTGCCACATCAAGCGCTTGTCCTATTGTTTCGAAGGGATATTTGATACAGCCGCCCTGAAAACCCGAGTTGCTGTCATCAACATAGATAAAGCCGGTATAGATCTCTAACCATTCATCCCACTGTGAACGATCCGTGAAATACTCGACATGAGTAGAGCTTCTGTATTTGCTTAGTCTCTGGCCGGTATGATTTACCGGAAAGTAAATGTTAAGGCCGTGAGCATTATCCACCGGTCCATGGGTTTTATCCTTATCCTCGGTAGCGGTAAAGGATGATCTCCCCGTGACCTCGGGATCATACAGACCCGTGGTAACCACGTCATCCCCTGTCCTGTGCTCTTCGTACAAGACAGCGTTGTCGATCCCTGTCATCAGAGTATTTGCCGCATTTCTAAGTTCAGAAGGGAATATTCCGTTATTTTCAATATTTATTGCGAAATGGTACAGGTCCGGTCTAACACCGCTCTTGTATTCCTCTGTATTTAGGCGTGCCTCGGATATCTCATAGTAATAATCGGGAAAAGCATCGATCAATTCAAAGGCGAACCAATCCAATCTGTCTTCCAGATCATCCATTATTCCAAGGTCTATCAGGCTCCAGGTATGCGACCTATGGGCCTGGACATTTTCCGAGTTCACCATGGTCGTATCGATGATATACTGGCAGATATCAACGGGATCACCGTTTGTGTTCATCTCGTTGATGATCTGTGTGAAATCCCAGTTGAAGCCTTCGGACTCGGTCAGCCAACCGGCCTGTTCGGATGCAAGGAGGTAATCCGCGTAGTCTGCCAAACAATAGCAAACCTCCGTATTGGCCATGCTGCAAGCACAGAAAGCCATTACATCCAGCTTTTCACCCGATGGAATGGCTCTGTCAAGGGCATCCCTGATTTCCATTATCCTCAAGTAATCCTTATCTTCGATGAAATCAGGACCCGGGTCCTCGTCACGACAGCAGCCCCAGTATGCAGAACCATGATCCCAGAAAAGAAGCATCGTTCTGTCGGAGGGATAATTCGACAGGGACCAGTTGACAAAGTCGAAGAGATTGTCACCATCGCCCATGTTCTCCTCATCATCCAGCCAATCCGGGTATAGTTCCGATGAGATCCCGTTATTCACGTAATACATCCTTGTGTCATTTCCTTCTCCGCTATCATCATCCTTGAGTACGATCACATCCACATTTGCCGCAAAGGAGGCATTGATTTCCGACATATCGCTTGATCCGTGTGTGCACAGATCGTGATTACCATCAAGATAGACCATCAATGTCCAATTGGATCCGGACCTTTGTTTGCCGGTATTCGAATCACTCTCATATCCGCGGTTAGAATCCATTGGACTGGGTTTGGGATCATAATTGTAGATTTCAACGTTAGCAGACTCGACTGTTATCATTTCTTTCTCATCTACAATTTCATTTTCTTTTCTACTTTCCTGGTCTTTGAATTCGTCATCTGTGGATTTCACCAAATATTGTTCTTGAATACCATCCGACTCATCAAGAAATATCTCTTCAGACAACCGGTGACCGGATCCGTTTTCGACTATAGGTGTCAGATCAAGGAAGATCAGACTCAGTGTGATAATTACGTTCAGACTGCAAAATCCCTTCCAAACCATGGAAAAAATATGGAATTGATCATATTTTAAAAATTGGGAGGTTCATTAATATTCCAAAAGGGAGGTGTCTCCTTTCCCAACCAATTTCTTTACGGTTTCCAATGCCTCAAGGGCCCTGCTCCTGGTTCCTTCCTCAATATCGAGGTCCTCGAACTCATCCTCATCGAGAATAATATGGGTTCCATCCGGCCTCACCCAGATATCGATTGCGAGGTCCTCCCAGTCGATTACATGATCCCTGATAACGGGGGGCTTGGAGATGTTTATGTAGAACCCCTTCAGGGATTCTCTATCATCGGCGATCCTGAAGATGTTGTACCATCTGTCAAAGAAGAAGGTCTCTACCCACTTATCATCCGGTTCGAATAGGACATACCCCAGATCGAGAGTTTCCCCGGACCAGCCGGTGTCTATGGATATATGGTCCTCTTTTTTCTCCCTGAGGGCTCCCTCGTATTGTATCTTGATCGATCCGTCGGGGAGGAGCTTCCTGATGGTATAGGTCATGGAGATTCCGAAAAGATATCATTACTTTACCGATTTGTCCCTCATGTCAGGGATTCGGCCCTTCTCTTTATAGACTTGTTGAATTCCAGAAAACCCTGTCTGGTATCCGTGTTCAGTGACCTCCAGAGCATGGGAACCATAAAACCAGTGAAGATCTCGCCGTGGGTGAGGCGGGTTCTGCCCTCTCCTGCTTTTTGGATTTTGAAATAATGTTCCCCGGAGAAAAGCCATCCCATTCCGCCTAATTTTCCCTTCCATCTGAACTCCTTCTCGGGTTCAGATATGAGTACTTCAGATTTGAACTTTCTATCCTTTCCCTTTCCGTCCTTCATCACCACATTCAATACCCCTCCCCTTTCCGAGGAGCCATCGATTCTCGATATGAAGCTGCTCCAGTTAGGATAGCTGTAGAAATCCGTTAGTACAAGCCAGACCGTTTCAGGAGGTGCATCAATGAGGGTTTCTGTGCTGATTTCCTTCATCTTGTAATCAACTCTTTGTTATATCCTTGGCAGGGTATCTCATAATATTTGCGGCTTAATATCATGTATTTTGAAGGGAAATGATAAAATGGTACCAATCCCAATATGTTGATAAGGAAAGTGACAAAGATAATGGATGAAACAATAATACGGTGGTCAACAAGCGTCTTTTTGGTTGTTTTGATGCTGTCTTTGACCGCTGGAATAAACGGTGCGGAGGTTGTTGATCCCGATCTGATTACCGTAAGTGCGGAGATGGAGGTTATCCACCAGTATGATAAGGTAAACGTGTACATGGAATTGAATAAGAGTGTGGATCCTTTTGAGATCGTATTGATCACAAACATAGATGCCTGGGTAATGGGGATCGCACCCTTATCGGATCAGCTGCCATACGCAGAACCTCAGATCAATATAACAAATGAATTGCTGGACAATGGCTCCTATTCCCTTGAATTCCCTGTTTCGGACCAGATGATCTGGTTTGACGGGGAGGATATGCTGGAAAATGTAAGCATAACATTGGCCTTCCTGTGTATGAATAATCAGACAGTGGATCTCGAGGTGATCAACCTCAAGCTCGTGGATAAGAACGAACCACCATCCATTGAAGGAGGGATCTCGATCCTGCCGGAGGAGGTCAATGAAGGGGAAAGGGTGAGTTTTTCCATCTCCAATATTTCGGACCCGGACATGGACGAGATTTCCATTAAATGGGAGATAGACAACGAACCCGCAGGTTCGGCTAGAGAGATTGAAAGGATCTTCCACGAACCTGGAACCCACTCGATCACTGTCCGAGCAAGCGACGGCAACCTGAGCGACAGCAGGACAAGGACAATCGATGTCATTGAAAAGAAAGAGGCCGATCAAGGAGAAGAACCTGATGATAACGAAACCCTTCCCGAACCGGTGGTCGAAGAAGAGGAAATGGCCAATCCACCCTGGTTCTTGATTCCGATAATCATACTGTTAATCATTATCGTTTTGATTCTGGGTTTCATCAGAATTATCATAACTGCCGAGGATCCTCCAGATAAAAAGGAACCGCCGAGAAAGCTCTGGACCATGACACCCCTCAGAGGGCCCTCCAGATACGAAAAAGCTGTGATTCAGGGGAAGTTGAGATCTTTGGAAAGCAGGAATGTTGTGAAGATGGATCAGGAGAGGGTACTGGAGGATGATATCGAAAGATGGGAGCGGGATTGGAACTTTGACCCCGGATTTTGAAAGGTTGTCCATGATTTTGCTTCCATTTTATAGAAAGCTGTTAATCATCCCAGTAGTTCCGAAGGTAATTTGAACCCCGGATCAGTTTGAGATGACATTCGA
>CAYULA010000006.1:0-94593 GCA_964445525.1 uncultured Thermoplasmatales archaeon | reverse complement strand
CCCGTAGCATTTCACAGCTACGTTGGTGGTGTCGAAGCATGGACCGATGGTAACGATGACAGTCCGGTAAGACCGAATTACGGGATACAGGACATGATAGCGCACAAAGCTCTAAAACTGCTGGAGGAGAGAAATGATAGCAAAGCACTCTTTCTGACATACTGGTTTGATCCTCTTGGTGCGGATGACGAATCCGATTTGTATAACGAGAACAATCTATTCCCTAGGGAGAATGATAATTTTCTTGCCTGGACCGATGATGGACCGGAAGGCGTCACCGTAGAATACTACATCAACAATCCGGAACCGGGCCAGGATCCCCAGACCAATGCGGTCAAATATGCACAGCTTCTGGCCAACAGATCGGTGGAGAACCTGACACAATGGCTTTTGGAGGGGGGAGGAACCGAGAACTCGGATGAGATAAGACTCATGCATGCCGCAGCATACAATGCTGGAAAGCTAGCAAAATACGTGGGGGACATGTCCCAGTACGGTCATACGGACTATTCCAAATGGGATCAGCTCTCGGAGGTCCCAAGGTACCATCCGTCCGAAGTAGACTATCCATACAGGGAATATTACGAGGCAAGGTTGTGGAATGATGCCAACATGCAGATGCTGTATGACACCTTCTGGAACGAGACCTTTGATCCGGAGGGTGCGATTGAATGGGATTCTGTCCACACTGCCACCTCTGACCTGGCCAAATGGGTCAACGGTAGAGGGCAACCTCCCGTGCAGATGGAGGATTACGATGGAGAGACCATCACCGTAGGCCACAAC
This sequence comes from uncultured Thermoplasmatales archaeon, assembly GCA_964445525.1. GTDB lineage: Archaea > Thermoplasmatota > Penumbrarchaeia > Penumbrarchaeales > Penumbrarchaeaceae > Penumbrarchaeum. The sequence goes on along the minus strand of CAYULA010000006.1, from coordinate 93,807 downwards.
TACAAGATAATGCTGGAAAACTTCATGTACTGCTGGGATTACGATTTCACCCACAAGGGCGTTAGGGGATTCAATGGGACCCTGTGGAACCTGACTCTTGAAAACCTTGTAGCGGCTGCTGAAAATCTAACCTCGATGTACGAGGGTCTATTCGACAGAGCCAGAGAGAGGTACCTTGAGATAGCTCCGGAACTCAATCTAGTGGATTGGGCACCTTATCCGGACCCTGTGATCGCGGGTGATATGGTATCCATCAACGCAACCATAAAAAACGACGGCAATTCAGCCACCAAAGAGACCTTCAGGGTCGAATTGTCCGCTCCAGATGGAAATAAATGGAGAGGATTGACACTTGAAGCCGGTGAACAGAAGAACATCACATTCGCTCCGTTCCCCATCGGGGAGGATCCAGTGGATATCACCATGACGATAGATTATCAGGAGAACGTTGCCGAATCGGATGAAAGCAACAACATAATCAATGGAACGGTTGTTCCGATCCCGGAAGTGCATTCCTGCAGTCTTTCTCTGGCCGCACCCTTTCCGTCCATAAGGAGGGATACCCAGAAAACCGTTCAGCTGAGACTCAGCAACACGGGAAACCGGGCCGATATCTATTCCATCGAGGCCGAATCCGACACTGATGGTCTGGAGGTTATAGTTCCTTCGACCGAATATTTGGTTAAACCAAAAACCAGCACTATTTTCAATATTATTCTAATAAATTCGAACGATACTGATCTTGGGACATCCATCATAGATATAACCTCTACCGGCGTGAATTCTTCCGCAAATTATGATCTTTCACTGGATGTTCTTGAAAGGACGACTGATCCAATACCTATAATCACGGGTTTCGGCTGGGCAAGATCTGGAGAGGAGATCACCTTATCCGCTTCCGAGTCAACGGATCCGGACGGGGATGATCTGAGCTTCAAATGGATAATACCCATGATGAGGAATTCAACCGAGGAAGAGATCACCTTCAACTATACCAAATTGGGGACCTACGAGATCGAGCTTCAGGTAAATGACGGAAATACAACTTCAACTCTTGTCTGGCCCTTGATCATATATCCGAACCCTCCTGAAAATATTTCTGCTGAGGTTGTTTCGAGAGGAGTCTCCGGTATCTCCGTTTCATGGAGGCAGTGGCCTTCCGGAGGCCTGATAGCTTACTGGCTTGAGGCCATTGCACTACCTGGTCAGGGTGAACTTTCCGATAGAGGTCCGTACCTCGAGAGAATAGGTCCCGGTAATTCCACCGGAAGGGTGGGGAAGTTCCTTCCCGGAACCGAGGTTGAGATCAGGGTAACGGTTCAGGCGGAGAGATTCGGTAATGTTACAATGGATACACTTACCACATCCACCTCTTCAACAACCGCATTCGAAAATACGCTCAAGTTATCGGTGGAGGACTATCATCTTGTCCTGCAGTACAAGCCATGGGTTGATCTGGAAGGGGAGAGAGATCCGGAAATCAGAGTCGAAAGGCTGTATGCAGGTGATTTCATTCCCATTGAGACATCTTTCGAGTACATCCAGAGGACGGATGTAAGAGACACCCTGAGGTATACACTCGGATCCAACTCCGGGTCATACCGTGCATATTTGACCTATTACTGGGCAAATGAATCCATCTCGCCCTTCTCCTTATTCGAGGAAACCCGGAAACCGAACATGGCTCCAGATCTCAACCTTACCGGAACCGACCAGGAGTACAGGTTGAATATAAACGGTACATGCCGTGTATGGCTGGAACTTGGTATCCTTGATCCCGATGATACCATGGATATCGAGGTCCAATGGGGTGATGGAAACAGCGAGGAGATGGATTATGAGGTAACATCCGATAGTCGTGAATTCCTATCTCTATTCCATAATTACAGTGAGATAGATTCATTTTCGATCTCCATAAAGGTGGAGGACTGGAACGGAGCCGTCACCTATTACAACGATACCATACAGGTTCAGGAATACAAGGAGACCGAAGCAGGTGAAGAGGAGGAGAGATCCGTGTGGACACTGGTACTTCTGATACTGCTGGGTATCTTGCTGGTAATAATACTTGTTGCCCTTGGATTTGTGGCATACAAGATCTCAAAGAAGGATACGGAAGTGGAGTTCAAGATGAAGGATTTCAAATCCGATCTGCCGCATGAAAAGGTGGGAACCGGAACGGATTTCGATCAGAGAAGAAAAATGCAGATTCCGCAGGAATCAATAATGGGCCCCGGTAAGGAAGAAAAAAAGAGTAAATCATCTGTTTCCGGCACGATAACCTTCGATGATGAGGAGTAGAGAAAACAGTTTTCACTCTCTCTCGGGCGGGTAGACTGTTATCATAAGCCTGCAGGCATGGCACCTTGCAAGGGCAATACCCAGCGGCTTCTTGAATGGACCGGTCATGGGTTTTTCCAGCTCCGTGAACCTGTTTCCTTTTATATCACCGGCCCACTGGATGGTTTCCTTGGAAACGAGATATCCATACTCCACTTCCCCCCCACAGGCCGGACACCTGGGAAGGTTGGTCTTGACACCCTCCATCCATGTATTCGTAAGGAAAGTTGACATAATATCCCAAGATTGGATTCTTGTTCTTATTTTATTAAATTATCTATATAATTCCACCATAATAAGAACGGAATTGGATGGGAACCTGCGCAATGCTCATATCCAACCCCACTAATCCCGTCCCACACAGGTGAAAAGATGGATTTCAAGGAAGTTCTTTCCAAAGAGAGGTCCGGGATCGAAAAAGAGATCGAAAGTTACATGGATATGGAGATCTCGGCTTCTCTGGATGACGAATATACCCGGCAGATCCTGAAATCCATCAAGGAATTCACTCTGAGAGGTGGAAAAAGGGTAAGGTCACTTCTGGTGATCATGGGATACAGGGGTTTGGGGGGAAGGGATACTGAAAGGGCTAGAAGAGCTTCCGTATCCCTGGAGCTGATCCAGACCATGCTTCTGATCCATGATGACATAATCGACGAATCCCCAGAAAGGAGAGGAGCTCCTTCATTTCACAAGGAGATGGAGGATATTCATCGGGAGCTGGGCTACAGGGGAGATCCTGAAAAATTCGGCAGGAACATTGCCGTTATAGCAGGAGACCTGGCAGAATCCCTAGGTGAAAAAGCTCTGGTCAGATCGGGTTTTCCTCCCGAGAACCTCCAGAAGGCACTGGAGATTCAAGCGGATATGATAAGGGATACGGGACTGGGACAGATCCTGGATATCTACAGTGAAGCACTGCAAGATTGGTCCGAGGATATGGTCCTCAAGGTCCAAAAATACAAGACAGCCAGGTATACTCTGGAGGGCCCTCTTCACATAGGGGCTGCCCTGAAGGGGGCCTCAACCAAGCAGATGGATGTTCTCAGCCGCTACGCGATACCGGTGGGTGTTGCCTTTCAGATAATCGATGACATCCTGGGATTCTACGGCGATCCCAAAAGGGGGGGCAAGGAGGACCTTGCCGATATAAAGGAAGGGAAGAGGACCCTGCTTATAGTAAAAGCCAGGGAGCTCGTAAGCGATCAAGAATGGTCCAAGATCGAGGCGGCACTGGGCAATGATGATCTTTCGGTTGCCGAAGCTGAAGAGATCAGATCCATCATCCGGAGGTGCGGCAGTGAAAAATATTCAAGGGATGCTGCGGTGGAACTCAGCAAAAGCGGCATCCAGGCTATCGAGGATTCCGATCTCGATCCGGATGTAATCGGATTCCTGAAAGACCTGGCTTCCTATCTGCTGAAAAGAGCTTGAGCATTTTTCAGGGTCCAAAAATTTCAAACCTTATTCTTGTTATGGGCAACCATGGAAGAATCGGAAAATCTCTTCATTCTTTGGACCTCCGGGGAAAGGGAGGTGGCGATCGAAACGGTATTCATGTATGCCCTGAATTCAAAACTTCAGGGATGGTGGAAGGATGTGGAACTGTGTATCTGGGGACCTTCCACCAAACTTGCCGTAAACGATGAGGAGATAAATGCCAGACTATGCCATATGATCAAAAGCGGAGTCCGGGTCACAGCTTGCAAGGCATGTACCGATCATTATGACCTCTCGGAAAAACTGGAGTATATGGGTGTCGAGGTAATATACATGGGAGGCCCCCTGACCGACATTTTGAGATCGGATGCGAGGACCCTTATTTTCTGAGCATTCCTATTTTCATTTCAACACTCATTGAAGCGTAACGCTTGAAGATTTTTCCTAACCGTGGCCACATTCAATCCTTAACCATCATCTCGAAGTTACTGGGTCTGATGAATGTATCATCCTTCATCTTCTTGAACGAGAGGAACGATTCGATCCTCGGTTTGAATATTTCCTTTAATATGTTGCATTTCTTAATATTTTCAAGGAATATTATTACCCATCCGTCCTTTGCAGAGGATGGTTTCCAGCCAGAGGTCCTGTAACCTATGAAATAAGGCCTGTTGTCCCAGTCGATATTCAAGTAATGGGGCTCAACCTTGATTTTAACAGGATTTCCCACCGAATCCGATGTAAGAATGTTTAGAATATATTTGTTCTTCAATCCCCATTTAACATTGATCGGAACCTGGGATCTCGAATCCTGATCTTCTTCGACCGCATCGGCCATGCTACCTATATCCTTGCATATTGGATTTATAGGTTCTCATATATCTTTATAAGGAGAATATACTGCCGAATAAAATATCTTTGAGTCATTGAACACAGAGAAAAAAGTAAAGTTCAAAGTGGAAATTTAGATGGTTTTTCCAACATTTATCTTTTTTTACTTGTAAGAATACTTTCAACTGCATTTATATAATATTTCAATGTTTGCTATAGAATTTATATATAGTCCTTAAGAGAATGTATTTACTGCGGAGTGACAAAATAGATTTTTTGAACCACACACTCTCAATCCCCTATTTCAAACCCCACTCCGTACTGGCAGTGGAGTAGCCTCGTCCGCGAGTGATCCGCTCTACTGCCACTCCTCCTAATTGTTCTCTATCTCGAGTTTTACCCTGTTCCCCATCCTGTCGTAAGCAGCCATCGAATCATCTTCGAAGGGATATGCTATTATTATGTTAATTCCCGGAAACCTGCCGAACAATGATATATCGGCCCTGGAAGGTCTTGCTGAACCCGACGGATGGGAATGAACCACACCTTCTCCCGGGACCTCCCTCTGACTGAAGCGGGAAAAAAGAGAGAACATGAATGAGGACCTGTTGGAAGCTCCTTCCATTATCGGTTCTATGCGGGTAATATTTTCAATGCCCCTGAGCATCGCACCGAATTCGTTTGGATAAGCCTCTTTTGCTCTTTGTTTGATCTCATTGACGGCCTCTCGACTGATTCTGTATATGATTTCTTCCTCGAAGAGCTCCGCTGTGTCCTTGTCCTCCCTGAGCCATTTGACATCCCTTACCGCTTCTCTCAGAATTGCAAAGCTTTCCGGGAACTGTTTGACAGGATAATTGGAGACAATCTCCAGCAGAAGTTTTTTTGCCTTCTTACGTTCGTCTGCGGCAATATAACCGTAAAAGAGCACACACAGGTTCCGGGTTAACATCTCATTGTCATGTGTGGATTTCAATACCTTGTATGCATTTTTTGCAAGTTCCACCCCTCTGGCAGGATCACCCAGTCTTATTGACCAGAGTGCCGCCTCCACCATATCCAGAGATGCCTCCATGGGGCTTGACACCTCCTGCATTATCCCTGCCGAGTTGAGCAATCTGTCTACCCCCTCCTTTTCACCTTCCCTGCACAATCTCGATCCGATGATCGAACCTGCTTCAGCAAGTGCCATATGATTTCTCAAGATCGAGGAAATCTTCTGGGCATTGAGTAGCTTCTCCCTGGCTTCTTCCTCATTCTCTTCCCATATTCCCAATGTAAGCAAACATTCGAGTTCGATTCCGATCGATCCGATCTCAAATGCAATATCATGGGAGCGCTTAACGTGATCAATCCCCTCTCCGTGGTTACCTACATCCAGAAGGAATCTGCCCAAATAGAGAAAGCATCTGGAGATGTGATGATCCCGTATGGACGTATCCAAATTATCCGCAAGATCTCTGGCCCTGGAGAAACCTTCAAAGGCTCCTCTCAGGTGATTTGCGGATAGATTGCTGGATTCTATCCAGGATGTCCTCTGATGTAAAAGCATTGATTGTAACAGCACTCTTTCCATTTCTGTAAGGGGCTCCTTTTTCCCTCTGGCCATTTTCATGGCAGTTATCGCGGAATGGATATCGCTCCTTGAGAGCCCCAATTCATTGACGATAGGTCCGAGGTCCATGGGAAGGCCCCTGGATACAGCTATCTGGCCTGCCCTGGCCAGGGCAAGGTCCTTGATCTTATGATCCTTTAATCCGGTCTTGATGACCTCTTCCAGTGGAGTTACAGCTTCACGGTACTGTCCGATCATCACAAGAGCTTCCGATGCAGCAAAGAGGTCCTGGAAATCAACGGGATCCGATTCCGAATCCCCTCTCAAAAACGCTATAATACCTTTCATTTTTTTCAGGTAAGGCCTGCTCAAGCGGTGGATTTCATTCCTGTCTCCTTTTCTAACCGGAATGCAGGCTTCTTCCATCTCAATCAGATGTCTTTCCCGCACTCTCACCTCTCCCCGAACCTTATGGAATTTTCCACCTCGGAATAGAACATTGACATCTCGGCTCCTCTTTCAATGCCGATATAGATTGCGGCACAGGGAAAAAGAAGGTTCAGTTCCTCCGCCTTTCTATTAATTGCCCGAACACCTTCTTTCCTGTCCAGACCGGTCCTCGTTATGGCCTCTATCAGTCTCTCGAAAAGGGGTCTGACCAGTTTCTCGGTGTCAAGGTCCTCGGGGGGCTCATATCCCACGCTGATCTCTACCTCTGATATGTCAAAGGTGGGCGTTACATTTCCCTCCATGTCCGTCTGAATGAGGCCCGAGGAGAATGCTGCTTGAATAATCCTGTCAGCCTCTTCGGGTCCGAACCATCTGAGGTTGTACACAAGGAGATTTCTCATCTCCACCTTGGAAAGCGAGGAGCCTTTTCCCATCCTGAAGGTGGAAACCACGATCAATTTAAGATCGTCTGTCATGAATATCCCCTCATCAACCTTGAAACCGAGATGATGGCTCCATCCACTCCGAGGTCGTCAAGGCTTCTGAGGTCGGAGAGCTCTCCTGCTCCGACAAATAGCCTACCCCCTGAGGGGAGGGCTCCGAGTAGCTTGGTAATCAGATTTCTGGAAGGAGATGTTCGGCCGGATCCGATATCGTCGATTATGAAGGAATCCATTCCGAAAGAAGACATCTCCCGGATGAGGTCTCCTGGATCCATATCCTTGATAACAGGGTCCTTGGCAACAATTCCTTCGTCGTGATCTATCTGAAGCAATATGTTCTCGGTCAGTTCGTAGGCTGCTGCGATTTCTTCTATAGAATGTATCATTTTTGTGGTTATTATTCCGTTTGCCGCCCCGGACATGAGTGGATCTATAACACTGTCTGCGAAAGTTATTCCGACATCGGCCCACACCTCTTTCGAGGAATCCACAACGGCCTGAAAGGTATTCCATTCCACCTTTCCCTTTCTGATCCCTGTTATATCCAGGTAATGAAGGATATTGAATTTGTTGGTAAGTGTCATTGCAATGGATTCGGGGGATACGGTCCTTTTTCCAAATCTTATGGGATTGTACTTATCCTCCTTGACCCAGACAGGAGTCCTGCCCATAACAGCTAGTGAGGGTATGAGCGAAAAACCATTGGATAGATCGGGCAATTCGACAAAATCCATTTCCACCCCTCCTGGATTCCACCCCGCCTATGCGGTCATCCCCTCAATCAAGGGATGACATGATCAGAACATCTTTTATGGATTTGACCTTATTAAAGGGCAGGACCAGCCTCTGCTGGGAATCCAGCCTGTATTTCCTTATATCAACTTCCTCCGAGGGAAGAACTAGAAGATGGAGTACCTTCCCGGTCTTGGTGTCAACGACGAGATTGTCCACCTGACCGAGATATATCCCATCGCTCGACATGACGTATTTATCCTGGACCTCATTGGCGAAGAACCTCATTCATCGTCACCCCACTTTCAGATTATCCGTAATAATCGATGCCTTTATCTTGTTTCTCCTTCTTATTTATTCCGCCCTTCCACTCCTCCATTATGCGTTTGTAGGCTTCTACCGTGTTGGAATCAACGGAAGGTCTTGTGTCCTTCATTGCTTCATCGAAATGTCTGGCCTCGACCTTTTTGGATTTAAGGTCCTTCCTCAAGGCAATGATGGCCGCCTCCCTGCAGATGCCTTCGATATCGGCACCGGTGAATCCCTCCATTTTACCTGCCAGTTCCTCCAGGTCAACGTCCTTGGCAAGCGGCATGTCCATGGTGTGCACTTCAAGTATCGCCTTTCTTTCAACCGGACCCGGAGGTCCTATGAAGATCAATCTGTCAAACCTTCCGCTCCTCAAAAGTGCCTGGTCCAGTATATCCGGCCTGTTGGTTGCCGCAAGAACTATCACGCCCTCAGTAACCTCGATTCCGTCCATGGATGTTAGCAGCTGATTGACCAGCCTTTCGGATACATGGTCCTGGGTGCTGATGGATCTTCTGGGAGCAATAGCATCTATCTCATCCAGGAAAATGATGCAAGGAGCTACCTGTCTCCCCTTTTTAAATATCTCCCTTACCGCCTTTTCACTTTCACCAACCCATTTGGATAATACCTCGGGTCCTTTTATGGATATGAAATTGGCGTTTGTTTCCGTTGCCACAGCCTTGGCAAGAAGTGTCTTCCCTGTTCCGGGGGGCCCGTACATCAAAACCCCCCTGGGAGGTTTCACCCCCATGTTGTCAAATGATTCCGGATTCGTAAGAGGCCACTCAATTGTCTCCCTGAGCTTCTGTTTGACATCATCGAGACCGCCCACGGCATCCCAGTGGACGCGAGGAACTTCTATCAACACCTCTCTCATGGTGGATGGCTCAACCTCCTTCAGGGCTTCCTTGAAATCCCCCATGTTAACTTCTATCCTCTCCAGTATCTCGGTGGAAATGGGGCCGTCCAGATCAATATCAGGTAGATATCTTCTCAAAGATTTCATGGCCCCTTCTCTAGACAATGCAGCCAGGTCAGCACCTACGAAACCGTGTGTAAAATCCGAGAGCTCCTCGAGGTTGACATCATCGGCCAGGGGCATGTTTCTGGTATGCACCTGGAGTATCTCGATCCTCGATAGCCTGTCGGGGACCCCGATCTCGATCTCCCTGTCGAATCTGCCAGGCCTTCTAAGGGCCGCATCTATGTGATCTACCCTGTTGGTTGCGGCAATGACTATCAGGCGGCCTTTTTCCTCGAGCCCGTCCATCAAAGTCAGAAGCTGGGCCACCACCCTTCTTTCCACTTCTCCCTTGACCTCGTCCCTTTTGGGTGCTATGGAATCTATCTCGTCGATGAATATGACCGCTGGAAGGTTCTCGGCGGCTTCCTGGAACTTGTTTCTCAGGTTTTCCTCGGTCTGGCCGTAATATTTGTTCATTATTTCCGGGCCCTGTATTGAATAGAATGAGGCCCCGCTCTCGGTGGCCACAGCCTTAGCTATCAGGGTCTTCCCGGTTCCGGGAGGTCCGTGCAGAAGGACGCCTTTGGGCGGTTTTATTCCAAGTCGATCGAAGAGCTCGGGGTGTTTCAAAGGCAATTCTATGATCTCCCTCACTCTTGCCAGTTCTTCTCTGAGACCGCCTATGTCCTCGTAGGCTACCCTCGAGACGATATCCTCCTGAATGGATTCCTTGGAGATCTTGATCTTGGTGTCCACATTGACTTGGACAATTCCAGATGGTTTGGTGGAAGAGACAACAAAGGGAAGCTGGCTGCCCATGAGTGCAATACCCTGAATGATCAGTGTGTCTCCCTTGTGAACAGGTCTTTTCAGAAGGGATTTTTTTATGAAATTGTCGATTCCGTTTGCAAACTGGAGCTGAGGGAGATCCTTTATGGCCGGGGAGATATTGATCCTCTCAGCGGGTTTTGGTTCTACCTTGATAACCTCCACTTTATCTCCAATGGATACTTCGGCATTCTTCCTGGTTATTCCGTCTATCCGGATCATATCCTTGTTCTCGTCCTGAATCGGAGCTCTCCACACGACTGCCGCAGTGTCCTTCTTTCCTTTGATCTTGATTATATCACCGGGGGATACGTTGAGCTTCTCCCTTGTCCTCGTGCAAAGCCTGGCACGCATGTAGCCCACATCGTTTTTCAACGTGGGTTCCACCCTGAGATCGATCTTGTCCTTCAACATGACCCTCCGTTCTTTCCCTTCTTGTCTTGTTAAACGATGTCATAATACGTTTAAAAAGGTTGATGTTGGTGTTACGTGTAATGATATTCAACAGAGATCACACTATGGAGGATTTCCGGGAGTAAGCGCGATTGCTATGGCCGATACCTCGTCCCTGTATTTTCTGGCTGTTGTTGTCATGCTCTCATCGACCATCTCAACAGGGATATCTGTCTGATAGAGGTATTTTAATGTCCTATCCCTGTTTGAGGGATCTCCATCGCCCAACCTTACAAGCGAATGCTGAGGTTTGACGGCCTCCTTCATTAGGAAAACTCTTTTTACGGCAGCCTTCGGAGACGATGACTTGTAAATGGAGATCAACCTTCCATCGGCAATAAATGCAACACCCGGTCTCTTTCCGGGATCAATGCCCGTCACCAACCTTTCCGGGTTGAATGCCCCCATTCCCGCTGCCAAAGCTCTCTGTAAAGAACTTTCCGTATCATCCAACATCTCAACAATATTGGAAGATCTGATCTTATCAGCCGGAACGGACTCGGGATCATCAAGCAAAATACAATCAAAATCCTTGTCCATCACTTCATCCTTCCCGATTATTGTGATGTTCAACTCCATTTCCCTGGCTGTTTTGACAAGATCATGTATTCTGGAAAAATCTCCAGTAATGATCCCTATTGACAGACCTGATATTCTCTTGAGTAGCCTTTCGATATCCCCAAGGGCCCCTATTCCCATTCCACGTCCACCTCTTCTCCCTCGTTGATCTCCTCCTCCTCACTACCTTCTATTGCCAGTATCCTGAATTTTTTTTCTTTTTCAGTATTTTTTGTATCGGAATTCTCCTCGACAACCGTGAACCTGAGCTTCATTTCCACTTCTTCATCTTCTTCTCCGCCGGAATCCTCTGTTATCTCGAAGGTCGCCGGCCTAGCCTCATCCTCGATCACCTGGGCTTCCACCATTTCCTCTGCCACTGCTATCTTCTTCTGAAAGGCCCGATCCTTCCTGAAGGCCACCTTCATGGATCCAAGCACCCTGGACATCTTCTTTCCCATGGATTCCTTTTCTATTGCAACCAAATATCCATTGGAATCCTCTGTTTTCGGTCCTTGTACAATTACACCCTCTTCCAGTTCGATCCCCGCTCCTATTCTCTCATCATATCTTGATCTTCTTTCCGGATCCAGAAGAATGGATTTTGCCTCATTGAGCAGCCTCATTATCTCCTCCCCTTCCTTTCTACTGTTTTCAGGGAGCTTTCTCAATTTATCCGGATGGTATACTTCGGCCATTTTCCTGTAGGCCATCCTTATTTCCTTTGGACTGGCTTGTTCGCCTATGCCGAGAAGATAGTAGTAGTCCACCTCCAAAGGGGATCCTCCTAAGACCAAATTTATTCCCTTTATCATTATCTTTTTGGTGTTACGTTCCTTTGAGAGTGGGAAAACAGTAAGAACCGGTATACCTTATCTTGTCTGATTGTTCCATGAAATCTGCAGGAAAGGTTGTCAACTTCTCCAACAGGGGTAATATAATCCTGAGGAGCAAGGAAACTCCCAAGATAGGCGATTATGTAAAGGACAGGAGATCGAATACTATCGGCAAAGTGATCAGGATCACCGGTCCAGTGTCATTTCCATATGTGGTCCTCTCTCCCAAAGTTGAGGACCCCTCCATACTGAAAGGATTGCTTGGAAGGGAGCTCTTCATATCGGAGGGTGAAAGGTCAAAAGGAAGACACTCAAGAAATAGAGACAGGAGACCTGGCCAGGAACAGGGAAGAAAAAATAGGAGAGGAACCGGCAAATCCTTCCATACCAAGCCGGGCAAGCAGAATTACAGATCCAAGAAAGGGAAAAACAAACTCTGAATATTCTGAATCGGACCCGAATCATGTGAAATAGCAAATTTTCAGGGTAATTCCACTCGTTTGTATTATATAACTTATCGGAGAATATCCTCCCGGGTTTGAAAATGGATGCCAACAAGGAGGTTTACTTTCACGGCTCGGTTCCCTACAAGGGCGGCCAGATGGCAATAGGAGCGGTCCTTATGGACGGTGATGAGGTCATTGATGAGATAGGGGGCGTGGTTCCATACGCCGGATCACAATCCAGGGCCCATTGGGAAGCATTGATCCAGGGAATGGAGCTAGCAGCCAGGAATAACGTCAAGAGACTAATCTTGAAGGGCGATTCCAGGTCCGTTGTCAACTACATGAACGGACAGGTACCCGAAAGGGATTTTGATTCAATGGACTATCTGATGAAGGCCAGAAAATCCCAGCTCAGCTTCGACCAGTGCTTCTTTCAATGGGTTCCCATTGAAAAGAATGCCAGGGCAGTGAAATTAATAATGGAAGCCCTGGAATAACAGTGTGATATTTGGAATGTTAAATATACAAAAAGCCGGATAGGTGTCCTCCCCGGGAGGACATTAGTTATGGTCCTTAAGGTCTACAACACAGAAGCCAGAGAGAAACAGGTTTTTGAACCGATTGAGGAAGGAAAAGTGGGTATGTACGTTTGCGGTCCTACCGTATACGACAACTGTCACGTAGGCCATGCCAGATCATATGTGGCCTTTGATGTTATCAGAAGATATCTCGAATACAAGGAATACAGTGTAACCTATGTTCAGAACTTTACCGATGTGGATGATAAGATAATAAACAGGTCCAGGGAAAGAAGCATCCCTCCCCTGGTTCTGTCCGAGCAGTATATACAGGAATATTTCAAGGATATGGGCAAGCTCAACATCAGGAAAGCTGACATACACCCCAAAGCTTCGGAGACCATTCCAGATATGGTAAATGTCGTCAAGGGATTGATCGACAAAGGATATGCATACGAGGTCAACGGATCAGTCTATTTCGATGTAGAGAAGGCCAAGGAGATCTTCGGAAAGCTCAGACATCAATCCCTGGATGACATGAGGGATGGTGCGAGAATTGAGGGCAACGAAGAAAAGAGAAACCCAAAGGATTTCGCCCTCTGGAAGTCTGCAAAACCTGGTGAGATATCCTGGGAATCCCCGTGGGGCAGTGGCAGACCAGGATGGCATATAGAATGTTCCACTATGGCCTGGAAATATATAGGAAGGACTTTGGATATCCACGGGGGAGGGATGGATCTTATTTTCCCTCATCATGAATCGGAGATTCTGCAGTCCGAATCCTATACAGGCAAACCTTTCGCAAGGTACTGGCTCCACAATGGTTTCGTGGAGATAAACAAGGAAAAGATGTCGAAATCCCTTGGTAATTTCTTTACCATAAAGGATGTCCTGGACAGGTTCGAACCGATGGTTTTGAGATTCTTTCTGGTTTATACCCATTACAGGTCTCCCATCGATTTCTCCGACCAGGCACTGGAGGAAGCCAAAAGATCATATGAGAGACTTGTCAAACTCAGGTCGGGCCTAATCGAAATAACGGGTGAGCCCGAGGACGGAATCATTCCTGATCTCGGCCAACCGGACGATGACATACTGAAAATGGCATATTCATTCAAGAAGGATTTCCAAAAGGCAATGGATGACGATTTCAATACCAGGATCGCAGTGGCAGTTCTTTTCAAGATAGACTCAACTGTAAAAAAACTCAGCAAAGATAACCGACTGAAACCGAATAATGCCTACCCTATTCTTTCGATATTCGAAGAATTGACAGATATTCTTGGACTTGATCTTAAATCCGAAAAGGGAGAAGATATCGACCACGAGATTCTTGACCGGATCATCCGGATTTTGATAGATCTCAGAAACGAGGCAAGGGTGAACAAGGACTGGTCTAAAGCGGATTCGATTCGGGATAGATTGAGAGATGCGGGTATAGTCCTGGAAGACGGTGAAAAGACCATATGGAAATTCAAGGAGAATTAGCCCCTTCAAAAATGTTATTTATGGTTTTCCCATAAATATTGCGGGTATCCCATCACTGCTGGCCGGGGGCATTTACTGCATTAGTAATTTCTTGACATATCCGGCGACACATTTAGGAGCAATCGTTTATATAATAGAAGTAGAACGGGAAATACAGGTAAGTATGCCGGAGGAAAAGACCATGACCTACAACAAAAACAGAATGATCACACATGCAATTCCGGCGATCATCATTTCGATACTTCTACTGTCAATGTCAATGATTGCAATGACATCGGCAGTTGCAGATACAGATGAAATCGACAACAAAAAGCAGGTGGATTATCCTGGAGGATATGATACCGGCGAGGATCCTCTGGTCGCACTTGGATACAGGCCAAGGTTTGCATCAGCCGGATCAGAATTCATACAGACTCCCGAACCAATGCCCGAGGATGCGGTAATCCACCCTTACGGATGGACCCCTTCCACAACTTTATCCACGCCAACCAGAGCCGATTACTCACACTATTTTGACGGCACACATCTCGATGTATACGTTGACACAAGCTCAAGCGGCGGGGGAGCACTATCTTCAAGTGAGAAGGATCTCCTCGACAGGATCATAGATGATTTCAGGAATTACTCCTGGCCACGGGTCAAGGACTATTTTGACCCCAGTGATAACATCGACCATGTCGATTTCCTTATCCATAAAATCGACGGTCCAAGCGGGGTCGGTGGATATTATCAGCCTGGAACAGATGAATTCCACCTGGACCGGGACGATTTCTCATGGGGCGGAATAATAGCTGCTCATGAATTCCAGCATTATGTTCACAGACAGTATGATTCAAACGAGAATCTCTGGGTGGATGAGGGTTGTGCGGATTTCGCGGCATACCTTGTATACGGAATCACATCGGGAATTTCCTCTCATGTTTATGCATATCTAAACTGGGCACCCAGACATTCCCTGGTGGTCAGTGATAGTACATTTTATGCTGATTCCACCACATCATACTATGGATCAAGCTTCCTGTTCCAGCTTTACATGGTCGAACATTACGGAGACAAGAATTACACTCACGGGTTGGTGAGGTCAACATCCAATGGGATCAATGGTGTGAATGCAGGATTGGCAGCCTCAGGTTCAAGCGACAGGTTCTACGATGCTTTTTCAAAATGGATGGTGGCGCTCAGTGTCAATGACGATAACGCCGGTGACGGTGATATCTATTCGTATGAGCAGAAATACTATTCTCACGGAAATCTCAGACTGCCCTTGACAAGGTCCCACAATGGTGTTCCGATTACATCCTCGCTCACGGGAAATCAGAAGATCAGCGGTTATGGTGTTAACTCCATAAGATTCTCTTCTCCTCCTCAGGATGACGAAACCTACAGATTGGAACTCTCCTATTCCTCAGGATCTCCCGTTGGAGCAATCTATTACGAATCAAACCCCCCAAGAACTGTTGAACACATCGATTACGGTGGATCCAGGAGCAGGGTAATCGACCTTGAGGGATGGGGGGACCAGTACAATTCATTCATACTGATAACATCTTCCACCTCCGGTTCGGATCTGAATTATGACCTGGACCTCCTGGACCTTGTTCCGCCTGTTACCGAACTCTCCATAAACCCTAAGTTGCCTGACGGGAGAGACGGGTGGTTCGTGACATCCCCTGCAATAACACTCTCATCCGAGTCCTCCGCGGACATTTTCTATAAATTCAATAACGGAGAGGAGATCGAATACTCACAGCCATTTTATGTTCCGGACGGGACATGGAATATATCCTTTTATGCAGTTGACAGGCATGAAAACAGGGAGGATTACCATTTCATCGATATCAAAGTAGACACCATTTCACCAACCTCCTCCATCGTTGTCGAACCGGATATGCCCGAGGATACGTGGTATACTTCACCGCCTCTCATTACACTCAATACAGCTCATCCCAACGCGATCATCGAATACAAGTTCGGAAACGATGATTATCAGACCTATGCCGAACCCATCTCACCGCCGGAGGGAATGTCCACGCTATTCTGGAGGACGGTGGATCAGGCCGGAAATACCGAGGAAGAGAAGACCAGGTCCTTCAAGGTCGATACAATACTACCTACTTTGGAATATACACTCTATCCCGAGGTCCCTGATGGTCAGAACGGATACTACAGGACCGAACCCACCCTTTCCCTGAAATCTGAAGATGCGGAAGCACTCTACTACTCTATCGACGACGGAGATCTCATCAGATTCGTCCAACCCATCGAGATATCCGACGGAGAGCATTCCATAACTCTGCTACCCATAGATAAAGCTGGAAACAGGGGTGAAGAGACCAGAGTTGATGTGAAGGTGGATACGGTTTCTCCTGTTGTTTCAGGTTCTTTTGAGGGATGGGAATACGACAGGGACAATTCAAGTGATTGGATAACCATTGCCCCTGTTCTGGAATTGACCGGTTCCGAGGAGGATATGGAGATCAATTACACCATAAACGGAGATTCCTACCAGACATATGACGGACCCATTCAGATCAACGAGGGAACGACCGAGATATGGGTTCAGGGATCGGATGAAGCGGGAAATCCGATCGAGCCGATCAACTATTTCTTCAATGTAGATCTGAGAACTCCCTTTATCGAGCCTTTGGTTTCCGAAGAACCCGTAAACGGTTGGTATATGACCGATTCCGCCAAGGTTGAACTCAGCCTTCAGGGTGAAGACGAGAGATCCTCACCCGTCCAGATAGAATATAAATGGTCAGGAGAGGAAACAGAGGTCTATCGTGAACCATTGAATATTCCGGAAGGCAGCAACACACTGCTGTATTGGGCAACGGATGCGGCCGGGAATAAAATGGAAACAAGGTCAATGGATTTCAAAAAAGATTCGAAAGAACCCTCTATCGGTCTCACCGTGAACGAACCTCCGGAAGGGGTTTTCGAGACCGGGAGCCAGGTTGTGGTTGATCTATCCTCATCCGAGGATAAGAACGGAATAACATTCTATGCTGTTGATTTTACCGGAGAAGGAAGTCCCGATTGGTCCCCAAACCCCATTTTCGAACACTCGTATACGGAACCTGGAAGGTATCAGATTACCGGATATGTAAAGGATCCTGCGGGAAATATTATGGAAAAGAGCAGTTTTGTTGAAGTGGTTGCCGGAGAGGATCAGGTATCAGATGATATTGCAGAAGATTCAAATGTAGGGGACGGCGCAATACTCTTTGCCGTTATCGGATCGGTAATACTTCTACTGGTTCTGATAATGGTATTGGTATTGGTCCTTATCAAAAAGAGGCCATCTCAAAACAGCAGAGACGTACCGAACAACAATTCTCATCATAGCAATGTAACCAATGGTTCCGAGACAGTTCCTAACAACACAATTAAGCGCGGAAATATTCCTCCTCCCCCGGCTCCTCCCGAACACATCCGCTGAGAAAGCAAATTAACAGTATCACCCAGGCAACCTACTCTCAAGCCTTGTTTCGAGGGCCAGCTTCCCTCGCCCTCCTCTTCCATCGTATTTATAGGTTGTAGCCAGTCTACTGCCCTGGCCAACGAACTTTTATATATCACTAAGGGGTTTTAACGTGCAGTATTCCTATAGAGGTACTGAGAATTACCTGGGGTAAACATTAGGTGATATCCATGCGAAAGGGGACACTCTCGATTTTTGTAGCTTTGTCGATGGTACTTTCTACCTTTGTGGGACTGGTAACGTTCTTACCGGTCCATGCATCGGACGGCTCTCAGGAAGATCAGATTATACCCACTGATCTTGTCAGGGGATCTGGAGTATTCACGGAGAACAAGGGACAGTGGTCACAAGATATGTCTTTCTACGGAGAGACTGATTTCGGAGGAATTGCATTCTATGACAGCAGCATTTTTATGAACATCATCGTCGAGGAAGAGATGATGGATGACGAGGTTGAAACGGTAAAGACCAACGGTCATGTTCTTAAGATGGATTTCGTTGATGCTCAGGAAAGTGCTGAAGCATCCGGGATGGACCAGAGGATTGGAAAGAAGAACTGGATGATAGGTGAAAGGTCCAATTGGATTACAGGGGCAAGGACCTTTGACATAGTTCAATATGAGAATCTCTGGAGCGGAATCGACCTGAGATATTATTACAGCGAGGATGATGTGAAATACGATTACATCGTCTCACCGTACTCTCAAGTCTCCAATATCAATGTGGAGGTTTCCGGTCACAGGGACCTTATAGCCGAAGGAGACCGACTGGTTATAGAATATCAGGACGATATGACCATCATCGACTCGGACCTCTTTGTCTATTATGCAGATACCGGCGAAGCGATCGATGCCGAGTTCAAGGTATTGGATGGGAATCGATACACATTCGATCTCGGGGATTATGATAATTCGAAAACGGTAGTAATTGATCCTCTCTATTATTCCACATTTATCGGGGGAGGATCATCGGATTATGTCAGGGATATTGCCGTGGATAGCGAGGGATGTACATACATTTCAGGTTACACTTCAAATGACAACATTCAGTTCCCCACCACCACCGGTGCCTATCAGGAAACCAGAACAAGTTACTCCTATGATTGTTTCCTGAGCAAGTTCAACTATGCAGGTTCTGAATTGATCTACTCAACCTTCATAGGAGGTTACGGATCCGATTATGATGGTTATGTAGTTGTGGACGACGATGGTTATGCATACATGACTGGCAGATCCTATTATTCCTATTCCGGAAACTGGCCCACCACGACAGGAGCCTACATGACGGATTTTGCCTACAGCGGTTATTATGCTATCGGTGTTTCAAAATTCAACGAGGACGGTTCGGATTTGGAATGGTCCACACTTGTGGATGGAGCCTACTACGATTATGTTTATGACATAGCCATAGATTCCAATGAAAACCCGGTAATAGTCGGAAGAACCCAGTATTCAACATCGAGATCTCCGACATATGGTGATTGGCCAACAACTTCCGGTGCCTTCCAATCCTCCAGACCTCAGTATTCAACCGAATACGACGGATATGTAACCAAGATAAAAAATGACGGATCCGATATTGTGTGGTCAACATTCCTCGGAAGCGGGTCATCATACGGTGATTACGTATACGGAGTCGCCATTGACAAGAACGATTACACCTATGTTGTCGGAAGAACCGATGATGATTATTCCGTTGATTTCCCGACAACAACCGGCGCGTACCAGACCTCGCCAAAGGGAAGCTATGATGAGGCATTCTGTGCCAAACTGGACTCCGACGGTGATGCGGTCTACTCCACCCTTATTGGTGGAGGTCACTACGATTATGGTTATGCTATTGATGTGGATGACAGCGGACAGGCTGTAATAGGAGGTTATACCAGCTATTATTCCTATTATGCCGGATTGTACGGGGACTATCCGACAACTAGCGGAGCCTATATGACATCCAGACCATCAACCTCCAGTTATTCGTATGATCTCTTTGTTACAAAATTAAATTCCGCCGGTAGTGGATTGGTATGGTCTACCTTCATGGGAGGAACTGGCAGCGAATATATGAATGGTGACAGTTTGGAGATAGGGCCGAATGGAAACGTATTCGTGGCAGGGGATACCTATTCCTCGAATTTCCCGCTTTTAAATGCAATTCAAACATCACCAAAATATTCCAGAGAAGGTTGTTTCTTCAACCTTTCCTCCGACGGATCATCCATAGGATATTCTTCCTACCTAGGAGGGGGATATTACGACTATTTCTACGCACTGGATGTGGACAATCTCAATAATGTTTACATGACCGGATATACAAGGTATTCATCATCTTATCAGAGTAGTTATGGTGAATTCCCGACCACACCCGGAGCATACATGGAAACCAGACCTGACACAACTTCATCCGAATATGATGGGTTTGTTTCCAAATTCGGAATGGGTTTCGATGACGAGTCATCTCCAATATTAATGGAGGATAACAGCGATCCCATAGCATATTCCAATAATCCATTCACATTCAGACCCATGGTAGAGGATAATGTGGGAATTGTTGAGCTGAATGTTGAGTACTGGTTCGGTTCGGGTCCTCATAGCAATGATTCATTTACTTTGCTTGAGCCATTTGAGCATACGATAACACTTCCAAAATCAGTTGATCCAATGACCTATTTCTTCTCGGCCACTGATATCAACGGAAACTGGATGGCATCCACTCCCAAGACGATGAATCTGATTGACGGAACGGCACCTCAGTACAGCAATATCGTTATGGATCCAGAAGAACCCAGAACCGGAGTTTTGAACATCAGCATAGACTGGGTTGATAATGTTTTGATAACCGATACCGCACTGGTGTATCGTTTCGATCAGTCCTCGCCGTTCATGGAAGCAACAAATTGGTCACTATCCGGCGATACCTATACCTGGTCGATAAACATCACCGATAATGAGGATAAAATCTACTATCTTTCGGGTGCATCCGACCTGGCCGGAAACACAGAAGCCACACCTCTCATGTCCGAGGTGGTCAACAAACCGTGGTTCTACGACGGAACCGTGAGCCCCGCGACACCCACCACTGGAAGCTGGGTAAACATCACGATCAACGTAACCGATAACGGTGATCTCGATGAGAGTTCGGTGATGATCCACTATAAGGACGAGGGATCCTGGAACCAGATGATGATGACATTCAGCGGGGATGAGCTCTTCTGGGCCAACTTCACCGTTGATGGGTCTGATATGGTTCAGTATTATTTCACCGCCTCCGATGACCTCGGTTACATGACCATGTCACAGATCTGGTCATTCTCTCTTACAGATGATGATGATCCGTCCTTCACGGATAATTCTCCAACCTCCGGAACAACGGGTGACGAGTATACCTTCGACATCTCCACGGATGATAACATCGAGGTTGATGATGTGGAGGTAACCTGGTCGCACGGAACCGAGGGCGGAACCGAATCACTTGATGATGACGGTGACGGAACGTGGAGCCTTGATGTTGATCTTGACCATGATGTTGCTGATATGACCTACACAATAACCGTCACGGACGGATCCTCCAACTCGGTTACCGGAAGTACCATGACGGTTTCTGTCAGCGACAATGATCCTCCGGAATACTCCAATATTGAAATCGATCCGGAGGACCCCATGACGGGAGCGGTTTATCTCAGCGTTGACTGGGAAGATAATATAGAGGTCAAGGATCCTACCTTGTACTTCAGGATGGACAATACCTCCTCCTTCTTCCCCTGGACTACCTATACACAGGTCGGAGATACCTACACTTACATGCTCTATCTCCCCCAGACCTGTGATCATCTGTACTATTACTTCACTGCAAGCGATTTAGGTGGAAACACGGTAGGAGCAGGGGATCCGAGTGCAAATACGGTTACCACTTCCACCTATTATACCGAAGTGAACCTTCCACAATTCGGCACTCCGACATTGACACCCGCATTTCCCACAACCGGAGAGGGGCTCAACATAACGATTGAAGTTACTGACAACGACGATAATATATCCAGCGTGATAATGCACTATAACTATGACGGAACATGGAACACCATGGCCATGACATATTACATGAATGATCTATATGCAGCCGATATCACACCGGACAACGGACTGGAAATAAAGTACTATTTCATAGTAACCGATGATAATGCCTTCACCAACAAGACAGAGACCTGGACCGAAACCGTTACCGATAACGACGAACCGGAATTCACGGATAATTCACCCACAACAGGAACAACCGGAGACACCTTTACCTTCGATGTTTCCCCCACCGACAACGTTGAGGTCGATGATGTGGAGGTAACATGGAGCCATGATACTCTCGGCGATACGGAATCACTCAGTGATGACGGAGATGGAACTTGGAGCCTTGAAGTTGATCTGGATGACTCACTCAGCTCCATGACATATACGATAACAGTCACCGACACCTCAGCAAATTCCGAGGTGGGATCCCTGATGACAGTAACCGTTACGGATAATGACGATCCCGAACTCTCCAATCCCGACTGGGAGCCAGAGGACCCGATTACAGGAACCCTCGAGATCAGCATTGACGTAACCGATAATATCGGTCTCCAATCCGTTGAACTGGAATACAGATTGGACAATGTTTCTGGCTATACGACATTATCAACCTACACGCAGGTCGGGGATACCTATACATTCACCTTGACGATACCGTCCACCTGCGATCATGTATATTTCAACTTCACGGCTCTTGACACATCCGGAAACAGGATCACCGACAGCGGTTACATGAGTGAGGTTAACCTGCCCCAGCTTGGAACAATAACACTGAATCCCACGGAACCAAAGACAGGCGAGTCAGTTACATTCTCGATCGATGTGACCGATAATGATGCTGTTGATGGAGTATTCCTGAATTACAACGACGCAGGCGACTGGAAAGTTGCCAATATGACCGTCAGTACAGGAGACACGTATACGGCCACCATCACAGTAAATGAAACCTCGGAGGAGATCAAATATTATGTGGAATGTATGGACGATAACGGCTTCGAAAACGAGACCGATGAAGAAACTGTGACAACCGGGGACAATGATCCTCCAACCTATACCGATAATTCTCCAACATCCGGGACAACCGGGGACGATTTTACATTCGATGTTTCCGCAGAAGATAATATCGAGGTTGCCAACATCTCGGTATACTGGGATCATGGAACACTCTCGGAATGGTTCTTCCTAACCGATGACGGTGACGGAACCTGGAGCGGCACCATTACACTTGATGATGATCTTTCATCCATGACCTATACTCTAAAAGTGAATGATACTTCAAGCAATTTCGTTGAGAGTTCATTGACGACAGTGACAGTTACCGATAATGACGATCCTGTGTACTCGAACGTTGATTGGGATCCGGAGGACCCAATTACCGGAATATTGGATATCAGCGTCGAATGGACAGATAACATAGGATTTTCTACGGTAATGCTTCAGTACAGGCTCGATAATGTATCCGGTTACACCAATCTAACCACATATACTCAGGTTGGAGATGTTTACACCTTCACAGTTACCATACCTTCCACCTGCGATCATATATATTTCAATGTGAGTGCCACGGATACAAGCTCCAACCAGGTAACATCGCCGACAACTTACAGCAAGGTCAATCTGCCGCAATTTGGAACTCCCTCAGCCACCCCGTCATCGCCAGCCACCGGTGATACGGTTAATATTACCATAGATGTAACAGACAACGATGAGGTTGAGAATGTGACATTCTGGTGGAATGAGGGTGATGGATGGCAATCCGCTGTCATGACTCACAGTTCTGGTGATGAATACTTCTTTGTTGGCGTTATTGACGGAACCCTTGAAGTTAAATTCTATTTCGAGGCCATAGATGATAATGGTTTCACCAATAAGACCATTACCTATACACAGCCAATAATCGATGATGATGATCCCACCTTTACGGACAGCTCCGGAACAACCGGAACAACCGGTGACAGCTTCACATTCGATGTAACAGCATCCGACAACGTGGAGATAGACACGGTATCTGTGACCTGGAGCCATGGAACTCTCGGAACCACAACCACTCTTTCAGATGATGGTGACGGTACTTACAGTGCTACAATTTTCCTTGATCATTCCGTCTCAAGCATGACCTATACCGTAACCGTGACGGATTCGTCGGCTAATTCCGTAACCAGTTCAACCATGACGGTTGCTGTTACCGATAACGATAAACCGGTGTATTCCGACATCATGTTGGACCCCACTTTACCTGTTAGCGGAACAATGGAGGTCAGTGTCAAGTGGACCGATAATATCGGTTTGACCGACATCATGATGTCTTACAAATTCGACAATGACACCGCCGCGGGTTTCACCAATCTAACCACTTTCACACAGGTAGGAGACATCTACACCTTCACCATAACAATACCGACAGATGTGGATCACTTCTACTTCAATCTATCAGCGAATGACACTGCAGGCCATCTGGTTGTTGTGGATACCATGTACTACAGAGTGAATGTACTTCAGCTCTCGACACCTGTGGTAACACCTGGCACATTGACAACCGGAGATGCTGTTAACATCACAATAGATGTGGTAGATGATCAGGAAGTTGCAAAGGTAACCCTTCATTACAATGATGACGGATCCTGGCATACAATAGAGATGACCAAGAACACGGGCGATACATACGATATAGAGTTCAACATCTACAGTGCTTCCACCGAATTCAAGTACTACATTGTAGCCGAGGATAATGCAGGATTCACCAACGCAACAACTCAGGTAACCCTGTCTGTTACAGACAATGATGATCCGACATACACGGATAATAGTGGTACAGGAACCACTGCGGATTCCTACACATTCGACATTTCGGTATCGGATAATGTTGGAATAGATACCGTGACAATAACCTGGTCGCACAACAATCTTGATGGGACCGATGTTGCTATGGTGGACGATGGAGACGGGACATACAGCCTGGCTGTATCCCTCGACGATTCCGTGGTTCAGATATCGTATACTATTACCATCAAGGATACTTCCGGAAATACCGTTATTTTCTCCGATACACAGGATGTTGACGACAACGACGCACCCACATTCCCAGCCAGTGAGATCGTTCCAACGGACCCGGCTACAGGGGAGCTCCTGGCTCTCACCGTGAAGGTTGCAGATAACATCGGATATGATTCCACATCCGTCAAATTATACTACAAGGATGTTACAGACTCTGCATATTTCTGGGTAAATATGAGTAAGCTTGTTTTCAACACCTATCACTACGATCTTACCGTGCCTGATTACATCTCAGAAATGATGTATTACTTCGAGGCCACCGACAATAACAACAATGTCGGATCAAGCATGATCTACACCGTTGAGGTCTACGATGATACGGCCCCGACCTTTGTTTCGGACAATACAGAAACCCTTGGCACAACGGGCGATCCCTTCATGTTCAACCTGACATTGAACGATAATGTGGGAATCGACTACGTCAGGGTTGAATACTGGTATGGAACCGGCTCTCACAGTTATGAATATCTAGACATTGAAGGTGAGGGCCTTGGAGACGATCAAACAGCCACCGGAACAATCACAATACCTTCGGATTCTATAGACCACCTCTTCTACGCTTACAATTTCAGGGATGACGAGGGCAACTGGTGGGAGCTCGGACCTAGTGCCACAGTCGAGGTGGATATTGAAGACAACGACATTCCAACAGTTGAAGGTACACAGACGAGACTTGCAACAACAGGTGACGAATTCTATTTCACGGTGGAGATAGATGATAACGTGGACGGAGCCGAGGTTGTCGAGGTCCATGTTCTTTGGACATATGAAGAGGACTGGGATAGTGCAATCAATCTTTCTCTGACCTACAATTCCACCAGTATGAAATGGGATTCACCCGTATTCAATGTTAATCTGAATTTACTGGACAATATCACCTACAACATCACTGCAGCCGACCTCGCAGGTAACTGGATGCTTGAAACTAATTTCACACATCTGGTGTACGACAATGACAATCCTTCGATGGTAACGGATATGACAACAGCCACCGCAACCACGGGCGATCCGAAGACATTCACCATGGATGCAACGGACAATATCGGTGTAATGCAGGTGTACCTTTCATATCACTACATAGATGGAAATGAGTATGACAGGATACCCATGACCAAGGGAACTGGAGACAACTGGTTTACGGTCGAAGTCACGGAACATACACTTTCCTCTCTGGTTTATGAGTTCCTGATCGTGGACACCTCATACAATTCGTACACCACTCCTGAAACAACCATTACAATGCTGGACAATGATAAACCGCAGATCTACGGGGACATGACACCCAAGGTTGCAGAGGCAGGTCAGGCCAATTTCCCAATTAGGACTATCGTCTGGGATAACATCGAAGTATTGGAAGTAAATTTTCACTACTACTTCTCTTTCGATACCGTTGAAAAGACGGTTCCCATGGAGATGCTATCCGATGATGTCTATTATTATCTCATAAATCTGGATAAGAAGAGCGGAACAATGACCTACTGGTTCGATGCTACCGATATCGGACCCGCAAACAATTTCAATGATACCTCGGGAGATCAGCAGACTGTTGACATCCTTGATAACAATGAACCCCTGATTGGCATACCTGATTATGGTTTGGAGGCGACCACCGGAGATACCTTCTCAATAAGCGTGGACATCTCGGATGATGTCGAGGTAGCCGGTGCAAGGGTCTACTATTATTTCGGAGGCACAATGCCGGACCCCGTCCCGTTCGTGGATGGTGTTGATTCATCGGGAACCTTCAGCTTCGACCTGGATATTCCCGATACAATGGATCCTCTCAATTTCTGGATAGAGGCCTTCGATCAGGGAGGTAATTCCGCTCAGACGGTCATCTTCCAGGTGGAGGTTGTGGATAATGATGCTCCCGAGTTCATGGAATTCCTTTCCGATACATCAGCCGCAACTGGTGAGGAGTTCATGTTCAAGGTGAACGTCACCGACAACATAGAAGTTGACATGGTAGAGGTGATCTACTCCTTCACGGGAACCGACCAGATGATTGAGATGCTCACAAAAGATGGAGACAGCTTCATGCTGTCAATCATGATTCCCAACGATAACGGTGGATCACTTGAATACCATTTCAGAGCCTACGACGGATCGGGCAACTCCGTTTCCACCGAACCGGTTGAGATCAATATTGTGGACGATGAACCGCCGGTTCCGATGATAATGGGACCCTCCGAGGCATTCCAGCATGAGGAGGTCACCTTCTCAGCCTCGATGTCCAGCGATAACGTTGGCATCGTGGATTATACCTGGACCATCATGGACGAGGTAATGACCGGAATGGATGTTTCATACGTGTTCCATGAGGTCGGCGAATACACCATATCCCTCCTTGTAACCGATGGAGTGAATCCTGCAGTGGAGCTCAGTATGAACATCACTATCAGGGATGCTGAAGCGCCGGTCATTGTCCTTGATATGCCAGAGCTACTTGGGAATCATCTACCTCTTGTGGGAAATGCAAGTGCTTCCTACGATAACGTTGGAATAACACTTTTCGCCTGGACCATTGTCTTACCCGACAACTCCATCATAACAGCCAACGGACCTGTGCTGGAGATAGATCTCGAGGGAGCTATCGGAAACATCACTGTCTATCTGTCCGTATCGGATGCGGAAGGCAACGATGCAACGGTCACCCGCTTCGTGGATATCGAAGATCTGCTTCCGCCGGTGGCCATCGGTCCTGACAATATCGAACTCCTTGAGGGAGAAACCTATACAATGATGGACATGGGATCCACGGATAACGTGGGTGTTACGGAATGGATATGGATGATGGACGGACCTCTCGGCAACCAGACACTGGTAGGAAAGGAGATCACCTTCTTCTTTGAAAGAGCCGGCAACTATTCCATGACCCTTACGGTATACGACTCCGCAGGCAATCATGACAGCCATTCCTTCTATGTCCTTGTGTCAGAGAAACCCGAGGACTTCGATGCCGACAACGACGGAATACCCGATGCCTGGGAGGATGAGAACGGTCTCGACAAGACCGTAAACGATCGAAACAGGGATTACGATGGCGATTCGCTGTCCAATATCAGGGAATACGAGCTTGGAACCGATCCCAGGGACCTCGACACCGATGATGACGGACTCCCCGACAATTATGAGGTGAGATTCGGATTCGATCCTCTGACACCCGGCGATCAGGATGATGATCCCGACGGTGACGGTGACTCGAATCTCGAGGAATACCTCCAGGGACCGAGAGTGAGAGATCCAACCGTTGATGACGATGAAGAAGAGGGGGACGACAATACCGTTCTCTATCTGGTTCTCGTCATCTTGGCGGGCATCATTGCACTCATCGCGATGGCCCTGGTTGTTAAAGCTCTGAGCAGGAAGAGGGAAGTAGACGAGGATTTCCCTGAGTCCGATTTCCCGCATCTCCACAAGAAGTGAAATGAATATCGGGAATTGATGAGGGGGAATGATCAGCCCCTCATCATCTTTTTATTATTCTTATTTCATAATGATCGATGTGAGCAGTTTGAAAACCAAAAGATGTGTTGTTATTCTATCCGGAGGCCTGTCCCCTTTCAATATAATGGAGGATGATACGGTCATTTGTGCCGATTCGGGGATACTTTCTCTCGGGAAAGGGGAAAGGCGGCCAGACATTCTTATCGGAGATATGGATTCCCTCCCCCCAGAACTCGTAGATACAACGAGGAAGAAAGGTGTCTCTGTTGAGGTCCATCCCCGGGAAAAGGACCTTACCGATGGTGAACTGGCAGTGAAAAGGGCAATTTCACTTTCACCTGACAAAATAGACATATACGGTGGAAAATGCGGAAGGGCGGATCACGTTCTTACCAGTTTCCACCTTCTCCACAGTATACCACAGGAGATCGAATCCACACTATACCTTGATCATGACCAGGTGATCCTTATAAGAGAAGGAAGCTCTTTTTCCGGTAGTACAGGCAAGTCCGTTGTCTCAATACTGCCAGCATTCAAAAGTGCAATGGTGAACCTGAGGGGTTTGAAATGGGAACTGGAACACCAAGCCATCTCCACGGGTTCAACTCTTGGTATTCACAATGAATCCATGGGAAAACCCTTTGAGGTCATGGCAGAAAGCGGAGACATCTATCTGATACTGGCAGATGAGGTCCCACCGGGATAGTTTACGACAGCTCCATTCCGCAGTTCGGGCACTCGGTTGCGTCCATCTCAATATGCTTCTTGCATACTGGACACTCCTTCATCTCCACATCCTCGAAGATGGCACCACAGTGAGGGCATTCGGAGGAATCGGCCGCAATCTCCTTGTTGCAGTTAGTACACAAAACAACTTCCGATTTCTCATCCTGAATGTTTTTCAAGGTATCCTCCAGGGCCTCGGTAAGCTTTCTGTGACCGGGGTCTCCTGTGATCTTATCAACGATATCCTTTGCTTTTTCAAGGCCGGGATCTCCGTTCTTGGATTCATCCAGGTAATGGCCAACCGCTATCTTGATATCATTTACGTTTCCAAGCTGTGAGGAGAAATGTTCCTTCACATCATCCGGTATTTTTCCTCCACCGATGCTTTCGATTATTTTACTGTTTATCTCTGGAGTGGTCGCTTCCAGGTCCACGCTTACACCCTTATCGAGTCTGGACCTTATCTGCTCTACGAGCATTGGTATGGATTTGATATCCCTTTGTGCGGTAAGAACTACCTGCTTCTCATTGTCAAGGAAGGCGTTCAAAATATTGATGAACATCTCCTGGCTGTCTTCGGATTCCTTTAGCTGGTGCAGATCGTCAAGTATCAGCATGTCGGATTCCCTGAATCTGTCCCTGAAATCTTCCATCTTTCCTTTTTCTCTGTGTACTTTCATGTCGTTGATGAAGCTTCTACCGTCCGTAAACAGTAGATTCATTTTCGGCCTCTCCTGGTCAATCTTTGAAGCTATTGCGCTAACGAGGTGCGTCTTTCCAACTCCCATATCTCCAAGGATCAGAAGGGGATTGTAGGTCTGACCGGGATCGGCTGCCACATCGGCCGCGGCGGTATTGGCAATTTCATTTGGTGTTCCCACTATGAAATTATCGAAATTCATCTGAAAATCCCACTGTTTTTGCGAAGGGGCCTCTTCATGTTCCTCTTCTTTTTCCTCACTTTCTCCCTCAATCGGCTCCTCATCTTTTTTCTCCGCTTTCTCTTTCTTATCTTCTGATTTGGTCTGATCGGTTGTTTTGGGGAATACGAATCCGACGGATTTCATATATTTTCTGAATAGTTGAACCTCTTTCTCGAAGTTCCTGAATTCCAGTTCCACTATCGAGATATCCTCATCCATGAAATCCTCGAGTTTTTTGGCCCCCATGAACCCCTCTTCAAGGTAATCTTCAATTTTTCCTCTGAACTCACTTCTTTTCTCTTCATCCTTGTTGATCTTCTCCTCGAGGGATTCCATCTCTACCTCGATCTCGTCAACGAGGTAGGGATCGTTCATCTTGAACTCTATCTCCTCGGCTTCCGATCTGAAATGGTCTATCTTGAGGGAGTCGTAGCGAGCCTGCAGATTTTCCAGTTTTCCGATTCTCTCTCTGAGATCGTTGAATGCCTCCTTCAGTTCCTCGATTGCCGATTCCGATTTCTCCTGGGCTCCGTGAGTGACATATCCCGCTTCCTTCCATTCGTTCAGCTGAGATAGCATCTCGGCTCTCTTGTTCTTATTTGATCCTATCTTTTCTTCAAGGTCCTTGAAATGCTCCAGGGCGCTATCCCTGTCCTCGATCTTCATGAGGTGTTCCTTCAGATCATTTATTCCGCCGGAGAGCCAGTTGCTTTCGAGAGGATCCCATTCCTCAACCTCCTGCATAGCCTCCTCCAGCTGCGAGACCCTTGTTTCGAGGTCCTCGATCTTGCCATTGATAAGGTCGGGGGAGGTATCCATAATCGATTCAAGGCTTCCGAGGGCCCAGTTCTTCTCCTTGAGTTCATCAAGCCTTCCTCTCAGCTTGTTCCTGGTGTTCCAATCCTCGCTTACCTTCTGTTTGAATGTATTGAGATTTTCTATGGTCCTCTCCAGAAGCTGAGGATCGTGAAGGTCCTTTTCAATTTCCTGGGCCTCTGCCGGGAAGAATTTTACATTCATCGTCCGCAGGGAGGCAAGTTCCTCCTTTGCTCTGGATATATTCTGGGCAATGTCCTTGTAAACGGCCGTGAAAACCTCCAAATCCTCTTCTATGACCTCTTCCAGTCCGGAAACGTCGAAACCTTCGTCTTTCCATTTGTTCATCTCTTCCCTGATACGAGACCTTTCGTTCTCTCTTTCTTGTATTCTCTTATCAAGGTCCTCAATTGCTGTCTTTATATCATCGATTTTTGAGACATCGTTTAACAATGGATCCAGATTATTGAAATCATCTTCGAGCCATCGATGATCCATTTCGGAGACCCTTTCCTTTAGGGATCTCAGTATCTTGACATCCGCTTTGAAGCCCTCGAACATGGCTGTAAGCTTGTCCACCGGGGAATCCATCTCCTTTTCGACTGTATCGTTCAGGAATCCTTCCGCAGAAAGCTGTTTTAATTCATCGGATATCGCATTTCTCTTGGAGTTTAGTACCTCGATCCTTTCCTTGAGGTCCTTCAATCCTGATTCGTAATCCTCTATCTGGTATGGATCCTTCAGTCCTTTCGTAAGGCCATCTATCTCACCGGCGAGGTCCCTGCGGTCAAGGGAGGCAAGTTCCTCCTTGATCTGATCCATACGTTTGAGATTTTGTATTGTGGTGGCCTGTTCCTTCCTTAAAGAATCCAGCCTCTCATCCTGATGTTTCTTCAAACCTTCGAGAGAATAACCCTTCTCCTCCCATTCCAGGGTATTTTCCATCAATCTATCCTTTTCTTCCCTTTCTTTTTCGATGGTCTCTTTGAGTTCTCCCAGCAATTTCTCTATATTCTGAATTTCCATCGGGTCATTGAGAAGAAAATCAATCTCCCTGATCTCAGGTCCGAAATGATCGTTTGGATCATTTTCTCTGATCTGCTCCAGTTCATCCTTGTGGTCCTTTAGCTTCTGGATGTCATCCATGAAATGGGTCAGATTGTTCCATGCGGTCGTAAGGTCGGCTTTGAGGCTCTCTTCGATCTTTTCTGTGTTATATCCTTCATCCTTCCAGAGGTTGACCCATTTCTCCATCTCCTTCCTCTTGTCATTAATATCCGAAAGGGTCGCCTCGAGGTCGTTCTTGGCATTTCTTATCTCTTCCATATTGGTGGGTTCCTTGGCCTTTTCAATCAATTTGTCCTTAAGATCGTTGACCTCCACTTCTTCAATGCCCCTCGACCATTCAAGTACGGACCTCACTTCTGATATGTTCGAAGACAGTTCCTTGTGCCAGTTCACTATCTCTTCATGGGATGATTCCATTATGTCGGGGAATCCCTCGACCCTGAAGCCGGAGGAGATCCAGTTTTCAACCTCATTTCTGATATTTGTTTCCTGTTCCTCTCTCTTCCTTTTCTCCTCTTCCCTTCTTCTCCTCTCTTCTTCTTCCTCCTTGATCTTCTTCTTGAACGAATCCAGATCCAGTTCGCCGGGATCGAATTTGCACTCCTTGAAAAAAGCCAGGGGAGGCCCTACATCTATCTTGGAGTGCATCTCTATCTCATTTTCCGGATTCATCATGGAGCGGAGAAGGTAATGTATTCCAGGTGACCCCTTGTGCGAGTTCTTGTTGACGATCGCCTCGCATAGCTTGGGTTCTCCTTCCTGAAATACAAGCTGGGCCGTTATATCCTCCTTATCACCTTCAAGGTTATCCACGGTACCCATGATGAGTATGTAGCCTGTTCTCTGTTCCTTGTTAATGTCCTCGATGATCTCCACCATGGAGTCTTCTCCACCTTTTTTAGAGAAATCAACGGTCCCTTTCGGCAGTATCACGGATCATTCCCCCATTGGAACCTTTCAAAACAGGTTCCACCAGACTGCAAATAACCCCAACGAGTACATCCGAATTAAATATATGTGTTCCTTTTTCCGATTGGAAGAAAAATCAGACCTCAAAGATGGTCCGAGAAGGATATGTCTATCCTGCCCTGAGCTACCGAAACCGAGTGAATTGAGCACCTCTTCCTGTCTCCTATCCTCAAAACGATTATGTCTTGGCCCTCGTTCTTTCTTATCTTCTGGATCAGGGGTTCCTCCGGGTCAAAATCTTCATTTCCTTCAATGGAGGCTATGACGGAGGTTTCCTCATCGTCAATATGAAGTCTCAACGGCGAGAGGGCCCTTATGGGTATTCTTCCCTCTGTCACCCCGTCATCAAGTCCCACAAAGATCGTTGAAGGAGTGATTGACCTGACCATTGATCCGTGGGTCCTGTTATGGAATTTTGCATCCATGAGAGACCTCGTGGCCAGTGCAACATCTACCATCTCCCTTTCCCAATCCTCTGCCTCATCGCTCATTTCATTCACATGTTCCATCATTTCCGAGATTTCCTCGATGGACGGAGGATCCGAGGGAGAGGGCAGACCTCCTTTTTTCTCGATTATGGAACAAATTGCCCTGTGGGTAAGGATGTCCGGATATCTCCTGATTGGCGAGGTGAAATGGCAGTAACCCACAGATCCCAGGCCGAAATGACCGATGTTTCTCTCGGAATAGAAGGCCCTGGGCATGGTCCTGAGCATTCTCAATCCGAGCAGCGACCTATAATCCTCATCTCCTATTGACTCGATTTCTTTCAGAACGGAATTGAAGGAATCAAGGGCTCTTTTCAGATCTTCAACGGGCACATTTTCTTGAGGATGTATTTTTTCCCCCTCTTCATTTTGACCTTCATCACTGTCTGTGGGTTCCTTGGCCAAGTTCAGACCGCCAATGCTTATCTTTCCTCCCGACAGAAGTGCGTTGAGCATGGAATCCTCATCTCCGGAAAGTTGTGATCCCTCTCCGTTTTCATCCTTTACATTTCCCCAATTCATTTTTATCTCAAGGTCCAGCCCGAGAGACCTGCAGGTGGCGTTGAACTTCTCGATGGATAGACGATCGGGAAGCGGGTGAACTCGATATGGAGTATGGAGACCATTTTCCTTGATGGTTGAGGCGGCGGCTTCATTGGTGAGGACCATAAGCTGCTCGATCATTGCCATGGCCTTTGTCTGTTCTTTCAAGGTGACTTCCATCTCATTCTCATTCGTGAAACGGATCTTCCTTTCGGGGGTTCCAAGGTCCAGTCTTTGTATGGTCTCTTTCAGACCCTTCGAGACCTTCCATAATGATGAATAAGGTTCCCTTCCCTCCTCGATGTACCTGTTGACTACATCGTAGGAGAGGTTCCCATCCACCGATATCACCGATCTGAAGTGCTCTCGCGAAATAACCTCCATTTCTGGAGATATTATCAACCTTGTACTTACGGCCAATCGATCCTCCCCTTCACGAAGGGAACAGAGGTTCTCCGACAGTTCGGGTGGCAGCATAGGTATTACCGATGTTGGAAGATATACAGAGGTACCCCTGTATCTTGCTTCATCATCCAACAGATCCCCTGATCTAACATAATGGCTCACATCCGCTATGTGAACCCATACCTCCCAGTTGCCATCTTCGTCCTTTGATATCGATACGGCATCATCGAAATCCTTTGCATCCTGGGGGTCAATGGTATATGTCTCAATATGCCTGAGATCCTTCCTAACCCCTTTTTCCTCATTTTTGACCTCTCTTCCAAATGAACGGGCTCTATTGAGAACATGGGAGGAAAATTCCCTGTGGAACTTCCTCCTTCCCGAACCCAGATTGAACTCAACCACGAGTTCCGAGGCCGATCTCCAACCTATCTTACCCAGTCTCAGAAGCATGCCCACAATATCCGAAACGGGGTCCTTTCCTCCGCAATCGCATATGTTGTGAGAGAGTTCGTTTATGAACCTTTCGAGATCGAAACCCTCGATTTTCCTGGCTGGAGTCTTTCCCAACCCGAAGACCTCGTCACCTTCCATGACCCATCTGCCATTTTTCAGAAAGTCAAGAGACCAGCGGCAGATCCCGTCCAATTCTTCCCTTTGTTTGGTTGTTAGCGTGGCATCCTTGGGATCATCAAAAAGGGGTACGGATTTCTTGATATTCCTGCCCTCCTCGGTCTCCTCCTCCACTGTCTGGATAAAGGCGCCCTTAAGATCTTCCAATCCGGAAATATGATCTTTGATTTGTTTTATCGTTTCCTTCTTGTATGGGCTGTATAGAGGTTTTCCCCTGGTTTTTAAACGGTGAAAGAACGGGATTGTGGGATCATCCGCAGAAGTGAGTACCTTCAAAATTGCCATTTGCTGTCTCGGCTCCAGGATCTTGGGTTGAAAATGTATCGACCCGATTTCATCCGCAGACAATGAAATATTCTCGCAGTACGATGGGACCTCGCTGATATCCATCTCGGCTTTATTGAGTTCTTCTTTCACACGCATCAATGAATTCCAGAGGTCGGAAACAGATACCTTTTCCACTATCTCCTCGGGTTCCATTTTCAGTATGAGGCCCTTTTCCTCTTCATCAACGGCCTTTTGAAGAAACTTTCTCATTGATCCTTCATCCTTCTTGCTGCCCTCGTATATCCTGCCCCCGGACTCTCTGATATGTTTCCACTTTATCTTCAACTCTCCTCTGAGGGTGAAAACAATACCTAGATGATCCTTTCCGGATTTCTCCCTGTCAATGAGTATTCCGACATTCAAAGGAGGTTCCAGGCCTCCCAGGCCTTTCTTCAACTTTACGAGCTCCCTGATCTCCAAGGGCAACACAACCGCTTAGGGTCAATGAATATTGGTTTTAAAAACATTGGTCAGCCAATATTCCCATGGACAATTATATCAAAAACAAATCAGTTTCACCATCATGGAATCGGATATCGAGATCGCCCAAAAGGCCGTTTTGGAACCCATCGAGGCCATAGCAGAAAGAGCCGGTCTGAAAAGTGATGAATTCTCGGCCTGGGGCTCCTTTAAGGCCAAGGTGGATCTTAAGGTACTTGAAAGAATAAAGGAAAGGAAAAGAGGTCATCTTGTTCTGGTAACCACCACAAGCCCAACTCCGGCAGGCGAGGGTAAGACCACGATGACGATTGGTCTCGCCCAGGCCCTCGCTATAAAAGGTAAGAAAGCAATGCTTGGGGTAAGAGAGCCATCAATGGGTCCCGTATTTGGCATCAAGGGTGGTGCCGCGGGGGGCGGATATTCCCAGGTTCTGCCAATGGAGGATATTAATCTTCATTTCACTGGAGACATGCATGCAATCACCTCTGCGCATAATCTCCTGGCAGCAGTCCTGAACAACCACATGCATCACGGGAACGAGCTTGATATCGACCCGAGAAGGATCGAATGGCACAGGGTCATGGACATGAATGACAGGTCCCTAAGGAACATGGTAATTGGACTGGGGGGAGAAAAAAGCGGAATGCCCCAGGAGGATTCCTTCGACATTACAGCCGCCAGCGAGGTAATGGCCATTATCTGCCTCTCTTCGGGACTCGAGGACCTTAAAAAGAGGCTGGAGAGGATTATCGTGGCCTACACCAGGAAGGGAAAACCCGTTCTTGCAAAGGACCTCAAAGTGGTTGGAGCCATGACAATGCTGCTTCGGGATGTCATAAAACCCAATCTTGTTCAGACAATCGAAGGTGTTCCAGCATTCGTTCATGGAGGGCCATTCGCCAACATCGCTCACGGCACCTCATCTTTCACCTCCACCTTAATCGGTCTGCATCTGAGTGATTACTTCATTACCGAAGCAGGTTTCGGATCGGACCTGGGAGCCGAGAAATTCTTCAACATTTTTTCCAGGACCACGGGTCTTGTGCCATCTGCCGTTGTTATGGTGGTAACGACGAGATCTCTTAAAATGCACGGTGGTGTTTCCAGGGATGATCTGGATCAACAAAACGTTCTAGCGGTCAGAAAGGGAGCGGCCAATCTTTCAAGGCATCTGGGTATAATTCAGATCTTCGGTGTCCCTGTCGTGGTTGCGATCAATCGCTTCGAGAACGATCACGAGGACGAGGTTCAGGAGATACTTCATCTCTGCGAGGGAATGGGCATCCCGGTAGCCATATCGAATCATCACGCGGAAGGAGGAAAAGGTGCTCTTGTGGTGGCGGAGAAGCTCATCGAGGTCATCAAGGATTGTCCGCAATGCTTCAATACACTCTATCCTGATTCCCTTTCGATAAAGGAAAAGATCAAGTTCATATGCCACAATATCTACGGTGCGAACAAGGTCCAGTTCACGGTTGATGCGAACAGGGCGATGGAAAAGTACGGGGAGATGGGTTATTCATCTCTTCCGATCTGCATGGCCAAGACCCAGTATTCACTATCGGATGATCCCAAGCTGTTAGGGGCTCCTACCAGGTTCAAGATCACCATCAGGGACATGCACCTCTCTGCAGGTGCTGGTTTCATAATACCCATGACCGGATCGATAATGAGGATGCCCGGTCTTCCGAGGGAGCCCGCCGCCGAAAAGATGGATGTTGACAAGGACGGAAAGGCTGTGGGTCTTTTCTGAATCTAAATTGCAGATACAATTATCTGATGAGAGACAGAATTCTCTTCCCCGTCATCATCGATAACTTTCAGAATAACGGAATATACCCCTCCTGTGGTGTACCTGTGTGTGACCTGTGGTCCCTCGGCTGTGGATCCATCACCGAGATCCCATGAAAAAGATACTATCTCACCGTCCCTGTCAAAAGAAGTGCTCCCGTCGAAGGTAACCTCTACGAGGGGCCTTGCATTATGAGGTCCCAGTATCAATGGGACCGGAGGCAGGTTCTCGCCATTTACCGGTATGTCCAGATTGATGCTTTCTGAAAATTTCGAGTCGCCCTCTTTGCCCATATATCTTGCTATGGTTCTTCCCTCTAAGATGAGCTCATTTCCGGATAGGATTGTCGAGTCCACATCATCGATGTGGAATGTTATCTCCATCTGATCGGATGCCTTGCCGGCGATATCAAGACCGGTTCGGTTATAGATATCCCCCAGTTCTGTATCGTCTATCATAACAAATCCTTTCACGCTGATTATTTCGAGGGATAGTGGATTTGGATTGTATATCTCGAGTACGAGTTCCACGGTGAAACCTTTCAGGTCTTCATCTATTCCAACTACCTCAAATCCTTTCACGGAGGTCTCGGGTTTCCTGAATTCGGTGATATGGAATATTGCGATCCCCAAAACGATCAATAAAAGAAGAATAACCACTGAAATGGACAGGATCAGGATTGTCTTTTTCTTCATCATATGAATTATTTCACTCTGTTGTATATAAATCTCTCCATTCATCACGGATATGGATCCATGGATGAATCCTTAATATGGGTTGTACTTCTAGCCTATCTATGGACCCGTCTCTCAAAGCAATGTTCGAAAAGCAAGGATATGCCGTGGTGGGCAATCATTCTGCGGTAAAGACCTGCCACTGGCTCAAGGAATCCATAATGAGAGGCCGGGTTTGCTACAAGCAGTCGTTTTTCGGAATAAAGAGTCACAGGTGCATACAGATGACGCCGGTGGCCAATATGTGCAATCATTCCTGTCTCTACTGCTGGAGATATCAGGGTTCTGATGACATTGTGGAGAAATGGGACAATCCGAAGGAAATAGTGGATGGAACCATAGTGGCCCAGAGGAGGCTGGTTTCCGGCTTCAAGGGAGATGATAGGTGCGATCCCGAGGTCTGGAATGAAGCAAGAGATCCCAATCAGGTGGCGATATCATTAACGGGTGAACCAACAATGTATCCCTACCTGGGAGAATTGATAGAGGAATACAAAAAAAGGGGATTTTCCACATTTTTGGTTACCAATGGAACTTTTCCCGAAGTTCTACGTGATCTTCATCCTCTACCGACCCAGCTCTACATCTCCATCGATGCGCCGAACAGGGAGATATACAATTCTCTCTGCAGGCCTAAAATAAAAGATGGATGGGAAAGACTGATGGAAACCCTGAAACTGCTTCCCTCACTGGAAACAAGAACGGTTGCCAGGCATACTCTCGTCAAAGGATGGAACCTGGGTTTCGAAGAGGAATATGCGTCCCTGGACAGTAAAGCGGAGCCTGATTTCATTGAACCCAAGGGATACGTATTCGTAGGATATTCGAGGGAGAGGATGACAATGGAAAATATGCCCTCCTTCGAGGAGATAATGAGATTTGCCGAAAAGATGGAAGAACTGACCGGCTACGGGATAGCCGGAAGCAATCCTCCTTCTAGAGTAGTGCTCCTTTCCAATGGCAAGGTCCCGCTATCACTTGATTGAATTCCATTACTGAGTCCAGGAGGAGGTTTCAGGTTGGTACATGTACCAACAATCTTATTAATAGTTAAATTCACATCCACACCCAACGTGGAAGGGGGAAGTCCATGTTCAGGTCAGGGCACAGGAGAATGATGTATTGCATATGTGTTACGGTTTTCATTTTAATAAGTCCGATCGTTCTTTGCGAGAAGACAATTTATGAGGATGACAATGACAGAAGATCTTCCATTCCTTCTAGATCTGTTGAGGACCTGCCCAGATCCAGCAGGCTTTATGAGGTCGGAAAGGGAGATTGGATCGAAGAATATTCCGATCTGAGGCTCGGCGAGGAATCCTATCTGGAGCTTGATCCGTTCAAATACAAGGAAGTTTCCAGATTCGATTCAAGTGCAATATCGACCAGAAATGTTCTCTCTGCAAGGACCTGTGCCGAAAGTGACGGAACCTATCTTGTAGGATACATCAAGGAAGAGACAACCCCTCAGCAGTCGTTGGCATACATGCTTGCGATATCCACCGACAAGGGAGTTTCCTGGGATCACATTGAAGTTGATAGATTCAATGGTGTAACAGAAGGAAGTTTGGAGATCCTTGTTCATGAGGAAAAGGTTTTCTACTCAATTATCGACCAAAGCGGTCAATTGCCGGCAGATGTGATGGTAAGGGTAACACCCCTCCTCAATTGCTGGAACATCTCCACGGTTGATTTCGAACCAATTTCCATCACGGGTGATGTGGACCAGACCAAAATGATGGGGGTGACCGAAAGGATGCTCCTGTTTGCAAAACGATCGGGGTTGTCAAGCCCTAGCTATTTTATCTATTCCAACGGAACCTGGAGCCAGGAAAGGTTCCTTCCCAGATCCATGAGCATTTTTTCCGTCGTGAGGACCGAATCAAGTACAGGATACGATATAAACGTTCTTTTTTTCGATACGGCAAATCCCACCTCAGTTCGCCAGATAGTCTCCAATGACAGAGGTACCAGTTGGTCCTCCCCCAGTACTGTCGCCTCTTCAGATTTTGTTATGGATCAGCTTGTTGCATGTTCTTCCGACGGTATGCTACATGGTGCGGTAAATTTTGCAGCCGGAAACGACCTCGGGGTATTCACGACAGACGGAACCTCCGCATCGGCGGTAAACAAGATATCGACAATTTCCACCAATGGCCTTGATCCTGTCGAAGGAGAATTCGTTATCTCCTCCAGCGGGGATGACGTGATTGTGCATTTCGAAAACGGGAATGGAATAATAACCAGGGCAAGATCCATGGACCGCGGAAGGACCTACTCCCTCGAGAACATCGGAGCGGGACAGGTTCACAGCCCATCGGTCAGCGATGATCTGGATATTTCCCTTTTCATGAACGGAACCCAGATACAGGTGGGATTTTTCGAGAGAGCGGATGAAGGGACAATGACAACCAATGTAGTAACGGTTCCCGCACTGTCATCCTGGGATCAAATGGGCCTCTCGCTTGGAGGCGTTCAAAGTGAAGGTTCATTTGAATTCAAGGTCCTCTCAAGTGCGGGAGACAGGATTTATCCCGCCAGCGGGATGGTTTCGGTTCACTCATCCCCTAACGGATCGCTTGGGGGAAACCACTGCCAGCATATCGTCGATCTTACCGGTTTGAACGATGCCGATCCGCCCGAGTCAGTTATATTCGAATTATACTTCAGCTCGTCTTCGGAGGAGTATCCTGTCCTTTTCTCCATTCTTTTCAACTACACGATATCGTACCCTCATACAATCGAAATACTGGATGATTTGGATCTTTTTGCAATGAGGGACGTGAGGGTAACCTCCCTGGGAATGGAGCTTGCTGGTGGTTCCACGGACGGGTACGGCATATTCGGACCATTCCAGATCGAAGATAGAATGCCCCACCATATCTGGGCGGAAGGAAAATTCCTTTCGATAGAGGATTACTGTACTTTCTCGGTTCATTATTCCAATTTGAGCCTGATCCCGGGTTATTCATCCGATCTTTCAGACGTCCTGGAATCGGAGGAGGGTCTGGTTCCGATCAACTGGGAGAGGAGAACCCTCAACGATCTTTCCGGTACTGTCGATGAGTTCTACGTCAAGGTGAAGATACATCGAACCGGAACTCTTTCCCCAAGATTGACAAAGCTCAAACTTGGTTATTCAACACCTCCTGTAATTGATGAAATGGTCCTGGAGGAAATTGAGATATTGAGGACCCAGGAAACCCTGCTTCATATCTCAGCATCGGACATGGAAGAGCCTCCTGACCATCTTGACCTTGATGTGGAATTGATGCTTCCAGGTTCACAATCATGGACCAGGGAAGGAATATCCGATCCCTTCTGGAACGGAGAGGACTGGGAGGTCAGGATCTCCACTCATATTTCATCGCTGGTGGGAAATTATTCCTTCAGGGCGATTGCCGCTGACAGTACCGGAGAGGTGGGTGATCCGGTGCAGATAGAAACTCCCCTTCTCATCAAGAACAATGTTCCGCTCCCTCCGTTGGTCTCTGTTTTTCCCGAATCTCCTCTGACCGGTGATATAATATCAATGTCCATGGTGCTTCCCGGAGAAGATATCGAAACATCCGAGGAGATGCTCAAATACAATGTCTATGCTTACCTTGAGGGAGAACTAGCGGTTTATTTGGATAAT
Source organism: uncultured Thermoplasmatales archaeon (assembly GCA_964445525.1). Classification (GTDB taxonomy): domain Archaea; phylum Thermoplasmatota; class Penumbrarchaeia; order Penumbrarchaeales; family Penumbrarchaeaceae; genus Penumbrarchaeum. Next base: position 52,071 of record CAYULA010000006.1, on the reverse strand, counting down.
CTGACCACCCCCGATACGTCAATTGAGGATATTGTCCTTGAGAAAGGTGAAAACTGGGAGGTTCATGTATCCACCTGGGACGGTATCGAGGAGAGTGAGCCGTTCAGAGCCGTGTTCGAGGTAGGTAATACGGCTCCTGTACATATTGCCCCTTCTGCACCATTGTCCGTTGAAGAAGATGAGGCAGGAGCAAGCTTCGATCCCGTTGACTGGTTCATGGATGCGGATGAGGATCCGCTATCCTTTGAGCTAAGCGGTTCCCCGGAGATATCTCCGGAATTGTCCGAAGGAAAGATCTTTTTGAACCTACAAGAGGATGTGAACGGGGATTTCTGGTTATGGGTAAAGGCAACGGATGGGGAGTTGAATGCTACTGCCAACCTTACTGTTTCTATTGAGCCGGTAAATGATGATCCTGAATGGAAGAAACCAAAGGACCTCTCAGTCCTTGAGGGTGAGACCCTGTTGGTGGACATAGGTGCAGTGGATGATCGGGATGGAGAGGATGTGGAAGTGACATTTCTCACTGAGGTTCCGGGAATGGAAGAGGGGGTAAACAGATTCTCTTTTCCCAACGGCAGCTTCCATTTCACTCCTGACAATTCAATGGTTGGAACTCACTCAATCAGATTCTCGATTTCTGATGGTACCGTTACCCTGGAAGATTCATTCAACCTCACTGTGCTGAATGTAAACAGAGGGCCCACCTCGCCAGGTATCATCCTGGAACCCGACCAGCATATTATTGTGGAGGGCGAATCGATAAATGCGATTGCATCCTCCCAGGATGAGGATATTCCATGGGGAGATTCTCTGCAGTTCAGCTGGACATCCTCTCTTGACGGGGAACTCGGAAGCGGCGAGGAGGTCACATTATCACCCAGCATAGGCTTACATGAGATCACGGTAACGGTGACCGACAGCGAGGGAGTCTCCAATTCGACTGTTTTCTCCCTGGAAGTGGTCGAGGAAGCTTCGGGAGGGGGGAGTGTTATGAGAACCTGGCTTCTTTATACGATCGCAGGTGTGGTTCCTCTTCTCATAGGTCTGCTGATAGGTCTCCTTCTTGCATATCTCATAGTCGGAAAGAGGAAGAAAGAAGAAGAAAAAGAGGAAGAAGGAGGAGCTGCCGAAGGAAAGGAGTCCCCTGAGCCGCCCTCGAGAGGTCCTGTTTCCGGCCCGACACCTGGCGAACCGGGCAAACTCCCAGGAACACAGGAAATAAAGAGGGAGCTCCCTCCTGCACAGCATGATATGACTCAGCAACCAATGGCATCAGGACCCCAAAGCGAGCAACCCTCTTCTCAGGTACCATCCCGGCAACACGGATATGACACCAATACTCAAGGTAACAATCCCGTTGATCAGGACCAGAGCCCAAAGGGGAACTGATATAATGGATACGCATAGGTACATTAACACAGAAGACAAGAAATTCATAACCTTTTCCGTTTTGCTAATACTATTTTTCATGCCCTTTGCCGGATCTGTGGAATCCTCGATTGAAACTGATGAATCATCATCCACAACAATGGGAAAGTCCGATCCGGTCCACAATACTCAGATCGATCTGATAGAAAATATCTCAAGTGTGGATACCCTGACTCAAGTGCGTGGGTGCGGTCACCATACGGTAATCGAACATAACGGTACCATTTTCTTCATTTATTCTTGGTTCAACAACAGCGTGATTACTGTCAGTATGATAACTTCAAGTGATAACGGAGACAATTGGACACGGAAAGTGGATATCTGGTCCTCATCATTTCATACAAACAGTCTGTGGCACGACCTTTTGGTATGGAAGGGCGATATCTATGCATTCATACATGGCCATTATACGGATCATACTTACAGAAAATTGTACATGAAGAAAGCCGATGTGAATACATGGAAGGATCTCCGAACGGCAACAACATATACCATTCGCAACTTTCAAGCTGATAACTGGAACCTCGCCCATGATGATGATTACATCTATTTGGCTTCGGTTCAGGGAAGTCAATGGAGATCTCTCTTCTATCGATATGATGGTAATTCGTGGTCAAGTGGAACCTATATGTGTTCTCCTGGAGAATCCTATTTCAATAGCATTGAAGCAATGGAAACTCCAACCGGAACCCATTTGGTCTTCACTTATTGCAGATTATACAGGGTGGGTTATTCTACAGGGTATGTATATGTCAGGACATCAAGTAATCAAGGTTTGTCATGGACAAGCTCAAAGGTTGTGATGAATACCCGCAATGATTATTACGAACACGAAGTCATTGAAATTGACGGAACCCTCTGTCTAATTTCAGGGTTCTTTGATTATGATAATGTGGAGATCGTTACATCAACCGACAAGGGTTCTACATGGTCTTCTGAAAAAGCCATTTTAAAGAATAAAGGCGAATCCAATTATACAACATCCAAGCACTCTCTATCGTTGGGAAAAAGAGATGGTGGAAAAACCCTTTGCCTCGTATACGAGGGATCCAATGATGAAATAAGGATGATATACAGCAAGGATAAAGGATCAACATGGCTGGATGAGGAGGATGAAATTCTTTTAAGGAAAGGGGATGCCTACGATCCATTGATTTCAAACGGATCGGAATATTTAAGTGTAGTAATACCAAATGGTACCGATGCATTTATTGAAATATATGACATGAAGAACTTGATTCTTGACGATTTCTCTCCGGTCAATTTAACTATGGATTCTTCCACTTTGCATATGAATTTAACATGGGAAGCTCCTCGTGATAAATTCTTCTCTAATTATAACTTCGAGAACTACACCATTTACAGGGGAACAAGTGTTAACAATCTATTTCTGTACAGGATTATTGGTAACAGGACCTGGTTCAACGATTCCATTACCGACCTCAGACCGGAGACATATTTCTATGCCGTGGGGGCAGTTTTCAGCGAGATTGGAGAGAGTACTTTATCCAATATTGTTTTTGCTGATGTTATTCTCCCCCCTCCCGTACAGGGTTTAAAAGCACATGCAGGTGATTTCTTTGTGAATCTATCCTGGAATCCTCCTCCCGCATCCATAACCACATCATTTGATATTTCCCATTATACCCTGTATCGGGGAGGGTATCATGATTCCATGCATCCGCTTTTCATGATACCCTTCGGCACCAATTGGTTCAATGATACCACCGTTTCAAGCTATCCGGAATCATATCTCTACAAACTTACATACACTCTTTCGGGTTTCGGGGAAACCGGATATTCCGAAACCGTCTCTGCGAGCCCCAATACCCTTCCTGGAGTTCCCAATGGTGTCGAGGCATCGGATCTGGATTCCGGAGTTCATCTGGAATGGGAAGCTCCTTTTTCCAACGGCGGATATGACATTGAGAAGTACACCATTTACAGGGGTCATTCCTGGAAGGATTTGAATTACTTGGCAGATCATACTTCCTTTTCCGATCTCAAATATCATGATAGAGGTCTTGTTCAGGGTGAGACCTATTTCTATACCATTTCATGCACCAACAGGTTAGGTGATAGCCTTCCTTCGGAACAGGTAATGATCGAATTCAGATCCGTACCTTCCTCTCCAGAAGAATTCACTGCCGTGGAGGGAGACGGTGAGATCCTCCTGAAATGGTCTGTCCCGACCTTGAGCTGGGATCTGAATATTACCGAGTACACTTTGTACCGGGCTGCCGGAGATGGGGAGAAGATACTTCATTTCGAATTCGAGGCAGACGTCCACTCGTTCAGGGATCCGGTTCCAAATGGTAGAAAATACTCATACTGGATTTCTGCAAACAATAAATTCGGAGAAGGTCCTCAGGCAGGCCCCGTAATGGCAATGGCATCCGGAGTGCCAGGTACTGTTGGGGATATATCCGTCTCAACCTCGAATCAAAGAATCGATCTGGGTTGGGAACCGGTCCAGGATAACGGAGGGTCTCCGATCATCGGTTTCAGGATATACCGCTCGGTGAATTCCGAGGAAATCATGGAAACCGCGAAGATCGGATCGGGATTGTTGGAATATATTGATGCGGGGCTTGAAAACGGATTGACCTATTTTTATCGTATTTCCGCATATAATTTTAACGGCGAGGGTCCGGTTTCGGATCCTGTATCTGCCGCTCCAGGAAGAAAACCATTCAGGGTTACCGATATCTCAGGTTCTGCCAATCTTTTCTCCTCCATGATTTCATGGAAAAGTCCGAAAACAGGAGGAGAGGAAATCGGTTCCTATATGATCTACAGAGGAAAAAGTCTGCACTCTTTGGAGAACATTGCTCAAGTGGATGCAAACCTTGACCCTCTTGTTTTTATTGACAGAGAACTCGATTATGGACCGACCTATTACTACTCGATTTCATCTGTAAATGACAGGGGAGAATCGGACCTATCTCCCGTTGTTCCCGTAAAGCCTTTTGGGATACCATCGACTCCCGAAATTTACCATGTCGATAGGAAAATGGATTCAGTGCGGCTATTGTGGAATGCACCTGAAGACAACGGAGGTAGTCCTGTAATCGGGTATCATCTCTCATATCGAGAGAAGGGAGACCCCGAATGGACAACCATAGAGACGATGAGCCAATCCTCAAGAGTTGGCTATCTAACGCCTGGAAATATCTACGAATTCAGGATTTCGGCCTTCAACGAAATGGATGATGGCAAGAAATCCCGATCCATATCCATAAAAGTAGGGGATGTTCCCGGGTTTGTTGAGGAATTTCGGGTAACTCCGTTGGACAGTCAGGTCAGATTGGAATGGAATACACCATTTGACGGCGGTTTTTCCATACTCAAATACAATGTTTATATGGCCGAAGATGGCAGCATCCCTGCAGTTTTCTCCAGTGCCGGCCCCGAAGTAAATTCATTCACCGTTGATAATCTGGATAACGGGAAAGAGTACTCTATCTGGATATCAGCCCAAAATGATATCGGAGAAGGGCCCATGAGCGAAAGGAGGAACGCAAAGCCCGTATCCAGCCCCGGTCCTGTTGATGAGATATGGATTACGGAGGCATACAAGGGAACAGTCATGATCCACTGGAGAGATGCAACCATCAATGGCGGTTTGGAAATTGGCGGATACCGTATTTATCGTGGAACCTCGGATAATGAGATGGAGATGGTGGGAGAGGTCCCCTCTGGCAAAATGTTCTTCGAGGATAGCGCTCTCGAAGATGGCTCCTCTTATTTATACCGTATTTCAGCGATCAATGATGTGGGTGAAGGTCCGAAAGGCAATTCCGTTGAGGTTGTTCCCCTTGGCCCGCCTTCGATGGTCAATGACCTTAAAATTGAGGCCAGTACCGATATCGTTGATATCGAGTGGCTTCCCCCTGATGACGATCATGGTTCTGATGTGATGGGTTATTACATCTACAAGGGGACCTCTCCCGTGAACCTCGAGATGTGGAAGAGGACCGATTCCGGTACTCTTTCCGTATCGGACGAGGATGTGGAGTCTGGAACCTATTACTACAGGGTGGTTCCCTTCAATTCTGTTGGGAGCGGTGATGCTTCTGATGTGGATGTTGAGGTCCCCTCGAGGACCGGAACTGCTGTGATAATCGGTGTGGGAGCGTTTCTTATTCCCCTGATAATCATCTTCCTCGCTCTGATTTTACCAGCATTGATCAAACGTAATAAAAAGAAAAAGGAAGGAAGAGAGGCAAGGGAAGCAAAAGAAAGAAAAGAGATGCCACCACCCCAGCCTCGGATGCCTCCCGGCCCTCAACCAATGCAGAGACCCGGTCTGGGAGCCCCATCTCAACCTACTCGATCCGAGTTGCCTTCCGGCCAATATCCATCTGTTCAGGCTCCCACGAGACAGCTTCCTCCCATGCAGGCAGCCCCCGCTCCTCCAACGGAATCGGAGGCATATATCAGGCCCGAGCTGAGAGGTCCTGCTCCGAGAGATAAGGATTCATTTCTAAGGCAGAACGGAATGAGGCCCTCTGATCAGATAGGAGTCCAGAGTGTTACCTTGCAGGAAAATAAATCATATGGCGGTGTAAATAAGAGTTCAATCACAAGAAATGAGGATACTATTAAAAATCAGGAGGAGAAAGTATGAAAACCTTGAAAAAAACATTATTGCCTTCTTTTATCTGTTTTTTGGCAGCTATGCTTATTATAGTCTCTGCTCCAAGTTTTGGTTCCCATCTTGAAGAGGATCCCATTTGGATTGGTAATGAAAATGGAAATATAATTGCCTCCTCCAATGTATCCGAACAGGTAAAGATTCTCAAAACAATAAATAATGTCGAAGGCAGGACTCAAACTGAATCTTCCAGCAGGGATACCTTATACAATCATAATGGAACCTATTACTATATCTATTCCTGGCATCAGGGATCAAGGGTTTACGTTAGTATGATCGCTTCCACCGATAGTGGTTCTACCTGGTCATCAAAGGTTGACCTTTGGAATTCAACATATTACACATATGCACCATTCAAGCAAGTACTAGTGTGGAAGGGAGATCTTTATGCTTTTTTCTCAGGATGGAGATCATCTTATAGCAACAATCAGGTGTACATGAAAAAAGCATCACTCTCAGATTGGACAAAGATCGGATCATCATCACTTGTTACAATTAGGTCCTCCCAGGCGCATAATTTCGGTATTGTATGCAATGAGGATTACATCTTCATGGCCATGGTCAGATCTTCCCAATGGCAGCCCTATTTTTACCGGTATGATGGCACTTCATGGACAAGCGGCATTGCAGTAGATACATCCTCTACGGGAGCAAATATTGATATTGAAATGATCAAAGTGGGCCCCGTTACGAAGATAATGGTATTTTATAGTCGGCAGGGCGGGGCGGGTGATACCTACATGAGATATTCGACCGATAACGGAACAACATGGTCAACCCGAACCACTATAATGGATACTTCTCTTGACTACGGGAACAAGAGATGTGATAATATCAACGGTACATTGATATTGATATCAGGTTCTACAAACAATAATGACGACCTCGACATTTGTATTTCAACCGATAATGGCACAACATGGACAGATGAGAAAAGGGTCCTGAGCAACAGAGGTCTTTCGGATTATCATGTTTCAAATGCTTGCTTCACATTGGGAACAAGAGCTAATGGCAGAGTCCTTATGCTCGCATATGAAGGCGATCCTGAAGAAATAAGAATGATATATTCCAAGGACTGGGGTTCCAACTGGTTGTCCGAGTCAGATGAAATAACCATTCATTCCACCACTGCTTTTGATCCTGTCATTTCCAATGACGGCAAGCTCCTATCCTGCACTGTTGTGAACGGATCCAATTTCGATTCGGTCATTATTGATATCAGCGAGCTGTTCTTTGATGATTTTGCTCCCCAGAACCTTTCGATCACCGAATCCTATCTCCATCTGAATCTTAGCTGGGATCCTCCCTCCGATGATATTTTCAACAATTATACGTTTGAGAATTATACAATCTATCGAGGTGTCAGTCCTTATCAGATGTATTTTTATGAACAAATAGGAAACAGGACCTGGTTCAATGATACCATCATCACAACCTCTCCCGAAACCTACTACTATGCTGTAACATCCGTTTTTTCAGAGATCGGTGAGAGTGCTTGGTCCGATATGGTATCCGGTGAACCCCTGATTCCTCCTCCCGTTGACACATTCTGGGCAGTACCTGGCGATTTCTTTGTGAATCTATCCTGGTTGCCACCGCCTGTAGCGATAACCGATCAGTTTGATGTATCACATTATACACTTTACCGCGGTGGATATCACGATTCCATGCATCCTCTTTTCACGATACCTATTGGAACGAACTGGTATAACGACACGACCGTTGATCGATATCCCGGTACCTATCTCTACAAGTTGACATACACTTTATTGGGATATGGTGAGATGAAACCAAGTGAAACCCTCTCCGGCACTCCCAATACTCTTCCCGGCCTACCAACCGGAATAGATTTCCAGGAAATGGATTCCGGTATGATAATCGGCTGGCAGCCTCCCTATTCCAATGGCGGTTATGACATCGAGAGCTACACTATCTACAGGGGCGATTCAAAAGATGATATGATTCCCATCGGTAATGTAGATCCATCCTCCAACACATTCACTGACAATAATCTGATCCAGGATGAGACCTTTTTCTATTCGGTATCCGCTACAAACCGTCTTGGTGAAGGTAGACAGACCGAACCTCTCAAGATAGATTTCAGATCAATTCCGTCTTCTCCCCGGGAGCTCACTGCGATAGAAGGCGACGGTGAAATAGAGTTGAAGTGGTCCTCCCCTGCTATGGATTGGGACCTCGAGATCACCGAATACACTTTGTATCGGTCTGTTGAAGACGGTGATAAATCTCTTCATTTTGTATTTGGAGGAGATGTTCATTCCTTCACCGATCCCGTCACCAACGGTGTAACTTATAGCTACTGGCTATCGGCTTCCAACAAGTTCGGTGAAGGCTATGAGGCGGGACCTGTTTCAGCAGTGGCTTCCGGCAAACCCGGTCCCGTAGGTGATATCTCCGTCTCACTTGGGAACGAGATAGTTTCTCTGAGCTGGGAAGATGTTGAAGATGACGGAGGTACACCTTTGTTAGGTTACCGTATCTACCGATCCTTCCAATCGGATGTGATAACCCCCCTGATGGATATCGGCCCGGGATTATTTGAGTATACGGATATTGATCTTATCAATGGAAATACCTACTACTATCGCATATCCGCTTTAAATCTCAATGGTGAGGGTCCTGTATCCGATCCGATCTCAGCAGTACCCGGCCGCGATCCTTTCTCGGTTTCTCAGATCTCCGGATACGCCAATCTTTTTTCCAGCCGGGTATCCTGGTCCCATCCCGATAACGGTGGAGATACCATCAGTTCCTACCGTGTCTACCGCGGCACCAGTGTCCATTCTCTTTCCTTTCTTACCGAGATAGACTCCGACCCAAGTGAGTCGCCTACGTTTGTGGACCATGACCTTGCTTATGGTCCTGTTTATTTTTATGGAGTATCAGCTGTGAACGATTGGGGCGAATCCGATCTTTCCCCGATCATTCCCGTCAAACCCTACGGTTTGCCTTCTTCCCCCGAGGTATACCATGTGGATAGAGATCTTGATTCATTCCGTCCGTATTGGTATTCCCCTGATGATGACGGCGGGAAACCTGTTATCGGCTACCATGTTTCCTATAAAGAACGATCCGATCCTGACTGGACCATGTTGGAGACGATGTCTCACTCCACTCTTGTAGAGTATCTGACTCCCGGTACAGTTTATGATCTCAAGGTCTGCGCCTTCACCGATTTCGGTGACGGTTCCTATTCTGATGTTATGTCTATCAAGATAGGAGCCGTTCCCGATTATGTTGAGGACATCACCTCGGATGTATCCGATGGCGAGGCAACACTTGCCTGGTCAGAACCGGGTGATGGTGGTTTTGATCTGCTTGGTTATCGTATCTATCTTGAAGACGAGAGAGGAATTCCGGTATTATATTCAGAGATAGATACATCCAGTCTATCCTTTACCGCCACCGACCTCGAAAACGGTAACGAATATTCATTCTGGGTATCCGCCTTCAATGATATAGGCGAGGGTCCTCTTAGCGACCGTATCAGTGCTGTTCCCGTTGGTGTTCCCGGCGCTGTATTGGAGTTGTGGGTAACAGAAGCAAATATGGGAACCGTGACTCTCCGCTGGAATTCTCCCTTGGACACCGGCGGATTGCCCATCGATGGATTTTCCGTGTATAGAGGTGAATCGGAGTTTGATCTTGAGAAGATCTCCGAAGTGTCTGTTGATGATAACAGGTATGAGGATACCGATCTTGATGACGGAACCACCTACTATTACCGGATCTCTGCTTTCAATGAGATCGGTGAAGGTCCCGGGGGATCCCTCCTGGACATAACCCCTGTCGGTGTTCCCTCCAAGGTGGAAGACCTGAAGATCGAAGCAACAACAGATACAGTAGATATCGAGTGGCTTCCCCCTGATGACGATCATGGTTCCGATGTGATCGGTTATTACATCTACAAGGGGACCTCTCCCGTGAACCTCGAGATGTGGAAGAGGACCGATTCCGGTACTCTTTCCGTATCGGACGAGGATGTGGAGTCTGGAACCTATTACTACAGGGTGGTTCCCTTCAATTCTGTTGGGAGCGGTGATGCTTCTGATGTGGATGTTGAGGTCCCCTCGAGGACCGGAACTGCTGTGATAATCGGTGTGGGAGCGTTTCTTATTCCCCTGATAATCATCTTCCTCGCTCTGATTTTACCAGCATTGATCAAACGTAATAAAAAGAAAAAGGAAGGAAGAGAGGCAAGGGAAGCAAAAGAAAGAAAAGAGATGCCACCACCCCAGCCTCGGATGCCTCCCGGCCCTCAACCAATGCAGAGACCCGGTCTGGGAGCCCCATCTCAACCTACTCGATCCGAGTTGCCTTCCGGCCAATATCCATCTGTTCAGGCTCCCACGAGACAGCTTCCTCCCATGCAGGCAGCCCCCGCTCCTCCAACGGAATCGGAGGCATATATCAGGCCCGAGCGGAGAGTTCCTGCTCCGAGAGATAAGGATTCATATCTCAGGCAGAACGGAATGAGGCCCTCTGAACAGGTTGGAATGCAGGAACCTCCTGATCATAATGTTCCCGATGTTCCAGCTCCCGCTCCTCAATCAGATCCTGTAATATCCGATCAAGCACCAAAAAGTGAAACAAATACCGGAGATAAAGAAGCTGGTTTACAGGATCAATGATTCAAGTGTCTGCTTTCATACAAACTTCTTTCAAGATGGTAGGATTTCAGTAACCGATGAGGACAAGGATTTCCAGCGGTTTTCATACTTCCAAAGATGTTTCTCGACCAAGATATCGAAATGAAAACAGTGGAGGCGGGATAGTCCTTGAGGGTATTTTCGACCCTATTAAAAATGCAGGTCCAATACATATCTCAATATTGATAATCATAATTCTGGCGGGAGCATTCCTACGGTTCTCTTCTCTATCTGATTCCTCTATAGGCACAGATGAAGCGGAGAAATTCCTGTCAGTGGAGGATTACAGGGAAGGCAGGTTCTGGGTCGATCTGGAGCACCCTCCTTTGGAGAAATATCTGATACTTGTTTCCACATCATTACTCGGAGATGAGGACTGGACCATCAAGCTCCCGAACGTGATTATAGGATCACTGATACCATTGGCCCTGTTCCTGGTCGGGACAAGGGCCGGAAAGGATCTCTGGGTGGGACATACCTGCGCGGCCGTCGGAGCTCTCTCGCCAATGCTGATAGGTTATTCCCTTGTTGCAAAGGAGGATACCCTCGTGAATTTCCTTTCCCTGCTGGCAGTCTTATTTCTTGCCGTGTCGCTGGAGATTCGAAGAGATTCAAAAAGCACCAATTACGAAAATTTTAATGAAAAACTGAATTGGACTATTGTGAAGAAGAAGATTCATCCGGAAAATCTCGATGGATATGCGATCACGGCAGCCTTTCTATCCGGGTTGGCCCTTGCTTCCAAGTATACTTTCGTTTTTTATGGTTTTTCCTGGGTCCTCGTTATCTTTCTCATGGACCGGACCTGGTTCAGGAGAAAAGGACCAGCCTTTCTCTTCATTATGATGGTAACATTTTTGCTTCTTTCCTGGTACTATCTGAATCCTTACTGGCTAGCGCTTGGCATAGGCCACTGGCTTTGGGAATCCGCAACAGGTCATTCAACGTACTTCCTCGGGGAAACCTACACCTATCCTCCTCTGTGGTTCTATCCTGTAACTTTTCTTGGAAGGGTTGCTCCTTTGATAACAATAGGGGGATTCCTTACCACCATCTTCTATTTGCTGAAGCTCCCATGGATACATGGCAAATCAGAATCCGGAATAAGACCCCGAAAAAGGGGGATATTTTTTAAGGAGTATAATAAACATAACAATATGAGGACCGATGAAAACCTGAAAAATAGGTTGGGGAACCGTTTTTCGGTTGATCCTTTGAAATACATGCTTCTTTCATGGATCCTTGTCTGCTTCCTGATAATGACATTGCTTCCTTTCAAAGGGATCAGGTATGTTCAATGGATCATTCTGCCCTTGATTGTTATTGCTTCCCTTGGATTGTGTAAGATCCTGGGTTTCCTACCGGTAAGGGGAAGAGGAATTACGACGGTAGCAATAGCTATAATTCTGATGATTCCTGCGCTGAGCCACGCGGACCCTCATTACCGTGAGGTAGACTATTTTCTCGGGTCAGAAAGCGGAATGAAGGATCTTGACGGTCAAGGCTTCAAGCAGACTTTCGACTGGATGGAGGAGAATGATCTGGATGGCAAGTTTTCGGTCAGATGGGAGAAGCTGGGAAGCTACTACTGGGAAAATGTCACTGGTCCAGTTTATAACATCACCGAAGCATCAGATAAGGACGTATCCTATATTCTCATCTATCGCGCTGATGTAAACAGAGGTATCGAGGAAAAATTCACAGAGTTCGCAAGGACCCAAGAAGAGGTTTTCAACTACGATCACGACGGATACAAACTTGTCTGGCTATACAGAGTGGATCATGAGGAGAAATAGAGATGAGCGATAGAGATCCGGAAACCAAAGCACCTTCCAGAGGATGGGGAGAGATGCTCGGTTTTTTCATTTTTGTCTCCCTTTTCATATCACTCATTTGCGCCGGGATAGGTGTGGTGATATCGATAATATACTCTCCGGATTCATCGATCGATTGGAAATACGTTCTGGGATCGGTATTATTTGCACTTTTTCTAATAATCAGTCAATTCATAACACATCTAAATCACAGCAGGCCCATGTTTCCTCTGTATCTTGTCTCATCCGTGGGTCTTGCCGTATTCTTTTATTCCTTCCTTCTATCGATCCTCTCGGGTCCAGTATTGCTGGTCTTATATGCATTCGGGATCACCTTTCACGAACTGCCTTTCACAAATTCCCTCAGGGTCCTACCCCCCGTTTTCATGGCGGGAATCATTACATACGGATCATTAAATGCAAGGATTCTCAGGAGAAGAAAGGTAAACATACCGGTAATTAAGAAAGATCGAAATGTCAGGATAGCCCTAATATCAGATCTGCATCTGGGCCTCCTGGTGGGAAAGACTAGACTGGATGCAATAATAAAGACCCTTAAGAAGGAAAAGCCCGACATAATCGTGCTTGCCGGCGATTTCCTGGACACCAATCCAAGGTTCCTGGAGAGATTCGGATCATTTGTAAATGATATGGTATCCATCTCTCCTGTTTATTCCGTTACCGGGAACCACGAATTCTACAACGGTCTCCGGGACTCGATGGACTGGTTGAGGTCCCTGGGTGTGAATATCCTAGACAACAGGTCGATGAAGGATCTAAAAACAGGTATCATCATGATTGGGATCCATGATCCCTCCGCATTCAAAGAAGGCGGGGAGTACGCCGAGACTCTTTCCTCATTGATCGCAAAAGCGGAGAAAAATGGTATCAAGATCCTCGTGAATCATCAACCCCTCCTTTTCCATAAATCTGCCGAGATGGGGATAGATCTTCAGCTTTCCGGACATACACATGCGGGGCAGATGTGGCCCTTCAGCTTCGGAACAAAGGCTATCTTCAAGGAAGGTTACAAAGGATTGAACAAATGGAAGGACTCATACCTTTACGTCTGCCAGGGAACCGGAACCTGGGGTCCTCCTCTAAGAATAGGTACCTCATCGGAAATTGTTATCATTGATCTGGTGGAAAAAAAATAGGACCTGCATGAATGCAGGTCCTCGGTTCATTGGATCCATACGGATCAGAGTCCGTCGTTGTCCGTATCTTCAACATGCCCGTCAGTGGAATATCCAGCTCCTTCCTCAACTCCGTCAATGAGCAGATCATTATCAGTATCCCAATCATTGGGGTCAAGGTTCAGTATCAGTTCCATGGGATCCGACAAATGATCTCCGTCGGTATCCGGATTGTAGGGGTCCGTTCCGATCATGAACTCCTCGTAATCCAAGAGCCCGTCCTTGTCAGAATCCTTGTTATCGGGAGGAACAGGAGGTCCCGGATTCGGTTTTGGAGGAACGGGGACACCAGGATCGTTGTTCGGATCGTTGGGATCGTATATCCATGGATATGAATCATCCGGATCATAGATACCGTCACCATCCGTATCGGGATTGTTCGGATCCGTTGCCAGGTAAACGTTCTCTCCTGTTTCCTCATCCACATAGGCAAGCCTGTAGTATTCATCAAAGTTGGTATAGGGTATCTCCACGATCTTTCCGGTTGCGAACTCCTCGCCTCCGAAATAATCGTTGTCATCTTCCGCATCCATGGGGTCAGTGGGATCCAGTGAGTTATCAACCTCCCAGCCGTCCGGCAAACCGTCTCCATCGGTATCCCAGAGATTGGGGTCGGATCCTGCCGAGAATTCATCCAGGTTGTTCAGACCGTCCATGTCGGGATCCTGATCCCAGTCATCTCCCTCGAGAGGATTGAGTGCGATTGCAGCCGATGCCATCATCACGAGCCCTACGAGGGCAGCGATATATATGGTGTATCTTTTCATTTCTCTTTCGCCTCCATTTTAATGGTAGATAATAATTAATCAGATAGATATTTAAATATAATAGTGCAAAAATGAAACAAAAATACCATAAATCTAAATATAAATACACATGTGTTAAATATTCTTATATATCAGAAGATGAAAACGGACCACCTCCATGATTCAGGTCCTGTTTTTGTAAATACGTAATATATTTGATTCATTGTCCCCGATAATATATAAAATTAATAGTGCATAAAGTGAACAATGTTAATTGGTTTTGATAAAAACCAAACTAATGAAGTACAATTTGACGATCACAGATATATAGGTTATGGGGCGATGTTTGAACGGGATGCATCATAGTATGGTCTCAACCGCCCACTGGGCGAGATATCCTGATAATGCCGCTGTCCAAAGAAGCAGGGGGAAATGAAGCATCAATGTAAGAGGATGACCCCCCCTGAACCTCCTCATTGCATCCGCTGAAAAACCAACGTGAAGGAGACTGACGAGCACTATTGCTATGAGCATTACCACTTCAAGACCGGAGACGTCTTTGAGAAGAACAAGGGGCTGGAAGTTCTCTATGTTCTCCGATGCCGTCTCCAGTCCTCCGAGGCGGTCCAGCATCTCCAGGACCACCCTGTATATCATGAATAGGCCCCCGGCAATGAATACTGTGAGGCCGTAGAGGATCGCGGCAAAGTTGTCTGCCATCAGGTACCTTCTCTTTCTCAAAGAAGACAGGGTTGTGAAATGACCCGATATGAGGCTTGAGACCTCCTTGGGGCTGCCTCCTGCAGATATTCCTTCCTGGTAGGTGTTGAGAAACTGGGATATGAGCTCGGACCTGGTCTCCTTCGTGAACAACCTCCAGGCTTTCTCGGAGTCTATCCTTATCTTAAGTCTGTCGTAGAGATTTTTCACCTGTTCCGTAAGTGCTCCGAAATCATGCCATCTTATTCTCTTCAATCCCTGACTAGGGGCTCCTCCCTTGGATTCTGATGTGGACCCGATTGTCCTTATGAATGCACCGAAGGCATCATCCCTTCTCGTGATGGTGCTCTCTTCTCTTGCAACAACTATTCCGGGGATGATTAGTGGTGTCGAGATTGCGGCCAGATATAGTATGAGCGTTGTCCAGGAAAATGGAAAGAGGAGGAGTACCAGTGCAACGAGAACGGCCAGTCCCACACCGGCGATCAGGGAAATCTGCATCTGCCGGTGGAATCTAGATTCCAGTGGCCTCGGAGGAGGATCATACCAGATGTGCTCGTTGGGAAGAACGCTGTTGATAACTATCCAGAGGACCATTTCCACGATTATGAAGATGAAAATTATCAAAAAGCTCATCAGATAGTGATTGATCCCCACGAGCATGGATAAGACTACGAGCATGACGTTGAGGAACATGGTGACAGAAACCATTGAGATGTATACCTCCCTCACCACTTCCACCCGGTCCAGTGTGGTGGTGTATCTCGATCGGAATTCCTCCATCACGGCCTCCTGCTCGTTCTGGAAGAATACCTTTGGATCCTCGTCGCTCTCGATGGCATAAGCCATTCTCTCCAGGAAGTCCCCGAACCTTGATGATGGTGTCTGTTTTGCAACGATCCTTAGAGATCTCGGAAGAGATATGTTCCATTCCTTGGTCAGGGACCTGACCTTCACAAGTTCTTTCAGAATGTACTTGTTGGTCTTCTCCTTGGAGGCTATCTCGAAAACGGAGGCCCTTGTTGAAGAGGATAAGGATAGAACAGCAACCCTGACTATGAACAGGTGGAGTTCGTCATCCAGTTCCTGCCTTTTCCTCTCTCTCAGCAGGTAAGGCCATATCGCCGCAATGAGCACCAGGAAAATAACAGCAAGAAGCAGGAGCAGGAGTCCGTAACCCGACATGAATATGGTTGGCAGGAGGATCACAAGGAGAATGGAGGCGATCACGGCCAACATACCGGCTGGAATGACCCGCTTCAGGGTCCATACCTTGGGATCTATTCCAAGGTCCCTGTAGGCAAGGACCAGTCCTCCGCTCAATATCTCAACCCCTCAGCTCCTTGGGTATGGCTTCCCAGCCTCCCTCCGAATAGAGCCTGAATATCTCATTTACCTGATCGTAACCCAGTATGTTGCTGTCCACCATTGATCTTATGACCCTCTCCCTCTTCTCGAGTTCAGTGTAGATGTCCTTGGAGAACTCCAGCCCCATCTTTGGAGCTATCTTGTGTTCAAGTATGTAGGAATTGTACATTCCAGTGAAGTAGTGTCTGTCCCTTACCGGATCCCATTCGAAAATGGTCCTGGTCAAGACGCCTCCTTTTTCTTTCGAGTATTTTATGATCTCCTCGATGGCGGAGCATCTCCTGAGGATCCTGCCCTCTTCGTAAATGATCTCCTGGAAAAGGGCCAGGTTCATGTTGTCGATGAACCTGATGGGAACGTTTATGGGATCTCCAGTGAATCTCTGGATCATCTTGGCAATGGATGATGCATGGAATGTGGATATGACGGCATGACCGGTCTGCATCGCCTGGAATGCGGCGGAACCTTCCTTGCCCCTTACCTCTCCTACGATGATGTAATCTGGTCTGGACCTCAGAGCGGTCTTGACAAGGTCGAAGAGCTCCACCTTTGCCTCGTCGAATACCGTCTCCCTTGTTATCAGCCTCTGCCAGACCTCATGCGGAACCACGACCTCGGGTGTATCCTCCGCTGAATAGATCTTCTTCCTGAAATTGATGAAGGAAAGCATTGCGTTCAAAGTGGTTGTCTTTCCCGATGCGGTCTCACCGGATACGAATCCGGACATCCCGTATTCAAGGCAAAGCCAAAGATAAGCGGCCATCTTTGCGGAGAATGTGCCCCATTTCACAAGCTGGGGCATGGTCGGGGGTTTCTCGAAGAACTTCCTGATGGTGAAGGACGCACCCCCCTTGGAGACATCCTCCGAGTAGATTATGTTCATCCTGGAACCGTCCGGAAGGGCCCCGTCCACTATGGGCCTGGCATCGGTGACGGGCCTCCCCATCCTCTCGGAGGTGGACCTTATGAAAAGGTCGAGCTCTCTCTCGGACCTGAACCTCAGATTCGTTTTTAGCATCCCGAAAACCTTGTGGACAACGGACATGTTCTTCAGGCCCACCGCATGAATGTCCTCAAGATAAGGGTCCCTGAGTAGAGGTTCTATGATGCCCCCTCTGGCGAGGTCCCTCTTTAGCATGTATAGCATCTGCTGTCTCTCTGCGGGATCTATCGGGATCGACTTGCCCCTGATCCTGTCGAAAAGATTCTGCTTGGAACCTTTTTCGAAGGTGACCTTTTTGAAAAGCGTCTCTATCCTCATTTCCATTTCCGGCTCTTTTTCATCATCGGTCCTGTGGGTGGGGGCCAGTTCCAGGAGCTGATCCCTGAGGATTTCCATTCTCTCCATCTGCTCCTCAGACAGGGCCGGTTCTATGGCATCGTATGATCTACCCCCTTCCGGCCTGTCGTGAACGTGAATGAATATGGGATCTCCCACTGGATAGATGATGTTGACCTTCCTCATTGTGGACATGGATTCCGTGAGCCTCTCCTCGAAAGCGGGTCTGTTACCCGTTCTTGCCTGCTCTTCGATATAGGACCTGAGATGCGGGTTCTTGTCCATTGCCGTTTCCAGGTCCATTCCATTTCACCTCATGCAACCGTTGTGATGTCCACTATGAATCCTGCTCTGGGTTCGATCCTGAATCCGACGGCAGTGCTCACCGGTCCCTGCGCCTGGGAATACCTGGTAACGTACAGAATGTGCTCCATGGCTCCCTCTATGACCTCGGTCTTGAGTTCAATCAGAATATCGGCCACGGACCTGAAGGGCGCCATTATTCCCGTTGGTATGTCGGAGGGGTCAATCGTCAATATGACGGTCCTGTTCCTTCCGGTGATCTTCTTGAAGAAAGATATTGTCTGCAGGGCCTTGCTTTCATCGAGATCGTTTTTAACAAGCGCGGAGAACGTATCGACTATGATGACCTCGTGCTCGTACAGCCCGGGTGTTGACATTAGCCTGGTGAGGAAATCCGTCCTCTTCCTGGCTTTACCGATCAGGGGAAAGACAGGCACGAATCCCAGGGTGCCCTCCATGAGGTTCCTCTTGATGGGATAATCGAGGGATTCCATCTGGTCCATGAATCCCTTTGTTGTGAGTTCCGTGGATATTATGTTGGCGCTGTGATGGTGGAGCATGAAACCGTAGACCAGCCGCTGGACTATCGCGGATTTGCCGCTTCCCACCGATCCGGATATTACAACCAGCGCTCCTTTGGGAATTCCTCCTCCCAGGTGTCTGTGGAGGCCGTCCCTCTCGAAATCGAACCTAAGTATGTTGCCCCTTCCGTTTGCCAATGTCAGACCTCCCTGATCCTGAAAACGAAGGAGACCTCGGTGCTTCCCCTCCTCTTGCCCTCGGTTGTCAATCCCGATGTTGTGGCCCATCCGTAATAGTCTGTATCCTCTTTCAGATTGCTAACGATCATATTGGCCTGAACGGTCTCTCCCGGGGACCAGTTGCTGTCCCCGCTCAGGAGTCTAACGGTTAGATTTGTTCCGGTTCCCACGGTCCTGTTTGCTGAGATCACGATATCTTCCGTTGACAGGTCGCCCGTTCCCGTGTTCTTGAGATAGAAGGTGATGTTTCCGGTGCCGCTCTCGTAGGGTACATTGTGCATGTCGTTGACCAGGATCATGTCCGAACGCATCTCCCAGCGCAGGACCGAAGCCTCGTCCGAGAGGTCTCCCGAATAGTCATCGATGACCTCTATCAATGTCACTGCGACCGCCGACGAGATCAGTATCGCGGCGATGAAGAATATCAGTTCCGATACAGCGCTTCCTGCCATTTGTCAGCCTCATGTTTCTATCTCAATCTCGGAGGTCTGGTCGGAGATCCCGTATCTGGTAACGACCTTGACCGATGCGGGTTGGGTCACATTTTTCAGCGTTGCCACCACCTGATCGGAGGGATAGATAAAATCCTCCCCTCCGAAATCGGCTTCGGCCCAGGTCCCGTTCAGGAGAATATCGATGTGCCTTATCTCCAGCACAGTGGATCCCTCGTTTTCAATGGTTGTGTTGAGTACCTTCGTGGTGTTGTTGAAAATAGCCGATGTCAAACTTATTCTGGAATTGGCAAGACCCAGCGACTTCTCGGAACTTTCCTTCCTTGTCTCCCTCAGATCGTCCATTGCATCCTCCAGTGACGGCTCTGCGAGGATGAGTCCGATCACCAACCCGATTAGGATTATCGCCGTAGCCGCTGCGGTCCCGGTTCCAGACATTTACAGCCTCCGTCATTTCCCCCTTATGTTCCTGATGTATTCCAGGGATTTCACATGGTCGTCGCCGTTCATTCTCCAACGGACCTTTTTGCCTTCTTCCCTTTTTCTGGGAGGTCCTGTGGTTCCCCTTGCGATATCCAGAACCTTGTCGATGATGATATCATCTATCCAGCCAAGGTCCCTGTAGTAGTCCAGGGTCATCTCCAGGCCCTCTTTTCCGACCTTGTCGATAAGGAACTGGGTCCATCTGAGAACCCACTCCTCGGATCTCAGGTCCCTGCTGATGACGGGGGCCTCCTCCTCTTCTTCCTCCTCCGAGAATATCTCGGAGAGCTCGGAGAAAGAGGTCTCTTCCTTTTGGGAGCCGGGGACCATTCCCTTTTCATTGTAGACCTTGTCGTTGGCTTGCGGGAAACCGTTGGACGGTTTGAACGGTTCTATGTCTATGAAGGGATTGACATTGGCCGAGATCATGTCGTAGAGTCCCGACAGTTCGCTGACGGTGGATTCGATGTCCTTCATGGTATTCTTCAGACCTTCCAGGCTCCTGAGAAGATAGGAGATCCTGTCCATCTCCGCCTTGAGGTCCTTGAACTCGCCCTCCATGACATCGACGGTGTGCCTGAGGTCCTCTACTATGTCCCTGGTCCTTCTCAGATCGTCCTCGATCTTGTATATCTGCTGTGAGGATCCTACCGACTGGGTCAGCTTGGATCCTCCTCTGCCTGAGGTTCCCGCGGACATAGAGCTTCCGTTCCCTGCCTCGATCACCATGGTCTCCTCATCGGGAGTGCGGACGGCCTTGGCCTTCCTTCCGCTGACGATGGGAGGTTCCACACGGACCTCGTACCTCTCCACCTCTCCGCCTTTTATCCCGTCGGCTTCGAATTCCTCGTCATCTTCGTCTGCTAGGACCACCTTTGCCTTCTTTCCGGCCTTCTTCCTGGCCATTAACTTTCCTCCGGACCTCAATCCTCGAAGATGACCCATCCGCCGTTCTGGGGATACGAGGAGGGGGTTTCCCATACAGAAGTGGTCCTTCCTCCCGAATCGGTTGTCGTAAGCTCGACCCTTAGATCGGAGTCTGGGGGAAGGGTCACCGCTGCAAGTGATAGATCAACTATCAGTTTGAGCTGTGTAGTTTCTCCAAGTATGAACCTCGGAGGATTATCATCGGGATCGTAAGTATCCAGCGGATCAGCTATGGGAATGATTCCGTAGTTGCTTGCGGTAGCCGTTTCCTCATCCTGATCATTGAAAATCAGATCGGCCTTTGCTCCCTGTCCTCCTTGCTGGGTAGCGAGTACATGCATCACAACATTTTGCATGTTGACCCCCTCGGATCCGATGTAGTCGATGTATATTTCGACTTCCTGGATCTGATTCGCGGCGTTCACTTCACCCTCTGCTCTGATCATGCGGGGTGTCTGCTTCACAACATCTTTTGCGTCTTCTGCCGCTTCCTCGCCTCGTTCCTCGAGGTCCTCTGCCGTACCGATTATCACTGCTGCCGCTATTGCGGCCACAAGTATCAGGGCAATGAAAACTATCAAGGTCCCGATACCTATCGCGCCTTCTTTCTTTTTCATTATTCTTCTTTTCATGCCGTCACCTCATTTGTTTTTATCATGATCTTATTTTCTTCTTCTTTACGGGCCTGTTCAGGGCCTTTTCGATATCATCCGGATATTTATTGGGGGCCATCTCGATCAGATCGTACTCCTCCTTTACAGGAGTGAAGTCCCTGGGACCTTCGTCCTCCTCCTCTCCGGAAATATCATTCACATCGAAGGAGAGCTCCTCTTCGTCATCTTCATCCTCGTATCCCTCGATATCGTCTTCCTCCTCTTCATTTTCCGAGATCAGGAAATCGCTATCTTCCTCCTCGTAGGGCTCCTCTTCAACCACAATAACCCTTTCCGGGGACCTGTCAATTATTTCTTCCTTAGCCCCCCTGTCGAGGATTGCCGGGAAAAGATCGAAGGTCACCTGCCCGGTGGAGAAAGGCGGGATGCTGTCTAACACTCCCTGGGGGGGCTCGGCGGCCAGTCCGCCCGGTGTCTGAGGTGCGACCGTGACGTCCCTTATCACCTGGTCGCTGTTGTTTTCGATAATTATCAGGTATTTGGCCCTCCCCTGTTTCGAGGAGAGCTTGGTTCTCATTGTCACTCCCTCCTCCATGAGGACCTCCCGTTCGACCCCGAGGTTCCAGTCCTTGCCCTTCTTCGGAGATAGGTAGAATGTGTATTCCTTGTATTCCCTGGGACCCACGACTCCGAAGGGCTTCTCGGCTACCTTGTGGAACTCGTCTTCTGAGAAAGTGGGACTTATTATTATCTCTCCTAAAGGCTCATTTGTAGGATTCTCTATCCTCACGGTGTAGGAAACCCTTCCCGAGGAGTAGAATATGGTGGAGATAATATCCACGGTCTTGTTGAGCAATGGGAATGGAAGGTAAGCGGCCCTTTCGAGAGCAGGCTCCACAAGGTTGAGTGTGCTTATTGCCTTGTCATAATTCGCCCTGGTAGCTCTTTCCTTGGCCTTCTCCATTATCCTCATTGCCTCGCTCACATCGTAGCCTCTGTCCTCCATATCCGAGATCTTGGTGAGGAAGGATTTCATCTTCTTCATGAACTTCCTGTGCAGGTCCAGGGTCATGTCCATCAGGCCCGAGGCATTTTTTCTGATCCTGTTTGCCTTGAAGAAGTTCCCGCTGGCAAGAGCAAGCTCGGCCTTTCTGAGCATCTCCTGGGCGTTATCCGTCCCCAGCTGATGCTCCTTCACTGGAATCCCTCCTCTATCTCGCTTCTGAGCCTGCTCAGGGTATCCCAGGATCTTTCGATCTTGGTGAGGGATCTCCTCTTCATCATCATCAGACCTACCTGTAAACCAACCGAAATAAGCGGCACGAGCATGATCAGGACAAACGCGGGTATTCCGCTGTCCAGGGTTGTAAGTGCTTCGATTACCGCCGAGAATCCTTCTCCCATCTCCGAGGGTACAACCCAGAAAAGCATGGGAACAGCTATCATCAAAAGTCCGCCGGCCAATGATATTATCAGGGGCTTCCAGATGGATTTTGTTGTTTCCATTCCCACTATGGGTTCGTCCTCCCTCCTTTCGTTAATGAGATGTAGTATATGGGAATCCCCTGCCCTGGTGAAGAAGTAGATCATGATGGGCATTATGAACAAAAGATCCACAAGGATGATCGCCATCCCGATCCCGTTTGCCACATTGATATCCATTGCATCCTCCAGCGGAACGAAGAACATCATTCCGAATCCGCCCGCGGCTCCCACGGCAAGCGGAAGCAGGAACCAGCTCTCCCTCTTGTTGAGGAAGAAATATCCTATGAAACCGGCTATCATCAAGAAAAGCAGCAGAAGCAGTGCCAGGACCCAGACAGCTATAGGCGGGACGTAGTTCTTGATGGTGAACTCTGTATCCATTACATTGTTTGTCTCGGAAAGGGCGCTTCCCTGGGGCGTGTTCTCAATGATGACGTTATCAGGGTCCAGCTGGACCTCCAGGTTCATCTCCTTCCCTTTCTCGTACCATTTGAGGGTGGGAAGATCGAATTTGAACTCGTAGAGTATCTGCTGACTGCCTCCTCCTGCGGCCAGTCCGGTATTGTATTCCTGAGGCTCGGCCGGTCCAGCGTCGAAGTTGCCCAGCACCTCTCCGTCCATGGTCACTATCAAGGGTATCGTTTCCTGACCCCGGTTGCCGGTTGCCGTGAGCGTAAGGGTGGCCCCCCCCTCCCTGCCCTCGAATAGATTGCTGAAACTTGTGGCGGAAACATCGATTGAGATATCGAAATAGACTCCTCTGACGAAAGCATCCAGGCTTTCGAGCTTGCCCGGACCCCCGATTATATCTATGTTGATGAAAGCGGATTCGGCTCCTGTCACGAAATCATTGGGCGCTTTGATCTGAACCTCGACATCTTCCAGCTGATAGGCGGAGGTCAAGGTCACCTCCACATCTCCCAGGGGGACGGACCATCCTCTGGAAAAAGTACCGGGTTCCATTGTTGTATTGACCAGATAGGTCCTCTGCAGGGGAAGGTCCAGGATCGGTGTCTCTCCAGGATCGGGCATGTTGCAGATTCTCACGACAACACTGCTGGTGGTTCCCAGGTCTATGTCCAGTGATTCCGTCAGTATCCTGGACATCACGACCTTGGTCCTAGTCTGCAGCCTCATATATGTCAGGTTGTCCCCTGCCAGTGCCTGGACCTCCATGCTTATCTCTTCATGATACAGAGGTCTGTCAAGCATCAGGGGGGATACCGTCATGTTTATCATCCTTCTCTGGAAAGGTCTCAGGGAGAACGGGCCTTCATCGATCTGTGTCCATGAAAGATGCCGGATTGAACCGGTGGGTGAATCGGGAAGGGCAAGAATGTTATCCGGACCGTTGCCCGTGTTTTCCAGGATGAAACGGTAGATGACCTCCTCCCCTACGAGTACCTCCTTGCTCATCAGCTCTCCGGAGTCCGCCGTAATGGCAGCCCCGTATTCCGTGAGAACGCCCACGGTCAGATTCAGCATAGATGTGATCGAGGGGTAGCCTTTCGGATACGCTCTGAGCATTGAGGAAACCTTGTTGGATGCCTGAACTCCCTGTTCGTAGAGTTCGGCCTCGCTTGTTATGGTGTCAAGTGACGGAAGGGAGATATTGATCCTGATTATGGCGGATCCGCCCCTCTCGAGATCGATGGAGGCTCCCGTACCCTCCCCGTCTCCGATCTGAATAAGCGCCTCCCAGGCCGAGTTGCCGGACTCCACCACCAGATCTATCGTATCGTTGCCGTTGCCCCTGTTGAAAACTTCCACCACATAGGTGGCTATCTCGCCCGGATACTTCCATTGAAGAGAGGGTGTCTCCAGCAGCTGGAGTTCGACCCCTCCCCTGTAATTAACAGTGGTGTTGAGCCATACTTCGTCAAATGCCGCAAGCGATCTCCGGGATTGGGCCCTGACCTGGAGGGCCAGGACCTGGTCCCTTACCGAATCAAGGCTCGGGGTTACCCTAACGACAACAGGCCTTCTCTCCCTGGGTGTAAGATTGTACTCATCGACGTCGAATGAAACATTCCAGCCCATCAGATCCTCGGTTTCCACCCGGAATCTGATTATGTCAACACCGTTCCCGGTGTTGGTTACATTCAATCTGTAGACAAGTGTCTGTCCGGGTTCCGCTGATTTTCTGTTGTCTTCGGGTTCCAGGTCCACCGCGAATCCCTGGACCACGAAAACATCGATCTCCGCCCATTGATATCGGGGATCTCCTCCTCTGAGATCAGTCTCAATGAAAGAGGCAGCACCCATCTTTATTGTTGCACTTTCTCCGATGGGAGCTCCGTCGGGTATGGTTACTTTTACCCATACTATCTTGGAATGCGATGGCGAGTTGGGATCGAAGCTGTAGGGGACCAGGAACATCGTGTTCATTTCGAATTCCAGCTTCCAGTCATTGGGGAATAGAACCGATGGTTGTGTCGGTACGGGGCTGCCCGTTATCAGGTACCTATCCCATCCGTTTCCAAAGTTGGTCACATTGAACGGAAGACGGAGGACCTCTCCGGGCGATCCCTCCCTCCAGTCCTCTATTCCATTCTGATTCTCATCGGTGTCATTTGTGAGGTTGGACCGATCGAAGAATTCCGTCCTGGGCGGGACGAAAGAGAAATTGATGTATCCGCCCACCTGTATCTGTGCTTCATCGCTGGCGGAGATTGTCAAACCGTCCCTTCCCTCGATCAGAAGAGGATTGGCAACGATTCCGATAACAGCTGTTCCCCGGAATGGAAAGGGGGGTACGATCACTCTGATGTGTTGGCCCGTGCTCCATTCTCCGGACCTGAGCTTTATCTTTCCCACCGGAGGCGTGGCATACCAGCCGGCTGATAGATTCTCGTCGAACCCGTTCTGCCAGATGGGCTTGAATAATACTCCGTTGGGACCCTCCGGCGTGCTCAGATTGACATCCATCTTGGCTCCGGGATCGGCCCTGTTATTGTTCACGGACCTTACCCTTACACTAATGTTGAGGAACTGCGGGGTCGTCTTGGATTCCTCGGTGAAGTTTATTGCCGATTCCTGGGGATCAACCTCCATCTGAACAGTGTGAACCAGACCCACATCCACGGTTCCCTCGGCGGAATCGGAATTATTGCTGGGATCGGATGCCGTGAGAATTATAGCACCGATCTGCCCCTCCTCTGTCCTGTCATTTTCCATTGTATCCAGGTTCAATGTGGGAACCCAGATCCTTGCGTAAACGATCCTGTAATCCCCTCTATTAACGTTCCCGGTCTCCATACTGGTCTGTCCGCTCCTGAATTCCGTTCTCCAATGGGAAGGTCTTGCGCTGAGTCTCAATGTATAGCCGTTGGTCCAGTCCCCCGTATTTTCCACCCGGAATACGAACTCGACATAAGGGCCTCCGGGATATCCTATCTGGGGATCATTGGAGACCACCGTCACTCTCACATCCCCTTTCAGGGGGATCGATGTATTGACGCTGATGGAGGCGCTTACGGATCCATTTCTGTTGGATACGGCGGTGAATACCAGAACATCGAATGAAAGGGGATCTATTCCGCCCGGGACAGCCACATGAACAACAAATAGCTCGGTCCCGCCGGGTTCAAGCTCTTTGCTCTTGTTCTTCCAACCCTCCATGACCCACGCCGAATCGATGGTGATGTTGAAGGTGTCATTGAAGATGCCCGTATTTTCAACCTCGAAGACATAGGGTTCGTAATTGAACATCTTTGAGTTCTCTCCCCTCTTGATCTTCTGATTGGAAGGGCTTCCGGGAGCGAGGGTGATCTTGACACCCTCCACATGGGATGAAAGGACCCGGATCATTATCTGGGCTGTGTCGTTTTCCGGATTATCGTCAAATGCGTTCTGCACCACGCGAACCCTGTAGAATCCCTCTTCAGATGGCAGCCAGGGGGCGAATTCGACGCTTGTCTCGTTGCCTATCTGGGCGAGAGTTCTACCTAGATCGATCGTCTGGGTATGGACCTCGGTCATGTTCTCGGTCTCGTTGCCCGGGAACAGTATTGAAAGTGTAACGGATACATTACCTTCGTAGGGCTGGGTTCCTGAGTTGGCTAACTCGGCCCTGAAGACCTGATTGACGAAACCGACTATCTCCTGGTCTCTATGAGAGGTTATGTTTCTTACCTCTATATCGGTACCGGGACCTCTGGTTGGTCCGCCCACCCCTTGCAGAGAAATCACAGTCAGGACCTGCACGAGGACTATCGTAAACAGAAGAAATGCCTTTACCTTCCCCGTATTGCTCACCCTGATCATATTACGTCCTCTGCAACGTTGTTCCTGAATTTGAATCCAGGGTACGGACTTAAAGGTTTCCCACACAAGTCCATGCTCCTGACCAGCAGATTTGAACCTATTTTAGTATTGACGCTAGAATTATCACAGTTATACCTTAAATATACATGTCTATTGTTAAAACCATAGTTTCCGACCGCTTAATTTTTATCCGCAGTTTGACAATCATGATCTATGCTTGTTTCCCTCTGCGGAACACCAGGTGTTGGAAAGACCAGCACGGCCCGTCAGTTGATCAAACATGGGATCGAGGTATTGTCAGAGAGGGAGCTCATTGAGGAGATGGAACTTTACGAGAGCTATGACAAAGAAAATGATGAGTTCATAGTGAACCCCGATGTACTCAGAAGAGGTTGGAGATCCCTGAAGGGAACATTTTACGGCGATACCGTAATCGAGGGTCACATGTCATATCTGGCTCCTTCGAATTTAACTCTGGTATTGAGAGTCAGGCCCTCGATTGTAAAGAATAGACTCGAGGAAAGGGATTACAGGGAAGAAAAGATCAGAGAAAATGTCGAAGCGGAGGCTCTGGGGTACCTTCTCATCATGGCATGGGAAGAGGAGGACAGGGCCAATGACGGAGGCGATTGGACCTTTCTTGAAGGTGGTGGCAAGGTCGTACTGGAAAAGGATGTCACCGATCTCTCATCCGAAGAGATCGCAGAATGGGTATTGGAGATGATGGATGCCGCAAGAGAGAAAAGGTTAAGCCCCCTTCTTCGATACAGACCCGGCAAAGTCGATTGGCTGGAGGAATGCGCAGAATGGTTCTAGAGGGTTACAGAGAGAGACTTGACCTTTTCTTTGATCCATTGGCAAGACTTTTCATAAGGGTTGATCCCGACCTGATATCCTCTTTCTCATTCCTGTTTGCCGTAGCGGGAGGAATAACACTCGCACTTTCGGGAAACTGGTTGGCAGGTGACAGATGGGATATTGCCATTATCGGGGGATTGATCTTCATAGGATTGAACTCCATAGCGGATACCCTTGACGGTAGAGTGGCCAGAATGGCCGGAACCTCCTCCAAGGTAGGTGATTTCCTGGATCACACCTTTGACAGGTTATCCGACATTGTTTTGCTCGCCGGTATTGCCATCTCCCCCTACTGTCACACTACATTCGGCCTGATATCGGTCACAGCCGTTCTTCTTTCATCCTACATGGGAACACAGGCCCAGGCCGTTGGCGCCGGCAGAGATTACAGCGGCGTTATGGGCAGGGCTGACAGGATGGTTCTCATGATGTTCGTGCTACCGTTCCAATTCGTTCTGGTGGGTTTTTATGACACCAAGGGAATAGAACTTGGCCTGGGCAGGGAGATCATTCCACTGGAGGTTCTGATGGCCGTAATGCTGATTGGCGGACTTCTCACAACCTTTACCAGGGGCTTTTCAACCTTCGTTTCTCTAAAGGAAAAAGAGGTGGATGACAAGGAAATAAAGAAGCATCCTAACAGAAGGCCTCCAGTGGTGCGAAGAAAGCCCTGATACACCGGAAGCAAAGCCAATATAAATAGATAATTTTTTTAAGTACATATACAACAATTTAGGTAAGTTATATATACCTACAAGACCACTTGATAGTTCCCGACCAGAAGTTGGGAATAATGGTTCGAGATCCCTCTTTATGGTCGTTGTTTGCCCGGAAAGGGTTAGGAGAATACAGAGTGCATCCCATCCCCTCTGATTTGTTCTTTCTCTAACCCTTTCACACTTTCTTGAAAATCCAATACGATATTCAAATCCGCATATGTTTTCCTATTTTCCCTGTGAAATCCGGGCTATATTTATCAATATGTCACCGATTGTTGGCCATGGTCTCGAGGGCCGGAAGGATCAAGGGTGAGGGGATCAGCGTAAGAAGGAAGATCTTTCATATGCTGCTTGGAACGGTCTTCATCCTCTCGATGCTGGCATATTGGAATCTCAGGTGGTTCTTTTTGGCGGTCCTCGCCTTTGGCATCGGGCTCAGCTTCATCCAGGAAAAAAGGCCCCTGCCGATCATCTCATGGTTTCTTGACAGGTATGACAAGAAGGGGGACGAGGTTCCCGGGCAGGGCCCTCTGACCTTCTTTCTGGGAAGCGTTCTGGTCTGGTTCCTTTTCCCCGATGATATTGCCGTTATCTCACTGATAGTTCTGACCTTCGGGGATCCCCTCGCTTTCCTAGGAGGAATCATGATCAGAGGACCAAAGCTCCCCTGGAACAAGAACAAGACCTACGCGGGGATTCTGAGTTTCATGATTGTCCCCATGATCATGATATCCGCAATTTACAACCCATTATACGGAGCAGTGGCAGTCATCACAGGAGGTGTGGCAGAGACCCTTTGCCTTCCCGAGAAGGTCCTGACTGATGATAATTTCCTTGTTCCCGCATCCACGGCGGTGGTTGTTTGGATCCTCTCAATCCTTCTTTCCCTCATCTGATTTCTCGGGTATCATTCCCACCAGGGAGGATTTATCGAACATCTGATCCGCCTCCTCTTTGGTTAGGTATCCCTTCTCCAGGACGATATCAACAACCGATCTTCTTCTCTCAACCGCTTCCTTGGCAACCTCTGCCGCTTTGAGATATCCGAGCTTTCTGTTGAGTAGGGTGGCAAGGGCCGGATTTGACATTGCTTTTTTGTTCAATGCCTCGGCATCGACACTTATTCCGTCCACACACCTGCTTGTGAATACTGGAAGGAAGTTGACGAAGTACTCCGCCGACCTCAGGATCAGATTTCCCATTATTGGCATCATTACGTTCAATTCGAGCTGTCCGGCACCCGCAGCCGTGGTTATTGCCACATCATTCCCTATCACAACGAAGCAGATCATGTTCATGCACTCAGGCAACACGGGATTGACCTTTCCCGGCATTATGGAGGACCCGGGTTGAACTGCAGGCAGGGAGATATCAGACAG
This sequence comes from uncultured Thermoplasmatales archaeon, assembly GCA_964445525.1. GTDB lineage: Archaea > Thermoplasmatota > Penumbrarchaeia > Penumbrarchaeales > Penumbrarchaeaceae > Penumbrarchaeum. The sequence continues at coordinate 21,943 of CAYULA010000006.1, read as the reverse complement.
ACCGCTCGTGGGACCTGACGAGAGCAGTCTCAGATCGTTTGCGATCCTTCCCAGTTCAACTGCCAGCTCCTTGTAGGAGGAGGAAACGGCCACTATTCTTGTTGTGGACTGCATAGCCTCGTATGGTGAGGGATTGGCTGTAAGATCGAATACCCAGATCTTCGAAAGATGCTCGATCACCTTCTTCCTGTACTCCGGATGCGTATTTATGCCGGTCCCGGTTGCTGTTCCTCCGAGAGGCAGGTCCCGAAGCATCCTGTTCCTTCTCTCCATCTCTCCCGCAACCCTTTCAAGAGCCGCACCGTAGGCCTTGAATTCTCCTCCGAGAGTAACAGGCATTGCATCCTGGAGATGGGTCCTGCCGGTCTTGAGGACATTCTTGAACTCTTCTCCTTTTCCGTGAAATGACGCCGCAAGGGACTTTACAGCCTCTATAAGTTCCAGGGTCATTCTGTGAACGGATATCTGCATGGCAGTCGGAAATGTGTCGTTGGTCGATTGTGCCATGTTTACGTGGTCATTGGGTGAGATGATCCCGTATGAGCCTTTTTTCTCTCCCCTTAGTTCGAGAGCCCTGTTTGCGACAACCTCGTTAACGTTCATGTTCGTTGAAGTGCCAGCACCGGCCTGGAACCGGTCCACAATGAATTGATCTCTCAGCCCTCCTTCCCTGATCTCCCTCGCAGCCTTGACTATCAATTCACCTATGTCAGGATCGAGCCAACCCACCTCCATGTTGGCGAGGGCGGCGGCTTCCTTGATCGATGCATATGCATCTATAAGATACGGATGGTTCGGCAGATTGGAGACGGGGAAATTCTCGGAGGCCCTGAGCGTCTGTATGCCGTAGTAAACATCATCTATGATCTCCCTATCCCCCAGAGTGTCACTTTCTATCCTACTGCCTTTTTCCTGCCCCATGGGGGGATATTACATGATCTCCACTTTACGGTTTTTGTTGGCCGCTGTTGAGACCGCCTCTCCATAAACATTATAATTATCACCATCAATGACCTTTCATTCTGGGTGATATGGCAAATTGCCCGGCCTACAAAAGGTGAGAAGATGTCCATTACCCCGCGTGGAAGAAAAACAACAGGGACCGTACTCGCTGTTTTCATACTTCTGAGTGTAACAGCATCGGTCCTTTTGATACCCGAGAACGGGGGGGCCCCCTCCAGGGCGCTGCCGTCAAGGGTCAACCTCAGCAACCAGGTGCCCTATCATCCCAGAGCGGGAGATGAACTCACGGGCGAGGCCGGATTATCCATGATATTCGATTTTCACGGTCCTTACATCATGCAGCAGGATATAAGGAATATTACGAAAGGCAGGTTAGGATCCGGTACCGCAACACCGGATGAACTGATGATGGCGGCCCATTATTCAGGGAACTATCCCGTGACCCAGAAAGGGTATCAGGAGCGTGCCCTTGGCTATGGCGGTTTCAGCTATGATTGGAATGATGAGGATGACAGGGCGGACATGAAGTTTGCCGATCTCTATCAGGCGGTATCACAGGATCATCCGGTCCTCTGCTATATGTATCTCGATGTTCCCCCCGAACTGAATCCCGACCCTCAACCTCCCGACCCCGAGAATCCTCAGCCTCCCGATCCCCAGGTGACTCCGGAGGACCTTGCGGCACTGGAGGCGGTATGGAGATTGGTTGTGGGATACGATACCAATCAGGGCAACGGTGTGCTCATAGTACATGACCCTGTCCCCAACGGAATCGGATACAAGGGTGGAAGATCAAGCGTGATTCCGAAAGGGGATTTCGACAGGATGTGGAATGTATACGTCAGAGACGGGGCAAGCATAAGACCTCACAGGTTCGGAGTCTGCGCAGCACCCTGGACCCTGGATGAAATGGATTATCCGGATGACGCGGATGCTGGAACCGAATTCGACATATCCGTGAACGTTACTTACTGGGCCCCGCCTGTTATGACAGGGGCCTCGGTGAGGAATCCCGTGGCCCGACTCTCCGTTCCCCGGGACTACGAAATAACTTCGGAAGAGGGTTCGGTAATCGAGCTTGATATTACCGGACCAAGGACCTATCACGAGGTTTCCTGGACCGTAAGGACCCCGGACAGGGAAACCCCGGGACAGGATATACTCTTTCGACTGAACACAACCGGAAATGTTACGGTAAGTACTCCGGCGCATTTTGACAGGATAGGAACTACCACCTCTTTCGAGGTCAGAACGGTGGGATTTCTCAACCATCCTCCTGTTATCGATTCCTCATTTATTGATCCCGATACAGTACCGGACGACGGCTCCCTGCAGCCGATAATCGCATCTGCGGCCCAGGATCAGGATGGCAATCTCAGGACGGTGGAGGTGGACCTTTCACCCATAGGGAGGACCTCCACCCAGAGGATGTATGACGATGGTACCAACGGGGACGACATATCGGGTGACGGCATCTATTCATACCAGATCAAGGGCACCCTTTCCATCGGTGAATACATCTTCAAGATAACCGCGAAGGACACCAGAGGGGGGCAGGATTTCGATAACGTAACACTCAACGTTCTGGACTCGGCCGAGCTCACGGAGGCCCCGGAGATCATTGATAAGGGTGTCTCGCCAATGGAGGTGCCCAACGACGGCCTGACACCTTCAGTAATATGGGCAATCGTGGAGGATCCAGAAGAAGACCTCGACGAGGTATTCGCCGACCTCAGCAATATAGGAGGGGAACCGGAGGTCCGCATGTATGATGATGGCACATCCGGGGATGTCTTCGAGGATGACGGGAATTATTCGGTGGAATTCACGGTCAGTCCCACGGTGGAGATCTCAATATATCAGGTCGAGATCACGGCTGTGGACGATGTGGGACACGAGACAACTGCCAAGACATGGGTTGATGTGGTTCTACCCCCGGTGGCTCCCACCATTACAGGTGTAAATCCCATGCCGGAGGAGGTAGTCAATGACGGTGAGACACCGGTGGTTCTCACGGTCAATGTCGAAGATGTGAACGAAGACGTTGAGGAGGTCTGGGTGGACCTCGCTCCGATAAACGGACCCTCGTTCCTCTATTTGAAAGACGATGGCATCTCCCCTGACACCAACGAGGATGATGGTACCTGGACGGTTGAATTCACTGTGGGGCCTTCGGTTTCGGAAGGTTTGAAGGGCAAGATAGATGTCACAGCCGAGGATTCCACGGGTCTTCAGGGTTTCTCTTCCTTCTCTCTCAGAGTTCTCAAGGCCAATACCCCCCCGGAGATACTCACCTACAACGTAACCGATGAGGGCGGACAGGCCACAACTCAATTCTCGGAGGGCGACGTGGTAAATATTGCCGTGACAGCCATCGATCAGGACTTTGAGGACCTTACGGTGGTGGTTGACCTTTCCGAGTTCGGTACGGGCAACATGAATCTCCCCCTGGATGAAGGGGACACCTATGCCGGTCAGTTCACCATTCCGGCCAACCTTACCCCGAGAATTTACAATATCACGGTTACCGCAACCGATCTTCAGGGAAGCTCCGACAGCGTCAGGATAAGGGTCACCATCACCGAAACGGATTCCGAGGAATCCGACCAGCTTCTCGATACCCAGATAGTGCTTATAATCTCCATTGTCGGTTTCGTGATACTTCTGATCCTTGTGATAGCAATCGTGATGAAGTCTACTGGATCCAGATCCCGTCCTCCCGCAGGTAGGCCGGGAGCCATGCCTCCTCAGAGGCCTATGCCGCCCGGCAGACAGCCATACGGGGCTCAGTTCGGATCACGGCCCATGAGGTGATCCGATAAGATTCCTCCTGAACGGGGAGATGGTCGATAGACCCGGCTTCTGGATCGAGGAAGGTTTTTTAAAACTACTTGACCAGAGGGAGCTTCCGGGTAGAACAACAATTATCGAACCCTCGACAATTTCCGAACAGGTTGAAGCTATCCGGACTCTCGCCGTAAGGGGAGCTCCGGCTATCGGAGTGTTCGGCGCTTTTTCCCTTGCCTTTGCTCTTGAAAGGGGCGAGGACCTCGATTCAGGCTATTTCAGACTTTTGAATTCAAGGCCAACCGCAGTAGACCTCCGCAACTGCCTGGATCTGGTAGCTGATGCCTACAGATCCGGGGGATCTGAAGAGGCAATGGTAATGGCGGAGAATTTGATGAGAGATACTATCGATTCCTGCATGAGGATCGGCCAGAGCGGAAAAGATCTGATACACCAGGAGGGAAGGGTTATGACCCACTGCAATGCCGGGGCCCTTGCCACTTTGGATTGGGGAACGGCCCTTGCTCCTATCCGAATGAAGGCAAGAGAAGGAGGCAATCCTTTCGTCTGGGTTTCGGAAACCCGCCCCCTTCTGCAGGGTTCAAGGCTCACTGCATGGGAGCTCCTGAACGAGGGCATAGATCACAGGATAATCGTCGACAGCGCCTCGGGACATATGATGTCAAAGGAGGAGGTGGATTTGGTAATTGTCGGAACCGACAGGGTGGCCGCAAACGGTGATATCGCAAACAAGATCGGGACGCTTGAAAAGGCAATAATTGCCCGGGAATTTGATATCCCGTTCTATGTGGCGTTTCCTGAAACCACATTTGATCCTCAATGTGGCGACGGATCCTCCATCCCGATCGAGATCAGGCCCTCTGATGAGATCGTCGATTATTCCGGGATCAGGACAGGTCCCTTAGAAAGTGAGGGATTGAATCCGGCCTTTGATGTAACTCCGGCCCGTTTCATTACCGGATATATCACCGAAGAGGGTGTCCTCTCCCTGGAAGAATTGAAAAGAAAAAGAAAGACCCGCCCATAGCAGGGCGGGCAGCTGTTTTTAAAATCATTCCTCGGCTTCTTCGGTCTTCCTTCCCGGAGCTATTATGAGTACGATTCCGACAACAAATACCACACCCGCTGCTATGAACAGGAATGTGGGGATCGTAACCGCCCAGAGTTCGTATTCGGCATCCTTGTCCTTTGCGATGTCTGCCCAGTATTCAACCGATCCGTCGATATCCTCGAACTCGTTGAGGTCCTCATCCCTGTCCACCTTCTTGTAATAGACGTGGAGAACCTTATTTTCCCTTGAGTTCAAGAGATCATTCAACTGATGAGCTCCTATCAATGCCGGGAGCTGTTTCAGCTGGGCTACGGTGGCTGTGGCTCTCTGGACAAGTTCTGCCTTGGTGGTTTCGTTGAAGGATATGTCAAGCATCATTGCGGGTTCTACTCCGTCTGCTATCTTTAAAAGCTGGGTTGTTGCCCCAGCCTTCATCATGGCTGCCTGCGCTTCGGGTTCGTAGAGTTCCATTGAAATTTCCAGTACATTCCTGGGTGTTTGCTGAATTGCCCATGCCATAACCGCATTCTTCATCGCCATCTCCTGGGGATCATTCTGGGAGAGGAATGTCATCTCACTGGTGAAGTTCATGGAATTGTTCTCCAGGAAGATCTCCACATTGGTGTCCAGAACCAATCCTGTGAACTTGTCCACCTGGTAGTTCATTCCCAGCGTCATGTTGACGTTAACCCCGGGCATTCCGAAGACCGCTGCATCCACAGGCTGAGTTTCGGAGAAATTGTATGCAACTGTAGTCAGGGTTTCCAGACCCCGAACAGCTGCACCCGTGAAGATGATCCCGCCGAAATCATTCATCATGGGATATGCAGGATCGGTCGGCGATTTGGGAAACAGCAAGTATACTCCCATCCCCGTTCCGTTGGGATACAACATCTCATGGGATGAGGTGTTGATTAGAGCCTCGCCTGTCATTGGCGGAAGGAATTCGGTCCCGTTGTCGTACATGTATGTTTTGTATACATCAATTAGCGTGGTTCCTTCTCCCGAATCACTTCCCATCAATGTCTGGGTAACGGTAATGTTTTCTCCCATCATCTCTCCCTTGAATACGGTTGTGGAATTCAGATTATCCCAGAGGAAATCGTAGGAAGGCGGAACCAGCTGTATTGTCACGTCTCTGACGATATCCAGCATTGTTCCGGTATCGACCTCGACATGGTATTCATAGACGCAACCATATAATCCGGAGGCACCTGGCAGACCGGGATCCTGTCCCAGAATTCCCATCACCTGTTCGTATGTCAGGGGAATTTCCGAGAGGTTCATCTCGTAGACTGCTACTTCCATGCCGTCAATCATCTTCTCCTCGACCAGGATTGTCGGGAAGGACATACCGAGGTCCGAATTGTACATCAGGAACTGGGGAGTAACCTCTCCAGTCTCATTTAGGAGTCCGATGGGGAATGTGAACTGACCGTCCCTGTCCATTGTTGACCACCCGTCGACGAAAACATAATCCATTGTGTATGCGTCCACTCCGAATTGTGTAACGGTTGGCGGAGCCATCATTGTTCCGTCAGGGAGATATTTGGTGACCGTCTCCGTGATCTTGGCCACTCCCATGGTCATGTTGGTATATCCGGAGCAGTTGATCACCTGTTCAACATATATCTCCATGGGGGTCTCATCCATTGTAAGTGGGTTTTTCGAGTTGATGGTTGCATTCAGTGTGACGGTCTTGTTTATCATATCCGTATCTGCGGGGAGCCTCCTTGCATCCTGGGGCCTCCACACCCACATCTTCTTGTTAACGTCGAGTACAATTCCGGACATTTCCTCAACCCAGTAGGTCATGTCCAGGGTAGCATATCCGCCCGCAGCATAGGTCTCGTTCTCAACATAGATATGATAGATGTTGGCGGTCAGGTCACCGAACATTTCGGTCTCCTGGCCGATATATTCGGCATTTACTTCCCCCTGGAAACCGTCATCCCAGATCGAGTAGTTCCTCTGTTCGGCTCCCTGAGGGGAGAAGAGGTAATGTCCGCTTCTGCCCATTCCCTGATGGGTGCCGTCCCTTGCGTCGAATACAACCTGAATATTGGAATTCAGCAAGGGTATCGGATCTCCCTCGGCTGTTGTGGCTGTAACGGTCTCATTGGAAGTGAGGTTGTAGCCGTTCTCGCCGACCACTTCAAGGTATCTCTCAACGGATATTCCCTCATAAGTCATGAAGGAGGCTGTGGCCTGATCGAAGAGGACCAGTTCTCCATCGAAACCCGTTGTTGAGGTTAGATCGGAGGGATATTTGATCTCCGGCACATCCGGAAGCTCGGGAAGATAAAGATAGGTATTGATCTCCTTGGCATAATCGATTATGGATCCGGTCAGGGGATGTACCCAGGCTTTTTCCCAGAGGGTGAGCATCATTGTTGAATTATCTGCAAGAGATCCCAGTTTGGCCGCCGTGGACGGAGGGATTGGTATCTCGTAGTTTACCTCCTCACCTCTGAAAATATAACACTCAACTGAGAATTTATCCTCCTTTCCAAGGTAGGTGGCCTCTGAATAATCGAGGATGTTCATGTTGAAGACATTGTAATCCTCGTCCTTGTCAACAGGATGGGGAAATATCCACTGAACATCGTCATTATCCGTGTATTCCACTCTTGCACCCGTCATGAGGTCCTCATAAAGGTATAAATGGATTGATTTCTCGTCTATCTCGTATATGTTGTGTTTTTTCAGTTCGGGAACCTCATTTTCGGTACCATTTTCAATTCCCATTATGTTTTCCTCGAGTCTGAGCTTGCCACCCGACAGCTCCTCCTTTGCCTGTATCCTTCTGTCGATGGTGAAATCGACCTCTTCCACCTGTCCGGAGGAGGTATTCAACCTCTCCAGTCGTCCACCGTAAAGGTTGTGCTCGTCAAAGTCGGATGGAAATGTCGATTCCTCGGCTTGATTCGGTGCGAGGTAAAGCATAAAGAATGCTCCAAACCCCGCGGCTATCAGGGCTACCACGATAAGCAGAACCCCCACTATCTTTCCTATATTACCCATACTGAACACCTCTTTTTCAGCTAGAACGATTTCTCCACGAAACCCCTGCATGCATCAAAGACTTTCTTATATATAAAATGGGCATGATATGGATTTATGAGTTTGTATACTATTTTCTGGCTACTTCTGGAATTCAACAATATTATTACAATTGGAATATTTCATCGACTTGACGATTTTCATTGATGTTACAGACGACAAATATATCTATCATTTTCTTCTTCAGAACAACCATGGCGATGGGTGTTTACCTGCTTCCTGAGAGAATGTTCCTCCTCCCTCTGCTCAGATGGAGAATGATAAAGGAAGAAAGCGGCAGGGAAAATCTTTCCCGGGATACGCCATATATATTCGCTGTCAATCATAACAGCCACCTCGATGAGTTTGCGGTAATGCCACCGATCGTTATGTCAACCCACCGAAAAACTCACTTCTTTGCAGACAGGAAGCACTGGTTCCAGGGCAAGCTTATATTCAGACTCCTTGCCCGAAGGTTCCAGGCGATCCCCGTTGACCGTGGCAAGGGTCCCGCTGCTGATGAGTCCCTGAAGAGGGGAGCCGATTACATAAGGAAAGGTCACAATCTGATCATATACCCCGAAGGAACAAGAGGTGACGGATTCCATCTCGGCAAGGGAAAGGTCGGTGTTGCCAAACTCGCCCTATGGACAGGCGTACCGGTGGTTCCGGTGGGAATATGGGGAACCCACCTCCTTATGCCCAAAGGAGATCACATGCCAAAACTGAAAAGGATCGTTTCAATAAATATCGGCAACCCCATCAGGTTCGATGAATATATGGGAAAAGAAGAGGACAAGGATGTACTGAGAGAGGTCACCGATACCGTGATGCGGGGAATAGCCGAACTCGTGGAACAGGATTATCCCTACTGATCACCCCATTCCTCCCATTCATCCATCTCCTCGAGGTCATCATCGGATTGTTCATCACCCTCATCCGTTTCGTTCCATTCATCTTCCTCAGGCATGGATCCATTTTCTTTTGTGCTCCGGACGAATGATTTGTGTCCCATCTTTACAAGCATCTTCCTGGCATTCTTGTCTCCCGGGTTAATCAGCAGACCCTTCTGAAATGAGAACACGGCTCCGTCCCTATCTCCTATCTCCTTCAGGGCAATGCCCCTGTTGGTCCATGCCCTGCCGTAAAACTCGTCCGTATCTATGGCAGAATCGAAGTAGGTCAATGCGAGTCTGTAATCCTGTTTGTTTATGGAAACCAGTATTCCTTTCAGTGTTAATGCCGGGGCGGATTTCTTACCGATGTTCAGGGAGGAATCAATCTCTTTTTCGGCGTTGGGATATTCCTTCATCCTGTACAAGATCTCAGATAGCAGCAGGTGAGCATCAGGATCCTCGTTCTTGAGTCTGCATGCCCTCTCAGCCGCCCTCTTTGCCATGTCCAGAGACTCAAGTTCGAGCAGGGTCCTTGCTTTTGCCATCCAGAGAGTGTGATCGGACAGGTGGAGAACCAGGGCCATATCGAATTTCTTCAAAGCTTCCTTCAAATCTCCCATTTTTTCGTATACCAGTCCCTCCAGGTAAAGGAACCTGGTCCTTGGCAACTTTTCCTTCATATTCTCCAGGATTTCCTCTGCCCGATCGAGATCGTTCTTCTCCAGGGCTTTCAGGAATCCCTCCTCCATCAGGCCCCCTCCATGTTCTCCCCGATGTAATTCTCCTTCTCCGTCGTGAAGACATACCTGATAGGGATCCTTCTCCTTGCTCCTGTCCAGTAAGAGCAGGTGGGACAGGTCTTGCCTGTATTCACTTTCCACCCGTAAAGTGTGCTGTTCTGAATATCATCCATTCTGCTTCCGCAGACTGGGCAGATCTTCCTCCTGTTCATTCTCCCCCCCTCCCTGCAGTGTATTATCAGGTCAACATCTTTCAAACCGGCTGCTATTCTCCTTAGCCTCCTGGCCGATAGCCTGTATTTTCCCCCGTCCATATTCTTGAGTCTGGCAAGTACGAGTCTGTGAAACAGGGTTTGAGACCTGACAGTAAAAGCCTCGTTGAGGACATTTAATATTGCCTCTTCAACAAGGTCTCTACTTGGAATCCTGTAACGGGGTTTCCTCGATGATGACCTCCCCATGACGATGGATTGAGGTCTAATTAGAAAAAGGTTCGTTCAAAGTTTAAAAAAAGTAGATAAGTGGACGGGGAAAAAGGGGATTAAACCCCGCCCTCGGTTAGGGATGCATGCGGGAGGCCCGAGCGGGCCTGACCTCATACAGTCTGGAAAAGAAAAAATGGATTTATAAGGAGAAGCCGGGGAGGTGGCCGAAAGTGACCCTATTCAGATCTTGTTGGCAAGAACGTGCCGGTATCTCGTAATGTAGCCGGCAACCTTGTTTCTGAGGCTCTTTGATCGGAAATCGGCGACCTTCGAGAGGAACTGTTTGTTCTCCTCGAAGTCGTCTGTGAACTGGTCGGGATATACCTTGAGTATCTCGATTGCCGACCTTTTTATGAACGTGGGTCTGATATTTCCCATATGGACACCTCGCGGTTTAGGCCGATATTTGTTCTGATATTTATAGGTTGGCAGATTCGGGATCACATCTCATCCAGTTCATCGAATTCCAATTCATCCTCATCCTCGAAATCCATGGGATCGTAGATGTAATCGCAAGTGGGGCATTCCTCGACCCCGTTGGGTACCCTGGTTCCGCATTCGGGACATGTCCATCTCCCTTCGAACTTCTTTTGGAGGTCCGTTTGTTCCTCATGCCCACGCCTTGAGATCACTATGAAAATTACGATTGCAAGGATGAGTATTCCCATCACGACTATGATCCCCAACCAGACCTCCGTGGGGACTTCGCTGGATCCATTCTCATCCTCATCAAGGACCGTGATGCTGATGGTCCTGGATGTTTCGTCGCTGTTGTCCGAGACGGTTAGGGTGACGATATAATTTCCCTCTTCCAGGTACACGTGTGTGACCTTGGGATCCACATCCTCTCTCTGGATTCCGTCCCTGTTATCGAAATCCCAGGAAAAGGTTATATCATCTCCGTCGGGATCGTAGCTTCCCGAACCATCGAAAAGGACATCATCTCCGGTTCTTACTATGGATGTCGGCCCGAGTATGTTCACAACGGGTGGATTGTTGCCCACCTCGATATCATAATGGCCGGTTCTGATTATGAAGTATCCGTCATCCGCCTCAAAGTAGTAAGAGTGTTCTCCCGGCTCCAGTTCAACATTGGAAACTGAATGGAAGGTATACCTGGTAACAGAAGATGCGAATCCCTCGTCGGTGAGGATGTATTCGGATCTGTTGTCTATTACCAGCTTGATCTCCAGGGGGAGATCATTGTCCGCATCCCTGTATTCGATCCTGAACCTGTAATTCGTGGATTCCATCATCTTGAACCGATAATCGTCTGTGGGATGATGTCTCAATTCGGGTGCATTGTTGTCCAGTATTCCTATTGCATAAGTTCCGGACCTCAGTGATGAAAAATTACCGTACACACTCTTATTTTCAAGGTCCACCCCGGATTCCGGGGCTTTCTTCCATACCTCGCCATCAAGATAGAAAACACCCATATTCTTCTCGTGGATTCTATCCCGGAACTCCTTGTCACCGTAACCTATGGTAACATTGGCCCATTCAAATCTGTACTGGGCATATACGGGCCATGTGACGAAATCCAGGCTGCAGACGAAAACGGTCCCCTTCCTCTCAGGAAGGGTGGAGGGAACGCTAACATTGATCAGGCCCCTTCCTGAGGCCTCGGAAATCCCGTAAGACATGTGAACGTTGATATCGTAAAGGAAATCCTGGAAATCCGGGGAGGTGATCCTCTTGAGGACCGTCACATTGACCGAAGCTTCCCCGAAAGCTCTCATGTCGTCGTATACCCTTAGTATCAGATTCTTCCTTCCTACCACACCGGAAAGGATCACATTTGTGATCGAATCCGGTCCTTCATATAAGGAGCCTGGGATTCCCTCCAGTGTCCAAACATATGTCAAAGGATCCCCTTCCAGGTCCGTCGATCCTGTTGCATCAAGAGTGACAACCTCATCGGGGAATACCATGATTCCGTTCCCTGGACTCTGAATCTTTGCAAGCGGGGGATTATTGTCAGCTCCTATCGAAAGAATCATGCCGTTTTTGAGGGAGATATACATATGATTCCCCTCCACAACCAGCTCACCCCTGGGTTCCGATTCAAGTTCCAGGGTCCAGGCAGGTTCGAATTTGCCCAGGTCGTTTCTTACGAATGATCTCACGGTCCAGGGAGCTGATCCAGTTACCAGGTAGAATGAATCGCCTCCTGAGATGATCCTCCCGCTTAGCTGACCAAATACAGTCAGGTTGGATATCTCGGTACCGTTGGTAAGGTGATGGAACCATACCCTTCCTCCGGATACCAACCCTACCAATCCTCCAACTGGCGATATCGAAGGCGGGCTCTCGATTGGAAGCTCAAAACTCCTGGTCCATATCAGATCGGAATCAGTCGAATTATCCTTGATACCCTCGTCGATACCGTCCGACAAGTCATTGTCGTATAGGGATGTGGTGTTCTCTCCCTGAACAAGCAAACCTTCCTTCACAAGGCTTGCCGAGGTGATTCTGGAATCATATGGGATATTCAAACCCATGGATCTGAGAAGGTCCCCGGTGTTGGGATCAACAACCTCAACCCCGTCGGACTTGACAATGAAGACCTCTATCATATCCGACAGTATGATGTCGGTTTGCTCGATGGGTCTCGACCAGAGTATGTTTCCCGTGTCGTCATCAATACCCCTGAGATTTCCATCGGTAGAGGCCACAATCAGGTTACCGCCGCCGAGGGTCAGAGGCATTGATGGAGGAGATGGAATCTGTGTCCTCCAGACGACGTCTCCGCTTGTTGCTCCAGTGATGCTTTCCCCTATATAGGGTCCATCATTCTCCCCGTCCCTGAAACCTGCCCAGTCGAATGCCCATATTGCACCATCATCGCCGTAGGAGAATATTCTGTTGAAACCGGAAAAGGTCTGGTCCCTGTCCGCAAGGATGACCGGTCTGCCCAACATTGTAACAGAGGAATTGGAGTACCTCCAGAAAAGACCCGGTTTCCCGTCCGCATCGGGTGTTGTGTTGTAGGCAACAAGGTCCCCGGAGGGATCTGAAAGATAGATTGCGGCACCGGAAGCAGATATGGAGCCATTTCCGTGAAATCCTTCGTAGAATATGCTTTCCGGATCTCCCTCCCACGTATTTTCAAGGTTTAAAGACCAGAAGCTGCGGTTGCTGTCGAGACTCTCTCCCGCGCCTCCACGCCTGCCAGGTCCGGAACCTGAAGTAGTCCATGTGTTTGTCAGTGGAAGTCTTACCAGCAGGTCTTCCGAGCCGAAATTGTTCAGAAGGTTCCTGTCCTCAGGTATCACATCTTTGATGAATACGGCAAAGAAATCGAAACCGCTCTCCACTGTCCAGTTGATCTCTATTACAGTTTTCACATTTATTGGTATCGTAACATTATCAATCGAACCGATGATTTCCTGTCTTGAGTTGTTGAATGTGGATGCGGTGAATTCCAATCTGGCGGTGCAGTCAACAGTGGCGTTGTTCAGGATCCCGGCGCCTATGGTAACCCTTTCACCCTCAAAAGGTGCAGGATCCGATATCCAAACATTGTTGATTCTGGGGTCCGGAGCTCCAATTGCGATAAGTTTTCCGAAATTGGAAATCGGCTCCGTGGATACGAAAATCCTACCGTCGGCAACTGCCGGTGTTGAAGTGATCCTGAATCCCGTTATATTCGTCCAGATAATCCTGTCCTCGTCTGCAATGTTCTCCTCTATTGTGGATATGCAGTACAATTTCTTGTTTCTCGATCCGAAAACCAGTGCGCCGTCCACAACTATGGGTGATGACTCGGTGATCACCTGGCCCGTGATATTGAACCTCCAGATCTGGCGGCCTGTAGAGGCGTCAAGGGAGAAAACCGATGCACCGTCGATGTTGTTGTAATAATTACGTGCCGTTGTGTACACCCTCCCATCCTTGTAGGCGGGACATGATTGGAATCCCCTCTCCCCTCTCCCCACCTCCTTGGTCCATAATTCCGAACCCGTATCCGCATCCAGACAGTATAGGTCCCCGGTTACTATGCCGAAGTAAACCTTTCCTTCGGCAATCATGGGATCGGTGGATATGGCGATGGGATTCTCCCATTTCCAGATTATGTCAGGAGAGGTCAAACTTGTATTCGTCTCCGACAGGTATCCGTCATTGCCGTCCCAGAATCCGTTCTCATCCAGGCAGTAGAAGGTCCCGTTGCCCTCGCCTATGTATATCCTGCCATTGTGATAGGCTGCGGTTTCCTTGAAACCGTAGAAGTTCTCTTCTTCATCCATGGTAAGGGTCCAGTTTATGGAATTGGTTGACAGGTCCACGGCATGGAACCTGTGATTATTGAGCGAGGCCCCCAGGACTCCTATGTAAGCCCTGTTGCCAAAGATCAAGGGGGAACTGAAAATATCCCTCCCCTGCAGGTTCACATCCGTGACCTTTGCACTATCCGATATCCTGAATCCGTAGAGATGTCCGTTGCTCGCACCGAAGTAGATTGTCCCGTTGTCGATTGCGGCAGCCGACTGGATCTTGTACGAACCGATATTGACACTGAATACCTCCTCGCCCGTATCTATATCGAATCCTCTCATGTATCCATTGCCAGAGCCGACATAGACCACTCCGTTCCAGACCACGGGAGATGTAAATGCAAGGAGCTGATCTATCCTATTTCCCCAGAGTATTTTCGTATCGTTTTTCATCGGAATGGGGGATGGGGAATAACCCTGGTGAGTCAGATCTCCCATGTACATGGTCCATTCCGAAGGATCGGCGGACCCTCTCTTTGGTGTCGCTTTGATTTTGTTTTCATCATTGATGCCGTTTCCCTCTGTTGAGAACTGTGAAATGGGTATGATCAACAGAAATGCAATTGTCAAGACTGCAACCTGGAATGAAAAACTCGACCGCATATTTCCCACTCCTATGGGTATATAAAGAGCCAACTCCCGGGTCATTATTTAAGTGTTTTGCAGGGGATGCTGCACATGTCCAGGTTGCTCATATTTTGTATCTGGTTTCGGTGGTAGGGAGCTTTACGTCAGCGAAGCTCTCAAGGTCCCTGGCCAGTATCTCCCTTTGGTCTCCGTGGACAAGAATGATCTCTTCTGCTCCTGTCTTCTGCGCAAATTTGACAAGGTCCTCGTGGCCTGCATGTGCCGAGAAGTCGAAATGCTGGACCTCGCAGCTCACCTTCTGGATCTCCCCGTCTATCTCCATTGAGCCCGTGTCCATGAGCATTCTTCCGTTTGTATCGTCCACCTGGTAGCCGGTAAGCAGGATGGAAGTATTTCTATCGTCCTTGGATCTCTTTATGTATTCAACAACGGGTCCGCCATCCAGCATTCCGGAGGTTGTTACGACCAGAGGGGATTCGGAGGCATCCTTTCTCTGATATGGCGTTCTTACGAATTTGAACTGATTCATTGCTTTTCTGAGCTCTCCGGGATTCTTTATGGAATCACCATGCCTGAGATAGATCTGGGATACTCTCTTTCCCATTCCATCCAACCATTTCTCCTCATCCAATCTCGAGAGGACCTGAACTATTTCCTGGGTTCTTCCCACTGCAAAAGCTGGAATTATGACCTTACCGCCCCTATCCACGATATCCTTTACCTTTTCTGTAAATTCTCTTTCCACCTTCTTCCTGTCCGGGTGAGGCCTCCCGGCATATGTGGATTCCATGATAAGGACATCACATTTCGGAGGTTTGGCCCCGTTCTGAAGTCTGGTGCTGATCGTATTGATGTCCCCGGTAATCACAACCTCTCTACCCTCGTTCTCCTGGATCTTGTACATGGTTGATCCGGGAATATGGCCAGCATCCAATGCCTGTATCTTGAGAGGGCCCATGTGAGCCCTGTCACCGTATCGAATTATGGTGGACTCCTCGGTGAATCTTCGGACATCGTGAATGTCATAGGGTATGGACCATCCCTCGAATTTGGAGATCTTTAAGGAATCCTGTAGCAGGACCACCGCCACCTCAAGTGTCACCTCGGACCCCCATACCGTAGTCCCGTATTCACCGCATACATAAGGTGACATGCCGACATGGTCAAGATGGGAATGGGTAAGGAAGAGTGCATCGATCGGAGGTACCTTTCTGGGAAACTTCGGAGGCTTGGTCGGCGTTAGCCCGTAATCGAATAACAATCTGTTCTCCAATGTTTCCACAATTATCCCCAGACTACCGACCTGTTCTGTTCCACCGGCAAAACCAATATTCATATGATCACGCGACTTCTAGAGAGACCATGTTAAAAAACTTACCCTTCATCATTATTAGGCAAGATTTATAAACCAAATGCTCATAGGGAGGTTTCACTCCGGAAGGCGATATTATGATCATTCCCGTCAGATGCTTCACATGCGGAAAGGTAATCGGCCATCTGTACGAGGAATACAGCCGAAGAGTTGCGGCCGGTGAGGCTCCAAAGGATGTCATGGACTCCCTGGGCCTCGAGAGATATTGCTGCAGGAGAATGTTTCTGAGCCACGTCGAACTAATAGACGAGGTTATACCTTTCACCTGAAACCTATTCCTATTTCTGTTTGACCGAGGGTCCTGTCACTTCATGACAGGACATTCCTTCGGCATGCTCGGTCTTCGACCATCCTCCGTGTCAGGATGTCCGATTGCTACCCCACTTAAATAGCAAGTTTTATAGGGCTCATGTTATTCCCCCTACAAAACATGGGGCCGTAGGGTAGCTTGGACCATCCTGGTACCTTGGGGTGGTATCGACTCGAATTCAAATTTCGACGGCCCCACCATATTTTAAGAACAAGGGAAGGTATTGGCAAGGAGAATGAAGGCTGTCGATTACTTTCCCCCGGATCGTTCCGATCAAATCTCGTTACGTTGGATCAGGTCCCTTGACAGAAAGAGGAAATGGGAAACCGGGTGGGGAAAAACAGCCTTGCTCGTTCTGGATATGCAGAGGTTTTTCACCGATCCCCTGAGCAGTGTTTATCTCCCGGCTTCAGGAACTGTTATTGAAAGGATAAATGGTCTGATAAGAAAATTTGAAGGTCCTGTATTTTTCACAAGGCACTGGAATGATCCCCGGGATTTCCACAATCTGATGTCTTTGTGGTGGAGAGGTAATATTAATGGAGAGATGGGGGAAATTGAATCCTCATTGGATTCAGGGGAGCTTCGGATAATTGATAAGAGCCATTATTCTGCCTTCGAGGGCACCATTCTCCAGGAATCCCTGAGGCAGTTGAATGTTGATACGGTTATCATCTCGGGTGTAATGACGGATCTCTGCTGTGAAACAACCGCGAGGGATGCTTTCATGAAAGGCTTCAAGGTGCTCTTTCTTGCAGACTGCACCGCAACCGAAACAGAGGAGAGACATCTGAGCACCCTGAGGATCATATCCAGAGCATTCGGGGAGGTCTTAACATCGAACGAACTGATGTCACGATTGTAGGAGCCGGCCCTGCCGGATTGTCTGCGGCGGTCCAGCTTACAAAGGAGAGGATTCCCTTTACGATTTTTGAAAAGGAAAGGCCTGGAGGCCTCCTTCGGTACGCACGCAGGGTTGACAATCTCCTGGGACACAAAGGAAGAACCGGCAGGGAGCTTGTGGGGAAAATGGTCTCTCACGCAGAGGAGATGGGAGTTGAGATCATTAAAAAGGAGATCACCTCTGTAAAACGATCTAAAGGTGGTTTTGAAATCTCGACAGCTGATTCCAGATTTTTCACTTCAAACCTTGTTTTAGCGACCGGTTCGATCCCTGGACATATTGATGTTAGGGGAATCCTTTACAGAGTAGAGTGGGAACTGGACCTGAAAGGAAACAATGTATTGATCATAGGAGGCGGGGATCTGGCGCTTGACAATGCCTTGAGATGCAGGGATACAGGTGCGGATGTAACAGTGCTCCATCGTTCCCTATTAAAGGCTAATCGGGGGTTGATTGAGGAGGCTGCCAACTCCGGAATAGTCTTCACGAAGGGTAATGCCGATGACATCAGGTTTGAAGTAGACGTGTTCATCATGAAGGATAACGCAGAATTTGACATTGCAGCGGCATTTATCGGCAGAAATCCGGAACGGTCCCTGCTCGGGGGGATGGAGAATGTGGAATACCAGCTCCCTTCTCACTCTACAACAGTTAATGGATTATACTTGATCGGAGATGCCGCCTCGGTTGCCAATTCCCAGGCCGCATATGCTCTGTCATCCGGAATTGCCTGTGCGATGGATATAGCCCGAAGGGTGAGAAATGATGAAAGTGGTCCTTGAGAAAGGTACGGACGAACTTGCAACAATATTTGCCGCTGTCTACCGTAACGACAATGAGTTGATTCTGGAATTTGTTGATTCACTCTCGGGGAGCTCCTCGATCGAGGATAAGTGGGTGATAGTGATCTCATCACAATTCGGTTGTCCGGTCAATTGTCTGATGTGTGACACATCCGGATATTTCAAGGGCAATCCTACGGCTCTGGAGATCTTCCAGCAGGTGGAATATGTTGTAAAGAGAAGATTTCCCGACAACAACGTTCCCACCAAAAAATTCAAGGTACAATTTGCACGAATGGGAGAGCCTTCATTGAATCCGGCCGTCCTGGATGCTATAGAAATGATAAAGAATAGGATCAAGGCCCCCGGGTTCATGCCATGCATCTCAACTATGGCTCCCGGCGGATCGGATGGATTCTTTGACAGATTGGCGAAGATCAATCAAGATTCATTCAGGGGAAACTTCCAGCTTCAGTTTTCAATACATTCAACGGATGAGGACCAGAGGGACAGGATAATGCCGATGAAGAAGTGGGATCTGGACAGGATAGCCGCATATGGTGAGCAGTTCTATTCGGGCGGCAGGAAGATTGCCCTGAACTTCGCATTGGCCAGGGAAAACAGTATTGATGTTGAGAAGCTGTCAAGCACTTTCGACCCCGGAAAATTCATGATCAAGTTCACCCCTGTGAATCCGACTATGCGAGCTATCTCAAACGGACTGGACCGGGAGGGTCTTCTTGAGACAGATGTTCCCCAGATCGGAAAACTAAGGGAGTTGGGTTTCGACGTAATCCTCTCCATTGGGGACCTGAGGGAGAATACCATCGGATCCAATTGCGGTCAGCTTGCTGGCCTGTGGAAGAAGGTGGAATCCAATCCAATGGAGACGCCCTTTTGACCATACCGGCATATTTCTTAAGAACTAAAATGGCATTCCGGTTACAATGGCTCAGATCCACTACTGTCCAAGGTGCTCGGCCTACCTCGGCCGATCGGATCTGGACGTTTGTCCCAAATGCGGGTCTGATCTGAAGACCGAGAAGGAAAGAAAGGAGAAGGCGGAGGCAGAACTCAGGAGGAAACACGAGACCGTGCAAGGTCCTTTCCATCCGGTTTTGGGAAGAAAATGCCCCGTCTGCGGGGAGGATGTGGAGATCCTTTCCTCCTCCGTTGAGGAATTCACGGTTCACGGTTCCAATTGCGGCAAGGGACCGATGGGGGAGATGAAGGCCCCCACTCAATTATTCATAGGTTTCAGGTCCTGGAGGTGCAGGAAGAGGCACAAACTCTTTTCTTCCTTTGAAACCGAAAGCAGGGAGCTGTGTCCGAAATGTCTCACTCCCAACAACCTGTACGGAAAGCTGGTCAGGTCCTGTCCGAAGTGCGGGACCATGGTCCCCGTAGAATATTATACAAAAGGGAACTCTGTTGAACTCATGCAGAAACGAGGTTACCATTACGCTCCGGAGCTGGAGTGATACCATTTTCATCCATTTTTCGTCATTGTTTCCGGCCCGAATGAAGCCTCCAGGAAGGTCTTGGTATCCGTAATACCATCTATGGCTCTGACATCCTCAATGATGTATTTTGCCAGGCTGTTTGGATCGTCTGCGGTCACCCTCATTATGAAATCGAATTCACCGAAGAGAGGATGGACCTCATCAACCCACTTGAAACCCTGAAGCTTCTTGTATGCATTCTGTTCAAAACCCGTCTCACATTGTACCATTACAAACCCACGGATCATGGTACGGGATTGTATTGTCAGGGAATTAATACTTTTCACTGAAGGGGGAACGTTCGAAGATGATTTTTGTTATGGACTTCTGCATTGAGCACCTTCCCGGGAAGAGGACCCCGGACAATGGTTTCACGTAACAGAGGGGAATTATTATATTTAAGCGCGTAATAGACCGGCCTGGGGGCTCTCGGGAGTCCGATCCAGACCGGAGTTGGGTTTCATGGGCGACGATATACCAAAACCGAAGATAAATCGATGGATCATTGTCGTGGGGGCAATACTCATCCAGCTTTGCCTTGGTGCAATATATGCGTGGTCGGTTTTCACCACGCCACTTGTTGAACCGCTTCCAGACAACGATTTCGTTGATATATCCGAAGATAACGGGATCTCCGTTATCGTTACCGGAGAATTGAAGGTGGGCGAAGACGAAACCATCACGATAATGTTCGAGGATGATGGAACCGATTTCTCAAATATAACAGACTTTTCTGTCATACTTGAATTGAGGGACGAGGACGGAGAGGTAGTAGAAGATGACAAGATAATGCCTCTGATCGGAACAGTCTATCAGGAAGGGGATCCTATCACTGTCGAACCCGAGACCATAACCGACAAGGAGTCGGGGTACGAGTTCGAGGCCAAGGTGAATAACAAGGGAAACTGGCATTTCCTGATAGAGGCGGAAAGCGGTGAAGGAGACAACACCACCACCTATTCGTATGATGTGCTGCAAAAGGTAGGAACTGGCGATTTCGGTTTCTCGAAAACCCAGACACAGCTGATATTTGCAGCTGGATTGTTCTTCTTTGCCCTTTTCACGATTATCGGTGGAAGACTTGCAAAAAAGTTCGGATCGAGGACTATCGCAATCGCCGGCGGTGCGGTCCTGGGGTCAGGATACGTCCTTGCATCGTTCATGGGTACCAGTTTCATCGGTCTCCTGTTCAGTATAGGTGTTCTGGGAGGGATCGGTATCGGGCTTGCCTATGTGGTTCCCATTGCGGTTGGGGTGAAATGGTTCCCTGACAAGAAGGGATTGATATCGGGTCTTGCCGTGGCCGGTTTCGGTTTCGGAGCACTGCTTTGGATCAAGCTTTGCACCGGATTTGCATTCGGACCTCTTGATCTGACACCCGGTTGGGGAGGTCTGTTCGGTGACGGTCTCTCGGTATCCACTGTTTTCCGCATATACGGTATTGCCTTTGCGGCAGCCGTAATCGGGGGAGGTTTGCTGATGATAAATCCCCCCGAGGGATGGCTTCCGAAAGGCTGGACTCCTCCCGAATCCACTGATGAAAAGGCTACGGGTTCCGTGGAATTCACATCCAAGGAGATGATAAAGACCAAACAGTACTGGATGCTGTTTTTCATGTTCATGATCGGGGCGGGAGCCGGTTTGATGGTTATTGGTATCATCAAGCTATTTGGCATAGATGCCTTGAAAGAATCGGGTACCAGCGCAGAGGATGCTTCGGTGATTGCCGGTACCGCCATGGCTTTGTTCTACTCCCTTGCAAACGGGATCGGAAGGATTGCATGGGGTGCCATTTCTGACAAGATCTCCAGGAGATGGTCGTTCGTTATAATGTTCTCGATACAGGGTGTAATGATGATACTGTTCTATTTCATAGGTGGAAATGAGTATCTTCTGTATCTTGGAGCGGCATTGGTGGGATTCAATTTCGGAGGAAACTTCGCCCTGTTCCCATCCGCCACGGCCGATTTCTTCGGTAACAAATCTGTGGGCCTGAACTACGGATTTGTGTTCTTCTCCTACGGCATAGGCGGTATTTTCGGACCGATGCTCGGAGGTATCATGGGAGACCTTAACCTATGGCTCTGGGCCTTCCTCCCAGCCGGAGTGGCATGCCTGATTGCCGCGGGTATCGGGTTTGCACTGAAAGCTCCCAAGAAGAAAGAGTGAATTTTTCGAAAAAGGAGAGGGTGATCTCTCACTCCTCTCCTTGTTAAAATTTTT
>CAYULA010000005.1:7956-111973 GCA_964445525.1 uncultured Thermoplasmatales archaeon | reverse complement strand
TTCACTTTGGCACAACATGTTGTGGATGGGTAAAGAATAATTTTGTCCCACACCCCAACCAGACAAAAACCTTAAGACATATCCCGCAGATTTTACCCGGCCCTCAGGGGCTCCTTAATAGAGGTTCGCCAGTATTCAACGGATCCTTTATTCAAGGAGTGACGGCCAGGATGGTGAGGTCCATGAGAGAGAGATACGCCATAATCATTGCCAGCATTATAATAATTATATCGACTGCCGCCATCGGAGCGGTTTCGAATCCCACAAGGGAGGATCTTCCTCCTCCGCCGATCAATGTCACTGCCACTCCAAGGGATCAGGAGGTAAGACTGGATTGGGATCTACCTCCCGGTTTCACGGGAAACGACATATCCGGTATAACGGTTCTCAGAGGTCCTTCTTCGGACAATGTGGAAAACATTGTTGCAAGTCTGGGTCCATTTGATGAATTTT
This sequence comes from uncultured Thermoplasmatales archaeon, assembly GCA_964445525.1. GTDB lineage: Archaea > Thermoplasmatota > Penumbrarchaeia > Penumbrarchaeales > Penumbrarchaeaceae > Penumbrarchaeum. The sequence continues at coordinate 111,520 of CAYULA010000005.1, read as the reverse complement.
TCATAGACGGGGAACAAACTCCACTGGTCAACGGCAGGACCTACTATTACAGTATTAGGATAATCAACGAATCCGGTTCAAGCAATCCTTCCACCCCGGTTTCGGCAGTTCCCAGGGGTCCTTGTTCACCTCCAACGAACTTCACGTCCACATATGAATCGGAAGCGGTGCATCTGAGCTGGAATGATCCTGATGATTCCAACGGATCGCCGGTGGAGTTCTATTCGGTGTTCAAGGGAACAAGCGATAACAATCTCAGCACAAGGGAAGATGTTGGCACGGACAAGACCTATTCGGACATGGGACTTGAAAACGGGGTACCCTATTTTTATCAGGTATGCGCCGTGACCGCCGCAGGCGACGGCAGGAGAACCAATGTAAAATCCGTAACCCCGAGGACCGTTCCCGAACCCCCTTTCAATCTTTCCTCATCCAAGGGAGATGAAACAGTCACTCTCTTGTGGAATTACTCTCTGGAGGACGGCGGAGCCGCAATAGAGGGACATAAGATCTACCGGGGCCCTGATGTGGACAACCTGGAACATGTTGCAACAATAGGTTATACGAAAACCTTCACTGACACCGGGTTGGAGAACGGGATCACATACTACTATTCCGTTACAGCCTACAACTCCGAGGGTGAAAGCGATTTCGCTTCGGCAACCATGGTGACACCTCTTGGTCCACCGGGAAAACCACAGAACATGACCTTGAAACCCGGCAATACCGAGATTGTTGTAGTCTGGGAGCCTCCTGAGGAGGATGGCGGAACCCCCATTCTGGGATACTACATTTACATGAACAAGCACGGAGAGGATATGGAACTGGGTGCCGATGCCGGAGACGTTCTTGAACATACCGTGACCGATCTCGAAAACAACCAGATATACTATTTCCAGGTCAGGGCATACAATACGGAAGGAGAGGGACCGGGATCAAACACCGAGATGATCAGACCCGAGCCTCTTCCCAAGACTCCCGAGAATTTCAGGGTCATAGATCTGGAGGGGGAGGTAAGACTTGCCTGGACAAAACCTTCCTATACCGGCGAATACCCATACGAAAATATTCTCATTTACAGGGGAATCACCGAGGATTCACTTGAGCTCTATCAAAACATTTCATACGAGCACACCCAATTCTACGATGAGGATGTGGAAGTAGGTTCCGTATATTACTACGAGCTCAAAATAATCTCCGAGATCGGAGAAGGTCTGGCCACTCCCACCATGATGGGCAGACCCTACGGGAGACCATCGGTGCCTCAAAATTTCAAAATAGAAACCGATGTAGGCAAGGCCTATCTTTCCTGGGAACAACCCGATTTCTTCGGCGGCAGGGTAATAGATGGATTCAAGATATTCAGGGGAACCGCCAGGGATTCACTTACTTCCATCGGAACAGTGCCCGGGACCCAGAATTTCTATAACGACACCGAACTCACAAACGGTGTTACCTATTATTACAGGATATCTGCGTTCAACGTAGAGATGGAGGGCAATTCCACAGATATTGTGGAGGCAAGACCGACCGGTCCTCCTGGTGTTCCGAAATCAACCGCAGGGGTAGTGGATCAGAGGAACGGGACAGTGATCCTCTCATGGTCAGAACCCAGCAGCGACGGCGGAAAGGAGATCACCAAATACAAGGTCTACCGAGGTCCGGAAAGGGACAATCTTACGGAAATTGGGGAGGTTGAAACCGACGAGGAATTCATCGATGAAGATGTAGAGGATGGGCTGGATTATTACTACAGCATATCAGCGATCAACGAAGACGGGGAAGGACCCATGACCATGGTCTTCTACGTTCAGATGCCCGAAGCCGAATCAACCTCCGATGACGATGGAACCGGGGCACTTCTTTGGATTGTTCTTGTTATTATGGTGGTTTTGATAATGGTCTTAATAATAATTGTGGCGGTTGTTCAATCAAACAAAAAGAAGAAGGAAGAAGAAAAGAGAGAGGACATTCCCCAACTTGAAGAAAGCGAATCGGAGAGGGAGGAGAGATTGATTCAGGAGAGGAGGAAGATGATGGCGGCCTACACCGATGTCTCGATCTCAACCGACGACGCACATGCGATCGACCATGAACAGCATGATCTCAGCTATGAGCAATTATACGGGTCCTCATCTTCCGGAGAGCAGAGCACGCCACCGATGGAAGTGGTTTCCTCTTCCCCTGTGGATGAGAGTGCTGTCCAGGAGGGATATCTCCAGTCTCAACAGGCGGGAGGACCTCAAAAGACCACACCTCAATACGAGCCCCCTCAGAATACTCAAATTCCACAACAGCAGGACCAACAACAATGAACCATTAAACGAATCCCAAGACTCATAAATTGATGATAAGTGCAGGGAAAGGGATTCGAACCCTTGAACCACTAAGGACCGGATCTTAAGTCCGGCGCCGTTGGCCGAGCTTGGCTATCCCTGCGAGAAAACGAATGACTGTAGAAGCAGGGATAGTATTTGAGGCCAACGGCGCCCCAGATGCGAAGCATTTGGTTATGGCGCCAAGGATGATTGACGTTAGTCAATCGTCCATTTCCGTCAACGATTTCCACTTTGTGGAAAGGGTTGTGGGCGAGCTTGGCTATCCCTGCGAGAAAACGAATGACTGTAGAAGCAGGGATAGTATTTGAGGCCAACGGCGCCCCAAATGCGAAGCATTTGGTTACGGGTCAAGAGTTCATTCAAATAATAGGTTTTTCAATATACTCGATCTGAAGGGATATTGTTACATCATTACCCTCATCGGTCCTCCTCCTCAATCCCACAGGATCGAAAATGGGTTCGATATCTCCGGCATCCTCGCATGTGATCCTCCATTTTGCATCATGTCCGGTGACGTTGAACGGGTCTGAAACCCAGTTATGTATTATGGATCCTGTATCGACAGGACCCAGGGATTCCATCTCCCTCCCGTCAAGTAAAAAGGTTGATGAAAAGCTATCAGGCATATTCGTGAACCTGAATCCTGGTGGATTCTCATCTGCCCAGAAGATGGTCGCCTTTATCCCGATAACAAGCCAGGATTCATTCATAAGGATTTCCAGGTCTTGCGTATCTCCCTCTCTCACGTACATCCCTTCGGCATACGAAAAAATGGATGTTGAATCCTCAAAATAGGGTCCTCCGCCAGCTTCCAGAACAAGGTTCCCTTCAAGCACCAACGTTCCAGGAGTGGAAAGTAGCATGGTCAAAAGGGCGATTATAATAACCGAAAGCGAGGACCTTGCGACCCTTGTATTGAATGAGAGGCGGGGGGAATCCATTTTCTTCAACATCCTGAAAAATGAGGTTCCCGAAAGGGCGGAACCCAATCTATCAGCAGGTTCAGAAAGGAAACCAATGGGACCCAGACCGAATGATTTCTCTTTTCTGTCCCCCTTCCACAATGCCGAGTACATTATGTTTATCAGATACAGCGAGATCAATGCCATTGGTATCAAGGCGGCCAACCATAGGACCTCCTGAACATACCCAAGGTCCAGGTAGGAATCCCTTACCCTCACATCAAGGACCCAAACCGAAAGGACCCAGTCCCAGAATCCGTGCATGATGATGGGACCCAATATATTTCTGGACTGGAAGTAGAAAACTCCCAGAACCGATCCCATGGTGAATGTCCAGCATAGGGTAAAAAATACCTGAACGGGGGAAAGGCCGTAAACGATGATGTATATCGGCAGGTGGGAGAGGGCGAACAAGGAAGAAGCGATAAGAAGTCCAGTGGCAGGAGTAAAGGCTCTGCCAATCTGGTCCTGCAGGAAGGATCGATACTGAAGCTCCTCCACAGGACCTACTATGAAAAAAAATGTGAAGGTCATAAGGATGAACCAGTCCAGATCGCCATTGACGATGGAGCTTCTCCACAATGAGATAAATTCGGCCGATGATGGATCGGCCTGGCCCGATATTACCAGAACCGCCCATTGTGCCACCTGATACAAAACCATCAGTATCGCGGCTGAGGCCGCCCCCACTGTTACGGATGTGAAAAGGTTCTTTCCGGTGAACCTCCAGGGAAGACCTTTTTCCTTCATGATATATTTCCAGTAAACAACAATCGGAATCAGACCTATCAGTGGAGCGGCCAGAATATGAAACAGGAAACCGAGTCTGGTAAATGCGTTCTCGATGATCGGAAGAGAGAGATACCTGTAAACTGCCCAGAGAATCCATTCAACCAGTATCACGCCTATTAGGCCAACGAGAAATGACCAGCGATTCACAATCGGTTTGTTTCCCGGCGGAGGTACTCCTCCCCATCGGCTCCCCGTGACCATGAAACCTTATCAATATGACCTCTTGAAAACCATTTCGCCTATGGAGGCACCGAGTTCCTTATGAATTATTCCATATTTCACAACCAGGAGAAAGTAGATTCCTCCTACCTCCGAAAGGCTTTCATAATTGCCCTGGCCCTTGGATATTATAATGTCCCCTCCGTTTGTCTTTACAGTCTCAGGGGTCGCCCATCCTTCCTCATCCAGGGCCTTTATATCAACACCGGGGATATCATTGATCCCCGCCTTCATGCAATCATCAACCGTTACATCGTTCAAAAGCGGGACCTTCTTCGCATATGCGGTGATCCTGAGGTTCGGGTTGAATTCGATCATCTCCCTCATGAAGAGTCCGTCAAGGACGGCTTCCCCCGAATTGTCGAGGTAATAGGAGGCAGTGTCTGCTTTCGAGAGATCTTCCTTGAACTCCCCTGTATCATCTATCTTCATTCCCCTTTCCATGGCATTTTCAAGGGTAGCTTTCAGATCCAGCTGATTTGCGGCACCGTAATCCACAACGTTGCCCGCGATGGCTATCTTGGCCGCCATCTCTATTCTTTCATCCGAAGAATCAACCATATCCTTCAGTTCATTCAGTATCTCGAGTGTTTTTTCGTTGGATTCCACTTTGAGGTCATGATAGGGATCCTCGGACACCCCGAGTTTCATCAATTCCCCGTGGAGGACAAGGGATACACCTACCGGCGGAAGGTCATAGTCGATCTCGGACAGTATCTTCAGAGCTCTTCTCATAGCCCGCTCCTTTTCATTTTCTCGCATACTGGATCCGGAGAATTCCATGAGAACCTGTTTTACAAAGCAGGGCATGCACTGAAGTCTCATCTTCATGAAAGTACCCTTATCCGGATAAGTGCGAAGATGATAAATGTGGCGGTGTCTGGAAATTGGAAAGAATAAATAGAGATGATGTCATAATCGGCCTCTGCATACCTCAAGGGGGTACATATGATGAGAGCCCTGAAGATAATAGGAATGATAATCCTGACACTGTCGCTGATCGTGCCAGGAATGTTCATTATTCCCCGCTCGGCGGCTGATAATGAACCGGAAATCCCCGCAAGGGAGGAAGGAGACGAATTCCACATAACCGAGGGAACCACCATACCGATAACCGAGAACAGGAAATTCAATTCATCCTACTTTCATCCGGTTCCCGCAGGAGCAACGGTCCTTTCGGCAAGCATGTCGGTTTCGGTCCATCCTCTGACCGAGGGTGGAAGGGACTATCCCGAGGATGTTGCAATCAATTTCGCCAAGGGAGACAGGGAATACGAATTCAACAACGAGGAGATAGTATTCCAGGGAGCCTGGGGAAGAAACTATCAGACCACCGATGGCATGAGATTCGCTTCTGTGGATACCCTCGCCGGAGCCTCGAAACTCAGATTCTCCTTACCCAAGAACGCCACCGTTACCAGTGCTACCATCGATATCAACAGCTCCCAGAGGGCAAAAGAGTTCAATGTGACAAATACCACTCTTGTCAGTACAGGGGGCCATTTTGGGGAGGTCATCAAGGTACTGGGGGATACCAACGGTGACGGTATTGATGAGGTTCTGGTAAGCGCTCCCCATGATAACGTTGGAGCCGGAAGGGTTTATCATCTCTCCTATCCTCTTCCGCAGCTTCCGACCGTTCCTACCGTATTCGCCTCAACTACACAAACCAACGCCTACTTCGGCACATCCATATCCGATGTTTTTCAATATCCGGACAACTCCAGGAACGCGGTGGCGATTGGAGCTCCCAGGGATGAATTCCAGAATCCGGGAACGGTCCAGGTCTTTTCCTATACACCGGGCGTAACACAGATAAGCCCCGATATCGAGATGGTGGGCAACACAAGCCAGGAGATGTTCGGGGCGGATGTCGAGGCCTGTGATCTCGATGACGATGATCACAAGGAGATATTCGTAGGAGCTCCCGATTCCCTTGGCCAGAAGGGAAGCGTCTACTTCTTCGAGGTGACCAGTACATCTTCAACACTGATCACTGTCTTGAACGGTACCGAAGGAGAGCTTCATTTCGGAAGGGATATGACCGTTGGTGACTTCAACAATGACGGTGTCGATGACCTTGCCGTTGCCTCGGATGATTACGTGAGGCTATACCTGGGAGGAACCGACTGGGACCTCATTGCTGATGCAATATTCGATCCTCTTTCCGATTCAGGAAGGTCCACCTTCTCAAAGATAGAATTTCTGGGAGACACGGGAACGGGCGTGGAAACCCTGGGAATAGGAGTTCCCACATCAACCGCGGGTTCCATCCTGCTCTACGACGGCGGCTCCGAAGTGGATGCCACCCTGGATCTCTCACTTTCTCCCGGTAAGAGGATAGTTGGTTTCGGAACCAGCTTCTCCCACGGTGATATGGATGATGACGATGTCAACGAGATCATAGTGGGAGCTCCCGGAACTTCCTCGACCAAGGGAACCGTTGTTGTGATGAAGAGGTCCGGATCCACCGTCTGGAAGGAACTTGAACAGAGAGGATCCGAGGGTGACAGGTTCGGATATGCTGTTGGAATCGCCAATCTGAGAGGGCCGCTCCTACCAGACAATGATATATTCTCCGATCCCATAGTTGGTGCCCCGCAGTTTTCGGGATCATCATCCACCGGAGCTGGAATCGCATATCTCTTCGAGTATTACGATCTTGACTACCTTCCGGACAACACCCCCTCCATCAAGGTGGGGGGCAATACTGTCTGGACCTATGAAAATGATAACTTGAACAAAACGGTGTCATCGGGCGACCTTTCAGGAGCGATCGATACATACATAAAAAATACCGCGCCTGATTATTCTTCGGATTTCGAAGGATTCGTGTTCGTTGACATCACATTCGATTCCATAGCCTCCAATGGCAAGGAAGGATCGAGCCTGTTCAATCTTACCAACTTCGACATCAGGTACGAGGAAACCGTGGTCTTCGATGAATTAGAGGCAAACATGAACAATTTCATAGAAAATTATGACGGGTCGATGGAGATAATAAACGGGCAGAAGTTCGTTCCTGTTACACTCTCCGTGTCGGCCAAGACGCCAGGAAAATTCATGATAGAATCCTTTGATATCGAAATAGATGAGGTTCCATTCGTTGAGAACGATCCCGGAGATATCCATGTTCCAGAGGATTATTCAAATGACATGGTATACGATCTATACAAGGTATTCGAGGATAACAGGACAAATGATCCTTATCTCAACATCTCCGTGATCGTGGAGGGAACCAAGGAGAAGTATATAGACGCCTATATCCACAACCATAGATATCTCGGAGTAGATCTGAGAAACAAAACAGATGATCTTGGGAAGAACTGGTCGGGAGAGGCGCAGCTTATCTTTACCGTAAAGGACGACATGAACGGTACATTCATCTATACCGGAATAAACCTGGTCGTTGACGAGGTCAATGATGCACCCGCAATCACCCAGATGCCGTCAGAGTTCATACTCCAGGATTCACTTTTCATCTATTCGCCCTCGATGGTGGACGACGAGGACGATGACATCAACATAACACTTGATTTTGATAATTGTCCACAAAACATGACCATTGCATACGAGACTGGCACAGTATCCTGGAAACCCAACAAATGGGAGGTCGGTTTCTGGAACTACACCATCATCCTCTCAGACGGAAAAGACGGGAGATATTATACATTCCCGCTGGAGGTCAGAAATGAGCCCGACGCTCCCGTTTTCATGAGCCCGGCTCCGGACCCTTCGACGGAGGTTCTTCTTGGGACCACGTTCACACATAATTTCTCCGCTGTGGATCCCGATCCTGGAGACAGGGTCACCTATATCATAGTATTTCCCGTCCAGGGAGCCGGTATAGACGTCCAGACGGGTCTATTCTCCTGGACCCCTCCCCAGCATTACCCCGCACCGGTGGAGTTCGTGGTCAGGGCCAGGGATCAGGACGGACTTGTTACAGACCTGACCTTCACGTTGAATACGACCTTCACAGATACACCGCCATTCCTGGCTGAACAGCCCGAGACCGAATTATTCGATACAGAGGAATGGTCCTTCAGTGTGGATGTGGTTGACGATGAGGACCACAGGATTGAGATCGAGATCGTGGAAAGTCCCGAGGGCATGGAGTACGACGATGTTACACAGAACCTGACCTGGACGCCGGATGTCGATCAGATCGGGGATCACAATCTCTCCATAAAGGTGACATCCACTGTCTTTGCTCTCTATTATAATTACACACTCGAGGTCGAAAGAGCGGAAAGATCATGGACCTTCTCGATTCAGGGTCTGGAGGATGGAAAGACCCTAAAAGGCAAGGTCCAGATAGGCGGAGAACTGCTTCTTTCACCTTCGGATGTTAAAAAAGTGGAGGTAAAGGTTGGCGACAATAACTGGACGGAGGGGCTCTTCTCGGAGGGAAGATGGTCCTATGACGTTGATACGAAACGCTACGATGACGGCGAGTACATCATACAGGTAAGGGCCTGGGACGGGGCCGTGTATTCCGATGTGGAGACCATCACCGTCAAATTCAAGAACGAGGAAGAAAAGACATCTCCTCTGATCTTCGTCCTGATAGCGGTGATAATCCTTGTGGTGATAGGTCTGATCGTGGGGGGTTTCCTGCTTTATCGCAAGAGTGAAGAGAAGAAGCAGGCAGAGGAGCTTGAGAGACAGCGCCAGGAGGCGATCAAAGCTTCCAAGAAATCAATGGATGAGTTCATCCAGGAGACGGGAGCCGGTCTCGATCAAGGAGTGGACTACTCCCAGCTCGAGGTGGAGGATCAGTCAGCGGGTGGAGAGAATCTCGATAAGATCGATGAGATCTTCCAGCCGTTGAACATACCCAAGGAGGAGATGCCCGATCAGGAGATCGAGATCCCCGAGGATCCTCTTCAAAAAGCCGACGTTCAGGAAGGACCTGTCATGGGAGAATCAATGCAGGTGGAGGACATTCCCTCTGCTGGACCTCCACATTCAGGAGATGTTCCGCCTCCCCCTCCGGCAGTGAACCTTCCGGAAAAAGATGATGAATGAAAATATCGAAAACACGGACTGATATTTGGCCAGTCCAGTATTTCCGGTACATTCGATATTTACACTTAGCAGGGGATAAAGTATTTAATAATAGAGCCAAATCCCCTGAAAGAATAGTAATGATTCCCGTAATGGAGGGATAGAAGATGGGTTGGTTCAGAAAGAGAGCAGAGCCGGAGGAGGAATACCCGGTAGACGAATTGAGAACTGGAAGAGGTTATATCGATCTGGGACTCCTCAAGGGCGGGGCAACGGAAACCGCAAGGAAGTCTGGAGGTCCCTTCATAAAGTTTGCAGATATTGACGGATACAGACAGATACCGGAGCTTTCGAACCTGGTATACGAGGGCAACATCCTGGTTTTGGATTTCACTCCCATAGCCAACGACGACCTGGAACTGAAGAGGACCATAACGGAACTCAAGAGGGTCGTGGAGGACATACAGGGAGACATAGCAGGAATATCACAGAACCTGCTCATAGTTGCTCCGAAGGGATTCTCCATCGACAAGAAGAAGATGAAGAGGCTCCAGAAAGGCAGGATGTAGATACTTTTTCGGTTGATGATGCAGATGGGTGACACACCCCAGCCTGCCTGCCCCGGATGCGGGAAGGCGGGCCTCAGAATAACCACGGAAGAGAGCGCCATCCCCCATTTCGGGGAGGTAGTGATATCCACATTGATCTGTTCCCAGTGCGGATTCAGGTCAACGGATGTTCTTCCTGTGGAAGAGAGGACCCCGGCCAGATTTCGAGCAACCATCTCCCGGGAGGAGGATCTGCTTATCAGGGTGATAAGGTCCTCCACATCAACGATCATGATACCCGAGCTTGGTGTAACAATACAGCCTGGAAGCGCACATGAGGGATACATCTCCAATGTTGAGGGAGTGCTTCAAAGGGTTCTGGGAATTCTCGAACAGGTGAAAAGGGACCTCAAAGAGAGAAGCCAGGAACTCACTGATGCCCGGGAGAGATTGAAGAAGGCAGAGGACCTATCCCGGAGAATAGAGAGGGCCACGAATGGGAATATATCGGAGGACGGGCATTTTACCATCATCATAGAGGACCCTCAGGGTAACTCTGCTCTTGTCGATGATAACGGTAAGGTTCAGAAAGAGGAACTCACCGAAGAGGAAATTCTCTCTCTTATGAAAAGCCTTTACCGGTAGATTATCGAAACAGGCAATTGTTCACTATTCGGTGAACAATAGCGTAATCAAACCCCTCTGAGATCAGGTTCCCACAAAACCTTGTGGGTCTGGATCATGACTCTGATTCTTTTCAAGACATTCCTGAAAGCTTCTGCTTGACAATTTTTCATTTCCCCGATAATCCTCTCGGCAATCTTGTCTCCACCTTCATTGGAGCACGGAGCGATTATGATATTGCATTTCGGGAGATGTTTACTTAGGAAATCCATTGTAAAATCAAGGTCTTTTTCATCCTTTACTATGAATTTGAGCTGATCATCACCCCTCATATGGTCAAGATTGGAAATCAGAAAACCATCCGATTCACCGGATGAGGGCGGTTTGACATCCACGGATAAAAAAAGAGATCTTTCTTCCAGGGACAGGATCGACACATCATTTGCACCGTTCGTCTCGATATCCACAATAAAACCTGAATCAAGCAATTGATCTACCAGAGTGGCTGTTTCCTTCTGGAAGAGAGGTTCCCCCCCGGTAATACAGACAAGATCGGTTCCACCCGATCTGATTTCTTCCAGGACCTCATCTGTGGACATGGGTTTTCCGTCTTTCAGGCTTAAAGCATATGGTGTATCGCACCACCTGCATCTGAGATCGCAGCCTGCAAGTCTGACGAAGGTCGTCACAAGACCGGTGTGGATGCCCTCACCCTGTATTGAAGTGAATATCTCATTTACAACAAGGTCCATTTTCATTCCTCATATTCAAGCGGGTCCTCCAAACCTGCTTCCCTGAATCCCTTCAAACGGAACCTGCAGGAGTCACATCTTCCACAGGCCTTGACTCCTCCCCTGTAGCAGGACCAAGTCAGACCGTAATCGAGTCCCAGGGAGGTTCCGGTCCTGATTATTTCCGATTTTGACATCTCCATTATCGGTGTTACTATCCTTATCGGATCACCCTCGACGCCTCTCTTTGTTGCAAGTTCCTGCGCTTTAATGAAAGCCTCGATGAATTCCGGCCTGCAGTCCGGATACCCGGAATAATCCACCTCGTTCACCCCAATGAATACGGTTTCAGCATCGAGGGCCTCCGCCCAGCTTACGGCAATCGATAGGAAAACCAGGTTTCTGGCCGGAACATAGGTGGAAGGTATTTTGTTTTCATTTTCTCCGTTTAAAGGAACCTCCGAATCGAATGTAAGAGAGGAACCGGAGAAAAGGCCCTCCGGAAGTTCCATCACCCTGTGCTCCTTGACTCCCAGGGAATCGGCAACCGATACGGCACTTTCCATTTCCTTCTCATGCCTCTGACCGTAGATCAGAGTGAGGGCAAATATATCGTATGCTTTATCCTTGGTCATGGCAAGAACGGTGGATGAATCCAGTCCCCCGCTCAAGAGGACCACGGCTTTGGGCGCCATCATTCTCCCCCGAGATTCACCGAGGCCCACGCACCTTGACCCATTCCTTCATCCATACCAAGTTCCACCCTGATTATGGTGGAAGGGAAATCGAACTCATCAAGGAGCCTCCCGAGAAGATATTTTGACATCTCCTCCACGGTTGTGGTCGGTATGGGGAGAAACTTGACATCCCCCAGCGGGAATGTGTATCTCTTTCCGCACATGTCAACCATGACCGTTGCCTCTCTCTCATTTTCAATGATTTTGATATCATCGTTTTTCGTGGGAACAAGTGTCATGTGGTCGAGATCCTTTGCGAAATTCCTCAAACAATCCTTGATCCTTCCGAAATCCACCACCATGTTGTTCTCATCGATGGTTCCGTGCACCTTTAGATGAATGCAATAGGAGTGCCCATGAAGCCTCGAGCATTTATCGTGCCGAAGAAGCATGTGGCAGGCGGAGAACCTGATCGCGCTCTTCCATCCATCGAGCTCTAGCCTGTGTTCCATGTCCTTTAATGGGACCAAGTGATTAAAATTTCCCCGTCAGGAGGACCTCTTCAAGAAGTATCTCCTTGCCGGAACGGCAATGAATATCAGAAGAAGGGGAATAATTATCAGAGGATTCGGGGCGGGGAGTTCGGGTATTCCCTGCTCCGTTCCCTGGAGATTGCCAGGTTCTATCTTCTGGTCAACATATTTTTTTATGGAACCGTGCTCCTCGTAGCTGACGCTTCTGAATTCAGAGGATATGTCAACTTCCACGAATGAGGGTCTTTTCAAAGAGAAGAAATTGTAGTAATCATCCAGGTTGTAGAGTGTCCTTCCGCTCTCATCCACTATGTAGCTTCCGTTGTCTATCCAGTCCGTGATTCGGAATGGATCCCTGAACAGGAACTCGTTATTGACCGGATCTATCGGGGCCACCACGTATGGAGTATCCTGGTTCTTGACGGGTATAACCACATTGAACCAGCCGTGGCCTCCCCACTCATCTTTTACCTGATCGTAGAGGTAGCCGATCTCCAGCCATGCAGGTATGCCAAGGGATCTGCAGAGAGAAGCCATCAGCAATGACTGGTCGTCGCAATCTCCGTACCAGTCCTGAATGCATGCGGTGGGCCATTTGGGAAGATCGAAATAGACCTGGGAGTCCCTTATCCTCTGTTCCGGAGTGGTGTAGTTGAAATGGTCCACGATCCACTCGTAGATGGCCCTTACCTTTCCGAACACCGTATCCTCATTCCTGGTGACGGATTGGGCAATGAAAGATATTTGAGGATCGGAGGGCTGATACCTGTAGATGTCAGGCTTTCCGTCCCCGTCGTCGTCCTTGAAGGTGTCACCGAAAAAAACGGGCCAGTCGTCGCCAAGGTATCTATCCTTGTAGACCTGAGGAATTTCGTCGATCGTTCCCGATTCCTCATCCGTGATCTTCCATTCGTGGGTGTAGAGCTTCATCTCGTAGATGGATTTGAACTGATAATTGGCCGGGACCACGTTGCTCAGTTCCCAGCCGGATATTGAGTTGAACTCCTTGTTGAAATCATGGAGTCTTCTTGTGGGCTCCGGGGTCATGATGATGTCTTCAACGTCCTGGACAATGAATGATCTGTTTCCGGTATCGGGTTCGAGCGGAATATCGAAAGGGCTTGCAACCTGAATGTCTATCTCGTCGGCTGCCCCGTACTTCACGCTCATATCAAAGGAAACCTCCATTGTCACTTCAACCCACTCGGGGAAGGTCCTGTAAGGCCTCATGAGATTCTTCAGGGAATCCACACCCGAGGCCTCTCTGAGATTCCTGAGAGGCTCCAGAGGTGCAAATAGCAGGAAAACGACAAACAGCGTGATGAGGATCCTTGCGGTCCATTTCAGACCCGGATTCTCCATGGCATCCCTGAAAGGTGATGAGGGTCTCTTCTTCCTTTTACCTGCGGAAGCGGACCTTTTCTTTCTTTTTGAGGGCCTCTCCTCCTCATCTTCTTCCAGGTCCTCATCCTCCTCGTCATCGATGATATCGTCTTCTTCCTCCTCCTCCCACTCGTCCCATTCATCTTCATCATCGTCGATAACCAGTTTAGATGCCTTTCTGCCTGCCATGATATCACTGCCTGAGAAATCTTTATGTGTGATGCTGACTGTATCCAGGAATGACTTAGGTATTTATTTTTTGGCCAGAAACTATCAAAAAAGAGTTAGGATCCATCAGGATCAGTTATTTTTTATTATTCTTGTTTTGCTGCTACATACTATACCTTAAAAAAATGATAAAAAACCATACCGAAAATGTACCGGAAAGCTTTTGATCAAACAAATTGCAATTCATTATTGCAGTGGGGAACCCTGAAATCCTAAAAAATCACGTCTCCGTACGGACACCCGTTGCAGGAAAGGTTGGGTCGTCCCTCCACACATTGACCCGGCCTTTCAATATTTTTAGTAAATAATCAGGAATGGATCCTGAATGGGAGCTCCTTTCTGACCTCGTTGCCCCTGTTGTCCTCTGCGTTGAAGATTAATCTGAAGGCGACACCCTCCGAAAGGTCCAGTGCCGTCTGATTGTCGAAGACCATGGATACCACATACATGTATTCCTCTCTCACATCGTCATCGCTTATGAGCCACTGGTCATCCACGGCATTGGAGACATTCTTGGGAACGTCGAGGTTCTCTTCAGCTTCCCTTATCGTAAGATTGAGCATCTCACCCTCATCGATCTTGATGGTCTTCCCATCCTGGGAATATTCAAGGCTGATATCCACGGATTTGAGGTTCCAGTTATCGGTGATGGTAGCATAAACCTTCATCCCCGCAACATCCTCGAGTTCGGATATGGAGGAGAAATCCTGTTCGTCCTCGTCAACGAACATCCTGTCTTTAAGATAGTAGAACTTCTGTCCAGAGGCTACCTCAATCTCCATAAGGGGTTCGGATACAGTTGGATCGGCGAAATCGGAAAATGGTGGATTCATGGAAACAAGCCATACAGCGAACCAGGCAACAACATACATCACCCCGTTCTCGAGCCACTTCTTCCATTCCAGGTTTCGAACATCTATCCCGAACCTCCCGAAGAGATAGACAGCGACTCCGGCAAAGAGAACAGGTATGACGATCGGAATTGTAAATTCCCCTCCCAGTTCAAGCATGTGCAGGGCGGTCATGATTCCGAAAGTCACTATTCCCGCTGCGAAAGCGGTTCCAAGCGAGATGTAGATCAACTTGGCCGATCTGTTCTCGGTCTGGAGAAACTCTGTCTCGTCGAATTCCGGCGGCTTGAAGGCTGGCTTCTTTGTTTCCTCCTCCCGTTCCTCCTCCTCTTCTTCGGCTTCCTGTCTTACCATCCTTCTCTTTGCCAAGTGATCTCACCAACCGAACGCAAGGACCAGCCATTTTTCCAATAAAACCTTTTGGGTGGCTTACCCTTCTTCTTTCATTTTTTTCATAACATCATCCAAAGACGGGGACAGATCCTCGTCGATCTTGCCGGAAACCCCGTCAATGGCAACATATCTTTCCCTTCCCTCCCCCACTATTATTGCGATATAATAAGGATACATTACCGTATCTACCTGTTTGATCACGATATCATCCGATAGCAGGCCTATCAGTTTCTCCACTTCCCGGCTCGTATAGGACGGCTCTCCCATTGGTTCCTCTATTCCTTCAACCTTTTTTGGAGCCAGGTCGGGATCCTTGCACCAGGCTTTTCTCGGAATATATATATCATCCGAAAGAGAGAATATCTTGATGTCGCCCTCTATGGCGGTTGATCTGACTATGCCTTTTTTGTTGAGGGATGTAAGAGCTCTTCTTGTATCTTTCAGGGGTAATCCAGCTTTTTTTGATATCTGAAGGTCCTCTTTTCTGGAACCGCCTATTCCCCGGTAGATCCTTGTTTCCATATCGGTCATCTTGAGGAGCTGTGGAAGGCCTTTTGACCTTTTAAGGTCACCCCGGTCCCCGCAAATTACCTCTCCGAGGATACCGTCGATGTAGAGGTCCCCCTCCTTTCTCCCCCTGAAGATATTACCCTTGTAGCCTATGAGAAAGCGATACAGCGGCAGATAAACAGGCACGACCGCATCCACCCTTTCCCTGGGCCCTCTGAAAAGCGTTCTCTTGATTGTCTTCCTTGCCGAATCGAGGGCCGATCGCTTACCTACTTTGGGAATGATCGCTACCGCTGTTTTTCCTTTTTTCAGTACCTTTTTCTTATGTTTCTTTATCGGTTTTCTTGACGGGGGAAGTTCCTTCTTCCCGGGTGCCGAAAGTTTTTTGGTTGATGGTTTCTCCATCTGAATTTCTATTGAAGGTTCCTTGCTTTCTTTCAGTCCCTTTCTGATCTCCTCCAGCTCCTCTCTCAGTACCTCTTCCATCAGAGCCAATCTCTTTATGTTCTCCTTTCTCTCCTCCTCCATCCTCCTGAGGAGTTCGATCAGGGCCGGATCCGTTGAATATTTTACCGATTTTGAGCCTTCGACCTCTTCTCTAACCTTCTGGACCTCTTTCACCAACTTTTCCACATCGGGATGATCCTTCCTTCCCTCCCATTCAAGGACCATACCCCTGCCCTTTCTCTTCTTTCTCTTTTTTGTCTTGCCCTCTAGCTTGCTTTCCAGGGAATCGATCTTTTTCAGCAGGTTCTCGTTTTCCTCTCTGGCTTGTTTGGCGGATTCCATCAAGGATTTCAGCCTGTCCTCCTTTCCGACCTGCTCTTTTTTTATTCGTTCGCCTTCCTCGCTCTGTTCCAGAATTCTGGCCAGGAGATCCGAATCGGTTCCTTCTTCTGGTATCCCCATCACCCTGCACATCCATTGCAGATCGGACCTGTCGAGGGATCCCTCTCCGGGGATTGCCGGAGCCTCTGGCTTAATCTTTCCTTCGGATTCCTCTTTACCGGATTCCTGCTTCGTCCGGTCCTGGATTATTCTGTCAGCCTCCTTGGCCATGAGTTCCGCCAGTTCGTCCTCCATGCCGCTGTCAACCCTGAAAACCAGGGTTCCGCCGGATACTATCACCTTCTCGTGAATGACCTCGAGAAGCCTTTTCACCGGCTCCCTGCCGTTGTTGGCCACCATGAAATCCAGACCATCCATTATGACCATCCCGTCCTCCCGTTCCGAAAGGAAAGAATCCGTCTCCATGGATATCTGTTGCAGTGCCGTCGGAGCTATCACGTCATCTCCAGGTGTGGATGAGAGCCAGAAGGACCTCTCGATATTCAGGGAGCTCCCGATAGGATAGTGTTTAGGGGGCATCCTCGAAAACAGTATGCATGGAAGTCCTTTTTCCGCTGAATCCAGGACCTGCACCATCAATTCCTTGGACTCATCCCTAACCATTATCGATTGGCCCGGGGCCAGTCCGAATTCCCGGGATCTTTCTTCTCGTTCGGGTTCCTTTTCCGGTACCGGAGTCGGTTCGTTCACCTTTGAAGGATCGTGTGCTTTGTCATAGGAACCGGATATCGGAACCGGTCGGGCAGGTTTCTGTACCTTTTCTATGAAAGCCTTGGGCATTGCCGATGATCCCGCATGGTGGGAGAACCTCGGCCTGAGTTTCAGCAGAAACGATCTCTGTTGTGTTCTCTGATCCGCCATGATGGCGGTTCCCACAGGGATCGCCCTGATGAAATCGGAATTGGCGAACTCGGATGGTAATTTTGCAGGAACCCTTCTTCTCAAGGCTGTCATGTCATCTTCCAATGCCAGGTTGTGACCGATCAGGAGATCCACCTGGGAGAGTATCTCGTCCGATGTTGATGCTGGCCTCTGTGTCGCAAGGACCAGTGCGCATCCGGGTCTTCTTCCCTGCTTGGCATATTCCACAAGAGCCTCCGTTGCGGGTGTTTGTCCTTTATGGGGAAGGATCACGTGAGCCTCGTCTATCAGAAGCCACGTAACGGGTATCAGGTCCGGATCCAATTCGTCGTAGGTGTCCCTTTCCTCGATCCTTGCAGAGTGTATCCTTGCAGAGAGTATCTTCCTTGCAATCACACCGGTAATGAGACTTCGTTTCTCGTCTCCCAGCCTGGGATCGGAGACATCGAGAACGGTGGCCCTGTTGGAGGATGTGATTTCTCTTAGAGGGGTCCCCTCCACACTGAAGATTCCCCAGCCCGCAGCTGCGTTGAACCTGGCGATTATCGATCTTCTGGTTTGTACGGTGAACCCACCGGTCTTGGAGGTGAGTACGAGTGATGTCTCTATGCACTGGATGATATCACCTATGGAATATGTTCCGTTCCTTCCCGGGATATGCTCTATTCTGCCCTCGTTCACCGAATCGTATCCCTTTCTGACCTGTTCTATTGCCGAACCGATCAAAAGCCCCTGTGTCTTGAACCTGTCAACGTCGAAAACCTGACACCAGTCCTCAGCTGCCATCTCACCGACGCCGATGGAAAAGATGCCGTCGGTTACCCCGGAGGTGTGTCCGACCGATCCCTCGGGGATGAGCACCTTGACTTCGGGGAATGAATGCGGTTCGAGGCCCCACCTCTCAAGTATCTTTTTCTCTCTCATGGTCCTGTTCTCTTCCTTTAGCGACCAGAAGATACCAATGGGATCGATCATTATCACTCCCACACCGATCGCTGACCTCATGAGCTCCTCTGCGAATATACCCAGTGTGTATGATTTTCCGCTTCCCCTCTTTCCGCATATGAATATTATGTGCGGGAAGGCGGCATCGAGATAAACCTTCTTTCCAAAAAGATCATTACCGGTTTCCTGATGTTCTCCCACGGCTCCGATCTCCAGGCATCCCTTCCTTCTCCACTTCTTGTGGGCGGATGAGCTCCTTCCCAGTACGATGTACCTGTCCTTTTCGTCTATCAACGGCACCAGGGGGGTTCTTACGGATAGTACTCCTTCCTCCTCCAGTTCAACCTTCCACTGGTCCCTGATTCCTTCGCCTGCACCCTCGGACCTGGGTTCAGGATCCTCCGCTTGTCTGTCGTCCATGTGCATCCTTCCGGGCCCTGTTTCGAAAAGGTCAATGGCGAATGACGACAAATCATTTTCCGTCGGCATAGAATTTGATGAAGATGGAAAATATATCCATTTTTTCGATTTTACCCATATTGATAATTCTTTAAAAAAAATATATAAGGGGATTGCCCGTTGTTACATCAGCTTTTATAAATAGATGGGAGTGAGCACGTCCTCCGAGGAGGTGAAATACATGCCGAGAAGGGCAAAAGTAGAATGGTCTGAAGATGACGATGATGTTGAGGTCAAGGGTTCAAGGAAAAGATCAAAGGGCAAGACCAAACCAAAGGTCGAGTTCGAGGAAGAGGAAGATGAGGAGGAGATAGTGGTAACACCAAAGAAGAAGGGTGGAACCATCGTCCTCGAGGATGAGGAGGAAGAGGTAAAATCAAGATCAAAGAAAAAGAAAAAACCCCCCGTTGTAATCGAAGATGATGAAGAAGAAGAGGAGGAAGAACCTGTCGAGGAGATGGAGGAAGAAGAGGAGCCTCCCGAAGAAGAGGAAGAAGACCTCGAGGGCTACAGATTGAGCGAGGAACTCAAGGAAGCCATGGAGATGAAAGGCGATATCGAATCCAGTTACGAGGACCTCACCAAGAAGAGATCGGCCCTGATCGACGGGGAAAAGGACCTCCTGTCCATGATGGAGAAATACATCAAGGCCCATCTTCTGTCCATTCAGGATGACAGGGAATCCCTTGAAAAGAGGGAAATGAAACTTGATCGGGAGAGAAAGGACCTAATGGACAAGAGGGAGAACCTTCTCAAGGAGATCAAGGACCTGGAAAAGGAAAGGGACCAATTCCTGAAGATGAGAAAGGAGATAGAGGAAGAGAGGGAAACCTTCGACGCCCAGAAGGCGGAAATCGATGATGAGAAAAAGGCCATCGAGAAGGAGAAGAAGGAACTGGAGCAGAGAGAGCTGAAACTGTTCGACGAAAAAGAGGCTTTCAAAAAGGAGAAGGAAGACCTTCAGGCGCTTGAAAACAAGATCAAGAAGGAAAGGATGCTCATAGACAAGGAATCAGAGGCCCTGGAAAGGAAGAGAGAGCTCTACCAGAAGGATGTTGACGAGTTCCAGCAGGAGAGGGACAAGCACGAGAAGGAATTCGAGGAGTTCCAGGACAGATACAACAAGTTCAGGGTGGAGTTCAAGGAATACGAGAAGGGACAATCCAAGCTCGAGGACTGGGAGGACAGACTGGCAAAGGAGGAAGAGGAGCTGAAAGAGGAGTCCAAGAATCTCAAAAAGGAAAGAGATGCCCTGATGAAAGAGCAGATGGAACTCGACAAGACAAAGGACGAACTGATCACCACAAGAAAGGACATTGAAAACGAGAAGAAGCTTTTGGAAAAAGACAGGAAGAGGATCCTTGACAAGGAGACCGATATCGAAGAGGAGATGAAGCTACTAAGGAACGAGAGGTCCTCCCTCCAGGATGAGATAGATACCTTCAAGGAGGAGAGGGATCGGTATATCTCGATAGAGGACCACAACAAGGAGATAGAGGAGCTCAAGGAGAGGATCTCCGAGGTCGAATCGAAGCCAGAAAATCAGGAGAAGAAGGAAAGCTCCAGAAGAAGGGTCCTCAAGAAGAAGAAGCCTCCCGTTGTCGAGGAAGAAGAAGAGGAGCCTCCTGAAGAAGAAGAGGAGGAGGAAGAAGAAGAGATCCCTGTCAAAACCTCTTCGAGAAAGAAGAAAAAGAAGAAGGCCGCGGTTGTTGTTGAAGACGACGAGGAAGAAGAAGAGGAGCCTCCTGAAGAAGAAAAAGAGGAAGAGGAGGAAGAAGAAGTGGATAAATCCTACAAGCCCAAGGTGGTAAAATGCAACAAGTGCGGGGCAAAGATAGTTGTGAAATCACCGAAGAGGCCCATTGTCGTTACCTGCCCCAAGTGCGGCAAGAAGGGAAAGCTTTCGAAGTAAACTTGATGAAATCCGGGTCCTCGGTTTTGAGGACCCTTATCTTTATTCTAATTTCTCGTTGCAGATGAACCCAGCATATTTCAAGAGAATTTGCGGGTTTCATATGCGTGTACATGGAGATTGCATTTTCAAATAACAGAAATTCAAGATCCAGGGACTTGGAGTTCGGGATAAATATGTTTGCAATCTCAGTCGTATCTGAAGATGCTTAAAATCAAATGATCAGAAACTGAAAAAAAATTTGAATGATCAGAGGCCCATTATTGGACCAAAAAAGATGGTAATTGGAACTACGTTGAATAAGAAGCTCATAAAATTGTTAATAATATGCTTCTATCCGAATCGTATAATCTTCTATTCGACCCTGTTTTACAAATGCACTTGCAGATATATCATGAGGAGGATCGAAATAATCATATTCATTTGGTTCTAAATTATATTGTAATCTTATTTCATTTCTGAATACATATTGTGTGTCGGTGAAGAGAACATGCAATTCGCTATCAGTGGAAACTGAAACCCTGGCTCCAACATCACCACTTGCTAAAGAAATATTGATAAATATTTTTATCATAGGTGAAGTGATTCCTTTTTCAATTGGTATAAACATGCCCATTCCACTTTGAACTCCTATACGAATATCATTATGGCCTTCAAAATACATTTCTTTAATAAGATCTTTGTTTTTTACACAAATATTAATGGTTTCATTCCCAAAATGATTATCCCATTTAGCTTGGACGTATACAGAGTAAATTCCTGATTGATTATAAGAATATGTTACTCTATTACCAGATAAGTTATTTTCATCTCCCATTTTCCAAACAATCTTCGATCCATCGGGTATGTTATCAACTGATATATTGAACGATTCTCCTACTCTGATATCATTATCATCTATACTAATTTCCAATTCTTCAAAATTTTGAGTTTTAGATTCGTGATATATTGTTTTCAATGAAAAACTCAAAATGGAGATGAAAATAAATAAAATCATTAAAATAATAATTATCAATATTATTTTTTTCATTATTATTTCACCTTTATTCAGATATAAGATTCTTCTCTCATATTCTCCTGATACCTTAATATATTTCTAAGCATTTAGATTTTTCTCATTGAAAAATTTATTAATAATCGAATCTGATTTCTCTATCAGATTATTAAAATAATAAAGTAATCCCGGTTCCCTGGAAGAAATCAGGACCTCAGGCCCTTTATGATCTCATCTCTTGCCATGGCGGCTTCTACGAAGTTCGGATTCAGGGCAAGGGCCCTGTCGAAGGCTTCCTTGGCCCTGATCACCCTTCCTTTCTCGTAGAGGACCACTCCCTTGTTGTAGTAGTACTCGGGGTTCTGGGGTTCAAGTGCGATCGCCTTGTCGAAGGATGATATTGCCTTCCTGAACTTCCCCACTGCATCATAGGCATTCCCCAGATTGAACCATGCCATGGAATTCTTGGCATCGTGTTTGAGGACCTTCTCATAGACACTGATGGATTCCTCTATCCTCCCGAGGTTCTTGAGGGCCGCTCCCTTGTTGGCAAGAGCATCCCATTTATGCGGATTGAGGGAAAGCGCCTTGTCAAAGCATTCAATGGCCTTGTGGAGCTTCTTCATATCCATGAATACATTCCCCATATTGTACCAGACCTCTGACTTCTTAGGTCTAAGCTGCAGGGATTTCTTGTAGCATTCAAGAGCCTCCTCGAGCTTCCCGAGAAGATGCATCGTATTGCCGTATGCGAACCACGCATCCGGATTCTCCGGGTTGAGCTCCAGCGCCTTGTTGTAACAGAAGAGGGCCCTGTCGATATCCTTGTCCAGCATGAACTTGGATCCCCTGTCCAGCCACTCGACATCGGATACGAGCTTGCCTTCCTCGTCGGTATCATACATGGAGAAGACATCCACCTGGTATCTCTTGTAGGAGTCCTCATCCACCGTCACCCTCTCGGACAATGCCTTCTCGAACCATTTCTCGGCTTCCTTCTTGTTGCCCTGTGCCTCGTTAACAACTCCGAGATTGTACATGGCCTCCGTATCCCTGGAATCAAGGTCCAGGACCGCCTTGAAGCAGACAATGGCATCCTTCACCCTTCCGAATTTGGCCAGGAGGACCCCCTTGTTATACCAGGCCTCGACATTCTCTTTATCTAGCTCTGTGGCCTTGTCCAGGCATTTCATGGCATCCATCGGTTCTCCCATGCGGGCAAGGAGAGATCCAAGATTGTTCCAGGCTTTGATATTCTTCTTATCAAGCTTGATGGCCTTCTTGTAGGCATCAACTGCCTCGTCGTTTCTCATTAAGTTATGGAGGGCTATTGCCCTGTTGAAGTAACCGTCGGGATCCTCCGGATCCTCCTTGACAGCCCTGGAATACTCGTCCAGTGCCAGATGATAGTCCTGGTTCTTCATCGCCAGTCCTCCCTTGGTCATTCTCGCCCGAAACTCGCTGGAAGACATCACATCCACCTGGCGACCTGAAAGCCATAGCAGATATTTAACGTTGTCATGCTCCAAGCATCCAAAATATGTTAGAGGATGACCGCCATCCCCGGTTTGACGATCATGATCCCCGCCCTGGAAACAGAACTCCTACCAAAGACTTACGAATGCGGACCAAGGGGGCGCATGAGACTTCACAATCTGATGAAGCACATGCAGGAGATAGCTTCCGCCCATGCCATGAAGATGGGGCTTGGAATGGACTGGATGATGAAAAACGGATTCATCTGGGTCCTCGTTGACATGAGAATGGGTTTCTCGGACATGCCGAAGTGGAACCGCAGCTGCACTCTTTACACGATGCCATCGGGTTTCGACGAGATGAGGGCCTACAGGGAATTCATCATAACCGATGAAAACGACGAGGAAATCGTCAAGGCAACATCTGTCTGGATGGTACTCGATCTGAAGAACAAGAGACCGGTTCACACCGATAAACTAGGATTCGATTTTCCCAAAACAACAAAAAAAAACTTTGAAACCATAAAGAGAGGACCTCTCCCTGAAAATCCCGGAAGGATCCATACCGTAAGGATCGGCGAGAGCTCCATCGACCTCAACGGCCACGTAAACAACACCGAATATCCCAGGTGGGCAATGGATGCCCTCTCGCTCTCAGGAGAAAAAGGCTATCCCACAAAGGATATCCTGATGAGTTTCAGGGCGGAAGTGTTCGAAGGAGATGTCATCGAGATTCACAAGTCCGAGAACAGAACCCTGATACTCAAAAAGGAGGGAGCCTCCCGGCCCGTTTTCACAATGGAGTTTCGGGAAAATAATAATTATATACGGGGTTAATGCCATTTTCATGAGGAGAATAAGGGCGCTCTCCCTGACCCTTGTGGCGGCTTTTCTGATATCGATCATGATCATCAGCCTTTTTCTCCATTATCCCCTGAATCTGATAGTGGATGTCATAGCATTCGCCGTTGTGGGTGTTGCATTCCTGATCTACATCGTCATCTGGTCATTTCTGGGAGACAAGGTCGTGGTATGCCGGAACCATCTCACCATCTTGACCAGAAGGTTCCCTTTCTGGACCACCCTTGAAAGAAGGATCTATTTCAAGGAGATATCCCATTTCGTGCAACACGGTCCGGCAACCATCCTTATTCTTAAAAGAGGAGATTTTGTCCATATCGACTTTTCCGTAAACGAGGAGGGGGGAAAGATCAGGGACCTGCCAAGGGTCCTCGAGGAAAACGGCATAAGAAGAATGCATTACGATGATTTCATAAGAAAGAGGACCGGGAAAAGGAAGCGATATCTATCAAAGATCTGAATGTTGAATATGAAAGTTTTAAGATTTATCAGCAGATACCCGGAAGATGGCTGACAGGAAGGACCGGAGAGTGTCCCTTTACAGAGGTTGGTTCAAAAGATACCTGCCTCTGGAGCTGGTTGACGGATTGAAGCGTCAGCAGATCATAAGCCCCGGATCCTTGATAACCATAATACTGATTTTATCTCCCGTTGCGGTCTGGCTGGGATACAATCCAGATTCCATAAGAGACCCGGTAATAGCCCTTGCAAAGTTCAACGCTTTCATGGCAATATCCACTCTCTCGCTGAATTTCGTCCTTTCGGCCAGACTCAAATTTCTTGAAGACATATTCCACGGTCTTGATAGAATGTACAGGGTCCACAAAGCGGTGGGTAGATCCTCGCTGTTTTTCATGCTCCTGCATCCTGTATTTCTCGCTATCTCCAGTATAGACGATACCGGGGTGATACTTTCCTACATCGTTCCCATCGGGGAACTGGAGGTGTCTGCGGGGGTGATCGCCGTCTATCTCTTCATCCTGCTGATCACTCTAACGGTGGCCGTAAGGATCCCGTATCACTGGTGGCACAACAGCCACAAGTTCCTGGGAATAGTCCTTGTACTTTCGGGATTTCACGCTGTTGCAGCCGGTTCGGACCTGGCAAGCTATCCCGCATTGAGATTGTGGGTGATCTTCCTCTGTGTACTGGGAGTGGTTTCCTGGCTTTACATGCTTGTGTTCTATAAGATGATAGGTCCCAAGTACGAGGTAACGCTTGAAAGAGTGGAACATCTAAAGGATATTACCGAACTATACATAAAAAAACCCGGGGGATTCCGTTTCCAGCCAGGTCAATATCTGTTCATACGGTTTCCCAGGTTCGAGGGTTACAAGGAGCTGTTCCCCTTTTCGATTTCCAACGATCCCTGCCAGAAGATGCTGAGACTCTCGATCAAGAGAATAGGAGACTACACAGGGGAGAAGATACCCCTGCTGGAAAACGGAGACAAGGCCGTCATAATGGGACCTTACGGGAAATTCGGCGAGAGATATCTCAGACACGACAGGGACATGATATGGGTGGCAGGTGGAATAGGAATCACCCCTTTCCTCTCCCTTGCCAAACACGAATCCTTCTTTCCGACGGGAAGAAGGATACATCTGATCTGGGTTATCAAAAATCAGAAGGATGCCTTCCACGACAGCGAACTGTTCGTGGAAGCAAGGAAGAACCGGATGTTCGATTACATTCACTGGTTCTCCGTGGACAGAGGAAGGATCACGGCAAATGATGTCTCAGACATAATAGGCGGAAAAACCGAACTCAAAAACAGATTGATATTCATGTGCGGCCCTCCGGCAATGATGGAGAGCCTGTCAAAGGGATTCAGGAAAATGGGGGTTCCCTACCGGCATATCATCTACGAGGACTTCAACATGCTGGATTGATCATCTGGTGAACCTCACCACCACCACCCCGGTTTCCTTCTTCTCCTTGGTATGAAAATAAAACATCGAGGGTATATCTATGGTATCCTCCCATAGGATCTCAACCTCGGCACCGATGGCCTCCGAAATCCTCTGAAGGAACTGGTACGAGTTCCCATTGTGGATTGAATAACATATCGAAGAGACTTCCATGGCCCTTTCGATGAAGGGTCTGTCAGCATGCTTTTTCTGGGCTCCGAAGGGAGGATTCATGAGTACAGTGTCGAATCTGGGTGAAAGCGGAATCGGTTCGTTCAGATCATGTGACATTAGCTCAAAAGGAGAATGGGGAACCTCGACCAGTTCCTCCCGGGCCCTTGCAATATTGTCCTTTGCTACCTGAAGGGCCTTCTCGTCCACGTCTATACCCAGGACCTCCACCGCTCCGAGAATCCAGGAACCTATGGCGAAGGGAGCTCCCCCGCAGCCCATCTCGCAGACATTCTTTCCCCTGATATCACCTCTTGCGAGAGCCTCGAAGAGGATGTCGCAGACCATCGAGGGCGGGGTCCTGTACTGCTCGAGGTCCGGTCTCGGATCCGGGATCTCCTTCAATTTGGAAAGCAGCATCTCAAGCTTCTTTCTCTTCATGGTTTATCATCCCCCTGCCCACTTTCAATCGGTCCATAAGGGCACAGGACCTGCATATTGATTTCCCTTCCGACACAATAACGGGCTCTCCGCAGTTGACACAGGGATTGGTCTTCGGATCACCTCTGGGTATCAGAGGTGCAACCTGTTCATTGAATTTCAAAAGGGAATGCCTTGTTCCCGGGGTTTCCTCCTCGGCCTTCATGATAAGGTCCCTGTAATGACCTCTCTTGGCACTTTCGGCATACGGGCATTCAAGTTCATGCAGGGGCAATCCAAGCAAAAGTGCTGCCAGGTAGGTCTCGGTTTCAGGTGTTGTTCTGAGCGGCATCGCCCTTGGAACGAAACCTTCGATGGGATCCAGATGGGGCCCGAGCCTTGCCAGACGGGATACATCGGCCTGCATGACGTTCATCAGGATGGTCTGGGCCGTGTCATCCAGATTATGACCCGTAAGTAGTATGCCGCTGCCGGTCTCGGAGGCCCCCGTATTCAAGGCTTTCCTCCTCAATATACCACAAATGGAACAGGGTCCCATTTTCAAGGATCCGACCATCTCGTCTAAGGTATGACCGAATATTTCCCCGTATGATATCAATCTCCAATCGATCTCGTTCTCCCTTGTGAATTTCTCGGTAATTTCAACCGAGGAAGGCCTGTATCCTCCTATGCCTTCATCGATCGTCACGGCAACCAGATCCGATTCCTTGAAGACGGATGCGATCTCGTGGGTCAATTTCAGAAGGAGAAGGCTGTCCTTTCCACCGGAGACTGCAACGGCTATCTTACGCCCCTTCCTGAATACCCTCTGCAGCCTCATCTCCTTCTTGACCCTTCTTCTCAATAGATCGAGAAAATGATCCGCGCACAGGTGCTGGCCCGAGTACCTGATGAATATTACGGGATTTTTTCCACACTTGTCGCAGACAGAAGGCATCAGCGGGTCTAAAGAACGGTTCCGGATATAATTGTAACCCTCGCTATGCCTAATCTTCCTGGATCAGGTGATTGCACCATGTGCACCTGTGGTTCCAGAGTCCGGAAAATGAAGGATCTTCGGGAGGCAGGACCCTGTAGGGCGCTCCGCATCTCGGGCAGTGACCCACCCGAACGGATCGGAAATCCAGCCTTACCTTTTCCTTCGGTTTGGGTTCGACCTTGACGGGCTCCCTGTGAACCCTTACCCTGGGTTCCTCCACCGGCACGACCATATCCTCCACCACAATGGTGTCGGACTGGACATCCATCAATTTCTGTCTGTCGTCTTCGGCGGAACCCTTTCCGAAAACATAGTCAACAAGGGGTCCGACAAGGGGAACAACCGAAAAGATATTCCTCACAAAAGTCTGTCCGAATCCCGGCTCTCCCTCGAAAGTGACCACTCTCAATCCGAACAGGGCTTTCCCAATGGATTTTCCCATCCCGGCCTCGAGAACAGCCTTTACGATTATGGTGGCAACACCGGTGATTCCAATGATTATCAGCCATAACCAGGGATCCTCCAGATTGGATCCGGCCAGATAGAAAATGATTATGATCAAAAATGCCACAATTGCCAGGTCGAGCAGGTACGACCCAATTCTCTTGGGCATGTACATCTCGGTCCTGGGGAACTCCGCAAAGTCATTTCTTTCGAATCCCCCATCTCGGTCCATTTATCCCACCTCTTACCTTAACTAAATCCGTTAATATATAACTTATCTGTTTGAAATTGCGATATTGAGGTATTAATCCGATTCCTTTCTGAGCTCGAGCAGCAGTTCCTTCTCGATCATATCGGTCTCCTCTTCCAGGTCCAACTTTCCGTAGGGACCTTCATCAGGGGGTCCCTCTCCCTCGGCGTATCTCCTGAGTTCCTCCTTCTGGGCCTCCTCCTCCTTCCTGATGGACTCCCTCTTCTGGAGGGTGCCTTCGAGTACACGCCTCACGAGAGTGACGGTTATGGGTTCTTTCATCAGGGAGGCGAAGGCCGTCACCCTGTTGAAACCTCCCTCCAGCTCCCTCACGGAAGAATCGAGGTAGAATGACAGATAGTCCAGGACCTCCGTGGATATGGAAAATCCCTCCTTCTGGGAGAGGTTCATGAGAATCTGCCTTCTTCCCTCGAAGGTGGGAACCTGAATATCTATGATAAGGCCCCCCTCGAACCTGGATCTGAGCCTGGTCTCGAGCTCTTTTATATCGCTGGGAGGCCTGTCGGAGCAGAGGACTATCTGCTTTCCGGAGTTGTAGAGGTAGTTGAACATATGGAAGAACTCCTTCTGGGTGGCCTCCCTCCCTGACAGCATCTGGATATCATCCACAAGTAGGACATCCACATCCTGATAGAGGTTCCTGAAACCTCTGATATTATCGGATTCGAGGTGCCTTATCAGTTCGTCAGTGAACCTCTCCGTTGAAGAATAGAGAATATTCAAGTTGCCTTGGGATTCCTTCATCCTGTTTGCGATTGAATGAAGAAGATGTGTCTTGCCCACTCCCACAGGTCCGTAGATGAAAAGCGGATTGTACTTTCTCCCCTTGCCCACGGCCACGGCTTCCGAAGCGAGGTAGGGGAACCTGTTGGAATCGTCCACCACAAAATTCTCGAATGTCTTGTTCTCCAGGACCGGTGAAGAAAACCTGGACCTGGAGGATTTGATATCGCTTTTTCCGGGTCCCTTCTTTTTCTTCTTCCCTTTTGAGTCACCGGTCCCGGGAATCGATTCGGTATCCTCGTCTCGGTCCATGAGCTTCAGCATCGTGTTCTGCTGATGCTCGAGCATGGAGGCCCACCTGGTCTGCAGGGCGTTGAACCTCTCCTCCATTTCCTGGATGCGGTTCTCCTGCTCCTTGTTTCTTTTTCTCTCCAGGTCGAGTTCCTCCGCAAGGAGATGTACATCCTCACCTTTTCCTGACAACGCAGGTTCTTTTTCCTCCTGCGGACTGGATCCTGTCCTTTTCTTCCTTCCCCTGATCCAGTCGAGAAAACCCATCCGATATCCCTTTCTTGACAGTCCTGTTATTAGACCGTGGCCTGTTCCGGTTAAACTAATTCCTGAGGGTTAATATTAAACATTTCGCTGATAATCCATCGTTTTCATAAATTGATACTATCTCCCTGCAACGGCCAGCAGCTCCCGGGTCCTCCCGATTATGTTGGGATCCAACTTCGCCATATCCTCCACGCTTGTGGCTCCGGAAAGGAAAACCACGGCCCTTACTTCCTCGATAATCATATTCAACTCATGTTTTAGGGCCTCGTAACCTTTTGAAGCCGCCATGAGTATCTTCCAGGCCATACCGCCTGCGGAAGCTCCGAGGGAGAGGGCCCTCGCTATGTCCAGTCCGTTCCTTATACCACCTGTACCTATCAAAGGCAATCCTACATCTGCTTCCAGTAGAGATATGGGAGTGGGAATTCCCCAATCCCAGAGAGTGGATCCCAGTCTGGCGGACCGGCCAGAAACGTCATTCCTGAAGGATTCCACCCCCGAAAATGTGGTCCCTGACATGCCTCCCACATCTATGGCGGAAATTCCGGCATCCTTCAGTTTCAGGGCATCGCTTTTCGAGATCCCGGCACCCGTCTCCTTGGCTATGACGGGGATCTCTCCCGACAACTCCCTGACCGAATCAAGCAATCCCTTGGCAAAGCAGTCCCCTTCGGGTTGCACAACCTCCTGGAGGTAGTTAAGGTGCAAGCATATTCCGTGGGCACCCACCATCTCCCTTGCCTCTATCATCTCATCCTTCCCGTATCTCCTTCCAGGAATGGTAGAGGAGAATTGGGGAGCTCCCAGATTGCCGAGAATCAGAGGCACATCATAATTCTTCACGATCTCGTAGCTTGACCTGTATTCCCTGTTTTCGATTCCGGCCCTCTGGGATCCCACCCCCAAACCGATTCCCGACTCTGAGGCTGCTCTGGCCAGTATTTCATTGAACTTCTCGGCCTGAGGCGTACCGCCGGTCATTGCTGAGATTATGATCGGGGCTTCTAGCTTCCTTCCGAGTATCTCGGTTTCGAGGACCACATCGGACAGATCAACTTCCGGTATGGCACGGTGGGGGAGGATGATATCATCCCAGTAATTCCTGGTGGACTGAACATCCTTTTCGATACAGATCTTTATGTGATCGTTCTTTCTTGTCTCGATTGTCAATTGAAATCCTCCCTTGCATCCAGTTCCTTGAGCGGAATAAATCTTGTACCGGCTCTTCCCCCGTCCATTACCTCCTTCAACCTGAAGGCTTCATTTACCCCTATCATGAATGTTTCCACTCCCATCTCCGCCATGGACTGGCATACTTTGACCTTTCCCCATATTCCCCCGCTGACATCGCCTTCATTGACGGTAAGAGCCTTCTCCCACCTGTGGCTGTTGGTCTGGAATGTGTATGGATCGATACTTTCAACCAATTCACCTGTATCCGGGTCCAGGAATCCCTCCTCATCCATTATCATTACCGCCTTGGATACAGGTTCAAGCTCCTCTTTACCCCTTCTGCAGAGTTCCTTGATGAGGGTATCGCCGGAGACCACCGACCATCCGCCGTTGACGTCCGGAACCATATCTCCTCTGAGCACCGGAACACAACCCCTCTCCATGATCCTCCTGAGAGGGGGCATGTGAAGTTCCAGGACCTCTCCCTGATCGGACAGGACCACATTCGAGGTGGGGACCGATATGGACGGGACCTTCTCCTCTCCCAGGACCTTCACTATGACGTTGGAAAGCTGGTCCATTCTCCATCTGACCTCCCAGGCCATCATGGGCTCGGTACCCCTGGCCTTTTCCTTCCTCCATCTTGTTACCGTCCTGTGGCCGTGGGTTCCTCCCCCGTGGACAAGAATAAGGTTTTCACGGTCGAAACCCGATATCTGCTTTCCAACGGTACGGACCACATTCTCCTTTATCCTGTAGTTCCTCCTGAGTTCATTCGAATCGTAGGGAGGCAGGCTGTCATCCTTCTTGTAGGTGATCGACGAGCCTCCCAGTTTGATGATCATCATAGAGGGTCCCCCTCCCTTCTATTCCATACTATCTATATTCGTTTTTGGTCTTTCAAGAATGACTATCCTGAATTCTTCCCCGTCCAGGTCCCTTTGTCCCATTCGTATCCTCCAATTCAGGAAAAAGTCGAATGGATCCAGATCTCCCATTGACCAGTCACCCGGACAGAGAAGGATCACCTTCCCTTCAGGGGAGAGGAACCTCACACATTCATTAAGAAATTTTGAGGCTGTCTCCCAGCCCTTTTCCCCGCCGATCAGGGGTAGATACCCTCTTCTTCCGATCTTACCATCGATATCGGGAAGATAGGGAGGATTGAATGTGATGATATCCGCCCATCCCTGATAGGATCTCGGGACGCCCTCGAACAGGTTGGAAAGAAACAACGCCGAATCCAGTCCATTGATCTCCAGATTCCTTCTTAAAAGCATCAGGGATCTCGGTTCCCTGTCCACTGAGACTACCTTCATTCCCGCAGAGGAGGCAATCAGTGTTGCCAATCCCGTTCCGCACCCCATGTCCATCAATTTTGAGTTGTGGGTTATTTCATTCTCGACGATCTCGAGCATGAACAGTGAATCCCTCTCGACAGGATATACATCCGGGTCCTCCATGTAGGTTATGCTCTTGTAGGAATGCTTGACTTCCACTTTCCCCTATCTCGGGTCAATATTTAATTTTCTTCCATTGAAAACTGAAAAGATTTAAGATTGAGTAGAGGCTAGGACGATTCAGTGGTGGTATTTGTCTCCGAAGCTGTTCATGAAGGATCCGATCGAGAAGGCAGTATACGCCCCGAAGAGATTCAGGGCCTTCATTGATCTGGTTAGGCCTTTCACACTGCTCGCACCGCTTCTGGGCGGACTTTCCGGATCATTTCTGGGATTGATCGTGGAAGGATCGATCTCTGCTCCGGAAATAAATGCGGGCTTCCCCATAATCGTATGGAAAGGACTTCCTTTCATGAAACTGCTTTCGGGAATCGTATCTCTCGTGCTGGTAAACGCCGCATCGAATACTCTGAACCAGGTGTACGACAGGGACATAGACAGAGTAAACAAGGCCTACAGACCGATACCTTCGGGGATCGTTTCTCCGAAAGAAGGTTTCTGGATGGCCATTTTTCTCTACGGACTTTCACTCTGGAGAGCCGCATTGGTGAACAGATGGTTCTTCCTGTTCGTGATGATACTGGCTGTCATAACCCTTTTCTATTCCCTTCCACCCGTGAGGTTCAAGAAGAGATTATGGGTGGCCAATCTCTCAATAGCGATTCCAAGGGGTGTACTGGGAATGGTGGCCGCCTGGAGTATTACGGCGGATCCCGGCAATCCCGTTCCTTGGCTGATCGGATCGATAATGGGGATCTTTCTAATAGGCTCCACAACAGCAAAGGATTTCACGGACATAAAGGGAGACAGGAAGTTCGGAGTCAGGACCCTTCCGGTGGTTTACGGAAAGAGGGCGGCCATATTCATGTCAATTCCGTTTCTGATCCTGCCGTTCGTTGTCCTTCTCCTTTACTGGTTCTTCGAACTTGTTCCCTATTCCACCATCTTCATGGTAATCGTACTTTCCATCTGGGCACTTATTGTCACAATGCTGTTTTTCAAGGAAGCCGACAGAGAGGACAAGCATTTCGAGAACTCCCCGGTCTGGATGCAGATGTACCTGATATTGATGGGCATGCAGATCGGTTTTCTGCTGGTCTATCTATTTGACTGAGGGACCGATATAATTAATACAAGTCCCCTTTTGGGGTGTGAGCCCAATAGCAGATGATATAACGATACCGCCTGGAAGGGTCCTCCGATCCGCATACAAAGCACTTCAGATGGATCTGTGCGACAGGTGTCTGGGCAGATTGTTTGCAAGGTCAGGCTTCGGACTCACCAACCAGCAAAGAGGAAGATCAGCGAGGTGCATCCTGGCGCTGGAATTGGAATCATCGGGAAAGATCGATACCGAGATACATTCCCCTATCGCATACAGACTACCGGTGCATTCCACGACTGAAGTTCCGGAAGAAAAAGAGGAATCCGTCGAACCCGAGAACGGATGGCATGATCCGAAAACACCTTCCTTCAGGAGACCCAGGCAGGAAAGCGATGGACAGAGTAATTCATGCTGGGTCTGTGAAGGTCTCTTCGAGAAGGTTGACGAACTGGTCGGGAAGGTCGGGGAGGAAGCTGAAAAATGGAGTTTCGAAACTTTTCTGGTCGGATGCAGGATAGATCCCCAGACCGTGGAGAGAGAACAGATACTGTGGCAGGAATGCGACCCACCCTCTCCCGAGCCTCTGAAAGAGGAGATGAACAGGTCGATTGGAAAGAGGTTCGGACAGCGATTTCCGGAAAAGACCCACGAGAGATCCGATCCCGACATAGCCTTCATCGTGGACCCCCTGTACGGTTCCGTGAAAGCGCAGGTGAAGCCGATTTTCATTTTCGGCAGGTACAGGAAAATGGTCCGGGGCATACCCCAGACCAGATGGCCCTGCAGAACATGCAGAGGCAAGGGTTGCGATCAATGCGGGGGAACCGGAAGAATGTACGAGACGTCGGTGGAGGAATTGGTGGGTACACGTCCGAAAGAATTGTTCCGGGGAGAGGATTTCAAGCTTCACGGAATGGGCAGAGAGGACATCGACGTCCTATCCCTGGGTAGTGGAAGGCCCTTTATCCTTGAGATAACCAAACCAAAGATAAGGGAATTTGACCTGGATACCATTGCAAATGAGATCAATGCCTCCACCGATGAAAGAGTTGAGGTATTCGATCTGAGATACTCCGTACGCAAGGAGATCCCCCTGATCAAGGAAGGAAGCTATAAAAAAAGCTACAGGGCCCGAATAAGCACTGAAGGGGATTTCAATGAAGAAACGCTTAAATATAACATTTCTCTACTTGCCCAGAGTCCCATTAGGCAGAGAACGCCGACAAGGGTAGCTCACAGAAGGGCAGATAAAATCCGCCAGAGGGTCGTTCACAAGATCTCGGCCGAGGTCCTTGCCGACGGGAAGGCCGTGGTTGACCTTACAACCGACGGCGGACTCTATATCAAGGAACTTCTGCACGGTGATGAAGGAAGAACCGAACCTTCCCTCTCATCCCTTCTCGGAAGGGATATCGTGGTGGAGACACTGGATGTCACAGGCGTTCACTACCCTGATGATGAAAACGGACCGAAGGGGGAACAATCCCATGGTTAAGAGGTCGAAAGGAATAATGTCAGGCATGCGCCAGACCCTGAGGAAGAAACCGAGAGACAGGGGCATACCCCCGATCACGAGGTTTCTAAGGGAATTCCAGATAGGAGAAAAGGCAAACATAGTGATAGAATCTTCAAGTCAGAAAGGAGTTCCCCACAGGAGATATCACGGCAAGGTGGGAACTATCGTGGATACCCGGGGAGATGCCTATATCGTCAGGGTTCAGATGGACAAGACCCACAAGGACCTGATAATTAGACCCGAGCATCTCAAGCCAGTCAAATGATCACAGGCAGCCGGAGGGATGTGCGGGAATCTGCATCGGCCAGGTTCGAGAAAAGTATTTAATATCAACGATATACATACATCCCGGGAGCCGGTCCTGATACGAAATAATGTTTCAAAACAACGATTAATGGTGAATAAAGATGTTATCTGAGGAAGATAAAGAGAGACTTCTGACCCATTCCGAGGTGGAGAAGATACTTCAGGAATCCCTGGAAAAGCCCGACAAGATATACCATGGGCCCGAAGAGGACATATCCGATCGGAGATCCTTTTTGATCGAGGAGATGGGTGAAGAAGAAGCAGAAGAGGAAGAAACCGATCCTCTGGCCCGGCTCAGCTTCGAGAAGAGAGCTACAATGGACCACGTCATGGGTTTCCAGCGTGTTGAAGAGGAGAAGGCCAAGAAAATGATAGAGGAGCTTCAAAACATTGAAAGGGTAACGGATGTTCACGCTTACAAGATCGCCGAACTGCTCCCAAGGGACGAAACCGAACTGAGACCTGTGTTTGCCAAGGACAGGTTCACCCTTGAACCGGAAGAACTCAAAAATATAGTCGAGATCGTTGCCAAGTACAGATTGTGAAACAAGGGAGGGATGACTTTTGGAGGACTATGCCTACATTCTCGATTATCTGCCCCAGGGTCATCCTGAAAGAAAAACCTTCAAAAGAGAACCCCTTGCCTTCGGACTCGGAGAGACCGAGTTCAAACTGCTGGAACTCTCTCCAAAACAAGGAGCCAGCCTGATGATTGGTGAGAAGGTCTACATCGGCAAGGACCTTGAAACCAGGGACAAGATCCAGCATGTCAAAAGAAGGATCAATTTTTCCGATCTCACCGCCGCAGCCCAGTCCGAGCTTCCCTTCATACTGGAAGAGATCATCCTCAAAGGCGAGGACAAGTTCATACGTTTCTTCAACGAGGCCCAGGCAATATCCACGAGACTTCACATGCTGGAACTCATCCCGGGACTGGGTAAGAAGACGATGTGGCATATCATAGAGGAGAGAAAAAAGGGCCTATTCAAGGATTTTCAGGACCTGGACCAGAGGACACATCTCCATCACCCCGAAAAGCACCTTTCCCAGCGAATCATCCAGGAGATGGAGGACACATCCCAGAAGTACCATCTCTTCATAAAAAGATGACAACTCAGGTAAATTTCTCTTTCCATCTGTATGAAAAGATCAGACCGAATCTTACCCAAAAATGGATGATGGTCTGACATTTGTCTGACATTTGTTCTTTGGGGAGAGGTAGCCGAAAGTTTTTTTTAATAACAAACCCTTGTAGGTCTTACCTTCGTCTTACCTTAAAGACAGAGGGGGAAAAGAAATAGGGATGCCATGCGGGAGGTAGGAAAGGTCCTATCCCATTACACGGGCACCAGGAAGGTGGGCCGATGCCTCGACTGACCAGCAAGATGACAGTAAAGATCGAACCGGAGCTTCTTCACAGGATTCAGGTCCTGAGCGATGAGGAGGATATCTCGGTCAGCCACTACGTCAGAAAAGCACTGATACAATATATCAGGGAGGTGGAGGATGAGAATTCACCAAGATCCGTCAGGATCGATCTCACCCTGATGGAAACGCATGTCCTGACCCAGCTCATAAGGATCGGAGCCTTCAAGGAGCCGGAGGTCCTCTTTCACAAGGCCTTCGATTCCTATATGGCCAATGATCTTGAGCGGACCCTGTCGTTCGCTCACAGGTTGAAGGACATGAGGGAGTTTCCCTCCACGGTACCGCTTACCACCCGCCGGTCCAAGGATTCCGGTTTGGATGAAATGGACGAGAACGAGGATATTGAAGGGGATGCAGAAAAACTCTGAGATGAATCGGGGTCCGGGAATCTGTCCGGACCCCGGTCCCCTCCGCATCGACAGGTGAAATTTGATGTCCAAAAAGAAAATGGTAGAGAAGGAAGAAAGCGGCGATATTCATCTCCTCTGCCTGACGGGAGACCTGTCGAAGATCACAGAAAAACTCAACCTTAAAGGAACAAAGAGAATCGCTGCTAGGAGCGCGATCGAGATACTGATGGGATTGTCGTTGAAGGGATACGAGGGCAGGTCCATCGGAGCCCTTTACCTGATAGGAGATATAGAGGGAATAAGGAGGAACTCCATCCAGATGATAATCAATCCTTTCAAGGGCTGGAAGGATGTCAATATCAGGGATCTGAAACAGGTTCCCACTATCGAATCTTTCACTCAGATGGATGGGGCAATGGTTTTCGATTCCAGGGGTTTTGCACATTACGCTGGAAGGATGATCAATGTAAAGGACAATGATTGTACCGGTGAAAACCTCGATTTCGGTAAGAGAAGGGGGAAAGGATCCGGTACCAGGTGGAGAGCGGCCAGATACATCACCCTGAAGACAAGGACTATTGCCGTGATGCTCTCAAGCAACGGGACAATTACGGTCTTCAAGGACGGAAAGGAGATGGGAAAACTTGAAAGGAGAATGTGCTCCATGAAATCAAAGGACGTAAAACTCTACCTTTTCCCTGGTGAAGAAGATGTATGATCACTCAATCGGTATCCTCGAACTCAACTATTATCAAGGAAAAGATTATATCGTTACAAGGCCAAATTCAGGATTGTAATGGAACCGGTCCGGCTGGTGGTATTAATTGTCAGGGGATGAGAAAGAAGAAGAAGGGTCCTCCGAAAAAAATGAGACGGAAGAACAGGATCTCCAGGAGGAAGTGGAGGAACAGGAACTCCTCGATGCTTTAATGAAGAAAGTGGAGACCGCAGGGGAGCTCGAAGAGGAGGTCGAGTCCCATTTCTCGACGTTTTCGGAGAGGGTGGAAGGCGTCATGGACTCCATTGACAGAATAGAAAAGATAGAGAGATCCAAGATGGAGAAACTGCTTTTCAACGAGGAGGAACAGGAGGAGGAAACCACTGAAATCGCCGAGGAAGTTCAGGACCAGGATCCGGAAACCATCGAGGACCAGATCTACCTGCCGGCGGAGTCCCCCTACGAAGAAGTGGGGGAGGGAGGACTGCACCCGGATGAGGAAGCTAACCTGATGGACCATTACGCAAGCGAGGCCGAAAACATCCTCATGAATCTTAAGAAACTGATCGATATCAAGCTTGACAAAGGAGAAAAGGAAGCGGCCATGGAACTTGTGAACCTGGCAAAGGCAATGGGTTCCGGTTCAGAAGTCTATAACAGAGGTTTTCAATCGATCTTCAGGAGATTGGGTATGGAGGTTCCCGTTGACAAGGACATGCCGCAGGTACCCATCGAGGAGACCGAGACCAAGGTCCTTGATCCGGAACTGGCAGACGGAATAGATATTCTCCAGAAAAAGGCCAAAAACGCCCTCGAGAAGCTAAACTCCCTAATTGAAAGCACGGACCTCTCCCAGGAGGAATTCAACAGTATCAAGGAGAAATATCTGGAGGCTTCCGACCTCTTCAGGGAGAAGAGGTTCCACAAAGCCCACCAGACAGCCCTGGAAGGTCTCAATGCCATCAAGGTCCAGGCCCAGGATGACCTTGAAAACCGCATACAGGACACAATCTACAGGGCAAAGGAGAAGCTCGAAGAACTGGAAAAGGGAGAGAAGATAGAAAACCTGGAATTGATGGACAATCTGAAAAAAGACATAGATACAGCCATGAAGGCATTTCTCACAAACGAGTATGAGAGGGCGAATCTTCTCTCCAAGAAGGTGATGAACGTCATCATGGATCTCACGGAGCCTGACGGCCTGATGGTCAAGGAGAGGGCCAAGGAGATCAAACATGACATCGAGAAACTGAGGGAGAAGAACATCCTCCAGGATGATATTGCCGAACTCTCCTCCATCCTAGAATCGGCGGAACAGCTCATCAGGAGAAGGGACAACACAACCGCAGGAAAGGTCCTGGAACAGATAACTGGCTCACTGGAGGATGTCAGGAGAAGAGCGGATTCCTATTCCGAGGCAAAAGAGATGGAGATCAAGCTCTCCAACAGGATAAAGAGACTGGAGGGCACCGACCATGACCTCACCGACGCCAAGAAGAAGCTGTCATTTCTCAAAGGATACATCGAGGACGGTAGATACGAGGATGTTCTGGTCATAGGAAACGATCTCGAAGAAGAGCTGAGCTCCCTGGAGCATGTAAAACAAGAGATGGAATTGAAATCCATGATGGAGGAGCTGGAGGACCTAATGATCCATGCCAACGAGCTTGAGAACCACGAGGTTTTCAATGCGACCTTTGCCAGGGTGAAAACAGCATACGGAGACGGTGAATTCGTAAAGGCAAAGGAGGAGGGGGAGGCCCTTCTCAAGGAACTAAGGATCAGGACCAAGACCATGGGAGTGGAAAGGGCAAAGAGGATCGCAAGCGGGATGATAGAGGCAAGGGTCCTCCTGCTTAAGATGAGAAACCTGAACCTGGATACCATGGAAATTGAACGCCGGGTGAGGAAAGCAAAGAACCTTCTCAAAGACGGATCCAGATCCGAAGGGCTGAAACAGCTGGACAATGTGATCCATGACATGAAAAAGCTTGTAAGAGAACACATGGACTACATGAAGGTCTTTACCACAATACACAGAGATTCCCTTGAGGCGATCATGGATCGACACAGGGAGCAGGCTGTCATATTCCACATAAGGAACAAGCATGTTCCACTTCTCAGGAAAATGGAGGAGCTGGGAAGGTACAAGAGCGCAATTGACGGATACAGGAACCTGAGCGGAAAATTTTCCGGACTCGTTCTTCCGGAGGATAGAAAGAGCAGGGTGGAGACGGAACTGACAGAATGCAAGTTCGAGATATACAAGAGGAAAGAGCAGGGAATGGACATATCCGAACCCCTTTCCATGTATACGAATGCGCAGAAAAACTTCTCATCGGGAGAGATAGTTCCCGCGGAATACCTGGTGGAGATAAGCAGACGCTACTGCGAGGAGTTCCTTCCTCTGAATCTATGAGGGAGTCATTCGATATCGTTAAGTAATCCCTTTCCCTGACTCCAACAGGGAGTTTTATGAAACTGCTTCTCATCCATTCGGATCATATGGAATACAGAGTGACCAAGGCTATTAAGAACCTGGCGGAAGGGGGAATGAATGAATCCGACAGGATGGAGGAATGCCTTGTGGCATTCTGCACGGTGGAATCGAAGGACCATTCCGCGGAGGAAGAGGTTCTTAAGGAGTCGGCCGAGGTCATATTGGAAACAGCCAAAAGCGTCAAGACCAGCAGAATAATGGTATACCCTTATGCCCATCTTTCCTCCGATCTGGCAAGAGCCTCCGAGGCTGTGCCCGTTTTAAAGGGGCTGGAGGAGAGACTATCGACCTCCGGAATGGAGGTTAGCAGATCACCCTTCGGATGGTACAAGGCATTCGAGATCTCCTGCAAGGGCCATCCTCTCTCGGAACTCTCCAAGGAGATCAGACCCTGGCTGAAAGGAAAGAAAAAGGAGGAAGTTTCCAAAGCTCTTAAAAGCGAGGAGACCGCGAGATCGGAATGGTTCATCCTTGACCTGGAAGGGGAGCTTCACCCCGTCAGGGAAGAAGAGGGAAAAATTACCGGCTACGATCTCTCAAGGAACCCCGATCTTGAGAAATTCCTCCACTACGAGATATCCAAATCCAGGGCCGTTACGGAAGAACCCCCGCATGTGAAATCCATGAGGGCTCTCGAATTGGCCGATTACGAACCGGGTTCCGACCCCGGAAATCTTAGGTTCTATCCCAAGGGCAGGCTCATTAAATCCCTGCTTGAAAGGTATGTTACAGGGAGGGTGAAGGAATACGGCGGAATGGAGATCGAATCACCGATAATGTATGATTTCGAACACCCGTCACTGAAATCATACCTGCACAGGTTTCCGGCAAGGCAGTACACCATTGACACCCCTGACAAGAGGGTTTTCCTTAGGTTTGCTGCATGCTTCGGGCAGTTTTTAATGGCGCATGACTCAACCATATCCTACAAGCAGATGCCGGTCAGGTTGTACGAATTGACACGCTACAGTTTCAGGGTTGAACAAAGGGGAGAGCTTGCGGGTCTCAGGAGGCTCAGAGCCTTCACTATGCCCGACTGTCATGCTTTCTGCGCGGGTCTGGACCAGGCCAAGGAGGAGATGATGGTCAGATTCAACCTTGCCAAAGACATACTCGCAAAAACAGGCTTCGAAATGCCAAAAGACCTCCAGATGGCTGTAAGAGTGACAAAGGATTTCTATGACCAGAACACGGAATTCGTCAACAACATGGCAAAAGCTTACGGCCAGCCGATAGTGGTCGAGATGTGGAAGGAGAGGTTCTTCTACTTCCTTCTGAAATACGAGTTCAATTTCGTCGATGCAATGGGCAAGGCCTCTGCACTCACCACCGATCAGATCGATGTGGAAAACGGAGAGAGATACGGCATAACCTACACCGACAATGAGGGAAACGACCAGCATCCTTTCATACTTCACCTCTCACCTTCGGGAGCGATAGAGAGGAAGATCTACGCTTTGCTTGAAAAAGCACATCTTGATTCCATGAAAGGACTCCCGACCACACTTCCTTTCTGGCTCGCACCAACTCAGATTAGATTGATACCGGTAAGCGAGGACCACCTCAACTACTGCGAGAGGCTGGTGGAACAGCTCGATGGATTCAGGGTCGATATCGAGGATTCGGACAGGACCGTTGGAAGGAAGATGAGGGATGCCGAAAAGGAATGGATCCCCTATATTGCCGTGATCGGCGAAAGAGAGATAGAAACCGACATGCTGACCATCAGGAAGAGGGAGCCCGGCAAACCCCAGGTCCAGATGTCTGTGGAGGAGATTCGAGAGGAGCTCAGAGAGAGGCAGGGAGATATGCCCGGGGACCCTCTAGGCCTTCCGAAGATGGTTTCCAAACGTCCCAAGTTCGTTGGATGATATCTGAAAAAAATCAGATAGATTCCGTATCATCGAAAATACATAAATACTGATTCAGACTATTTTCGGAAACAAGGGGAATAAAATGAAGGTGATTATCGGAGATGCTGATGAAGCATACAGTACGATGTTGGCAAATACCATCAGAACTCTGGACCATGAGCCAATAATCTTGGAGAATGGATCGGAGGTTTTGAAAACC
Organism: uncultured Thermoplasmatales archaeon; assembly: GCA_964445525.1. Taxonomy (GTDB): domain Archaea; phylum Thermoplasmatota; class Penumbrarchaeia; order Penumbrarchaeales; family Penumbrarchaeaceae; genus Penumbrarchaeum. The sequence continues at coordinate 69,238 of CAYULA010000005.1, read as the reverse complement.
TATGAAAAGGATGTTGATATCTCCATACTTTTTCTCGATTGGAACCTTCCGAACATGGACGGTTTGGAGGTGGCATCAAAATTAAAGGAATTCAATTTCCATCAGGAAAGGGATTCATATGTTATTATCACAGGTGAAAGGGGAGGAAGATATGATATCATGAATGCAATGGAAATGGGGGCAAATGATCTTATTACCAAACCTTTCAACAGCAGGGTCGTGGAAGAAAGAATGGAAACGGCAATCGATTACTTTCTCACACTGCCTCAAGAGATCGATCCCTCGGAAAAGGATCCGGTTGAAAACCTTCTTGATGAACACGGGATCCTGAGGTTTCAGGGAGAAAAATTGGAGAAACTTCTGGATAGCGTGGACGAGGAAGCGCCCAACAAACTAATTAACTGGCTTTCAGGAAAATCATTCGTTCTTGAAACCGATATCCACCAGGAAAAGGAAAACCAGTTTTCAATTGTATTCATGGAAAGATTGATAAATGCGCATGGAGAAATGAATCAGGCTCTTTCGGAATCCTCTTCCAAATGGGTCGAAGAAGAGCATGTAAAACTCGGAAAGGTGGTCAAGGAGGTCCGCGACAGGTTCGAAAGTTATCAGGAAAGCCTTAAGGAGAAGGAAGAAGCCCCTGAGGACTACAATATAATGGAACATGTAGATGATTTTCCTGCATTTTGTCTCAAATGCCAGAAAAAGATTGTAATGGTCGAACCCACCATCTTCCAGATGGACACCGGGAACTACGCATTCAAAGGTGTTTGCCCGGACTGTGACAGCGGTGTAACTTCCATTATCGGAAAATCAATAGGTGCCTCAATGAAACACATTGCTCTCAAGAGGACACTGAGAAGGTACCTTAAGCTCTTGAATGAGCATTTGAAAAGGGAAGAGGAACTATATTTCCCTCTTGCAAAAAGATATCTGACAACCGGTGATAGGACCAGACTCCTAGAGGAATTCAAAGATATTGAAAAGAAACATGGTGTGGAAAGGATGGGCAAGGATTTCTTGCTTACCAAGGAAATTTGATTCCATTCCCATTTCTTAATAGGAATTATCTAATTCTGCTTACTATTACCAAACTGCTTAGAAAATTCCTTGAAAATTGGTTCATTTGTGAAAAGGGTAAAAATCAATAACAATATTTCACTCCCATGGCCGGAGGGGGCAAGAAAAGACATCCACTGAGGAAGAGATTGATAGAAACCCTAGCCATGCATCCGTACATCACCATATTTGCGGCATGGCTCGTTGTTTATGTTCCGATCCTTGTTTACGTCGGGATCAATTTCGAAGAAGAGCATTTCACCGTCATACTCGATTCCGATGAGCTTCTTGCCACCAACGAGACCACCTGGGAGTACAACGACAATGGGAACGACACAATGCTCTTCATCCATTTCAATGGAAATGAGAGCGACGTGCAGGTTCTCACCGCCACAGGTTACATACCGATCAGACTGGAACTGGTGAATTACAGCAAGCTCTACACATCCTCGCCCTACGACGACAACAGGACCTGGGAAATAATGGACGGTGAGATCAGGTTCATACGGGAAAAAGGCCGGAACACAACCTGGGAAATTGAGGTCTACAAAAAGGAAACGGACGCTCCCTTTTACAAAGACAGAGGCGAGACTCTCCTTGAAGGGAGGATGATCTACAAGGACGTTCCCACTCTCAATCCTCCGCTGATAAACATATTCTGGATATTACCGGCTCTGGCCGGAGGAACCTTCCTTGTTTTCAGAATTTACTTCGCTTTGTTCGCCCTGATATCTGCATTCATGGTAATGAGAACTTTCTGGCTGGACGGTAAATGGAGGTCGGTTGTTTACGGTTCTCTGTTTCTTCTCAATCCTCTGACAATCTATTCCACGATAGGTGCCGTCCAGGATGATATCATAGTAGCATTCCTGTTCGTCCTCACGGTCCATGCCATAGTACGCAAGAGGCAGGTATGGGCCTCATTTCTGATAGGAGCCGGAATGGCAACGAAGGTATTCCACCTTCTGATGATGCCTGGTCTTCTTTCAGGAAGAGAGAAATTGATCAAGAGGATTCTAAAGACCATTCTTGCAGGGGTGGTGGTAGCCCTTTTCCTGGCTCCTGTTACATATCTCTCTCCCGACGGAGTCGCAACCTTTGCAAAGCTATACTTCACAGGTGATTCGGGAAGCACCCTTCAAGGAATCTCATTGTGGAGATACCTGGGAGAGATCGGTTACTATCCATTCATCAATACGTTACTCATGGTCGTAGCCGGATTGATTCTGTTTTTTATTTCCTTCAGAAGGGAGTTCGGGACTCTCAACACCTCATTTCTATTCATTCTGCTGTTTTTGGCCCTCTTTCCCAAATTGCATTCGGGCTATTACCTGATGCTGATGGCCTTTATACCCTATTTCTGGAGAATGAAGCTCGGAAAGACACTGCTGTTCCTGACCGGATCGATGGTTATAGCCCTTGACATATTCAACGGTCTAGAGTTTTACGATACGGGACTTATATTCATTCCGATATTGGTTTCCACTCTTCTTCTCACAACCGTAATCCATTTCTTCATTCACACTTACAGGACAACCCTAAAAGATGCCAGGGAGAACAGAAGGCACAGGATCTGACATCTGGACCGACTCGTTTTTAGACCCTTTGACGGAAAATTATAAGAAGTGGTATCCGGATTTTTTACCGGGATAATTCTTCAAATCTCCCAGGCTGGCCCCCCGATGAGTGATAGGCATAACACCAGAAAAATAAGGGCCATTGAAATAAAGGAGCGAAGGTCAGGCCCATTGATTAGTCTATCAGTCATCCTGATAATGTTCATTCTTTTATCGGCTTCCGTTGCCTATTACCTGACCAGCGGAAAAGACGGAAACACAACAGATAAAAACGGAGGGAAAAACGGGGACGATCAGATCGTGATCGATCTTCTCGATGGCCCGGATGAGCTACTGGCAAACAGCAGGATGACCTTTTCGGGGGAAATATCCACCGGAGAAGAGATTGACCTTGAGGGTGCCTCGGTGGCACTGACTGTTCCGGGAATTTTCGAGGAGGTTTTCAGAACGGTAAGCGATCCCGGGGGAAGTTTCAAGGTAAATGTGGAACTGCCCTTCCTGGAATATGAGAGGAATTACACCATAGAGATATCCGCCGAAAAGGACGGCTATGAAGGCGGGTTCCTGAATATGGACATGAAATACATTCCGCCTCCCAATTGGACATTCATGATCTACATGAGCGACTGCGATCTGGAGAAATGGGCAGTTGATGACATAAACGAGATGGAGATGATCGGCTCAACCGAATTGATGAACGTGATCCTGCAGATAGACCGATGGGAAAGCCTTTCACCCAAGGATGACAGGTCCAATGGGAACTGGACAGGCGCCAGAAGGTACAGACTCAATGCAGACGATGATATGGAAAAGATCAACTCGGAAGAGATAGCCGACCTGGGAGAGATCGATTCCGCCGACCCGGAGGAACTGGTTGATTTCGCAAAATGGACCGCCGAGAGGTATCCCGCCGATAATTACGCGCTTGTACTGTGGAACCACGGTTCGGGGACCGAGGGGATCTGCTGGGAACAGAGCACAGAGGAAGAAAGGGTCATGACCATCGACCAGCTGAGCTGGGCCCTGGACAGGATAACCACCGAGATCGGACAGCCACTGGAGATAATAGGTTTCGATGCATGTCTAATGTCCGCTTTCGAGGTTGCATACGAGATAGCGGATTACGGAAACCTCATGATCGGATCGGAGATCACCGAACCCGCTTTCGGCTGGGACTATTCTACCCTTGGAGATCTGAGGGAATTTCCCTATCTGGAATCCGGAGAACTGGCGGAGAGATTCATGATAGATTACCTGGGACAGATGGGACGTCTGGGTTCAAAGACCTCCATGAGCATGGGGGTCTACGACCTTGCCGTTATGGACGAGATCGCTTCATCCCTGAACGACCTGTCAAATACCATAGCAGATTCCGGATCGGTGGAAATGTACAACATGAAGATAGCCCGCCAGTACGCTCAGCCGATCCAGGAGGGCCATTCATCAGATGCTGTGGATCTTTACGATTTCATAGAGAACATCAAACAGTTCACCGAGACATCCTCGATAATGGAGAAATCCGATTTCGTCTTAGAAAAAATACGAAGAGCGGTCCTTCACTTCAATGTGAGCCAGGTAGGAGGATGGTCCCTGGACGGTCTGAACGGTCTGTCGATCTACGCGCCGGATTTCAGGGATGTGCTCGACAACAACGATGAATACTCCGACCTCAAATTCGCCGAGGACACATCATGGATATCATTATTGAATTCATATTACGACCATCTTGAACAGACCATGGAAGAAAGGATCCTGCACTTTGACGAGGCGTTTCTCTCCTGTTCGGCTTCCGACGAGGACGGTGACGGGTGCAGGGACACCCTCAAACACACCTATACCGTGACCTCAACCGAGGGAGATGTGGAGGCCTTCCTGGGAATAAACATATACAATCTAAGGGGTGACCATATTACCTCACTCGATCACAGGTTCAACATATCCTCCAACCAATCCAAGACCTTCACGATTTCCTTCAGGCTGGATGAGGATGAGGGAGGACCCGGCCTCTACAGAATAGCCTCATTTCTCTGCACCGGGAATTCATTCGACAGGGGATATTTCCAGGATTATACCAGATCCGGATACAGATGGCTCGAAGTATACAATGGATGACCTTGACTATCTTGAAGCTTTGTTCAGGGCACCGTCTTCTATCTTTACCCTTTCCAGATTGGCGTTTTTCAATATCGCTCCTTTGAGCAAAGCACCCCTGAGGTCGGCTTCCAGCAGTCTTGCTCCGGTAAGATCCGCATCGGTGAGGTCGGATCTCCAGAAAACGGATCTGTTCAGGTCCGAATCTGCAAGTACAGCGGAATTGAGATTGGATTCTCCCAGATCGGTGTTTATCACCCAGCTTTTTCTCAGGTTGCAGTTTTTTAGATTCGCTCCCCTGACGAAAGCCTCTATGATCCTGCACCCGGAAAGATCGGAACCGCTGAGGTCCGCTCCTCCCAGATCGGCATCGGAAAGATCGGATCCGCTCAGGTCCGTTCTCCTCATATCGGCCATGAAGAGGTTGCATCCCCTGAGGTCCTGTTCTCTCAGGTTGCATCCCTTCAGTATGATTTTGCTGAGATTCGCCCCTTTCAACTCGATTCCCCTAAGGTCCTTTCCGGAAAGGTCAATGTGCACGGCTCCGGATTCGGATCTCCATCTATTCCAGTACTCCGATCCTTTTTTGAGCACCGAGAGTGGGGAGTTCTCGGTAAGTTCCACTGTCCTTTCCGCCTTTACTGAAACCTGCTCCATGTTTGTCACCTTGTGTCTGGCGATATAATCTGGTTTGGAGAGGTAAAAATGTTTGTTACAATTTCTTGTTACAAACAATCAGAAATGTATCTTTTCTATCCCGTATGTTACATATTACTACGAATAAATTCTAATTATTAGATAAATTGCAAATTCTTATGAATATTTTTTTTAATAAAGGATTGACAGAATTATCATACGTAGAAATATACATCTCAGAAAGCATCAAGATAAGTGGAGGGGCCTTTCAACTCCAGGTCTTCCCATGTAACTTCCTTAATTCCCTGGAGATTCTTGATCTTTTCCAGGAAATCCACGATCCTGATTCCCCTTGGCAGTTCCATATCGATGGTTATTACAATTCCCTCCGGAGGATTTTCCACCCTTATCCTCTGAAATCCCACTCCCTTTCCCTGAAGCCTTTTCAATTCCTTTGTCGGGATCTCGACATCCCTGGAAAGTACTATTCTCAGGATTCCATTCTTTGGTTTGAGCTTGAACTTCCTCTCCAGCACCCCGAATATGGTCAGTACTATCAATGTGAAGGCGAATGTGATGAATCCTATGTAATAGGCCCCTGTTCCTATGGTCATTCCTATCGAGGCAGTCACCCAGATTGTCGCCGCGGTGGTCAATCCTTTTACGTTGATCCCTTCCTTTATGATGGCACCGGCTCCGAGGAAGCCGATACCGGTTGCAACACCTGCTATTATCCTTCCAAGCTCCTCTTTGGGAATGTCCAGTCTTTCCACAAGCATTACCAGCGAGGCTGCTCCGATACCCACTAGGATGAGGGTCCTCATTCCTGCCTTGTGGCCGGTGACCTCCCTTTCTATACCGATTAAGCCGGATAGAACAAGGGCCAGACCGAGTTTGAGAAAAAGCCCGACTACCTCTTCCATGATACCATATTCCGTACAGAATACATATAACTCTTTCCCGCATCATTCAACATCGAGATGAAAAGCTTCTTTCACAAGGGGATGATGGACAAAACGTTTTATCCATATGGCCTCGGAGAGGGAGTGGTTCCTGATGGTTGGTATCTTTGACATGTAACCCTCTCCCTTCAGGAACTGGTTGAACATTGACATTCCCCTGTTGTAATGTGGATAATTCTCGTATACCGCCAGCATCATCAATTCCGTCGGCCTGGAAACGAAGAAGACCGTATCATCCTGCAGGAGCTCCTTTCTCCTGCAGACTTCAGGATCTATGGGTCTTTTGGGATCCATCTTTACATGATAGAGTGAGAGCATTGAATAGCCCAGCTTGGAGAGGTCAGGTATCCTGGCACATGCGAGGTAACCCTCGTTCATGAGCATCTCCTTGACCCTTGATATTGTATGGCGGGAATGGGGAACCATGGTTGCCAGTTTGGAAGCGGATAGTTCGGGATATTTCACTATGTAATACAGGATCTCAAGCTGCTTTTTAGTCAGGTCGATGTCAACAGGCCTCTTCTTGCTGTCTGTTCCGTTTACCTGGAGAACCGGATCTTTCTTGTATATGTCATCGGAGAGTCCATCTATTTCGTTGATTGGATAGCTCTCGTCCTTGACAAGCTTGGCATGAAGGAGCGGTGCCAGATTGAAGAAACGGTGAACGGTTGACATTTCGAAGGGAAACAGAACCTCCCTGGGAAGCTCTATTTCCAGCAGGTTCATGTCCGCAAGTATCTTCATCCTCTGATTTGAGATCATCATGATCCTGGTAATGTTCTCGGCCACCGATACCGAAAAACCCCTGTGGGATTCGCCCATGGATAGTATCATCTCAGGATATACCTCTACGGACTTTCTCGTGTTGTTGATCCTCTCCTCCACGGAGACAGAGGGATTGAAATCACTGTAAACCGCGGCGAGCAGTTCGAAGCCCAGTCTGGGAAAGACGGGTATGTAGGTTTCCTTGAGGAATCCCTCCTCCATTATCCTGGCCTTAACGGAAGCAAAGGTGGAATTGGGAAGGGACAGCATCTCCGCGATCTCGGTATCCTTCCTGTCGGGATAGGTTATGAGTCCCATGAAAACGAGCTTCTCGGTGCTGGATATTCCCTTCATGACAGACACTTTTCCTTCATCGGCAATCTTCTATTTAAATATAATGAAATAGTGAGCTTTTTTCTGAATTATAGTTCACATTTTTTCGTAATCTAAATAACAAAATCAAATTTCAGTAATATATTTATAGGTCTTGTCGAATTAACCACGGACCCCGAGAGGGTACATCAGTTGGAGGCTTCAAATGGGACTTACATTGGCTCAGAAGATCCTGAAAGAACACCTTGTAGAAGGTAAGGAAGAAGTTGGAGAAGAGATTGCGATCAAGATGGACCACACCCTCACCCAGGATGCAACGGGAACAATGGCATACCTGCAGTTCGAGGCAATGGGCCTGGACAGGGTAAAGACGGAGCTATCGGTCTCTTTCATCGACCATAACATGCTTCAGAGCGATTTCAAGAACGCGGACGACCACAGGTATCTCCAGTCCATAGCAAAGAGGTACGGTATCGTGCTGTCAAAAGCGGGTAACGGGATCTGCCACCAGGTTTTTTTTGAGAGATTTGCAAGACCCGGGAAGACCTTGATAGGCTCCGATTCGCACACACCCACCGCAGGAGGAATCGGCCAGATTGCAATAGGGGCCGGTGGTCTGGATGTTGCGGTTGCAATGGCCGGAGGAGCTTTCAAACTGAAATATCCCAAGATAATGGGAGTGAAACTGACCGGGGAGCTCCCCGACTGGGTATCGGGAAAGGATATCATCCTGGAGGTCCTCAAAAGGATCGATGTCAAGGGAGGCAGAGGCTATATCCTGGAATACTTCGGTCCCGGTGTCAAGACGCTCTCGGTCCCTGACAGGGCCACCGTGACAAACATGGGAACGGAAACAGGTGCCACAACCTCCATCTTCCCATCCGATGAGATCACAAAACAGTTCATGGAAGCCATGGGAAGGGGAGATCAATGGGTCGAGATGAAGGCCGACGATGATGCCCATTATGACGAAATAATGGAAATAGATCTGTCAACCCTTGAACCTCTAGTGGCCAAACCCCACTCCCCGGGTTCGGTGGTTCCGGTCTCGGAACTGGAGGGAATGAAAGTGGACCAGGTCTGCATAGGATCATGCACCAACTCCTCATTCAGGGACCTGATGACCGTTGCCTATGCGGTAAAGGGAAAGAACCTCCACGAGGATATATCAGGAACCATCTCTCCCGGCTCCAGGACCATCATAAAGGAGATGATAAGGACGGGAGCATACGGCGATCTTGTTGAAGCGGGTTTCAGGATGCTGGAATCAGGTTGCGGTCCGTGCATCGGCATGGGTCTTGCACCCAGGTCCAGTGCGATTTCCGTGAGAACCTTCAACAGGAATTTTCTCGGCAGGTCCGGAACCAAGGACGCCCAGGTTTACCTGGTATCCCCGGAAGTCGCCGCGGCCACAGCGTTAAATGGCGTTCTGTCGGATCCCAGGAAGCTCGGAGAATATGTCAAGGTGGAGGAACCGACCTCCTACCTGGTTGACGATAACCTGTTCCTTCATCCGCTGCCTGCCGAGGAAGCGGAGAAAGTGGAGATTGTCAGGGGACCCAATATACAGCCGCTTCCCGACTTCAATGAACTGCCCCAAGAGGAGGAGGGCGAGGTCCTCATCAAGGTGGAGGACAACATCACAACGGATCACATCATGCCCGCCGGAGCCAAGATCCTCCCTCTGAGGTCCAATATTCCCGCCATCTCCGAATACGTTTTCTCCCAGGTGGATGAGAACTTCTCAAACAGGGCGAAGGAAAAGGAGGGCGGATTCATAGTGGGAGGAGACAACTACGGCCAGGGTTCCTCCAGGGAGCATGCAGCACTTGCCCCGAAATACCTGGGAATCAAAGCGGTGATAGTGAAATCCTTCGCCAGGATCCACAGGGCCAACCTGGTGAATTTCGGCATCATGCCATTGACATTCAAGGACACCTCCGATTATGATAAGATCGAACAGGGAGACAAGCTGCACCTAGACCTTTCGGATCTCTCGGGTGAGATCTTCCTCGAGGTGAAAAACAAGGATCTCAGGATCCCCCTTTCCCATGATCTATCCCCCAGGGAGATAGATATCATCAAACAGGGAGGGACGCTGAACTACACCAGGAATCAGATCTCCTGACCTATCAGGCGGAACAAAGGCGATATCATGTCAATCACACACAAGCTCAAGAGAGAAGGTATTGCAGGGACCGACGAGAGAGAGGACTGCATCGTCAAGCTCACTCCGGCGGAACCGGGTACCGGAATACAGATTGAGATCGAGGGAAAATCCAGGGATGTCTTCAGGGATGATGTCTTCAAGGTCTTCGAGGAGACCCTCAAGGGCATGGGAATAGAGGATGCCAAGGTCTGGTCCCAGGGGAGGAGCCCCCTAAACTTCACGATAATCGCAAGGACCAAGGCTGCCGCAATAAAGGGAGGTGCCTTCGAATGAGATTGAGAAGGTCCAGGCTATATGTTCCCGGGAATAATCCAAAGATGATCCCTCCTGCAGGCCTTTACGGTGCTGACGTTATTTCCCTGGATCTTGAGGATGCGGTGCATCCGGATTACAAGGTTGATGCCAGGATGATGGTGTCCGAAGCCCTGAAAGTCGTTGATTTCGGACCCACCGTGGAGGTCACGGTGAGGATAAATCCGATCAATACCCCCTGGGGTAAATGGGACGTTAGGCAGATTGTCTGCGAAAGGCTCGACGGCATCTACATACCCAAGACCGAGACACCCGAGGATGTGATCCAGGTTGATGAACTCGTGACTGAGATGGAGGAGAAAAAAGGTCTCAAGATCGGGAGGATCAAGCTCTTTGCCACAATGGAAACCGCCAAGGGTATCCTCAATGCCAAGGAGATCGCTCTCTGCTCCGGGAGGCTCGAGGGAATCACCATCGGAGGTGAGGATCTCACTGCGGATCTCGGAGGAGTGAGGTCATCCGACGGCGTTGCCATACACACATCCCGTCAGCTGATAGTCCTCTCGGCCAAAGCGGCCGGCATACAGGCCATCGATACCGTATATTCCGACTTCAAGGACGTGGAGGGTCTGAAAAAGGAGACCGAAATGATCAAGAAGATGGGATTTGACGGTAAAGCCTGCATTCATCCCAACCAGATCGAGGTAATACACGATGTGTTCAATCCCACCCAGGATGAGATCATGTATGCTGTCAGGGTCAAGAAGGCCATTGCCGAAGCAAAGAAGAAGGGTTCGGGCGTGATCGCCCTGGGAAGAAAAATGGTTGACAAACCCATAGTGATCAAGGCCGAAAAGATCCTGAAGGTGGCGGAAGAGGCCGAACTACACATACCTTCAATCGAGGAGGTGGAATAGATGGTCAGGGTGGACGAACTAGAGTGGGTAGAGAACGCAATCGGCAGGAAGGTCCCCACAGAGATCAACGGAAAGAAGCTATATCCGTACGAGGGACCTTTCAACCACAAACCTGCAAATTTCCGCAAGTACGGACCCAAACTCGGCTACATAGCGGACCAGACATCCGAGGTTCTCTCATCCATTGCCGAGGCGATTGAGAAAACGGGACTGTCCGACGGCCATACCATCTCCTTCCACCATCATTTCAGGAACGGTGACATGGTCATGAACATGGTTCTGGCCGAGATAGAAAAGAAAGGGATCAAGAACCTCACCCTTGCTCCCTCCTCTACATTCCCGTGTCAGGAGGATGCCATAATCAGATGCATCGAAAACGGTGTTATCTCTCATGTGGAAGGAGGTTCCGCCAGGGGCAATTTCGGCAGGCTCGTGAGTTCCGGGAAGTATCTCGAAAGGCCCATGAGGATAAGATCCCACGGCGGCAGGGTAAGGGCGATAGAGGCCGGCGATGTCAAGATAGATGTGGCCTTCATCGGAGCTCCCTCCGCTGACGAGCTCGGAAATCTCAACGGTATCAACGGCTCCTCGGCATGCGGAACCATCAACTTCGCATATGTTGATGCCATATATGCCGACAACGTCGTTGCAATAACAGACAACCTAGTGGAATATCCCAATTTCCCCATGGCCATATCCCAGGAGAGGGTCGATTACATCGTGGTCGTGGATAAAATCGGAGATCCCAACAAGATAGCTTCCGGAGAGCTGAGGATCACGAATTCCCCCACTAGGCTGAAGATTGCAAAGGATGTGGTCAGGATAGCCGATCTGCTGGGATACGTAAAGGAAGGGATGAACTTCCAGGCTGGAGCCGGTGGCATATCCCTGGCCTTTACCCAATTCCTCCATCAGAGAATGAAGGAGAAGGGAGTCCATGCCCAGTGGGCCCAGGGAGGGACCACGAAGTTCCTCGTTGACATGCTGGAGGACGGTACCGTGAAGAAACTCATCACGGGGCAGGCATTCGATATCGCTGCCATAGAATCCATGAGGAACGACCCCAAAAACCATGTGGACCTTCCCATAGGGGCTTACGCCAACATCCATGGCAAGGGCTGCACCGTAAACAAGCTCGACATGGTGGTTCTCGGAGCCTCCGAGGTGGATCTGAACTTCAACTGCAACACATCAACCCTGTCAACAGGGATCATCGCCGAACCTGTGGGAGGCCACTCGGATACGGCGGCGGGATCCGATCTTTCCATTATCACGGTACCGCTTTTCAGAGGCAGGTATCCCGTGATCGTGAAGGAGTGCACAACTGTTGTCACTCCCGGAGAGACGGTGGACATCGTGGTAACGGAGAGAGGAGTTGCCATCAACCCCAGGAGAACCGATCTGCTTGAGAAGCTGAAAAAAGCCAAGATTCCCAAGGACCTCAGGATTTGCACCATAGAGGAGCTCCAGAAGATGGCTCAGGATATTACCGGCACCAAGGTCCAACCCAACTGGGGAGAGAACGTGGTGGCCCTGATCGAATACAGGGACGGAACGATCATAGACACCGTGAGGGACGTTGTTCCCAAATATTATCAGGACGCGGTTTTCGTCAGCCCGAAGGACAAGAAGGATGTTGAAAGAAGAGAGAACTGATCATATAAAGGAGAGAAGAAGATGCCCGAAGAAATGAAAGGAAAAGGAAAGATCATCTACACAAAGGTCGATGAAGCGCCTGCTCTTGCAACGTATTCGCTTCTTCCGATAATAGAAGCCTATACGGGAGCCGCCGGTATAGAGGTGGAAACCAGAAACATCTCCCTGGCGGGAAGAACCATAGCCAAGTTTCCGGAGAGGCTCACAGACGAGCAGAGGGTGACCGACGATCTTGCCGAACTGGGTGAGCTCGTGAAGAAGCCGGAGGCCAACATCATCAAGCTCCCATGCATCAGTGCCTCCCTTCCGCAACTGAACGCCACCATAAAAGAGCTCAAGGGACACGGTTACGATATACCCGATTATCCTGATGACCCTTCCACCGATGAAGAGAAGGACATAAAGGCAAGGTTTGACAAGATCAAGGGAAGTGCTGTCAATCCCGTTCTGAGAATGGGCAACTCCGACAGAAGAGCTCCTACCCCGGTCAAGAACTATGCCAAGAAGAATCCCCATTACATGGGAGACTGGAACGAGGATTCCAAAGCTCATGTGGCTTCAATGGATGAAGGCGACCTTTTCCACAACGAGATATCAACAACCATATCGGAAAAGGATGCGGGTGACTGCAGGATAGAGTTCGTCGATGAGAAGGGGAACACCGAGATCCTCAAGGAGAAAACCCCTCTCATTGAGGGAGAAGTGATAGACGCAAGTGTGATGAGAAAAAGGAAACTCAGGGAGTTTCTGAAAGATCAGATAGAGGATGCGAAGGCAAAGGACATTCTATTTTCGGTACACATGAAGGCCACCATGATGAAGGTATCCGACCCCATCATCTTCGGACATGTGGTCTACGTTTATTTCAAGGATGTTTTCGAAAAACATTCGACACTTTTCAAGGAACTGGGGATCAACCCGAACAACGGTCTGGGTGACCTCTACTCCAAGATCTCCGACCTTCCGGAAGAAAAAAGGAAGGAGATCGAGACCGATATTCAGGCATGCTACGAAAAGAGACCACCCCTTGCAATGGTGAATTCCGAAAAGGGAATAACCAATCTCCATGTCCCGTCGGATGTGATTATTGACGCTTCCATGCCCCGTGCCATAAGGGACGGGGGAAAGATGTGGGGTCCGGACGGAAAACTGCACGACACCAAATTCACCATACCCGACTCTTCCTATGCCGGTGTCTACCAGGCTGTCATCGACGACTGCAAGGAAAATGGCAAACTGGACCCCACAACCATGGGAACGGTTCCGAATGTGGGCCTCATGGCACAGAAAGCAGAGGAGTACGGATCCCACGACAAAACATTCCTCCAGAAGGGAAATGGAAAGGTAAGGGTGGTATCCGCCTCGGGAAACGTTCTTCTCGAGAGGGACGTGGAGGAAGGAGACATATTCAGGATGTGCCAGGTAAAGGACCTTCCGATACAGGACTGGGTCAAACTCGGAGTCAACCGGGCAAAAGCAACCGGTTGGCCAGCGGTATTCTGGCTCAACGAGGAGAGGGCCCATGACAGGGAGCTGATCCCGAAGGTCAAAAAATACCTGAAAGACCATGATACCGAAGGGCTTGATCTCAGGATCATGCCTCCGATCGAGGCTACCAGATTCTCCCTGAAAAGGATGAGAGAGGGGAAGGATACCATCTCCGTTTCGGGGAACGTTTTGAGGGATTATCTCACGGACCTGTTCCCGATCCTGGAGGTGGGAACCAGCGCCAAGATGCTTTCCATAGTTCCGCTTATGGCGGGAGGCGGCCTCTTCGAGACAGGAGCCGGAGGATCCGCTCCCAAACACGTCCAGCAGTTCACGGAGGAGGGCCACCTGAGATGGGACTCCCTGGGCGAGTTCCTAGCCCTGGCGGCTTCACTGGAACATCTGTCAAAGAAATTCGGAAACGAAAAAGCACGTGTCCTCTCGGAGACCCTCGACAAGGCCAACGAGAGGTTCCTTGAGAGCAACAAGGCCCCTTCCAGGGACGTGGGCGAGATCGATAACAGGGGAAGCCACTTCTACCTTGCAATGTACTGGGCCGAGGCCCTTGCGCAGCAGGATGATGACAGGGAGCTCAGGGAGAAGTTCACCAGGGTCGCAAAGGAGCTCAAAGAAAACGAGGATAAGATCAACAGGGAGCTCCTGGAGGCACAGGGAGAACCTGTGGAACTTGGGGGGTATTACCTGCCCGATGACGAACTTGCATCACAGGCAATGAGGGCCTCTCCAACCCTGAATGCAATAATCGATTCCGTCTGATCCGATTAGATAATTTTGAGGACCTCGAAAGAGGTCCTTTTATTCTCTTTTTATTTTTAAGATTGTTTTATATTGTACAATTACTATTTGTCTTCAGGAAGGGACCTGATTGACGGAAACCGATACCAGATCGGAAAAGAAGAAAAGATCCAAAAATATAGATAAATCGGACTTTGATCATCTCACCGGTGAGAAATGGAAACCCGGGAGGACCGAATTCATTGCGTCGATTCTAATTGTTATGTTTATTTTTCTGGTATTGGGGAGCTCCCTGATAATGGCAGGATCGGAAGATGCATTGGGAAACCTGGGTTTCAGTGAGATTGGAATGTTTATTTTACTTGCATCAATGCTTCTCCTGATCATAGAAACCCTTCTAATGATCTGGATATACGAAGATTCGCTGAAAAGGGGAATGCCTTCACCGGCGATTTGGATCCTGATAGTTGTGATCATTCCCCTGATAGGCATAATTCTCTATTTCGTTTTGAGGCCCCAGGGTGAGATGAAAAAATGCGGGCATTGCAGGAAGGAGAAACTTGAGATCCTTGTCGAATGTCCTCACTGCAAAGACAGGACAGACAATGCAAGACATTCATGGAGAAAGAAGAGAAAAAAATCCGGCTGATATTGTCAACACCATAAACAATCCACTTGAATTTCTACCATCAATAGATGTAATTCATAATTATTGAAAAGAGCGGTCAATGAATGACCGCTCATTCCCTGTCAATAATATTCTATTTTCTCTCCACCATATAGAGGATATCATCCCAGGGATGTCTGTAGAGCCTCTGGTTGAGTTTCTTCTGATCCAGGGCGTGTCCGATAAGACCGATGGACCTCCCGAGTACGAATATCCCGTTCAGATATCCGAGATCAACGATCCTGTCCACCTCTTCCTTGGAGAAGAATCCCACATTGGTGAGCATATCGACCATGAGGACCCCTATGGTGCCGTCCACGTTAAGAATGAGGTTGGATTTCTTCTGTGTTGTTACGGACTGGACCCCTATGGCATAATCGAGGATCGGGGTTTTGGGGAACTTCTCCCTTGCATATTCGATTAAAAGAGTCACCCTTCCGTCGGGATTTTCAAGAGATTTTACCCTGTGTCCGATACCCGGGATCTTGATGTTGGCCTGCTTCATCTCCTTGACGAAGGCCCTGGGTTCCATATCCCTGTAGTAGGCGTCCTTCATGTACTTGGCGCATCCGTCGATGGCTCCTCCGAACCTCGGTCCTATTGTGAGCAGACCTGAAGCAAGACAGCTCACGAGGTCCTTTCCTGCACGGGATGCAATTATCGCATTGTGAGCTCCGGAAACGGCCGGGCCGTGATCGGCCACGATCATAACGGCAAGCTCCATGAATTCGGAGGCCCATTTGGGGAACTTTCTACCGAACCATAGAAGAGCAATAACATCTCCGATCCTGCCTCCGCTGTGAACAATCTCCGAAATGGGATAGCCTCCGTAGACTACCTCCTCACCTCTGTCATCCGCCACCTGAGTGATGAATGACGTGGGTTTCCTGATGACGCCTTTCTTGACAGCATCGGCATAATCCATGGGGATTACCGGCAGGCTTTCCGGCTCCTTGACGGGGACGATCTTTCCCTCATCCTTTAGCTTGATGAAGGTCCTGGCTATCTCGTCCCCCAGGGTATCGAATGAGGAAGGAACCACGGCCCCTGCCTTCTTCAAGGCCTTGTTCTTGGCATCTGCGGTCTCGGCCTCTCCACCCGCCTTGGCTCCCGCATGTCCGAACTGGACGCCGGCAGGGAACATCTTCGAGCAGGTCCCCATGACCCAGATCACAAGGGGTTTGGTGATCAATCCCTTATTCATTGCCTCGACTATCCTGTACTCCTCGTCTCCGCCGAGCTCTCCAAGGGAAACTATCATCTTTATCTTGGGGTTATGCTCGTATCTCATTACATGGTCAACCAGGGAAGAACCTGGGTACTTGTCTCCTCCGATTGCAACACCCTCGAATATACCGTCGGAATTATGGGATATTATGTTGAACATCTCGTTCAAGAGACCGCCGGATTTTGTTACAAGCCCGACAGAACCCCTTCTGTAGAGTTTCTGATCCCTTATGTTTTCAAGGGTACCTCCGGTATTACCAACCTTGAAGGCACCTGCACCGATAGCTCCAACGGTTGCGGGGCCTATTATGATCTTTCCAAGCTTCTTTGCCAGATGTCCCAGTTCTCTCTCCTTCCTTTCCGGGACACCCTCGGCGATGACTCCCACTACCCTGATGTTCTTGTGTTCCAGGGCCTCTTTTGTCGAATCGTAGGCTGATCTGAAGGATGCGAAGTTGACCATGGTATCCACATCGGGATTCGCTTTCAGGGCCTCCCCGATATTCGGATAGATGGGTATCAATATCTCCCCGGTTCCCCAGTGCGCCTTGTGTGTTCCGGAATTGCCGGGATTGATCAAACCTGCAACAGAAGGTGTGTCCCTTCCGCAGAGATAATCGAAATCCAGCATCCTCTGGACTGCCCTGGTCTGCATGTTGTAAACTATGCACCTGGTCTTGTTTGAAAATAGAAGGTACGGTTCCATTTCATTTCACCCCCTTTCCGTCCTCGCTCAGTGCCATTGGAATGATCGAAGTCATGTGCACTTCGGGTCCGTATACCTGGATCGGTATCCCGATATCATCGCCCAGTGCCCTCATCTTTTCAAGACCGGCTTTATAATTGGGGCCTCCCCTTCTTACATATATCTTGCAGCCGACCTTCTTCAGCTTGTCCGAGTATTCCCTGAGGCCCTGGATAATCCCGGTGAAGGTGTTTGCCACATCCGTGAAATTTGCAATGCCTCCTCCTATGATCAGGACCTTTCCCTTTCCGCTCTTGTGCTTCTTATCGGTCATCAGAGATAGTATCGTCCTCGCATAGAGGTAGGTCTCCTCGGTGGACGGATTGCCTGAATACTCGCCGTAATTTGCAAGTTCTTTTCCAAACCCCAGATCAACTATGGTATCTGCGTAGACGACGGAAGCTCCGCCGCCCGCCACCATGGTCCAGATGCGCCCCTCGGAATTAAGGATCGTCAATTTCAGAGAGGCTCCCGTCTTCTCATCAAGGGACTTTATGTAAGCTTCCTCCTTTGTCGGGTCCTTTCCGAAAGGTGAGGGAAACTCCTCCATGTCCCACACTCCCACATTCTGCCACATGGCAGTATCGTCAAGCTTTGCAACCATGTCCAGGACCTTGACCTTCCCATCAACCACCGTGAAGGGATTGATCTCGAAATAGACGAGGTCATGGGAAGCAAAGAAGCTGTACATTCCTCTCAAGAAAGGATCCAGTATCTTCTTTTCCTTTTCTCCAACGTCCTTGAGCAATTTCTTGGTATCGAGTTTGGGGTCCTCAAGGGGTTTTATCACAACCTCCTTAACAGAATCCCAGACGGATTCTATGTCAACGCCCCCCTGGGTGGAGAAATAGACATGATCCCCGTCAGCCTCCATCTTCATGGCGATGTAGTATTCATCATCATGAGGTATGAATGGCTCAACCAGAAAGTACTCCAGTTTACCCTTGACCTTGCCCACTTTGGCGCTTTTTCCCATCTTCTGTTTGATGAAGTTCTTGGCCTCATCAAAAGAACAATCGAGAAGCACAAGTCCCGACTTTCCCCTCTTTCCGAAGAGTTGATCGGGTTTCACAACCAATCTCATGTTCTCGAGCCAGGGATTGTCCTCAGGCAGTTTTTCGAGATCGGTTTGCGGACCCACGAGAATGGGCATTATGTCGAATGTGATCTTCTCGCCCGTGTATTTGGGCATCATCTTGTAAAAAACTCTTTTTGCGTCGTATTCCCTTATTCCCCGTCTAGCCATGAAACGACCACCGGCGTCGGTAACAATGTGTTGCAATATAAATTATTGGACTCATTATCGTATTTTAGAGCAATTTTCACCGAGATTTTCAACTTATCTTCGATTTTTTGTCCGTTATTATAAGATGATGGTCACATTGACCTTCAATTTTTCACAAATAACTCAGCATAATACAATCTTGGCGTAACATATTGTCGAAAGCTTCCGGGGAATCGGGATGCATTGTGTTACAATCCGTAAACTATCTCCATTCCTGTCTGGAGATATCCCTGCTTTTTGTTTCTCCGTATCTCTCTCTCGGAGAGGACCTGTTTCCCATTTCAATTCATATGCCATCCGCAGAAACCTCTTGTGATTTTTCGGCGGGTCCTTCGTTTCAGCGTTCTAATTGTCCCCATGAACCTCTTTCAAGGACAGAAACCCCGGAATCGGGCCCTCAAACGACAGAGTGTCATAATATTCTTTCCCGGAGAAAAACCAGTCCAGAACAAAACAATTAAAGAACAAGACCGGATTTACCTACCGACCTGTCCCGTTTTGCGTGCCTCTACCCGGGTAAAAGCACCAAAGAACGGGACCATTCAATATGCGGTATTCAAGGGGGTCTTGTATTGTTCCAGGAAGATATCCAGTTCATGTCAAAGGAAGAAATAGAGGCGCTGCAGCTCGAGAGATTGAAAAAACAGGTTGAACATGCATACGAAAATGTTCCGATGTACAGGAAGAGATTCGATGAAAAGGGCCTGAAGCCGGAAGATATTCGCACACTTTCGGATGTTTCCAAGATCCCGTTCACTGTCAAGGATGACCTGAGGGATCACTATCCTTATGGCATACTGGCTGTTCCCTTGGAGAACCTTAACAGGATACATGCATCATCCGGTACCACGGGAACACCTACCGTTGTTTCCTACACGACAAATGACCTCGATACATGGTCCAACCTCATGGCGAGATGCTATTCATGCGCAGGGGTCGAACCCTCAGATATCGTTCAGAACGCATACGGTTACGGTCTTTTCACCGGAGGATTGGGATTCCATATGGGAGCAGAAAGGTTGGGAACGATGATAGTTCCCACGGCCACTGGCAACACCAAAAGGCAGATAAGGATGATGAAGGACATGAAGACCTCGGTGTTGTGCTGCACTCCCTCCTATGCCATATATCTGATAGAAGCGCTAAAGAAAGAAGGTGTTGATCCGTCGGAACTGAACCTCAAGATAGGGATGCACGGGGCGGAACCCTGGTCGGAGGAAGCAAGGAGGCATATCGAAGAAAACCTCAATATCAAGGCCCAGGACCTCTACGGAATGTCCGAGCTCTACGGTCCCGGGGTTGCAGTGGAATGCCCCGAACAGAGCGGACTTCATATCTGGGCCGATGAATTCCTCGTGGAGACCATCAACCCGGAAACCGGTGAGGTTCTGCCTCCCGGTTCAAAGGGTGAAATTGTATTCACAATGCTGACAAGGGAGGCTATGCCCCTGCTCAGATACAGGACCAGGGACCTTGCCGTAATAGACTGGGAGAAGTGCAAATGCGGAAGGTCTCACCCCAGAATAATGAGGATCAAGGGAAGGTCCGACGACATGCTCATAGTGGGAGGAGTGAACGTATTCCCCTCCCAGATCGAGGACATACTCGTAGGGGTCGAAGAACTGGGAGAGCAGTTCCAGATCATCCTCGAACATGACAGGCTCGATCATCTATACGTTCAGGTGGAAGTGGCTGAAAGCCACTGGGGAAAAGTTGACCTCGAGAAACTGGCAAAGAAGGTATCCGATGCTCTTCAGGCCTCCCTGACCCTGAGGGCCAGGATCGAACTTCTTTCTCCCGAAGCCCTTCCCAGGACAGAAGGTAAGGCAAAGAGGGTCATCGACAGGAGAAAGGGCATCTGAGGTGTGGGGAAATCTTTAATCGATTGTCCTCCATCGGCCCTGCGGTGCTGACATGCCCAGGGACCTCGATCAGCTGAGAGAGATAGAGATAATACCGCAATATCTGACCAATCCGGCGGGATCCGCCATGACTTCATTCGGAAGGACCAAGGTCCTTTGCACCGTGATGGTGGAAGACAAGGTTCCCCCGTGGTTGATGAAGGACGGAGAAGCTCTCCACGGATGGATAACAGCGACCTACAACATGCTTCCCGGTTCAGGAAATACCAGGATAAAAAGGGAGAGGAAAGGTCCGAAAGGTAGGACCCATGAAATCGAGAGGCTCATAGGCAGATCACTGAGAACAGCAGTTGATCTTTCATTGCTGGGGCAGAGGACCTTCTGGGTCGATTGCGACGTCCTGCAGGCAGACGGTGGAACGAGGACCGCCGCCATTACCGGAGCATGGGTTGCCCTCAAAATTGCTGTTGAGAAATTGGTCAGGGAGGGACAGATTGAAAAGAACCCGATGCTGAGACAGATAGCGGCAATATCCGTGGGAATAGTGAACGGTAAAAACCAGCTCGATCTGGCCTACAAGGAGGATTCCGAGGCGGATGTGGACATGAACGTTGTAATGGACAACCGGGGCAATCTGATAGAGGTCCAGGCAACAGGGGAGGAAAATGTATTCTCCAGAAAGCAGCATGAAGTATTGCTGGACCTGGCAGAGCAGGGCATAAGCGACCTCATGATATTGCAGTTAAAAGCTTTGGAGGAGAAACATTAATCGTTCAACCATTGAACGAACCTCTCCCTGATTATCCCGACTCCGGGCCTGGCAGACAATCTCCTTGTCTCCTTTCCGTTTTCATATTCTATGACTGTGGGAACATAATCGATACCCATCTCCATCCAGATCGGATCGGATTCGTCATCCAGGATCTCTTCTCTGCCCTGAGGTACAAGACTTCTGTAATTTTTGATGAAAGCTCGGCAAAAAGGACACCATGTGGCATGATAACATATATATTCCATATTATGGTATCAAAGACCGACCTAGTTTAGAGAAATCCTTGACATGTTCCTTATTCTTTCCGGATGAAACTGCGCTAGAAAGACATATCAACTACCGCTATGGATTTTAACATGGACGGAATACAAGGTCCGTTTCCAAGGAGGAACACCCTTTGAAGATTGTCCGGAAGATCACGGCGGTTTTTGTGGTTCTGATCATGATAGCGGTGTTCCCCGCATTCACCTCCAGCGGGATCGAATCCGGCGACGATCCCTTTAAAGAGAAAGAGGATGAACAAGAAATTATATTCGAGCTCCAATTCGATCCCGAATCACTAAAGATCACCACTCAAGGGGGAGTGACATACGTTACCTCTCCCGAATTATCACTACCTTTCGAAGAGGGAGAGGCGGCCCTGCCTTTCAGAATGGATCAGGTTCTGGTCCATCCTGCAGCCGAAAACATCAAGATCGAATTTATCCGGATCAAATCCGTACCTCTGACCCTGCCACAACCGATAGCAGGTATCACTCACTTCGATTTCCATCAGGATGCAGAAAGAGAGAGAGCCGATCCCGCGAATCATTTTCCCCAAGAGCATCTTTCCATCCAGGGAGAGGGATGGATCAGGGGACTCAGGGTCCTGGACCTCAGATTCGATCCGATCATCAGGGACATCTCTGGGAGATTCCAGCTGGCAACCGGAATTGAAGCGAGGATCTATTTCGATGTAAAAGATGGTCACGGACTGAAATTGACAACCCCCTTCAAAAGGGATACCTCTGTTTTCCGGAACTCACTTGAACATAATCTGCTCAACCCGAATGACCTGGACAGGTTCCCGGCCAAGGTCCTGAATTCTCCCATGTCAATTCTCGGAGATGAGGATGTCCAGTACATCGTCATAACAGACACCGCATATGTAAAGGAAGCTTTCGACCAGTACATCGAATGGAAGAACAGGAAGGGTGTTCCAACCAAACTGGTTGAGATGAGTTTCATAAAGAACAATTACAACGGTACAGACAACGCTGAAAAGATCAGGAACTTCCTCATAGACGCCTTCAACACATGGGATACCGAGATCGTCCTTCTCGGCGGTGATACCGCGGTAGTTCCTTACAGGGGAGCTTATGTAAAAGCTTACAGCGGTTCTTCAGGATGGGTAACCAAGACATCGATTGCAAGCGATCTCTATTATTCCGATCTCGACGGAGACTGGAACCTGGATGGTGACGGCTACTGGGGAGAGGTGGAGGACGGGATCGATATGAAACCGGACCTTCTGGTTGGCAGAGCTCCGGTTCAGACGGAGAATGAAGCGGATACCTTCGTGAAGAAGACGCTTACCTACGAAAAGGATCCTCCCCGAGGCTACCTTGACAATGTAACTCTGGCAGGGGAGTACCTTGATTCGGTGACAAATTCTTCCAGGGCAATGGATCTGATAAAGAACAACCTACTGCCCTCGAGCATGTTTCCCACATCCCTTTACGATTCCGATTACAGGAAGTTCGGAAACCTGAACAGGAACAACTTCATGGGCCAGATTGACAAGGGAACAGCCATGGTATTCCATTCCGGCCACAGCGGCTGGAACACCATGAGCGTGGGAACCGCAAGCGGCGGCAGTCTTTACAATTCCCATATTTCATCATATCAGGGTGGATACAAACTTGGAGTTCTCAACACGGTGGGATGCATAGCCAACCAGTTCAACCAGAATGATGCCATAGTCGAGCTCCACGTCAAGGAGCCCGACGGCGGTACAGTGGCGGGAATAGGAAACAGCCACTATGGTTGGTATTCATACAGCAGTCCCGGAAACGGTCCCTCCGAGAAGGTCCAGTACAGAATGGTTTACGAACTGTTCAAAAACGGCCACACCGGGATGGGGGCGCATTTCGCGGAGGGAAAGGAGTATTACACCTCCTATGCGGGAAGCTACAATTCCATAAGGTGGGTTGAGATGGTCCTTAACCTTATCGGCGATCCGGAAATCTCCGTAAGGACCGCAGAACCGGAGAGGTTCAACATCTCCATTCCATCGTCCATCGGTTTCGATTATCCGGGTCTGCCGGTTACAGTCAGGACGGAAAACGGCACTCCTGTTAAGGATGCCCTGGTCTGTCTGGAGAAGTCGGACTTCTATTCCTACAAAAGAACAGACGATTCGGGAAGGGCATTTTTCAACTATTCATCATCCGAGCTTGACAAGCTAAATGTTACGGTCACCGCATACAATTTCATTCCGTCGGAATTCAATCTGACCATAGATATCATTGCACCAACCATTATCATAAATTCCAATCTGAACGCCACGACCGGGGACAATTTCCGATTGAACTGTTCGGCCCATGACGCCGCAGGACTGGAATCCGTCAAGTTGCAGATGAAGGAATCCAACCTCACCATAAACCTGACGGAACTGGATCAATTCTGGATCACCGATTTGGAGATCCCGACCAACAAAACCGATTACATACCATTCAGGGTGCTTGCAATGGACAGGTCGGGAAATATCAACAGCACGGATTGGATGAACATAACCGTCACCGACGATGATATTCCCTTGCTTGTCTCGGACAGGACAGAGAGAATTGCCACCACCGGGGACACGATGGTATTCGAGGCACTTTTCTCGGACAATATAGGAATGGGAGAGGTGATGGTCGAGTATAAGGGGATGGACCTGGAAAATGTCACAGCCGACATGATAAAAAACGGAGAGATCTGGTCATTCGCCTACCAGGTTCCAAATAACAGAACCGGGGAGAGGAGCTACAGGTACATATTCTCGGATACCCGGGGAAATGAGGTTTCAGGCCCCGTCCAAACTTTTACCATTTTCGACGATGAGGCCCCCGTATTCATTTCGTATATGTCGGAAAAAAGGGTTAACACCTCATCCACATACCGGCTGGAAACCAGCGTGACAGATAACATAGGGGTGGTGGACGTAACAGCAGAATGGTGGGTGGAAGGGTGGTCCGTACATCTAAATGACTCCATGACTGCCGCCGATAAAGGCTGGTACATCGATCTGGAGGCTCCGGTTGACGAACTGGAGACCAGGCATTACATTTTCCATGCCAGGGATGAGGAAGGGAACTGGAACTCCACGGATCAGGGTACGGTGGAGATAATAGACAGTATTGTGCCCAAAATGATAGAGGACCGGACCCGGAACGCCATTGATGCCGGAGATGATATTCTATTTTCGGTATCTTTCCATGACAATATCGGTGTCAGGAACGTGACCGTGATATACCATATCGGAGGAGGGCAGCCTGAATCTCTCGAACTGGATTATACCGGAAGGCACTGGGAGGGTGGTATTATAACATCTCCCGGGAGCCTGGAAGAGATCACATACAACTTCCTCTGCCACGACCTCCGGGGAAACCATAACCTTACCGCCGCCAAAACCATCACCGTGGCAGATGCGATTCCTCCCGAAATCCTCAATGTCGGTATACCCTCCTCGGTACTTGCGGGCAATACACTGAACGTCACCATGGATTGTTGGGACAACATAGGGATTACAAACGCTTCCGCTTCCTGGTGGTTCGGAGGGGAAGAGGCCCAAAGAAGGATCCTGGAGCCTGATGGCGGCCGTTGCAATCTTACGATGGATATCCCGCTTGATTCTTTTGGAACTCTGTACGTATCATTCAAGGTTGAGGACGGTGCCGGCAACATTGTTGACTCGGAGAGGTACAGCGTGATGGTCATCGAGTTCATACCCGAACCACCGGAGGAACCCGAAGAAAGAGTGCCAAAAAGCGGAGAGGACCTGGACCGAGACGGCATGGATGACCTTTGGGAGTACGAGTTCGGACTGGACCTCGAATCAAACGATTCTACCGCAGACCCGGACGGAGACGGTTACAGCAATCTGATAGAGTTTCTGGAATCAACCTCTCCCGTGGATCCGGAGAACCATCCGATTGAACCAGACCCGGAGGATGAAAAGGAATTGTTACTGCTTATTGCCGGATCAATTATCGTGATCTTGATTGCACTCGGCGTTCTAGTTGCAGTTGTGGTCAATAGAAAACACCATCATCCTCCAGCACCTGCTCCTCCTCCCGCCGCAATTATGATATCCGATGACAGGGGAAAACCTGTAGCAAACGGGAAGGAAAATTCTTCCGGCAAGATACACAAATAATACTATGGCTACAAAATCTCCTAATTCTCATTTTGCCTTGATGCGTGGCAGCCTTATTCGGAACTGCGAGCCCTTTGGTTGGTTGTCAAGCACCTCTATGCTCCCACCGTATCGGTCAATGGTTTTTTCCACTATGAAAAGGCCTATTCCCGTACCTCTCTTCTTGGAGGTTGTGAAACCTTCCTTGAAGATCTTGTCCTTGTTCTCGTCGGGGATGCCTATGCCGTTATCCGCCACATCGATCAATACCTCTTGATTGTCCTCTTTGATTGTTATCCAGACCTTGTCGGCCTTTCCGTGCTTGATGGAGTTGGAGACCAGATTGTCAAGAAGAGAGGATAGCGCCTCGTCCGCCATTATCGAGGCATGTCCTGCAACAAGAATGTCTATGGGATTGTTGTTTGCTATGGCCGTGGCGATCTTTTCAACGTTGTACTCCCTTAGAGCTCCCCCGTCGGTAAGGAAGAATTCAAGCTCCTTCATGGACCTGATCAACTCCAGTGAACGATTCGTTGCCAGCATTGAATTCTTGAGAAGCTTGTCCTCCCCGTAATCGAAGTAATGCTCGATTCCCATCGTAACGATCATCAGGTTATTTAGCATGTCATGTCTCAGGATCTTGTTGATCAGCCTCAATAGATCGTTCATCTTCTCAAGGGTGACCTTTCTCTTGCTCTGATCTGATATGTCCATGAAGGACAGAATAACACTTTCCCTTCCCCCCAGGTCGGTCCTTATTGCCGATGTTATTACCTCGACCGTATCTCCGTTTGCCTTTGTCAAAATGCCTTCATTTTTTGTGGTTATGTTTTTTGATCTGGTAAAAACAGGGTCCTCACCTTCGGTGGATATGAACTCCCCGATATCCCTTCCCTTCAATACATTCTCTGGAAGTCCTATCATCTTTCCTGCCATTGGATTGAGATCCTCTATTTCACCTGTCCCAACCCTTACCTGGACTATGCCTTCTTGAATGGAATTGAGAATCGTCCTGAACTTCTCCCTCTCCCTTCTGAGGTCCCTCTCGTTCTCTTCTATCTCCCCTATATTCCTTATCGCCAAGATCGATCCCGAATATTCGCCGCTTTTGCTTTTTCTCGGTGTCGCGGTGATGAGAAAATTGGAGGATCTTGAATCCTTGGTTATGATTTCCAATCGAAAGGTGTCCCTGATCCCCTTGGCCCCACGTATTTTCTGGCCTTCCATTATCAGCCTGGACCTCTCGGTGAGGAAATCATTGAAATCCTTCCCTTCAAGGTAACCCCTGCCGACACCAAGGAATTCCTCGAGTGCGGGATTTGCGAATCTGAACCTGTCATTTTCGTCGATGACGGCAATACCCTCACCCAGATTGTTGATCAGTTCCGAACATAACTGTTCAGTGGAAGATCTATCCGGATCTGCCTTGGGAATATCCATATCGGATAATCCTTTCTTTCCTGAATTGGATACCGAATAGTTCCCGTCATCCGTCATGATCCTTCACAGATCCCTTGGGTACAAACCCTGATCTTCTCAAATGGCGATTAGTATCTGGTTATAAAAAAGAAATGTTTTCATTATCATTGTAATTGAAAGAGAGAATAACAAAAATACGTTTCGAAATGCTTCG
Organism: uncultured Thermoplasmatales archaeon; assembly: GCA_964445525.1. Classification (GTDB taxonomy): domain Archaea; phylum Thermoplasmatota; class Penumbrarchaeia; order Penumbrarchaeales; family Penumbrarchaeaceae; genus Penumbrarchaeum. The sequence continues at coordinate 42,007 of CAYULA010000005.1, read as the reverse complement.
AATGAACCTTACAAGATAATAATATGCTGGGCAAAAGCTAAGTTGATTTCCATCAAATAAGCTGTGATAGCTCTTCGAATGTGATGGGCTCGGACCAGTAGAGAAAGGGGGTTGTATTGAGGAGTTGATTCTTCTCCTCCGGATTTCCGCTCCTCACATCGGTAGCATCGGATAGAACCTTCACATCATAACCCCTGAATGCAAGCTGCTGGGCAGTGCACAGAACACATCTGTCGGCTGTAAGGCCGAACAATACCAGCAGATCAACCTCCTCGTAGGAGCCAACGTTTTTTTCCAGCCAATTATCGAATGAAGCGGGATCCTGATAAGGTTCTCCCGGCTCCTCTTCGGCAATACCGCCGTTTTTTCTGATCCAAGTGGGATCGTTCATGGACTTGATCCAGACCTCTCCTTTTATAACATCCCTGGGCAGGATAGATTTGAACCCCCAGTCGCCGGGTTTGCAGCAGTACCTGGGATCACCTCTCCTCGGCTGCCTGTAATCGGAGAGTATCTCGGATACCTTGACTTCATGTTCCCTCAGGAAAGGAACAAATGTCTCGACAATGAAGGAGACCGACGGCCTTTCCTCGAAGCAGATACCACCCTCGGATGCGAAATCGTTCTGGAGGTCCACCGATAAAAGTTCTATTCCCTCGAGCATTGAGAATCTACCAAATGTATAAATCGATACATTGTATAAAAAATGGGTTGAGATGTTTGGTAAGAAAATATATGAAAGTGTTATCATACTATGTTGTGAGCAATCGACTCATAAGGGTTTTTACCGACCGGGAATAGGCCCGATTTTTCAAGGAATTCATATATGATAAAAAAGTATTTAGAGGGCCAGTCAGGTGCTTTCCGCAGATGATCAGGTCCTCTCTTGTATTCATGCCTTCAATGACCCTGCTAATTCTGATTCTACTATCATTTTCCATAACTTCATCCGGAGCCCCGGGAGGTCCTCTCCCGACCGCTGTTTCCCCTCCGGCACAAACGGAAGCGTCACCGGGAAAGGACCGCATAATTCTCAGCTGGGAGGAACCTTCATCGGGTTACCTTGCTGCCACGGGGTTTTCCATATACAGGTCCGATGACGGTGTCGATTTTCAACAACTTACACAGGTGGAAAGGGATGTATTCTCCTATGAGGACACTGGAATCATAATCGGACAAAAATATTACTATTTCATAAGGACCGATACGGATCTCGGACAGAGCGAGAACGGGATTATCGTTACCTCTGCAGCGGACAGTATTTTGCCTCTGGTGGAGATCCTCAAACCCTCGGGTAATTTCGTATCCGGAGTTGATAGGGTCTCACTTTCCTGGAGAGTGGAGGATGATGAAAGCGGTATCGGTCGGGTTGAGATAATCCTGGATGATGATCCCCCCATCAACATCGATAGTGAGACCTCCCTGATACTCGATGGCCTGGATGAAGGGGAACACTCGGTTACTGTGAAAGCCTCCGATATTGCCGGTAACGTAAAAGAGGATTCTACCGAATTCATGGTTGATCTTACGCCTCCGGAACTCGATATCATCCAACCCCTTGAAGGATCCATCCATTCCTCATCGAGAGTTGAGGTGGTTTGGGAGGCCGAGGAAAGGATAACAGAGATCGCATCCGTTGAAATCACCATAGACGGGGGAAACAGCATTACGGTTAACGGCGGCTCCTCCTTCGAGGTCTCCGGATTGACGGATGGTTTGCATGAGTTAGAGGTCCTTGCCGCTGATCTGGGGGGTCATGAAAGATACGAATCGGTAAATATCACGGTGGACCTCGAGCCTCCCTCGGTCAATTTCATCTCACCCGTGGATGGTAACGTATTCGATACCGACAGTGTATTTCTTGAATGGGAAGGCAGTGATGCGGCCACTGATGTATCATTCAGATTGAGGATATCTCACGAGGAATGGATAGAAAAGGGGGACTCCATCTCACATCAATTACGGGATCTGGCGGATGGTGAACATACAATCGAAATTGAGGCCGTCGACGAAGGTGGTTGGAAGTCATACAATGATATCAGGATAGTTGTGGACACAACTCCCCCGGAGATCATATCGGACATCGAAAACGAACCTGTGAGGTCCTACAGGGGATCGTTGGAACTTGAGTGGGAGCTTTCGGATGAGACATCGGGTATTGTTAGCGTTGAATGGACGGTGGATGATGGAGAATGGATGAGGGCGCTCAGATACGATGGTATTTCAATCAGGAATCTCAAGGATGGGGAGCATGTGATAAGGATAAGGGCGACTGACAGGGCAGGAAACATAAGGGAATTGTCGATTTCGACCTTGTGGGATTCGGTCGCACCCGAAATCATGGATTTTTCTCCCAACGGAACAGTTTCCAGGAGGCCTTCGGAGGTCGAGGTTTTCTTCACCGAGGAGATGAAAAGGGGAAGCATTTCGGCAAGCAGTGAATATATTGATGTTTATGTAAAGGAAAACATCCGATCAGCCGCCATTGAACTCTCGGGGGATATGGAGTGGGGTAGAACCTACAGGATATTTGTCTGGGGGGAGGACCTCCACGGAAACATTCTGGACAGAAATATCATTGAGTTCCATCTAACGAACATCGCTTTGATCACCGGAAGGGTGGTTGATCCCTCCGGGAAGGCCCTGAGCGGAGTGACGGTCACCCTCGACTCCGGGAGGGTTACCACAACCTCCGATGACGGAACCTTCGAGATAGGGGAGAGGATGGGAGATGTCTACATTCATTTCACCCTTGATGGATACGAAAGGGGAAATGTGGAGCTTTCGACCTTTCCGGGAGAAGAGAACTGGGCGGGAACCATCAGGCTGGAAAAGGAGGATAGAAATTCCAGGGGCAGGGTGGGGACATGGCTCTCCGATCCGGTGAACCTGATAATTTCGGCGGTCGTGATAGCTGTCATCATGATACTATCATCCCTTCTCTGGAGATTAATGGATAGGGAGAAGTACACCGAAGTGGAGATCGAAATGGATGATGAAAGAATCTGAGTTCAGAGGAACTCTCCCAGAAGTATCCTGATACCGAGAGCTATGAGTATCAAACCTGCTACTATCTCCGCCCATTTGTCCAAATGCCCCCTCAGTCCGTGGCCAATGAATACGCCCATGAATGAAAGCCAGAATGTGACCGATCCCACGACCAGGGCGGGTACTATGATGTTGGTTCCCAGGAAACCGAATGTCAGTCCAACAACAAGAGCATCTATGGATGTGGCAAGGGACAGGACGAGCAAGCTTCTGTTTGAAAGGGGAAGGCACTCCACCTCCTTTTTCCAGCTCTTTATCGCTTCCAGTATCATTCTTCCGCCAATTATCAACAGAAGCAGGAAAGCTATCCATGAGGTTAAAGAGGAGAGAAGGACACGGGAGGTTGATCCCACCAGCCAACCCAGAAGAAAGAGTGAGAATTGAAATACTCCGAAGAAAGTGGCTACCTTGACACCAAGAACGAATTTCGATCTGGTTTTTGTCATACCGCAGGAAAGAGATGCGGCAAAGGCATCCACGGCCAGCGAAACCGCGACCACTACTATGTATAGGATTATCATCCCATTCCCCGAGAAAGGGCCTCAGGACCCCATGGAACAATGATTTACGACTAGATTAATTATATGGCATAAGAAAAATAATGGACGGTCAGCAACACGGCTACAGGACGTTGATGAGGAAATAGATGTCCAATCCTCCGTTGAAGATAAAAAGAGATAGCATGTTGGCCGTCACTATCCTGGTTGATCTATCCTTGTCTGCCGACCTCCAGATGATGCATGGCACGGATAACAACAAAGGTATCAGTGATACCAAGAAGAACGGAACGATTGATAATCCGTTCATTTCGGGAGAGAGAACTGAAAGGGTCCCGTAGTAAACGGTCTGGAAGAGAACCAGGAAGAAAATCACGGTCAGGGACCCTTTTCTCCCAAGAATCATTACCCAGGTATTCTTACCTCCTTTCAGATCCGCCTCCAGGTCAGGGGTTTGAACATTCAATATGAAAACAAATCCCGAAAGCGCCATGGGAAATAGCAGGAAAAGGAGCGATGGATCAAGGGTTCCCGATGATGCAATGAAACCGTACATGGGAACGAGAACACCCACTGTGGCGGCGGTGGATATCTCACCCAATCCCCTGTAGGACAGTTTTAAAGGAGGAGCGGTGTAGAACCAACCCAGAAGCGATCCGAGAACCACCAGACCGATGAATAAGGGACTTATCGAATATGCAATCGTGAATACAACGGAAAGCAGTGTGGATGCTACAATCAGTGATATCGAGATAATCAATGCAGCTTTTTTTAGTTCCGGCCTCCTCTGTAAAACCCCGCTTCCTCCCGAGAACGGGCTTCCCTCGTTGAATTTGTCCGCCTCCACATCGAACAGATCATTCGAGTACGAAACGGAAAGATGTGCGGGCATGAAGACCAGGTATCCGAATACAGCTCTGATCAGGTCGATCTCGTATCCCATTTCCCCTGAAATCAGGACACCCAGTACGTATAGCAGAAGCCCTCCGAACAGAAAAGGGAATCTTCCAAGCTCCAAGATATCTCTCAATGTCCCCTTTTCCTCTGTCATGGTTACCCGTTTGGACTTGAAAGTTTATTTTTTTTGGCCTTGAAGATTCAATTTTTCAGTTTCTTTGCCGCTCTTCGGACGTCCTGGGAATTCTTTTCATTTAATACCAGTAGGCCCTCTTCCGTCTCCACAACTATCACATCCTTCAAACCCACAACGGCAACCTTTCTTCCCTCTGATGTCCGTATGAAAATTCTTTCAGAATCGACAAGTGCCCGATTAGGGCCCTCGGCCGAATATCCGGCCAATTCCCTTACCGATTCCCACGATCCCACGTCCGACCACCCGGGATCACTGGGAACAACACGGACATTTTCGGACCTCTCCATCAATGCGTTGTCTATGCTGATCCTCTCCACCCCGGAATATGTTTTTTCCAGCGTTTCAACATCACAAAGATCGATATCTGTGAGGGGGTCTATTACTTCAGGAGCATGTTCCCTCATTTCCCCGAGGAACTCGCCGGACCTCCACAGAAACATCCCGGAATTCCATAGAAATCCGCCTCTCGAGATGAATTCCCTTGCCGTTTCAAGGTTGGGTTTTTCCCTGAACCTCTTCACCTCGAAAGCTCCCCTGGCCAGCTCGGTTCCCACTTCAATATAACCGTAACCCGTTTCCGGCCTTGTGGGTTCTATCCCGAAGGTGAACAGTCCTCCGACTTTCTCGAGTGCGGATACTCCCCTATCGAAGGACTCCCAGAAAGCTGGTTCATCCCGGATGATGTGATCGGCGGGAACAGTCAGCAGGATCTCTTTACTATCACATTTTAGAGCTCCGAGGACGCAGGCAGGGGCGGTATTCCTCCTGCTGGGCTCTCCCACAATATTTGTATCCGGAACCTCGAAAAGTTCCTTTTTGGTAATGGGAACATGTTCCGCAGAGGTAATGACCATTATATCATCAGGAGAGAATCTGCCCAGCAGTCTTTCATAGGTCATCCTTATGAGGGATCTTTCATCGAACAATCTGAGAAATTGTTTCGGGGTTTGACTCGTTGAAAGAGGCCAGAATCTCTCTCCCGAACCTCCCGCGAGGATCACTGCCTTCATGGATTACCACTGCTTACTGAAGAGGATGATATTATAAAACTGAATGTATTCTATCAAAAATACTTTTAACAAAGAACCTTGTTTTATCCAATCCCCCTCCCTAACCCCACGCCTGAATGAGCTAAAATGCCTATTAATATTTAAAAACAACAAATATGAAGTTTTTCATTTTTCTTATAATATTTATATATTTGCTTTGCATTGGTGCATTGCATGGAGGCTCTCGAAAGATGATGGACGAAGGGGACAGGATCAAGGGACGGATCCTTCAGGAGTTGAGGTCCAATCCCAAAGGATTGACGGTTTCGGAGGTATCAAGAAAGATAGGTCTGAACAGAAACTCAACGGCAAAATACCTGGATATTTTGAGGATCAACGGTAGAATCGACATGAGGCCGCTGGGCCGGGCAAAGATGTTCTATATATCCCAAAGGGTCCCCATATCAGCTCTTTTGAATTTCTCCACGGACTACATACTCGTCCTTGACGCTTCCATGAGGATAGTGGAGACAAACGAGAATTTCCTCAAATTCTTCAAGGTAAAAAAAGAGATGTTGCTTGATGTTCCATTATTCTCGGCAAATCTGCCCATTCTGACAACAAAGGAAAGCCTGAAAAAGATAAAAAAAGCCATAGAGGGGAAAGACTCGACTTTCGAGATGGAGATAGTGATGGAAGAGGGTGTTCGCTATTTCAAGGGAAAGCTCATACCATCCACCCTCGGGGACGGTGGAAACGGGGTCACAATAATCATGGAAAACATCACCGAACAGAAGATGGCACAGAACCGATTGAAGGAAAGCGAGGAGAGGTACAGAGATCTCATTGAAAACCAGGGAGAAGGGGTTGGCCTGACCGATCCCAGGGATGTATTCACATTTGCGAACCCCGCAGCGGAGAGGTTGATGGGTGTGGGACCGGGAAAACTGGTGGGGAGGTCGGTTATGGACTTCCTTCCCAGTAATCAGGTTGGAAAGGTACTTCACCACAACGAAAGAAGGAAAAAAGGCGGGAAAGACACATACCAGGTGGAGATCGTTGCAGACGATGGAAAGAAGAAGACCATTCTGCTTACGGCAACCCCCAGATATGATGATGACGGGAATTTCATAGGTTCTTTCGGTGTTTTCAGGGACATAACCCTGATGAAAGAAAGCGAAAGGAAGCTGGCGGAAAGCGAACAGAGGTACCGTCTGCTTTTCGAATTCACCTCGGATACGATAATGATCCTCAAGGGCAGAAAGATAATCGACTGCAACAATTCCACACTTTCAATGTTCGGCTACGATTCCAAGGAGGACATCATCGGACTGGACCCCAAGGATCTCTCGCCCCCGGAACAACAAGGGGGTGAAAAAACGGATTTGGAAGTTGGAAAGAAGATCAATGGAGCCAGAGAAAAAGGATTGATCACATTCAACTGGATACACAGAAAGAAAGACGGAACCGATTTCCTTGCCGACATTCAGCTTCAATCAATCAGGATCGGGGGCGAATCACTTTTTCAGGCCAGGATGAGGGATATTACCGATCTTGTTGAGGCAAAAAACGAACTACAGGAAAAAGAGGCAAAACTGAACAATATCCTGACATCACTTCACGGATCCTTCATCGGACTCCTCAACAAAGATCTGATCTTCGAGGATTTCTGGGGAACCGAGGATCTTGATGAAAAGTACGGCATCAAAGGAAAACGACTCAAAGGGATGTCCATACTCGATTTCACACACGATGATTATAAAGACGATATCTTAAAAAGCCTGAAAAAGATGTTCGAGACAGGCATTCCCTACAGGATGGAGCACAGGGCTGTGCTTCCTTCGGGAAGATTCTGGCAGGACTGGTCATTCTCCCCTTTCAAAACGGGCAAGAAGGAGATAGAATATCTGGTTCAATTCGGCAGGGACACACAAGAAAAAAATGATATGGTACAAGCCCTGGTCAATGTAAAAAAGAGGGAAATGGAGGAGCTCAGGATCAAGGACAGGATCCTGGAATCCATCACAACCGTATCCTCGATAATGCTCAAGAAGGGAAACTGGAGGGACAAGATCATCGAGGCCCTTGGAAACCTCGGGAGATCGGTCGATGTTTCCAGGGTCTATATTTTTCGAAATATGAGGGATCCGGAAAAGGGGATCCTCACATCACAGATAATAGAATGGACCGAAGAAGGTATCGAATCCCAGATGGATAATCCCGACCTCAAGGATTTTCCTCTCGAAAAAGGATTCAAGAGGTGGACCGAAGTAATGTCCGGCGGAGAGGTGATCAAGGGGATAGTGGATGAATTTCCCCCGGAAGAGAAAAAGATCCTCAAGGATCAGAGGATCATCTCAATTGCAGTTGTTCCGATCATGATCGAGGGAAAATGGTGGGGGTTCATCGGATTCGATGATTGCAGAAAGCCCAGAAATTGGTACAGTGAGGAGATCAAAGCCTTGAGATTGGCCGGTTCAATGCTGGGTGCCGTGGTTACAGGACATGGCATATGATCCAAAAGTTCAAAAGACCCGTTAATATTTTGATTATTTTGTATTAAAATGGATAGGAGCAGGAGGCCATCTTGGGAAGAGAGGAGAATAGATGAGTTAAAACTATATGCCCCTTCAAGGGGCACCTCCTGCTCCGATAAGTTAATCAGTCTACTCGTTTAAATATATATTCGTTGAAATGTCATCAATTAAAAACCATGGGAACATGAACCTTCGACAAAGACCATTTTTCCATTTAAAATACCCCATTATTTTCAGGATGCGGACAGGGACCATAACTTATTTAAAATGTCGAGAAGGTCTGTCTCTGGGATTATTCAGGTCCGAAGACGGGGATTTCAATGAACGGGAGCGACAACACGATGGAACCACAGGACGCTAACCAGTCGATAGTCTCAAGCCTTAAGGGGATTCTGGATATCAGATCAAGGGGTGAAAGACCCAAAAAAGAGCTTGATGAACTTATCTCACTCATACGTAAATTACCGGTGATCAGGAACGGTGCGATAGAGGTGTTCGCACCCAGAACAGGAAACGGTGGCAGGGAAATAATTGCCGCACATCTGGAAAGGGATTACATAGGTGACGAGGGAATTCCCTTCCTTACACTGAACTCCACCACGGATCCCTCCGCAATCGAGATCACTCTCAACAATGCCTACAAGCTCGAGGATCCCTATCTGGATTACACATCCGTTAAAAAGGGGCCGAAAAAGGGAATGGTGGATCTCAAGGATATCTTCAAGGACCTCCTCAGAAGCGGATTCATTGCCAGGGTAACCGATGTTGAGGAAGATGATGGCGAATTGAGCACGATCTCCATCCTCAGAAAGGAGCTCGACCTGGAAAATACAACCGAAAGGGAGCTGATCCTGGACCTTGCAAATTCACTCTCCATCCTTGCCGGGATAATAGAAAAGAGGAATTTTCCCAGAAGGAAGAGGAAAAAGCTCTGGGTTTATTCCAATGAGGACTTCTCCAAGGATACGGGACTGTCCGTGGAGAAGATCGAGGAGCTCAAATCCGAACTGTCAAGGAAGAAGAACATAATATTCCAGGGACCCCCCGGCACGGGTAAGACATATATCGCGGAGAGGCTGGCCTGGAACTTCATAGAAGGTACCAACGGAAGGACTGGACTTGTTCAATTCCATCCTTCATACACATACGAGGATTTTGTCCAGGGATTCAGGCCAGTTCTTAAAAACAAGATGCTGTCGTATGAACTCCAGGACGGAACATTCAAATCCTTCTGCCACGAGGCCAGCCGCTACCCGGATGAGCCATACGTGATGCTGATCGACGAGATCAACAGGGCCAACATATCCAGGGTGTTCGGGGAGCTGATGCATCTTCTGGAATACAGGGAAAAGGACATAACCCTGGAAGCATCGGGGGAGAGGTTCAGGATTCCGGAAAACGTCTACATAATAGGTACGATGAACACTGCGGATAGATCCATAGCCATAGTCGATTACGCACTCAGGAGGAGGTTCACATTCATCAACCTCTATCCGGACTATGATGTCCTGAAGAATTACCTGGAGAGCTTCGATCTGCCCTACGAATCGCTGATAGAGGTTCTCAAGGACATAAACGGTGAGATCAACGATCCAAATTATTTCCTTGGAATTTCGTACTTCATGACCGACGGGAGAAGGCTGAGGGCCGACCTTCCCGACATCTGGAGGGGTGAGATCGAACCATACCTCGAGGAGTATTTCTACGATACTCCCGAAAAAGCAAGGATGTACCGTCACGAGGTCCTCATTAGCGGTCATCTGAAGGAGTGGAACTGATGGAAATGAAACTGATATCCATTCCCGAAATAGGAGAGGAGAGGATCCCCCAGGACCAGATGGAGGAATCCACGGCGGTACTGCTTCACAGATATTTCTCTGAAAAGATAAAGGTGGAATTTCCATCTGCTCTCAACGGACATAATTACGTCTTAAAGGTCAAGGACGGTATAGGGCAGCTCTCACTTCCGGAGCGATTGACCATACAGCTTGTACCTAACGCACCACTGGTCAACATCTTCCAGATGATCGAGTATACATACAAGATAAGGGCGGCCCAGTATCTCGAGGGAATATTCTGCATGGATTCCCTCACGAATCTATTCGATCAGCTTGCCCTGGATCTTTCAAAAAGGGTGCATGACAGGGTAAGAAAGGGTCTCTACCAGGATTACATAACCAAGATCGAGGATATGAATTACCTCAGGGGCAGATTGGATCAGGTAGCCACCATGAGGAACTACATGAGGGGCGATACCCGTTTCACATGCGAATATCAGGAACACACACCTGATATCGAGGAGAATACCATAGTTGCCTGGACACTTTTCAAGGTCTCCAAATTCGGAATAAAGGACGAATATGCCAAAAACGAGATCAGGAAGGCCTATCACGTGCTGAGAAACACCGTAACCGTGAAAAAGCACATTTCCCAGGACTGCCTCAATGTTACATACAACAGACTGAACGAGGATTACAGATATATCCACAGACTTTGCCAGTTCTTCCTGGATCAGGTCACAACTGAAACCGACGAGAATAAAAAGTCATACATCCCGATCACACTTTCAATGAAGGTTCTCTTCAGATCCTTCGTGGCAGAATGGATAAGATCGAATCTTCCGAGAGACCTGGCCCTCAGAGTCAAGGAGAGGACCGATATCGAGCCTCACTGGGGAATCAAGGACGAGATGGATATAGTAATCTACGATGCGGATACATCTGTTCCCAAATATTTGGTTTCAACCATTTACAACCCCGAAAAAGATGACATAAAAAACGATATCTACAGGGGCGTATCCTTGGCGGTTCGACGGGGATGCGACCAGGTTGTTCTGGTCTACCCGCATTTTCTGGAAAATACGGTTGACACGAACATAGGAAAGATCACCATCAAGGCGATCCCATTTCCCCTCGAGGGAGACCTGAACAAGGCCGGAAGAAGATTCCTCGAGGGACTTTTCAGGAATCACAAGAAGAAAATTGTAGTACACAGCGAGGAGAACCTCTTCAGCCGGACCCTGAGGGAGGATACTCCAGCATTGGAAAGGACCAAGGCGTCAGAGGAGAGTATTTGACATGAATGCCGGAACCAGAGACGGAACGAAGACCTACGATCTCCTTGGATGGCTCAATGCGGTGCTTGAAGGCACCTCGGGCGAGGCAGGTGAGGGTTTCTTCAGAATGGATGCTCTCGAAAGGATGGCAAAGAGCATATCGGAGATGCCGGAGATAGACCAGAGAGAATATCTGAAGGTTCTCTCACCCTCGGATATGAATGTACCTTCAATGGCTTACTGGATATCCATAATCGGAAGGGAGGAGGACAGACCGAACCGGAACGCCACATATGTGGCCTACATCTTCAAGAAGGATTTCTCGGGAGTATACCTCTATCTTCATCAGAATGCACAGACAAGGGATGAGGATGACACTTTCGACAGGGACACCATCCCGTTCATCAAGTTAAAGAAGGATTATGACAGGCTAAGGGGAAAGGGATTCAATCTGGACCTCAAGCTGGATTATGACGAAGAGAGCGACAGGACCGAGGAGACCACCATATCCTATACGTATTATGAGAAGGGAGAGCTGCCCGAAAATGATGTTCTGTTATCCGACCTTCGGTCCGTAATTACAGTTTTCGACAGATACAACAAGCGGATGACAGGCTCATCGATCCATCTATCGGATGATTCCATAACAAGGTTCTCCAGGGAAACGGGATTTCCGAGAGAGACCGTGGAGTTCTGGAGAAGGCAGCTTTTCAGGAAGAAAAACGTCATATTCCAGGGGCCTCCGGGAACCGGAAAGACATTCATCGCCGAGAAGCTGGCCAATCATCTTGTGACGGGTACCGACGGGAAGGTGGAGATGGTCTACTTCCATCCCAATTACACATACGAGGATTTCATCCAGGGACTCAGGCCCGTGGTTGAAAACAAGATCCTCCGCTACGAGATGGAGGACGGTATCTTCAAGAGATTCTGCGAGGAAGCGGAAGAAAACGATACGGAACCCTACGTGATGATGATTGACGAGATAAACAGGGCAAAGCTCTCCAGGGTATTCGGAGAGCTCATGTACCTTCTTGAATACAGGGACAAAGAGGTCACCCTGGGAACAGGAGGAAAGAAGTTCCGTATCCCTGACAATGTATATCTCATAGGAACCATGAATACTGCCGACAGGTCCATTGCCCTGGTGGATCATGCATTGAGGAGAAGGTTCACCTTCATTACCATCCCTCCCAACTACGAGGTCTTGACCAAATATCTCGAAAAGCACGACCTCCCGGCAAAACAGGTTATCGACACTCTCAGGACCCTGAACCACGAGATTAACGATCCAAAATTCGAGGTGGGAATATCCTTCTTCATGAGAAGCGGACCCGCTCTCAAAAAGGAGATGAGAAACATCTGGAAGGGAGAGATAGAGCCCTACCTGAGAGAATTCTTTTACGATACTCCAAAGAAATTGGAGCAGTTCACCTGGGAAGCGCTGAGCACCTCCTCTCTGAGTGATTACGCTTGATATTTACGGGAGTGTTCAATGAACATCCTTTCTTGAAAGCGCAATTCCCGCCAGGGTGAGAAAAGCCATACCAAGCATGGCCAGACCTATGATCGATCCCGCGACCGAGGCTTTGTCATCGAAATCCGTGTACTGCCTCACTGCTTCCGTTCCCAGAAATATCGATCTGATATAGTACATTATCGTGACCTGGGCGACATTGAGCTCTATGTTGACCATGAAGAACTCCCAGAAGAAAGCGAAAATAAGACCGATGACCAGTGGTCTCTTGAATACGACCCCCATAAGGCTGAAGAGTGATAGGTAGGCGAACAAGCCGAAATACTGTGCTCCGAGAAGGGAAAGAAGGATCATGATATGATCGATCATAACATCCGGTGATGTGTGAAGCGAGAATGTAATAAATGTCAGAAACGTGGACAGGGTAAACATCAACGCAAGTGAGATGTAGACACCTGCGAACTTGTAAAGCAATACCTCGAACCTTTTGGATCCTCTAAGAAACAGGTATGTAACGGTCCTTGATTCCATCTCCTCGTTCATGATCGATGTCCCGTAGATCAGTGAGAACATCAGGACCAGTATCTGCATGTTTATGAAAATGGCAAAGGTAACAAATGCTTCCGGCCAATCCTTTACTCCTTCCGGTGGATCGATTACTGTGTAAAGGGCAATAAAGAAAGGTATCAGAATTATGGGAAAGGCAACGAGTATCCACTTGCTGAGCAGGAGGTCCCTGACCGATCTGAATATCTGGACCGATGCCCTCCCGGACCAGGATGCAGTTGGACTCTCTCCGTTGCTTTTCATCTACTCCACCAGATACTTGAATACCGCATTCAGATTATCATCGGGGGAATCTATCCCCTCCACGGTGATCTTCTCCTTGACAACAAGTTTTTGGAGGTTGTCGAACAACAGGTTGGGATTGGATGTCCTGACCATCAGTTCACCGTCACCGCTGAATGTTATCGAGGATACCTCCCCATGATCCGTGAGGAGCCTGGCAAGTTTCCTGAAGTCGGGACTGAGAACCCTAATGGTCAGGGGATAGCGGTCTAGCGAATCCCTGATGGAATGAATATCGCCTTCAGCCACAAGCTTTCCCCTGTCTATCAGGACAATATTTTCCGTCAGTCTCTCCACCTCATGAAGCACATGCGATGATATCACTATGTGCCTGCCTTCTCTCCTAAGCTCGAACATGAGTTCGATTATCCTGACCCTTCCTATGGGATCCGTTCCTGCAAGAGGCTCGTCGAGAATGAGTAGGTCCGGATCATGGACCAGAGACTGGGCCAGTTTTATCCTCTGTCTCATCCCCTTGGAGTATTCCGAGATATCCCTGTCCATATCCCTTTTCATGTTGACCTTCTCTATGGCATCGACGGCAAGTGTTCTGGAACGTGATCTTGAAATACCCGATAACCTTGCGTTGAACATAACAAACTGAAGACCGGTCATGTTCCTGAAGAATGAATCCTGCTCCGGACAGTATCCCAGTCTCAGATTCAGGGAAGGATTGTCCCATGGGTCCTCGCCCAGGACCTTCACGATACCTTTCGAAGGAAGTATCTGACCGGTCATCATTTTCATCATGGTTGATTTGCCCGCACCATTGGGTCCGAGAAGTCCGGTCATGCCTCTTCCAAAGGAAACGGAAACATCGTTCAATCCCATGACCTGCCCGTAGAACTTGGACACTCTCTTCAGTTCTATGATCTCACCGGTCAACGGGCCACCTCCCTTTTCCTGAACCTCATCACCACAAGGATCCATGAAAACGCAACTATGGCGACTAAAGTCAATAATAACCAGTACCATTCCAGTCCCGTTTCCGAGGAGGAGTATTGAAGACCGAAAAGGGGCCTGAAAAGATTCTTCATGACCAGATTGATATTCAAGAGCCTCAGATAATCGTTGCTGAACAACTCCAGCAGGATATCGGATATGGTCGATGTGAAGATAAAGAACACGAATATTCCAACACCGGAAAAGATCCATTTCTTGATGAGAGATGAAAAGGCCATGCAGACAGATGCGAAGACGATCATGGCGGCGGCATATGATGCCAGCATTGCACCCAGAATATAGAGATGATTGAAGATGTAGGATATGTCATTGTTCGAAAATGCCATACCAGTAAAGAAAAGAACGAATGATGGAAAAACGGTTATTATGGATAGAAGAGAGAGAAGCGATGTGAACTTTGCAGTCAGGTAATCGTACCAGGTTATCGGCCTGGAGAGATATAGTATGATGGAATTTTCCTGCAGGTCCCTTGCGATGATGCCGGCCCCGGCGAAAGCGGAAAGAAGTATGAGCCAGAGGTACCTCTCGTAATTGAATCCTCCTCCCCACAATATGGAATGGTATCTCTCTCCGGGTTCGGGAGGCGCATCCGAGGACCCCGTGATCGAGACCGTCATGTGATATGCATCGGATACATGGAAGGATCCGTTCAACATGTCGGTTGCAGTTATAAGTATGGCATAATGAGCCTTGTAGGGAGCATCCCCGGACTGGATCACAACCTCGATCTCCCTTTCTTCTCCGGGTTGAAGGGAAATGAGAGGGTCAGAGATATCCGGCTGATCATCCTCGGAAACCGAAAAGATCCATCCCGGGTCGTAATAGGGCATGAAGAAACAATCCAGTTCTATCTCCATGTGAGATGTTCCGGTATTTTCCAGATGGACCTTGTAGGTTTTGGACTGGGGAGCTCTCATCTTCTTCCTGTATACCTCGTCATCATCGTCTCCCATCCAAATCCTGAGACCGGGAACCGGGGAACCTCTCTCCAGACCCAGCTCATCGGAAACCTCCTCATCCAGGGGGTCCAGCATCAGAAGTGTTCCTATGGACCTTATCCTGATGTCGAAGGTCTCGAGACCGAATTCGGATATCTCACCCATCAGGGTGTCCGGAACTACCAGGACCCCTATTATCCTAGAAGTATTGAACCCGTAGAGGGCATTTGCCGAGGGTGAATCGCTTCCTGCCGATATCTCATCGCCCTCCTCAATGTAAGGTCTGCTGGGCACTATTCTCTCTCCAATGTAACCGCTGTAACCGAGATCCCGGAAGATGTCCGTGGAACCCGGGGCCTGGAATTCAGCAACCGAATCCGGAACGGTTACATTCACGTGCACGATAACCGAATCCCCATCTCCCAGGACCCGGTCTCCTTCGATCCAGTGATCTGTTTCCCAGTTGGGATTTGGCGGCAGTATCAAAACATTCAACCCGTCGCTGTCGTCGCCCTTGTTGGTTACCTTGTATGAAAGGGTATAGGTTTGGTTGAGAAAGACAGATATCCTTCCTGGTTGGCCATCCACCGGTTCGATCCTGAAGAATACCTCCGGTTCCAGCTCATCGAATTGTGCGAGAAGCTCCTCCTGCCCCCCTCCGAAAACGAGTGTAAGTACGTGGAAAAAGAGAAAAAGAAAGGATATTACGACCACTCCTATGGACCATCTGGAGGAGACCATAGCCTTGAAATTGGTCATCATCATCCTGTAGAACCTGTAAGACCTTCCTCCGTAGCTTCCAGTGAATTCCCTGTAATCTTTTGTAGGTCCCCGGAGAGATGGTCCTTTTTTCTTCTTGGCCTGACCATCTGTTTTTTCCCTGTCTTCAGGACTGATCGTTCCCACCCCCATCTCCGATATGTTTCACGAACAGATCCTCCAGTGTCATCGTGGACTTGGCGGCGTGTCGAAGCTGCAGGTCGCTCCCTTCCAGTTTTTCGTATATCCTGTTGAGCAATCCGTCCCTGTATGGTATCTTGAAGAAGGATCCCGCTCTCTCGTGGGTCAGGCCGAGATCCTTCAAAATCCTCTCAAACTGTTTTTCATCTCCCTTGATCCGGATCTCGTAGTAGGTGACCTCTCCCTTCAGGTCCTGTATCCTTCCTTTTTCCACCACCTTTCCCTGATTCATTATAACTACCATATCACAGATGTACTCCACATCCGGGAGAAGGTGGGAAGAAAACAGTATATTTTTTCCGTGGGATCTAGAGATATCCAGTATGAGATCCAGCATCTCCTGCCTCCCCTTGGGATCCATTCCATTTGTGGGCTCATCCAGGATTACGAGATCCGGATCATGAACCATCGCCTGGGCAAGCTTGATCTTCTGTTTCATTCCCGTGGAGTATGTGGATATCTTCCTGTATCTCTCATCACCTATTCCCACGTAGTGGAGAACCTCATGGGCTCTCTGCATTGCGTCAGAGGGGGGAAGACCCGATATCTCCCCCATGTATTTTACGAACATCAAACCGTTCATGGAATTGATGGTGCAGTCGTTCTCGGGGACATAACCAACCTTCCTTCTGGCTTCCAATCTCTCCTGGAGGTCCTCCGAGGAGTAACCGAGTATCGTGGAGGATCCGGATGTCCTCTCGACAAGTCCTAGTATGCATTTGATGAGAGTGGATTTGCCGGCTCCGTTTGGTCCTAGCAATCCTACGGGACCCGCAGGTATGGAGAGGTTCAATCCTTTTAATGCCATGAGGTCCCCATATGTTTTAACCAGATTGGATGTGGAGATAACACTGGCCTTCCCTGTTTCGGACATCGGTTTCCCGTTCGTATCGAATAGTTATTCATTTAAACCTTATTGTTGAAGGGTGGAAAATCAACCATTAAAATTGAAACCGACACCAGAACTTTGAATTACCGAGATCTAGGATAAGGAATCCTTCTTGAAGGATCGAAACTTGACGACCTTTATCCTGACCTCCATACTCCTTCTTAGTCCCTTTAGCTTGAATTCTTCACGTGTGAGAAAGACCTTCAGGTCATCACCATTTTGCAGAGATACCAAACACTCCAGGAACGGACCCATGTAACGGTAGGAAAGGAGTCGTCCTCTAACCTTCCCATCATTGAAACTGCCATTAAAAGGTGAGATCCTAATATCCTCCGGTCTGACAACAACCTTCAAAGGTAGATCATCTCCAAGGTCAATGACGTTGCAAACTCCCACGAAACCGGATACGAAAAGGGAGACGGGATCCTCGTAGAGGTCCCTTGGCCTTCCAACCTGCTCGATCAAACCGTCGTTCATCAGGGCGATGCGGTCGCCCAGTTCGAATGCCTCCTCTTGATCATGGGTCACGAATATGGTGGTTGTCTTGAGTTCCTCGATTAGAGCTTTAAGGTCCCTTCTCAACCTTTTCCTGATCCTGGCATCAAGAGCTGAGAATGGCTCGTCCAGTAGCAGTACATCCGGTTCTGATGCAAGTGCCCGTGCGATAGCCACCCTTTGCTTCTGACCTCCCGAGAGCTGATGCGGATGTTTATCCGATTGTTCCGCCAGTCCCATTAATTCGATTAGCCTATCCGCACGTTTTCTTCTTTCTCTCCTTCTCACTCCTCTCATCTTCGGTCCGAACTCAACATTTGATCGAACTGACATCATGGGAAATAATGAATAATCCTGGAAGACGAATCCAACGGATCTTTTCTCAGGAGCTGTCCTACCTAGCACCTTTCCGTCTATCCTGATCTTTCCTTTCGAAGGTGTGATCAGTCCGGCGACAGCTTTCAACATGGTTGATTTGCCACATCCGGATGGACCCAAGATGGCCATCAATTCACCTCCGTGAACATCAAGGTTAATACTGTTCAATATCATCTCATTTCCATATCTGACTTGAAGGCTTTCTATCCTGAGACCCCTGCTCATTTCCTCACCTCCAGTCTCTGGACAAGGAAATTAAGGATTAGCAGCAGTATAAATGGGAACACCATCAATACGATGGAAACGGATGAAGCCGCCTGGATATCGAATCTTGCCTCCGATAGTTCATAGATATGGAGGGGACCTGTTGTAAGCATCCCACCTGCGATGAACAATGTGGCTCCGAACTCGCCCAATGACCTTGTGAACGTCATTGCAGAACCGGCTACAAGACCGCTCGATATACTTGGAAGGGTAACGTGTAGAAATGTCTTTGCGCGGTTGGCCCCCAGACATCTCGCCGCATCCTCGAGATTCCTGTCAACCGTTTCAAGGACCACAGATACGGATCTGACTGTATACGGAAAAGTAACGAAAACATGGGCCAGGACAACACCCGGCATGGCCATTACAACCTCTACCCCGTTATCCTGTAGAAATGGGCCGATGAGTCCTTTCGGGCCATAATACATCATAAGTGCAAGACCGACAACCGCAGTTGGTATTGCTATCGGTAGGTCCATCAAAGCCTTCAGGAAGGACCTTCCAGCAAACCTGTATCTTGTTAGAGCAAAGGCAAGAACCGTCCCTGAAATGAGATTGATCAAAGTGCAAAGTAAAGCTATAAAGAGCGAATTCCCGAATGCATGGACGGCATCCTCATCCGTCACAGCGTCCAGGAAACCCGAGGGTCCGTCCTCCAGGGAGAATCTAAGGAGTGATGAAAGTGGAAGCATTATCAGGAAAAGGAATATCATTATCCCAAGTCCGACTACATAATATTTTACAGGGTCTTTGAGTCCATTTATCAGGATTCCTCACCCCCTGATATCCCTGAACATCCCATCTATCAACTCAACCTTGGCTCTTTCCCACCCTCCAAGGTATTCAACCGTAAAGGGGTCCTCAATTACCACCTGTCCATCGTTGAGGTCCTCAAGGATCGATCTGAAATGGTATTCCACCATGTAGCCCTGAACCTCCTCTGTGAAAAGAAAGTCAATAAATCCTTGCACAAGCTCCATTTCTTTTGAATTCGTATTTTCATCCACCAGGACAACCTTGTGCTCCGAGAAGATAGTAGATTTTGGATAGATGATCTCCAGGTCTTCCCCTGCGGCAATAGATAATATAGCTTCGTTTTCGTATGTTAATAGGCAGTCTCCGTAACCCATAGTGTACTGGCAGAGAGCCTTCCTTGCAGAAGACTGCCATGAGATGACATTGTCCGCTATATCCTTCACAAGACCTCTTGCAGATGATCTTGCTTCTTCCTCGGTTGAACCGTTCATCCTCCTCAGTTCAGATCCATAGAGAGTGAAAATTGACCAGCAGGCTCCTCCGGATGTGAGTGGATCCGCATGAATGATCTCCATGCCCTCATCAGCAAGATCCGGTAGATCGGTGACAGCTTTGGGGTTTCCTTCCCTTGCCAATATCACCCATGGTGTTGTGGAAACCGTTCCGTTACGGGGAAACCTATTCCAATCGGTTTTTGCCATTCCGGCCTTTTTCAGCTGAAGTGCATCCCATTCGGTTGAAAGGACCATTACCTCGGCAGGTGCTCCGTTAATGACCTGATTCGTGATCTTCCCCGAGCCTGCAAAGGAAGTTTCGAAATGGACCGTTTCACCCTTTCCCTCCTTCCACATTTCTTTGAAAGCCGGAATGATCCTATCCTCAAAGACTTCACCCTTTACACTGAAACCGTAAAGGGTTATCGTTGAGAGGTCATCCCCTGCACCACCGGTATCGATGCAGCATGAGGACAATGTCATAAGCAGGACCGAAAACGGGACAAGAACATATCCGAAAGCTTTCATAATGATATGTAATTAATATGCATTATATAACCTTGGTTTCAATCCAATATATGTCCACCAATATGCATATTGATGCCGCCATTGCATAGAATCTCATTAATAAATTAATAATAATCAATACTGTTACACAAAAAACTTTTATCACATCTTATTGTCACTATTTCTATCGTCATATACCTTTCTTATCATAATACTTCCATCCCTGAAAAGGATCCATCTGATCCTGTCACCGTTTTGCAATGAGAGCTTCTCTACCACAGTTTTAGGTACAGTTGTTCTCCTTCTGGTACCCCTTATTGTGAGGGCAGTCTCGGAAATGAAGACCACATTATCTATGTCTATATCCATTTATACACCCACCTCCAATATATTTTGGTTTATTAAATCCTATTCACCATAACAACGAATCTTTTCGAATGGAACTTATTCCGACAGATTGAAATATCTTACCTCGATAGCATCAGTGGTGCCACATGGACGATGAAACCATCACCATTGTTTCGGGTCTGCCCCGATCTGGGACCTCCATGATGATGAGGATGCTTGACGAGGGCGGATTGGAACCTTTGACCGATAATATCAGGACCCCTGACGAGGATAATCCCAAGGGGTACTACGAATACGAGAGAGTGAAGGGCCTTCCCGAGGATGTCGGATGGCTTCCCGTTGCCAAGGGGAAGCTCGTCAAGGTCCTGGCCGAACTCATCAAATACCTTCCGGAGGGACACAATTACAGGATAGTCTTCATGATGAGGAACATCGATGAGATCGTATCATCCCAAAAAAAGATGATGATAAGAAGAGGGGAGGACCCCGAAGCCGTTCCCGAAAAAGAGATGGCCGATCTGCTGAGGAGATATCTTGTTCTGCTAAAGCAGACAGTGAACTCCAGAAGCGATATGGATGTACTATACATCTCCTACAACGATCTCATGACCGATCCGGAAATGGCCGTGACGGAAATCGGGGATTTTTTTGATGACAAACTTGACAAAGGTTCAATGCTTGAATCCATAGATCCGAAACTATACAGGAACAGAGCTGTCTGGCAGGATGATTCCTGATTAATTTTTAATGATATATCATGATAAGCTATATATAGTCTTAATGTATTTGCATTAAATACCATTACAAAATGGAGGCAATAGAATGGCAGAAGAAAGAAAGCACACAACCGTATCCATCCCCGTTCCACTCTACAAGAAGATAAAATCGAGGATCAAGGGGACAGGTTTCACATCGGTTTCGGATTATGTCACATATGTCCTGAGGGAGGTCCTGGCTTCCCTTGAAGAGGAAGAAAAGGAAGAGGCCTTCTCCGAGGAAGAGGAGGAAAAGGTCAAGGAAAGATTGAGGGCCCTGGGATATCTGGATTAAAAAGTAACTACGGTGATATGATGGTAAACAGACCACACGGCGGAAGATTGATCAGAAGAACGGTTAACAGGAAGATTGCGGAAAGAATACTGAAGGAGGCTGAGGAATATCCCAGGATCGATATCAAGGAAGCCACGGCAGTTGATATTTACTCCATCGCAAACGGTGTTTACTCACCCCTGGACGGATTCATGATGTCCGACCAACTACAATCGGTTCTGTTGAACATGAGGCTTCCCGATGACGTTCCATGGACCATACCGGTGGTCCTTGACGTCAATGAGAGGCCTGATGGCCTGGAAGAAGGCGACGCGGTTATGCTCTACTACAAGGATAAACCGTATGCCAGGATGTATGTCGATGACATGTACGGATTCGACAGGAAGGAATTCTCCACTTCCGTTTACAAAACAACAGATAGCGCTCACCCCGGAGTGAAGAGGGTTGGCGAGATGGGTGACACCCTTCTCGGCGGAGAGATCGAGATGGTTGGAGAACTTGAAAACAGGTTCGAGGACCATACATTGACCCCATCGGAAACACGGGTTCTGTTCAAGGAGAAGGGATGGGACACGGTTGTTGCATTCCAGACAAGAAATGTTTCCCATTTGGGGCATGAATTCCTCCAGAAGACCGCGGCCACATTCGTGGACGGACTTTTCATCAATCCCGTTGTGGGAAAGAAAAAGCCCGGTGATTTCAAGGACGAGGTTATCCTCAAAACCTACGAGGAGCTGACCAGGAATTATTACCCCAAGGACATCACCCACATGTCGATACTCAGATACGAGATGAAGTATGCGGGACCCAAGGAAGCGATCCATCACGCAATCATGAGAAAGAACTTCGGGTGTTCCCACATAATTATAGGCAGGGATCACGCAGGAGTCGGAAGCTACTACGGTCCATTCGACGCCCAGGAGATCTTCAAGGAGTTCCCGGACCTTGGAATGGAGCCAATGACATTCAAGGCATTCTTCTACTGCCACAGATGCGGGAACATCGTGAACGCCAAGATATGCCCCCATGACAAGGAGCATCACGATTTCCTCTCCGGCACCAAGATGAGGGAGATGTTGAAATCGGGAGAGGTCCCCAAACCCTACCACATGAGAAAGGAGGTCTTCGAGGCCATCCGTTCATTCGAGAAACCATTCCTGGAATGATATTATGCTGATAGTGCACCACTGGGATACCGACGGCATCTGTTCCGCCGCCAAGCTCGTAAAAGAGCTGAAGCCCGAAAAATTCACCAATATGTCCCCTGAAATCGGGGATTTCAGTTTCAGCGAAAGGATCAGGGAGGCCATGAAAGACCACGACGATGTATATGTTGTGGATCTCAATCTTCCCGGTGAGGTGAAAAACAGTGAAAAAAAGATACGTTTCATGGACCACCACATACAGGAAAGGATAGAAAATCCCCTGGTCGAACAGGTGAATCCTCTCGTTGAGGGGGGTGACCCGGGAGATTTTCCCTCCTGTTCGGTTGTACTTTCGGAGCATCTGTCCAGCTGGGACCTCCTATCCGCCCTTGGAGCGATCGGCGACATAGGGTTGAAGGCCCTGGATGATCCCAGAGTGAGGGAACAGGTTGACAAATCGGGACTGACCTCCAAACAAGCGGAAAAGATCGTTTCATTGATCGATTCCAATTACCTTGCGGTGGACCTCCACTCAGTCGAGAAAGCCGTCAGCGAGGTGCTGGAGCTCGAACCCCGAAAGATGCTTGACCATCCCGAATGGAATCGAAAACTATCCGAAATAGAAAAGACGATCGAGGAAACGATCGAATCCAGGAAGGATGTGGGTGATTTCTGCTACATGGACATGACAACACCATACAACGTCATATCCAAGCTTGCAAGAAAGGCTGTCTGGGAAATGGGATATGCCGGAGCCCTCGTTGTGAACCGTGATTTTCACGGAAAGGGACAGACATATCTCAGGATAAATTCCGAGACTGCTGAAAGGATGGACATGGCCTCCATCATCTCCAGGTTGAAGGAAATGGGAATCAACGCCGGAGGAAAGAATGAGGTCGTGGGTTCTGTCTATCCGAAAGAAAGAGTGGATGAAGTCCTCTCTCTACTGGAACCCGAGATAGGATTGCAATAGAAAAGGAGTGATAACAATGAAAGAGAACGGCTACAAAGGATTTACGATCTGGCTTACAGGACCGAGCGGTGCGGGAAAGACATACCTGGCAGACGGTCTGAGGAAATATTTCGAGGAAAAGGGCTATCCCCTGGAAGTGTTCGACGGCGATTCCGTAAGGAAAAGGCTCTACCCCGATATCGGTTTCTCGGCCGAAGCCAGAAAGATGCACAATAAAGTTGTAATCAACCATGCTAGGCTTATGACCAAACATGGAGTACCCAACATAGTCTCCCTCATATCCCCTTTCAAGGATGTAAGGGACCTCGCCAGAGAGGAGATAGGAGATTTCATCGAGGTGATGGTGGAATCCACCAAGGATGTGAGGATAGAAAGGGACCCCAAAGGTCTGTATGCAAAGGCAATTAAAGGAGAGATAACCAATCTTACCGGATATGATGGAGTTTACGAACCCCCAACCGATCCGGAGGTCACGGTCTACTCCCACAAGCAGACACTGGAAGAAGAGGTCGAGGCGATCATTTCCAAAATCAAGGAGATGGGATACATCTCCTGATACCCCCGAGGGGGCCGAAAATTGAACATGAGAAGGGTCGCAAAGCTTTCGCTTCCGGTCCTTCTCCTTCTTTTGGTTATCTCGCTTCCCAGACCGGATGGTCTCTCAAGCGACGGACTGGCAATGTTCGGAGTGCTGGCATTTGCCGCAGCGGCATTCATACTTCAACCCATACCTCTGGGTCTGTCCGGTGTTCTTGTTCTGCTGCTCCCACTTATTTTGGGGGTGACCGGAATCGAGGAGACATTCTCATCTTTCGGGAATTCTGCCGTATTCTTCCTGATAGGGGCTTTCATGATCGCTGCCACAGTGGAGAAAACCCCGATCCACAAGATAGTCTCGCTCAGAATACTGAAATTATCCGGAAACTCACCCCGGGCCCTTGTTCTCATGACAATGCTTTCTGGGGCACTTCTCTCATTCATAATGCCCGAGCACGGGGTTATCGTGCTCATTGTGCCTGTCCTCATGTTCACATTGGTGGGTATGGGGCTGATTCCTCTGAGATCCAACCTGGGAAAAGGTGTAATGATCGGCGCCGCCTACGGCTGCACCATAGGAAGTCTCGCCACACCTCTGGGTGGTGCAAGGAATCCGCTCACAATAGGGTTTTTAAGGTCCCAGGGAATCGAGGTGGATTTCCTGAGATGGATGGTATTGTCTCTTCCCCTGGTATTCTTGTCCCTCATACTGGTTTGGCTCGTGCTGATAATCCTGTTCCCTCCGGAGATCAAGGATCTCCGTATGGGCAGATCGGTCATAGAGGAGGAGGTCAAGGGAATACCTTCGATCACCAGAAGGGATTTTCTGATAACTGTCTCCCTTTTGGGTGTGGTCCTTGGTTTCGTGATACTCCCCTCGCTTCTTGACGTGGAGCTTGCTGTGATCGCCCTGATCGGAGGTGTGGCGATCTTCATAGTGGGGGGAATGAAGTGGGAGGATGTGGAAACTAAGATCCCCTGGGGTATCATACTCCTCTACGGTGGTGCCATCTCGATGGGTGTGCATCTGGCAGGTTCCGGAGCTGCCGAATGGCTATCCCTCGAGGTTTTGGACCTGACCTCCGGAAGCGTTTTCCTTTCGATAATAATTGTTGTTCTTCTCTCAAAGGTAATGACAGAGTTCATGTCCAATACCGCTGCGGTTTCCATACTTCTTCCCATTGGCTATGCGGTATTCACATCGATAGGGCTTCCTCCCGAAATGGGAGCCATGCTCGTAGGACTATCGGGGGGACTCGCATTCATGTTCCTGATATCCACACCTGGAAATCTGATATCCTTCTCATCGGGTTATTTCACACAGAGAGACCTTATCAAAGCGGGCGTGGTGGCAAATGCCGTTACAATAGCAGCGGTCATCTTCATAGCTTACACTTACTGGAAAATTATAGGGGTGTGGTGATGTTCAAAAACATTGTGGTATCGGTGCCCATGGAACAGTTCCCGGACCTTGCCTTGAAGAGGGCCAGGGAGTTCCAGGAGACGATGGAATCGAAGATAACGATTTCTTATATTATCGAGGACAACGTATTCGACAGGGTCCAGGAGATGAGCAAACATGTTCTCACTGAAAAGGATCATGAGGTATGGGAAAGAAAGATGACAAGGACTCACGACAGAATGGCAAGAAGGGTCCTTAAAAAAGAGGTTGAAAAGATCATGGGGGACATCCCGACAGAATTCATCATCCAGAAAGGAACCTATTCCGATGCGATCTCATCCACAATCGAGAAGGTGGGGGCGGACCTTCTTATCATGGAATACAGGTCCTACGACCTCCTGAAATACAGGATCATGGACAGATCCCCGATTCCCGTCTGGATCGAGAGGAACGAGGGCCCTGTGAACAAAATCGGATTGTTCTGCACCAATCTCGCTCCAAACCAGAAATCTCCCCTGGCCGCAAGGTCCATCCAGAAGGCACTTCATGCCAGAGTGGAACCTTACTACATATTTGATCCAGCGGGAAAACAGGACGAGGAGGAGCCGGAAAGGATATCCACCCGCAACAGGATCAAATGGAGGGAAGTTGCCAAAGAAAGGGTTGATTCCTTTATCTATCGCAAGGCCAAGGAGAACGACCTCGATCTTATAATCCTCGGAAGGATAAGGAAAAGAGGGTATTTCCATCTGAGGTCCAGATTCGCAAAGAAGTCAAGGGCCTCGGTTCTTTTGATTAATTGAGGATCATCAATACCGACTAAGGAAGGTTTTTTCTCTAAATATGTCCATACCCGTACATGGACCGCATAAAGGCCGGGGTGGCAGGAGCGGGCAGGCACGGTTCGAGATATATCGATCACATCCTGAACGATATCGAAGGTATCGAACTGAGTGCCATCGCGAGATATGATCCCGATAGGGGATTGGAGAGAAGGTGGAAAGGAAAGGACATAACCCTCTTTCACGACATTGATGATATCATATCAAGCGGTATAGACCTGCTTATAATCGCAACACCCACCGATACCCATCATTCCATTGCTCGAAAAGCCCTCGAAAACAACATACATGTACTTCTTGAAAAGCCCATGTGCGGTAATTCCTCCCAGTGCAGGAAGCTGATGGAGATCGAAAGATCTTCCGATGCAACCCTCACGGTTGCACAGACCCTGAGGTTCTCCCCATCGGTCATGGAGATGGAGAGGATACTGAAGGACAATGGACCTGTCAGATGGTTCGAGATGGTGAACGCTCTCGAGCAGCCGAAAACAAACTGGTTGATGGAGGAAAGGGCCATGGGCGGATGCGTTCTCAACACCGGAGTTCACGTATTCGATCTTATCAACCATCTGCTGGGATCCATAATATCAGCCTCATGCTGGACCGAGAGGATCTTCAATCCTCTCTGGGAGGATTACGCTTACGGAAACCTTACCATCTCCGATGGTATCGAAGGATCCTTCAGGATATCCAGAAATACCAATCTCAGAACGAGGTATATCCGGGTCGATCTCCAGGAAGGATTCATCTGGGCGGATACGGTGAGCGATATGATCTACACTGTAAAGGACGGAAAGATGAAAAAAAGGAAGATAAAGGGGGAAAGGTTCACACTCATTCCTCTTTTGAATAGAATGGTTGACGTTGTCAAAGGGAATTCGGAACCGCCCGTCAACAGCAAAGACGGTCTGAAGGCAGTTGAGGTGGCCGAAGCCTGTTATTCCTCCGTAAAGGAGGATAGGGAGATAAGATTGAAATCTGAGTAGTCATTCTACCGGCCATGAAGGTCCTTATCACGGGAACTGCGGGTTTCATCGGTTTCCACCTGGCAAAATTTCTCCTCGAGAGGGGAGATCAGGTCATTGGTTACGACAACGTGAACGATTACTATGATGTCAGACTCAAGGAGGCCAGGATGAGAATCCTGGAGGGTTATGACGGGTATGTTTTCCAAAAGGCGGACCTATGCGACCGGACTGCCCTGGATGATGTTGTCAAGGAACATGAACCCGAGAAGTTCTGCAACCTTGCCGCCCAGGCCGGAGTGAGATACTCGCTAGAACATCCCGAAACATATGTGGATTCAAATCTGGTGGGATTCTTGAATGTCCTGGAAACCTGCAGGCATAACGGAATCAAGGACCTGGTTTATGCATCCTCTTCATCGGTATACGGCGGAAATACCAAGATTCCGTTTTCAACATCTGACAACGTGGATTCCCCCATCTCCCTCTATGCGGCGACCAAGAAATCCAACGAATTGATGGCCCATGTATATTCCCATCTTTTCGAAATGAATACAACCGGTCTGAGGTTCTTCACCGTATACGGGCCTTACGGGAGGCCGGATATGGCGCTGTTCAAGTTCACCAAGGCCATAGTCGAGGGAAGACCCATTGATGTCTATAATTTCGGCAGGATGGAGAGGGACTTCACCTATGTGGATGACATCGTCGCCGGAGTTACCGCCTGCCTCGATAAACCCTTCAGGTACGAGGTATTCAATCTAGGCAATAACAAACCGGCTGACCTTGAGTATTTCATATCCCTTATTGAGAAGGAACTCGGAATTAAGGCTGAGAAGAATTACCTTCCCATGCAGCCGGGGGATGTACCCAAAACCTATGCTGAAATAGACCACTCCAAGGAGAAACTCGGATATGAACCTGTGACCTCCCTTGAAAAGGGAGTCCGCAAGTTCATCGAGTGGTACAAGGATTTCTACAGAGTCTGAAATCATTCCTCTATGTAACGGTTCCTGCCACCTCTGCGAACCCATATAAAAGCTAAAAGGATCAATACGGCCACGATCAGTACAATACCGATGATCATCAGGAGGTTGTCGTTACCGTTTTCTTCCCTGTCAACGACCTGAACGTTGACCGATTCGGTCATATCTCCCGCCCGAATCTTCATCTCATGGGTTCCGATCTCCTCCGGTGCCATTACCTCCAGGATAAAATTACCCGAGGCACCCGTTGTGGTGGAAAATGTTTCCGATCCCAGTGTCACGGTCACCTCGGTCCCGGTCGAAAACCCTGAAATACTCCCCGAAACGGAGAAAACCTCCTCCCTGTTCACTTTCCAGCCTCCCTCGGGAATATCTATTCGAATGGATAAGTTCTCTTTTTCTTCTGTTGTAAATGTCAGAAGGAAGACAGGTGAGAGGGCCATTCCATCCTGGCTCAAAGGCCCATCCAATTTCAGATTGTAAAGGGTACTCTCCGTAAGACCATCGGTAAATTCGATAACCAGGGAAGTGTTTTCCTCTGCCCAGAGAAGTCTGTAGGACTCCACCGGACTAAGCGAAAGTGAATTCCCCACTGAAATCCTGTCCATGGATTCGGAGAATTCTATGGTGATCGAGATCTCAACAGAGACGTCCGTCGATCCGTCTATGACGGACGAACCGACAACCCTTGGTGCTGCCGGAGGCTCATTCACGGTCACTTCCAAAGTGTCAATTCCACTATTACCCGCATCATCGTGAACAGTCAATGTAACCGTATAGGTTCCAGGATCTCTGAAAGTGTACTCCGCAACAGGACCAGTCAATTCAACCGGAATTCCGTTCTCCAGGAAGGACCACTTGAAAGCCAACGGTAGATTCTCCAGGTTGTCAGTCGATCCCGTCCCGTTGAAGATCACGATTTGTCCGGCCATTGCGGACATGTCCTCGCCCGCATCTGCTTCCGGTGGGGTGTTATCCACTCTTATCCAGAATAACAGGGTGCTGTTCTTTCCGGAAAAATCATTTGCCCTTATAATGAACCAATGTATCCCATCAGGGGCTTCATCGGTGTTCCACTCGTAAGAGATCAAACCCTCTTCAGAGGTCCAGTTGGCGATCTCGATCTCCTCCGAAGTTGAATTGACCATTCTGTGAAGAGCAATCTCCTCGATATCCTCGTGGGGATCGGTTACATTGAAACTGAAATCTATGATACCCCTGACAGAGGACCCGTTGATCGGCTTTATCAGCTCTATCGAGGGAGAGGGATTGTCAATGATGGTTACGGTTATCTTTTCGGATTCATTGATGTTTCCGGAGGTATCCATTCCCCAAAGCCACATGGTCAGGGTTCCGGACCTCTTCTGTGCCGGGAGTATCTGATACCCATATATGTTGAGATAAACGGATTCATTGTGTTGCATACCATTAACATCGATGTATTTCAACCTGGCAAGATCCATTCGGATATTTTCTATACTGGTTGCCAGAAAGTAAATATCCTCTCCAACATCCTTGAAAGGATCCCCCTGAATGTTCAAGCTCAGAATCGGTTTGTCATTGTCGACGACCTCCCTTGTGATAACCGGAGTGTTGTTCCAGTTCCCCGCATCATCCCTGACAGAACAGACATAATGTAGGGGCTCGAGCGAGTTCGACGGGATCGAGATGTCAACACCCCACGGATCGCATACGATCATGGATTCGTTTACGTGTTCACCATCCTCACCGAACCAGTATTCAAGGGTAGGGAACACCCCGAGTCTCTCATCTAGGGGCCTGGCCCTTATCTCGAAGATATCACCGGTCGTTGGATTACCCTCGGTGACATCCGTGATCGTGGGGGGAACGATATCGTATTGGAGTGGAAGTTGATCTCCCGGCCAGTGAGGGAGGTCCGTATCACCTATCCAGTCGCCGTCCAGGTCCTTTCCTGTGTAATTGGACCAGTAATTTCCTCCGAGGTAAGGACCGCCGATTATGTTTTTTCCGGGTGTCTTGGAAATGTTCCATCTCGTTCCTGTCCCTGTTCCGGATATATTCGAATCAATGAACTTATTATCGTATATCAGGGAATCATATGTGTTGGAAAGGTCAATAAAGGAATTGTTGAATTCATTACGGGTAACGTTCATCCGGCTGCTCATGCCCATGAAAAGACCGGAACCTAACCCGAGGAATTGATTTTTTCTTGCTTCGGCTTGCTCCGAAAGGAAGATGCCTGCACCGTAATTCGAGCAATCCTCGAAAAAATTATTGTTCATCATGGAGAAACCCGAATAGGAATAGATTCCTCCTTCCTCCCTTTGAAATGTGGAGTTCGACACTCGGGTGCCTTCCGAATAATATGTGGAAATACCTGTTTTGTTGTTGTTTAGGAATTTTGATGACTCCACCACGTTTTCAGGAGAATAATACAGGTCCACACCATTTATCCTGTTCAGGGAAAATTCGCAGTCTTCTATCGTGTTTCCCGTTGAGGACCTCGAAAGCATGGTGCTGATTATGAAAATTCCATCGCCCGAGTTATTGGACAGGTTGCTCTCGAGTATTCTGTTCCGGGGAGATTCCGATATGATTATCCCGTTTTGATTGTGGTGGCAGCTTGACTGCTGGATCAGATTGGAATTGCTGGTTTCCCGGCTGCCGCTTGTCAGTATCTCTATCCCGTTTCCGGTGTTGTGATGCACCTCATTGGTGTCGATCGTGTTGTTGTCGGAGTTGAGGATCCTTATTCCGCTGTAGCATTTGTGGATAACATTATCCGATATCCAGTTCCAATCGCTCTCGAGCAGCAGTATGCCTTCATCCTCGCAATCGGATACGGAGGACCCCGCAAGCGTTGAATCGGATGTCTGATAAAGCCTGATGCCGTTTGTACAATTTGTGATGTTGAAATTTGTAATCGTGATCATGGTGGAGTACCCTATCTGAAGGGGATAGTCCAGGCCGCTCAGGACCTGAGGATTAACGGAAACGGCGGTACAGTTTGCGATTATCAGCTGTCCGGCAATGATGTTGAGACTGTCGGTTGCCCTGTTTTTTATGTAAATCAGGTCCTTACCGTTGACCGTATTGGTTGTATCAATCGAATGGGTATTCCAGCAAGAGATGGAATCACCAATCACAGCCAATCCGGAATCCATCCATTTATTTCCGTACATGTAGGCCGATTCGGTCCGGGATAGCATCGAGGTGCTGTTCATGGTGTTATTTTCCAGAACGGGTCGGAGGGAGTCCTTGATATCCAGGGAATATCCGGTTGCGTTCAGCGTGCAGTTTAGGATCCTGGTATCATTGGAAGAATCGATCAGGACCCCTGTACTGCATTGGGATGTCTCCAAAGATTCCAGAGTCACATTGTTCGCTCTGACGGTGATTGCAGGGCCGATCGAATTCGACTCCACCAATACCTTTCCGCCGCCTGCGTTTTTCAGGAAAAGATCATCCGTTTGAATCAGGATGCTATCACCGTAGGATCCCGGAGAGATCAGGATCTCATCCCCGCTTTGTGCGGCATCGACCGCATCCTGTATGGATGTATACATCTTCGATCCGTCAGTTGAAACGGTGAGGGTATCCGCCCTTACCTCATCCATATCGATCAGAATGAATAATACCGAAGTGATGATCATCATGGTTGTTGTGATGTCGGAGAGCTTTCCCATCTTCTTCCCCCACCGAAGTACATTTTTCTGATGGAAATCCGCTTCCTTGCATTATATTTCTATCGCTTCCCCCTTCTCCACAGACATTCTTTGATTGAAGGACCGTTACATTTAATTCCCATTCATGATTAACCGTCCCGTCCATCACATTATTACGGATGGAAGCTCTTGTTTCAAGACCTTTGATATTCCTTTAAAAGGAGTGATACCATGAAAATACCTTCCAGCATCCTCAGACAGATATACACGTTCGGCAGCCTATCTAATGTAAAGGAGGGGATCAGGTTCGCCCTGAAAAATCAGATCTCCGATTCCAGCCTTACAGAGGTTAGAAAGGTTGCAATAGACGGTGAAGAGATCGAACTCCACAGGGTCAACCTGAGAATTGCCAACGAGGATCACCCCGCCACGGAAGTCAAACCGGAAAATCCCCTTCCCTTTCATATCGGACAGAAGGTTGACGTATACATATCCGGAATGGAACTTGAACTGGAAAGGCCATATAAACTGGAATTTTCCTTCAGGACGAAGAAATTCGGCATACTTACTTTCGATGTGGAAGATAGGGTACCCCGCCATGTTAAAAGAAAGATATCCATTCCCTACGACAAGGAGAACAACTATGAAGATGATATAATAAAAAAAAGACAGGAGTTCGTGAAGGAGTACAGCGATGTGGAACTTGAACATGTTTCTCAATATTCCTTCGACCCCCACATTACCCAGGGAAACATTGAGAATTTCACCGGCGTGGCACAGGTCCCCCTTGGCCTTGCGGGGCCTCTAAGGATAAACGGTGAATATGCCAACGGAGATTTCATCATACCTCTTGCCGCAAGCGAGGGAACACTTGTCGCTTCCTACAACCGGGGAATGAAGGTTCTCAATCTATCGGGGGGAGTGACAACAACCTTCTCCGTGGACAGGATGCAGAGAGCGCCTGTCTTCATTTTCGACACAGCCAGAGGTGCGAGGGATTTCTCAAAATGGGTTGAGGAAAATGAAAAAAAGATCGCCAGGCTCGCCGAGGCAACCTCCAGGGTTGCAAAACTGAAATCCATAGAGAGGTTTCTTTCCAACCGGTTTGTTTTCCTGAGGTTCAACTATACCACCGGTGATGCCGCGGGACAGAACATGGTCGGAAAGGCCACCTTTTTCGCCTGCTCCTGGATCATGGAAAATTACGAGGGTATCAGGAACTTCTATTTGGAATCCAACTTCGCAACCGACAAAAAAGGATCCCAGGTAAATATTCTTCAAACCAGGGGAAAAAGAGTAACAGCCGAGGCTACCATTCCCCGGGAAATCCTCTTAAAAGAGCTCAGGGTGGAACCGGAGACCCTTGAGGCCCATGCCAGAGCGGGGACACTGGGGGCCTTCATATCCGGAGCCAACAACAACGGACTCCAGGCTGCAAATGCCATTACGGCCATGTTCATAGCCACGGGTCAGGATGTGGCCAATGTGGCGGAGTCCTCATGCGGGATCCTCTATACCGATATCACCGAGGAGGGGGACCTCTACCTCTCATTAACACTGCCTTCCCTGATAGTTGCAACCTACGGAGGGGGCACCGGTCTTCCCACCCAGAAGGAATGTCTTGATATTCTCGGTTGCTATGGCGATGGTAAGGTCAGGAAATTCGCGGAAATTGTCACAGCGGTTGCACTGGCAGGTGAATTGTCCCTGGCAGCTGCAATATCATCCCTGGAATGGGTTTCATCCCACGATGAGATGGGAAGGAACCGATGATTCGTTTATAATAAGCCGGTAAAGTTCCGTATTTACTTTTTCAGGGTGATATCACCATATTTCGCCCTTCCCGGTCTCTTTCTTGTCTGAGGATCGTCACCACCCTGATAATCACCATCAGGATCCTGGAAATTGTTATTGTTGGACCGAGAGGAATTGTAATCTTGAGCTCTATCTCCCCCTCCTCCCAGATC
>CAYULA010000005.1:0-7856 GCA_964445525.1 uncultured Thermoplasmatales archaeon | reverse complement strand
CATCAGGATCGGATATGCCCGAGGACCTGTTTGATCGAGAGGAATTGTGATTCTGAGCTCTGCTTCCCCCGCCTCCCTCATCAGGATCGGATATGCCCGAGGACCTGTTTGATCGAGAGGAATTGTGATTCTGGGCTGTGCTTCCCCCGCCTCCCTCATCAGGATCGGATATACCCGAGGACCTGTTTGACCTTGTTGTATTGTGGCTGATTGCGGGCTCGGGCTGAGCAGGATCCTTTTCCAGGGTCATATCACCGTATTTTGCCCTTCCCGGTCTCTTTCTCGTCAGGGGATCTTCACCGTCTTGATGTTTCAAACCGGAGGACCTGTTGGATCTGGTCCCGTTGTAATCCTGACCGAGGGTCATGGATAATGGACTGGATCTTTCTTTGTTATCTCCGATTTCACCGGAATCGACATCCCTGCTGATTCCTGATTCAACCGGTTTGGCAATACCCCCGTCGTCATCGCAGTCATTACCATCGGATTTGTTCCTATTCATGTAATGATCATATCCCTTTTTACCGGAAAAACCTGCGACAGCTCCCGCCAGAAGGGATGCTATCACTATGCCCGCAAATGCGGGTTTGGAAAGGCCTTCATCATTTTCATCGACACTTACCAGATCGGGTTTTCTTTGTTTCAAATCGTTAAGAAGCGGATTCCCACCATTTTCGTATTCTTCAAGATTCATGATCCCGTCACCGTCGCTATCCAAGGAGGCATCAGAGCCGTTACCCGGATCCAGACCATAGAAGATCTCCCAGAAATCAGGTATACCGTCATTGTCATCGTCTGCATCCAAATGATCGCTGATGCCATCCCCGTCCGTGTCTATGCTTTGTGTGGGATCGTTTGGAAAAGCATCTGTTTCATCCGAGAAACCATCACCGTCGGAATCATCATCAATAAGATCAGGAAAACCATCCATATCCATATCCTGTGGATAATCCATCCTATCTGTGGGATCGTAACCGAGCTGGATTTCTACGGAGTTGTTGAATCCGTCACCGTCAATATCTTCATCCAGTGAATCTTTGATGCCATCCGAATCCATATCGGGATGCTGTCTGACCCCTATCAATATTGAAGAGGATGCAGTGTTTCCCGCGCTGTCTCTAGCAAAAACCTTCAGCATGTAATTGCCGGGTTCTTCGAAAATGAATGAAAAATTCCATCCATAAGCCAATATTTCCAATTCCTCCAAAACCCAGGTGACATTGGCTATCCCTATGTTATCGGTTGATCCATGAACCGATAGGTTCAAGAAATCCCCTGGTGAGAGTTCATCCGCCGATACCTCTTCCAGGATCGGAGGATCATTATCCAGCACCATCAAGATTTTGGTTTCGGTATAGGCAGAATTACCGTTTTCATCTTCTGCAGTAATTGAATATTCAACTGCTGAGATGTCAGATGGAGATAGGACCTCAACCTCCCAGTGGTTTCCGGCAACCTTCGTCAAGGGCAATTCCACTTCTTCCTCATTGCCGATTTCATATTGAACCGTAACTTCTGAAACTCCGATATTATCAACAACCTCCGCCCTGAATATCAGGCTCTCTCCGGTTGTTGTATTCTCCGATGTTAAATCTAATATCATCGGATGATCATTGTCAATCACAACACCCAGAGCTCCCGAAACCTCTGTCAAATTTCCGGCCAGGTCCATTGCCATAATCTTGTATTTCAAGGTCCCCTGAGCATCTTCGGGTATCTGCATGGACCTTGTCCATTCGATACCATCACCAGGCAACATATCCTTTACGAAATGATTTGCATCGGAACCAAACCAGTATTCGATACGAACAGAATCCACATACTCAAAGTCAAATACATCGGCGGAGGCCATTATCTTATCTCCAGTAGTGGGATCGCCTTCTGTTTTATCAACAATTTCGGGATGACTTTCTTCAAAGGGTGTGGATGATGGTTTGAAATCCTTTCTATCCACACCCCCAGGGATGTCATAAGGAGTGTCGTAGATACCAGCATTCTCTTTTACATCAGGATATATATCCTTAAGGTCATGCCAGTAATTGTTGTTGATGGTGGATTCCCCTCCGCTGTCGTACGCCTGGGATCCTCCGGGGTTATTTTTGATCATGTTATTTTGATTGAAACCAATATTAAATGAATCCATTTCGATTTGAAGTCCGTATGAATCGCTTTTTGAGATGGAATTGTATCTAAAATAGATTGCCTGCGATCCTTTAACATGTATTCCTTTCTCATTCCCCTGAATCGAATTCCCATGGAATTGGACAAGAATGGAATCTTCCACCAGAATACCTGGACCACCGTTTGATCTTATTATATTCCCGGTTGAGGGTGATGCTGAGGAGGACATCATCACTATTCCCGGGCCGTCATTTCCCTCTATGATGTTATTCTGTATGAAATGGGATTTTGCATTTACTATGATCAATCCAGCATTCCAATTATATTCACCAGAATCTCCCCCTGCGGAATGAATATGGTTATCCACAATGGCATAACTAACGGTGGTGATGTTGCCTATATAGATGCCATACCCTCTCCCGGATCCGTCTATCTCCCAGCCCGAAATCAGGAAAGGATCGTTGAATTCACCTGTGCCGCTGATAACACCATTTTCGGTAGTGAATTGGGACGGATCCTCGATTCGTATAGGACCTCTTTTTGTAAGACCCACAAGGTCATATGGACCCGCCTTAACATCCATTCCTCCCAATCCGAAGGAGAGAATCGTTATCACAAAACCAGCTATCACAATTATTGACAGGAACTTCTCTGTTTTCATTTGATCCCCAAATAAAAAGCCATTTTTCAATATTATAAATTAAGCCTAACATTTCTGAAAAATTGTTTGATATGTAGGTGCATGTACATTTTTATATATGTATAAATGATAGGGGAAAATTTTGATTTATTTGTAATTATGAAAATATGAAATATTTTATCATTAATACATTTCCTCATTTTTTCATTAGTATAACCCCAGGTCTGAATTAAGTCTTAAGAATCTATCGAAATTAAGATTCGTTAAAAATTTTATCTGTCAGGATCTTTGCCAGATTATTTCATAAGGATTTCAAAATTTTTCGGGAATCAACTGGAATAATGCTTATTTTTTGATATTTTAATGGTTAAGTTAATATATTGCGTTTTTTATGTATAATTGGTGATGATATATGACTAAGCTTGGAAATGTGAAGGTGATCTACCTCGCAGACGGGAAGAAGAAAAGCGCTGGTGGACAGGGTGAGGATATGGGCGCTTTCATCAAGGTAAAGCTGAACCCGTCCAAGAGAAGGACGAAATTCAACACCGTCCTTATTCCGTGGGCAAATGTGGTCAAGGTAATCGTGCTAGAGTGAACAGGAAATCTGGCAGATTGTATTATACGTATGGTCCAAATTAATTTCGGTTTATTTTTATTATAATTATAGATTCAGTATTGACAATATTGAATCTATTCTAATTTTTATCAGCATTATTTGTCATGTGACTCTTAGACCTCAAGAACTGTGTGACCTGGACTTGAACATCTGGGCTGGAAGGTCATACTTTTCGATAATGAACCGAAGTAATTCCATTCATTGAATAGCTTATCTATTGTTAGCAAACCTTGCTCCAATGATCTTTCTGCTGTGATCATCGGCAAACAATATCAGGCACACCAATCCTATGCCTTCCACAACCATGGAATCAATGCAATCACTTTCTATAGACCTTCTGAGTGAATCCTTTCAAAGTCACTGAATACCTTCAGTTTCCTCCTTGCTCGTTTGGTGTCTCCAACCTTTCTTTGGGTTTCCCAAATAGTCTGACGATGAGGATAAATATCCTTACCCTCCCAAAGCAAGTTCCTCACTGGTTTTAAGCTTCAACGCGGATTTTCCTTTTTCAGTTCAATGACCCTTTTGGCATCTTCATCCGGTACCGGGTGAAAATGCCTAGTACATGTAGTGAAAAATCCTTAGATCCCTTCCTAATCCAATTCGGTTATCCGGCGTTTCATGGTCATCCAATGTGGGCATCTCTCGCACCTTATGAAATGGACTTGTCTCCGTTCTTCACTTCGAAACCGTATTTCATACGATACTGGACGGTTTCATTGTCAAATATACTCTGCAAAGACTACCCTACCCCGAAATTAGGAAAAGTAATCCATGCCCCAACTTTGGAATTGTAGAGTTATAAAACTAAAGTTCTTTAGCTGTTACACGGCACTTGAATATTCATTCCCTGAAACAATCAGAACCAAACTCTGTGAAACCTACCTCTCCCTTACTTTTTATGGTCCCAAAAAATCCTCTTCTTCTTTTCAATTTCCATGCATAACTTCAAGCTCTCCAGGGCAGTATCCCCATTACCATCAAATGAAAGAATGGTCATTTTGTCTCCAACAGTAATTTTTATTTCGCTTTCACCAAAAATGGATTTCCTTTTCTCGGAGATATCTCCCAGATCGGTAATTGGCAGATCCATAACAACCTTATGACTCCTGCCTCCAAAACCGGCTATCGGTGTTGAATTCTCTTCCAGAAGGACCCTCCGTTCTGTAAGGGTCAATCTTCCATTCCTCTTGAAAGGTCCTTTCCCTATCTTGCAATCCTTTGTGAACAGGATTTCCTTACCCTCTTCTTCCAAATAAACCCCGCTTCTGTAAGGTAATACCCATTATTCAATTTATCCAAAGAAATATGGATGAAGTTTCTCTGAGATATTGCAAAATTCAATTTAACACGGTGGATCCTGCCTTACCCACAAGGGATAGAACAGAATGGGATTTTCCGGGTTTCAGGTTCGATGCTATGGTTAGAGCAGTTCTTATCTCCTCAAGGATCTTTGGCGGATCACCAATAATAAATTCATGATCGGTATCAATACACCTGATGGAGAGCACTCTGTTAAAGAGGCCCTTTCTAATCAATCTCACATTATCAGGAGAAGGAAGATCCATCACTATCCGATTCCTCCAGGCCGGATCACCCATGACTTTCTCTGTTCTCTCCTCGATTATCACCGATCCGGTAAGAATGGAAAGCCTCCCCCTGGTCTTCTCTCCTTGGGACAGAATCAATAAATCTCTGGACCATAAAAGTTCTTCATCGCCTCTACGCATAATTCCACCGACAATGAATAAATTTAAGGTTTACTTAAAAACTTTAATCTGATATTATCAAATTGGTAAATATTCATCGAATGGGATTTCCGGGGGATATCTCGAATCTTATTGATATATCCATCAAACCATCATCAAGAAGGTGAGTCCCGTGAAGGAGAATGACACTAGGAAATTGCTCAAAAAGGATTTTCTTGAGGCCGAGGTAAACGAGATTTCGCTTTATGAGGTTCTCTCAGATCAGGATGATATTCTTTACGTGGGTGCTGGTCCACTGAAATCAATGCTCTCGAAACATCTCGACGAGGGAGTATTCCCGATGCCGGATGCAAGCTATTACAGAATCTACAGGACCTTTCCGGGTTGTGACATGGAAAAGAGGAGAAGATCATTGATAGAGGACCATGAGGAAATAACCGGAAGAAAGCCCAAATACAATCACGACTGATCAGTTTTCGTAATCAGTTCATAATTTCTGTCATCGACAATGAAGAGGGATCCTGTTCTGTTTTGGGCTATTCCGGTTTCCTTGATATATGCATCCCTGATTAGAACCATCTTCGGAATCTTTTTCCTCATTTCTTTATGGGAATCCACAATATCTACCATAAGAACCCTATTCTGATCGAGGAACAGCATGTCTATGCATTCAACATTATTGCAATCATCTCTTTCTCCTTGAATAATAAAAGGAAAATTCAGTGCTATACAATCAGGGTGATGAAGGAGAAAGAACTCACAAAGCTCTTTTTTGGTTAATTCACCTTTCATATCTTCCGCCAGTTCTATGATCTTGCTAAAGGATCTTTTAGGACCTTTCAAATTGATTTGGGAAGCATCAAAGGATATTCCGATTTCATTGTTTTCTCTAAATGGAATGGATCCAGATTTTTCAATTTTTTTGATATTTCTATGGATTTTTGGCCATCTGGTCCTCAGCCGTTCCAGTTTAATACCGTGATATGATAATTCATGATCGGTGGGGTCTTTCAGCTTCAATCTTTTAATAGGTTTAAGTTCCCTGTCCGATCTGACGCCTCTGAGAGCATATAGGCCGTATTCATTGACATATCTCCTGATCCAGGAATATAATGTTCTATTGGGAGCTCCTTTTCCGAATTTTTCTATTAGTTTTTCATTGATATGAGGAAGTGATTTTCCTTTATTGTAGAGGACCATTGCCTCGAAGATCATCTCATCTGGATATCTGCTGTAGGGATGCAAGCTGGAACTGAAATATCTCCCGCATCTTCTGCAGAGGTTCTTCTGGACAATCCCTTTGCTTGTCTTTCTTTTTCCTGACTTTATGGTCCGGTCCGTTTTTCCGCATTTGGGGCAACGCATGTTCAATCACACCAATCTACGCACGATCGATTAGTGGATGTTGTTAATACTATTTAACAAAAACCTATTAATTATAGGATTTTATTAGATTAATGTACATGTGTGTTCATGACGACTTCTGCATTTTTCTACTTTTTGTACATGGCCAAAGCTGAGTGTTTGGCGATTGGAGAAAAAAATTTAAGATAGAGGCGCAACTATTTAAAAAACTATAGAAAAAAAAATAATAACTGCTTGTAATATTATTATAGTTTGATTATTGATTTAACTATAATTAAGGTTATTATTCTTGTAGGAATCTTCTTTTCCTACATATTCATACTAGCTAAAAAATACTTTTTTTCACCGGATAGATTTACAAATTTATCTTCATTAATAGTGTCTATATAGTTTCCATTTTCATCGATAAGGGTCCAGATAATACTTGTCAATTGATTTGGTGGTGAAATTAATAGGTTATGATCATATTTACATCCTGTAAGATCGATAGTATAATTCTCCTCACCAGTTCTTATAATTTTAAAATCTTGCCGATCAATATTATAATATATTGCTTGTGTATGATTAATATTTATTAAATCATGGGTCAAATAAATCCAATCTATCCAATCTTCCCATAATGATAAATTTTTTTGTTGATCCTTTCTATTTAAAATACCTGGATGACCCCTAATGAATATCATTTCACAATCATCTTCGTTATATGAATTTTTAAATAATTCCTGCGCTTCGTATAGAGTCGTGCAAGGATTCCCCCAGCTATTACCAAATAATGGGTCGAATCTTTTTACATATGATTTCTTACCGATATATTCCACAGCGGGACCATCTAAAGTATGGTCGGGAAATAATCTCTCTTCATTCCAACGGAAATTCTCTCCATAAACTGTCCAATAACTTTCACTAAATTTCTTTAATGCCAGTGTGATATTGTAATTTCCACTTGTGCCTCTTCCTAAGAAGAAATTTGGTGTAATATTAAAATTATTTTTCCAATTCCAAAGTGTATGAAATATGATTTCTTCTGCTTCATTTAGAGTTTTCCAATTGAAACCTTCTTCATTTGTATGGTTCCATCCATGGCATTGAGGATATACATTTGGTTCATTAAAAAATTCCAAACTTTTATTTATTTTTTCTTGAGACCAATTAAAATCATTAATCACAGAATAGTTCCTAATTTCATTTCCAAAAGGTATGGTAAACTCATCAGAAGTAAAAATAACCATTATGTTTACATGACCTCCAAATTCGTTTATTTTCATAGTTAATCCATGAAAACCTTCATGGGGTGGATGATCATCTGAAAAAATCCGATAATCATCAAACGTCCAAAATATCTTTGGGGTAGAGTTTGTCCGAGAAATCAAAAGGAGAAATCATGACGATATAAGGTGTTAAC